>JAAVDJ010000032.1 GCA_014801875.1 Bacteroides sp. | reverse complement strand
GGCTGGAGAAGGTCCCAAGGGTTAGGCTGTTCGCCTATTAAAGTGGCACGCGAGCTGGGTTCAGAACGTCGTGAGACAGTTCGGTCTCTATCTGTTGTGGGCGTTGAGATTTGAGGAGAGCCGGCACTAGTACGAGAGGACCGTGCTGGACAGACCTCCTGTGTACCGGTTGTTCCGCCAAGGAGCACAGCCGGGTAGCAGCGTCTGGAAAGGATAAGTGCTGAAAGCATCTAAGCACGAAGCCTACTCCAAGATTAGATCTCGTTAACAGGGCCGTCGCAGACGACGACGTCGATAGGCCGCAGGTGTAAGCAGGGTGACCTGTTCAGCCGAGCGGTACTAATTGCCCGATACATTCCGTAGAAAAATATATACCGAAGTCTGAGCAGCTCGTTGAGAGTAGAGAGTTTCGAAGTCTTCCCCGTCGCTTCCGTCGTGCGACTTTCCAAGCGCATCAAGGTCAAAAAACCGGGACATGAGGTTCCGGGAGACCGAAAAAATATTAAGGTGATGACAGCATAAGGGATCCACCTCTTCCCATTCCGAACAGAGAAGTTAAACCTTATCACGCCGATGGTACTGCGAAAGCGGGAGAGTAGGTAATCGCCCCCTTAGAGAGGAAGCATTTGTGCTTCCTCTTTTTTTTGTCTCAGCGAAAGCAAAGGCTTTTTTATACGATAGTGTTTTATTTTTGTTCCTACAAACGCTTTTTTTATCAGGACTTAAGCGAACAAGATAAAGGGAAACAGAGAAGTTAGACCTTATCGCGCCGATGTCCGTGTTGATATTTGGGCGAAACGGGAGAGTATGAAATCGCCCCCTTAGAGAGGAAGCAGCAATGCTTTCTCTTTTCGTTTATGTTCGCCCGACATGGACATAATCTAACGGGTGTAAGTCCCGAGCGCGCCCCGATAGCGGGAAAATGCACCGGCACAAGTTTTGTCGACAGCACATGTATCCCGGTAATTCATAATAAGCGTTAGTTCAGCATGAAGGTTTTTCAGCACCTCCAAATCCAAAATAAGCAATACTAAAAGTTCTGTTGCTCCTGCTTTATCGTATTAGTGGTTAGATTAGCCTTTATGAGGTTTTCTTTTTTAATTTATCTTCCCTGTTGCCAGTTCATTTTGTAGGAAAGTATAAACATAGGGGCTGCTTTGAAAATACAGGCCGGTAGAAGGATCTGAAAATTTTGAGAAAGTCGCTGATTCATAGAAGGTATTTATGGCAGATTGAAAATCCATTCCATAATCATTTATTATAAATTGGATTAAGTCCGTTGTCAACCCTTCTTTCAAATAATTGAATTCTTTATTCATAGATTATAATATTTTCAAGTATTTTATAGCATCCTGTGTACCGAAGAAATATTGATATGTTATTCCTTTAATAAATTTTAGTTTCTCTAATAGTTCTTCTTTATCAATGAGTTCATCTTTGTATCTCCGTAACTGAAGACCAACCTTATCATCAGCTATCGGACCAAAGACGAAATCATATTTTTCTGTTTTCCTCCCTTCTCGATTGGCAATGATAAAATCCATCCATTCATCGGAGTAAGAGAAAAACAATTTTATCTTTAGGTCAGAGGCCTTTAGGCTTTTATCATCAAACTCATATATGCTGACTATTGCCCGCCAAAGAGGTTAGACTTAAAAGTCGCCATTTCTTCTGCTTGATGTTTGGTATCTGACAAATAAAAGCCTTTGCCAAAATCTTTGAATGGTTTTGATTTGTCAAGATCGATTCTCTCAATCTTGACATTAGATCCATGATACAATTTCATAATTTTCCTCCCGATTTTCTGCAAAACAAGGCTACACTCTCAACTGCTTATTAAAATCAAGAGTGTGGAGTATATTATAGTTGTCCATAAGGAAACTTATTCCCTTATGGAAATTTAGATAGCGGTAAGCTTGCACATCAGTCAATCTGAATTTTGATGCAAATTCACTTATGACAGCTACCATATATTCAATCTTATCACGCAATTTCACTTTCATAATTAAAAGAAAGATTTGGAGATCATTAGTTACTATTGAATAATAGATCAATCTCTCGCAAAAATAATAAAAAATCCCTCATTGAGGGATAAATTTTGTAAAAAAGTTCCCTCATTGAGGGATAAAAATTAGTGACATCACTCTTTACAATGCCTCTATCTTCCAACCTCCGATTGTGCGTGTCTCTGATGAAAAAGATGCGCCAATAAGAAAAATCTTGCGGGAATCCATCCCATATTTCAATGCGTAATTCTTTTCCTTGATCTGATTCAACGCCTCCTCCGCAGTATGGTCGTATTTCAGTTCGATGATATAGATAAATTTTGACGTGAGCACCTCGATATCTATTCTTCCTGAAGAAGTATGCGACTCAGTCTTGGCATTTAGCCCTATCAAATCTATCAGAAGGAAGAAAGCATTGTGGAAATTATTTTCATCGTCCATCTTCATCGCGTAGTCAATCCCTGAAAAATACGATTGCAGACATTTCATGGCTTTCTCCGGATTCCCTATCACAAACGAAGCTTTCAGAGTGGCGACTACGTTATTGACCACTCCAGATTTGACCTTTACATAATAGGGAAGGAGTGTGTTGAATAATCCTGTCTTCACCTCCTTGTTCGGAATGCCCAGATGGTAAATCTTACTCTCCGTGATATAATCCTTAATTGTCAGGTAGCCTGTCTGATAGAGCAGGGCAGTAGGGTTCGGATTAAGAAGATCCAATCCTTTGAGTTCATCTTCCGAACAATAGCAATCGAAGGTCTCTTCCAAGTCAGCGTCAATTCTCTTCAGGGATTCCCCTACAATCGTCGGCATACCGGTCTCATTCCAATAGTTCGCTATTTCAGATTTATCTAACGCACACATAAGTGCCCAAGGATTGTAGCAGTCACTCCCGTTTTTGGTGAATCGATAACCGTCGTAGCTTTCCCTCAATTTCAAACACGCCTCCTCAAAAGAACCATTAAGGTTTTCAGCAAATTCAGAAATGCCGGGTGAGAGATATTTTAATGATTCCTCAATCGTTATTCCACACACATCTGCAAACTGTGGGTCAAAAGTAATGTCGTTGAGATTGTTTAATTCTGAGAATACGGACAGTCGGCTGAAACGGCTGACACCTGTCAGGCAGACAAGGTGAATATATTCCGAGCTACTTTTGAAATTTGAATATAAGGAAGCGAGGGCAGACCTGTAATGCTCAAAAATATCACGGTTATTGAGATTGCCGACCAACGGTTTGTCGTATTCATCCACCAAGATGACAACCCTCTTCCCCGTCTTCTCATAAACCTTTCTAAGTATATATGAAAATCTCTGTGGGGGATTACTCTCCACACAATCTATACCATATTTCTCCTCCCATTCCCGGAAAATGAAATTAATGACAATTTCCAATTTCCCCGGCTCCGCATATCTTTCCCTGTTTAGATCCAACCTTAGCACCGGATGCGTATTCCATAATTCATCCTTCGAGTCAATATACAATCCTTTGAAAAGATCCCTTCTCCCTTCAAAAAAATATTCCACTGACGACAGGAACAACGATTTCCCAAACCTCCGCGGTCTGGCAAGAAAATAATATTTCGATCCGGAGGTCAACAGTTTTTCAATATATCGGGTCTTGTCGACATACACACATCCGTCTTCAATAAGATTTTTGAAGTTCTGCTCGCCAATACCATATTTCTGGACATGTTTCATATTCGTAGAATATTTATATGTTGCAAATATAGTGAAAATGAGAGTAAGAAGCAAATATCCTCAAGGAATAATATTTCCCCTCTTAATAGCGTTTATTAGGAGATGAATAAGCTAATTCTGACACTTTTCCTCTCCATTATAGCAGTGGCCGGAATCTTTGCCGAGAATGTTAAGATTTCAGGCAGAGTGCGTGATAACGAGAATAAACCGGTAGAATTTGGAACTGTATCGATTGCTGGAACTGCAATCGGCACTAATACTGACCTGAATGGGCAGTATTCACTCACTGTTGCCGAAAAAGATACACTTGAGATTGTATTTTCATGTGTTGGATTCAAGACAGTCAGCCACAAACTGATAAATCCCAAAGGCGCTTTGACCTTTAATGTAAAGATGTATCCTAATGAGGAAGTGTTGAAAGGTGTGGAAGTGACGGGATTTCGCCAAAACATCAATGGTATGCAGACTTTCGATACTGAATCATTCCGTCTTTCTCCTGATGTCTCGGGAGGAAGCGTCGAGGCTATGATCACGACAATGCCCGGAGTTCATAGTTCCAACGAACTCAGTTCGCAGTATTCCGTCAGAGGAGGGGCTTTTGACGAAAATTCAGTCTATATTAACGGTGTTGAAGTTTATCGACCGCAGCTTCTTCGTAGCGGACAGCAAGAGGGATTGAGTATCATCAACCCGAATATGGTCGGAAATCTAAAATTTTCCAGCGGTGGTTTTCCTGCTCGTTATGCCGATAAAATGTCGTCTGCTCTTGACATAACTTATCGCGACCCCGAAGCTTTCGAAACAAGGGTAGATATAAGCCTTATGGGAGGAGCTTTGACATTAGGAACAAATCATGGCAAGTTCACCCAGCTTCATGGCCTAAGGCTCAAGAAAAACAATTCCCTTCTCGCTTCCCAGGAGACAAAGGGGGAATACGATCCTCTCTTTTTCGACTATCAGACCAACATGACCTTCCGTGCGAATGAAAAATTCTCCATTAATCTATTGGGAAATATTTCCTTGAATCATTTTAATTTCAAACCCACTGACCGGGAAACATCATTCGGTACTTTATCGGATGTAAAACATTTCAAAGTTTACTTCGACGGAGAGGAGAAAGATAAGTTCGAGACATATTTCGGAGTCCTTTCTTTCAATTATAAGAAAAGCCGATCCACGAATCTATCGGCATCCATCGGTGCGTTCATGACAAACGAATATGTTGCTTATGACATTTCAGGTGAATATTGGCTTGATCAGGCCGGAACCGGAGGCGCCGAAGGAGTTGGTGGTGAACTTGGAGTCGGAAAATATATGGAGCATTCGCGCAACAGGCTCAAGGCTTCCGTCATTACGGCTTCTTTAAGAGGGACGACGGTTGCGGGGAAGAACCATATCAGTTATGGAGCGATATACTCTCACGAAAAATTCCGCGACAGGACGAAGGAGTGGGAATGGCGCGACAGCGCAGGGTATTCTCTACCTACTTTGCCCGAAGGGGTGCATCTCTACCGGAATTTAAGCTCGCGTCAGGATATATCCACCAACCGTATAGCCTTTTTTGCGGAAGACGCCCTTTATTTCGACAGCGAAAAGGTCAGGATGACACTGAATGCAGGCCTCCGTGCATCCTATTGGGATTTCAATAAGGAGTTCTTGCTTTCTCCACGCGTCAATATGTCGTTTTCGCCGGCTGGCAATGTGAATTGGACCTACAGAGTAGCCACAGGTCTCTACTATCAATCCCCCTTTTTCAAGGAATATCGCAAGACTGTAGTTGACGATCTTGGAAACGCAAACATTGAGCTTAACAATAAAATCAAATCACCCCGAAGCATACAGCTCATCCTTGGGACAGATTATACTTTCCGGGCATTCAACCGGCCATTCAAGATTACAGGAGAAGTCTACTACAAAAATCTGAGCAATTACATCTCATATGAATACGACAACCTGAAGGTGGACTATTCAGGTATGAACGATTCAAAAGGGTATGCGATGGGGCTTGATTTCAAACTTTTCGGACAATTTGTGCCCGGGTCAGACTCTTGGCTCTCATTTTCCCTGATGCACACCCGACAGAATTTGAACGGCGTGAAAGTGCCTCTGCCAAGCGATCAACGTTATTCCGTAGCACTATATTTTACGGACTATTTCCCGAAGTTTCCCAAACTAAAATTCAGTCTAAAAGGAATCCTTGCAGACGGACTGACCCTGACGGCTCCGGGAGTGGGCAGAGATCAAGGATTTTTCCGGACTCCTTCCTATAAGAGGGTAGACATAGGATTTTCATATCAGATTATCGGGGGACCTAAGGAGGGGGTAGTGGAGCGCAACTGGCAGCGTCATATAAAAGATCTTACAGTCGGGTTGGATTTGTTCAACCTTTTCGATATAAGCAACGTCAACAGCTATTATTGGGTGACAGATGTCAACAACATACAGTATGCTGTCCCCAACTATCTTACCCGGCGGCAATTCAATATCCGTCTTTCGATGGCATTCTGACCTTTCAGACGGGAAAGTGTGGTGGAATATTGAAGCGAAAGGGGATTGGTTTGGAGAAATTTTTGTAACTTCGCGATAAAAACAGTATATAAAATGGCACAGAAACCATCCATACCCAAAGGGACAAGAGACTTTTCACCGGCAGAGATGGCCCGGCGTAACTATATTTTTGACACGATAAAGAGGGTTTTCCGTCTTTACGGTTTCCAACAGATAGAGACTCCGGCAATGGAGAATCTCAGCACATTGATGGGAAAATATGGTGAGGAGGGGGATAAGCTCCTCTTTAAGATCCTCAATTCCGGCGACTTCATGAAAAGCGTTCAGAATGTAGATATCGAAGAGAAAAACCTTGTGAAACTCACCAACCAGATGTGTGAGAAAGGTCTGCGCTATGATCTCACAGTGCCTTTCGCTCGTTTTGTCGTTCAGTATAGAGGGCAGCTTCAGATGCCTTTCAAACGCTATCAGATTCAGCCTGTCTGGAGAGCAGACCGACCGCAGAAAGGGCGCTACAGGGAGTTTTACCAGTGTGACGCCGATGTTGTCGGCAGCGACTCACTTTGGAACGAGATAGAGCTTCTTTCGTTGATCGACATGGTTTTCACGGAGCTGAAGGTAAGGGTGGCGATAAAAGTGAACAACCGCAAGATTCTCTCCGGCATTGCAGAGATAATCGGGGAGGCTGAGAAGATAACTGATATAACCGTTGCTATAGACAAGATCGACAAGATAGGGATAGAGAACGTCAACGAGGAGCTTCGCACAAAGGGAATTTCCGAAGAAGCCATTGTGCGCCTTCGTCCCCTTCTGGAGCTTAGCGGCTCAAACGCTGACAAACTTAACACTCTTTCCGTGCTCCTCGCAGATTCGGAAGTGGGCATGAAAGGAGTTGAGGAATTGCGCGAAGTAGTGGAAGGAATCGACAGCCTCGGCCACAATTGCGAAGTGGAGATAGATGTCTCCCTGGCACGCGGTCTCAACTACTATACAGGCACTATCATAGAAGTGAAGGCGCTTGATGTGCAAATCGGAAGTATTACCGGAGGCGGACGCTATGATAACCTCACGGGTGTCTTCGGGATGCCGGGTCTCTCCGGGGTAGGCATCTCATTCGGTGCAGACCGAATCTATGATGTCCTCAACCAGCTTGACCTTTATCCTGAGAATGTGAGTGGCAGCGCAAAAATTCTTTTTGTAAACTTCGGAGAGAAAGAGGCAGCTGCGGCGGCCGTGATAGCCAAAGAACTTCGACAAGCCGGGATTTCATCGGAACTCTATCCCGACAACGCAAAGATGAAGAAACAGATGGGATATGCAGACGCGCTCGGCATTCCGTTTGTAGCCCTTTTGGGCGAGAGCGAGATGGCTGAGGGAAAAGTCAACGTAAAGGATATGCGAACCGGCGAACAGGTTAAGCTAACCACGTCGGAACTAATCGACAAACTCAAGGCCTGAAATATCCAACCTAAAATCTTGACCCTATGATAACAATGCAGCAATTTATTCTCCGACAGCCGGCAGCTCCGGAGGAAACGTCGACAGACCGCTATTATCTTGACCTTGCCAACAGGCTTGTGGAGATAGCGTCTGAGAAGAAGCTGTTCACTTCCTATCCCGAGAAGGTTGTTGAGCGTGCGGCTATGGCTCTTGTAGGTTATTATCAGGATGTAATCTGCGATGCAGGAATTTGGCGGTCGTTCATCACGGAACACAAGCGGCTCTATGGAAAGATATTGCCTTTCTATGATGTGGATGAGAATGCCTATCAGCATACTGAGCTCAACCGTGAGGATGTGCGCTTCATGGTTTGGTATGCATTGAGCATGACCTACGAAGAGCTGCGTGTCTGTAATCCTCTTGACGAAGAGATTCTTAAAGGAGCTGATGAATGGTGGAGCGAACTGGAGAGGGTCTACGACGATTCACCCATGCCGGAAGACTATCGCCTCACGCATGAACTTGAAATACATGCCGAAGAAGATCGCGAGGCCGTAATGCGTCTTGGAAACTGGCTGTTTCTGCATTGTTATCTGATGACCCCGGCCTTTGCTCTCACACTTTCAGAGATGGCCTGGAAATTCGACCTTTCAAAAGAGGATGGACTCAGAGAGTTTCAGAATGCCCTCAACAAAGCCATGGGGGAGGAGCCGACGGGTCCGTTGGCGCTCTACACCGGTGAATGGCTTTATCTGATTATCGAAGGAAAAATGCCTCCCGAGAAGAAAAGGAAAGAAGAAATCGAGGAACATAAATATTTCAAAGCATTTACTAAAGCCACGGGTGGAGAGGTCCTGAAGTTTTTTGATTCCTACGACAGTCTGAACCGCTTTTTCATCGATGGGTTAGGTTGGGCCGAAGGGGAGGAACATCTTCCGATGATGAAGGAGGCGAAGGATTTTGTCGTGATGGTAGACCGGGAGAAGGGTATGCTTGTAGCGAGAAATATCGCCAAATGTATTGCAGCTCCCATGAATCCATATTATGATAAGGATTATGCCTCCGCCCACGCCATCGAGCTCCTGACGGAGAGAGGATGTTGCCCCGGCGATTTGCTACGCTATATTTGCAAGGAAGGGTGGCTTCCTGATGCTGTGTTCCCCGGCTCGGACGACCATAAACTCGTGGCTGATAATCATGATTTCATAGCCAGATGTTATCTCCAGCTTTATTACAGGGATTGAGGGGGATAAGGGTTAAGGATTAAGGGGAAAGGGATGGGATTTAAATAAAAGAGCGGCTAAATGCCGCTCTTATTTTTGTTTTCGAAAAATTGAGTCGAATTTCAGCTTTATGACTCCGAACATCGCTTCTCCAAAAATGGAACTGTTCATCTTTGATGTCCCCAATTGGCGGTTGATGAAAATTATCGGGAGTTCCTCGATTCTGAATTTCCTCAGCCAGGATTTAAACTTCATCTCAATCTGGAAAGCATAACCTTTGAATTCAATTTTGTCAAGGTCTATCGCTTCAAGCACACGCCGACGGTAGCAGACGAATCCTGCGGTAGCGTCGCGGAGCTTCATTCTGGTGACCAGACGCACGTAGGCTGAGGCGAAATAAGACATCAGAACCCGCCCCATAGGCCAGTTCACCACATTGACTCCGGAGATGTAGCGAGAGCCGATCGTGACATCCGCTCCCTTATCCTTGCAATTATGGTATAAGCGTGTAAGATCATCAGGATTATGGGAGAAATCCGCATCCATCTCTATGACATAGCCGTAATCGCGGGCAAGAGCCCATTTGAAGCCGTGGATGTAGGCGGTGCCGAGACCGAGTTTTCCCTGTCGTCTTTCAAGGAAAATGCGGCCCGGATATTTTTGCATCATCTTCTCAACCTCTTCGGCTGTCCCATCTGGGGAATTATCATCAATGACGAGCACATCGAAGCCGTCCGGATATTTCATGACGGCTTCGAGAATATTGCGTATATTCTCGATTTCATTATATGTGGGTATGATAACCAGGACGTCGCTCATAACAACTGCTTCGTTAGAACACCGGCTTATCAGCCGGCAGGTGAATCATTCTGCAAAGTTAATGAATATCTCGGAAAGAAGCGATTGAAAGATGAATAATTAACCATTATTAAGACCGCTTCCCATAAATGGTGGGAAACGGTCTTAATAAATAAGGCTCCAAATTAGGGGCCAAAAGAAGCATCAGGGAACCGAACACTTCATAGGATTAGAACAACTTATCTTAGGATTAGAATGACTTATCTTAGGATTAGAAAATAATATTATATTTTTTCAGAATTTCAACGGGGTGATAGGATTCCTTTGCTATGCGAAGTCCCATATCGCCGGCATCGTCTTCTCGATTGATGAATTTGATTTCAGGATATTTCTCACACATAGCTTTCGCAAACTGATAGTTGATCATTTCATAGCTACTGTTGACCCCTCGGGTGGCTTTCTCGACGTGAACGAAGAGTGTGTCTCCCTTCACATCTCCTATAGTGTAGGCGCAAACTTTTCCGTCTGCAAAAAGGAGCATTCCCTCCATATTTTGGTTGCCGTTCTTCATCTCCTTAATCATTTTTCTCGACAATTCCCGTTCTGCCGCAGCCATTTCTGTCGAATCGCCTTCAAGATCGAAGATGTCCATGAAATCATAAGCGAGCATGGCGTTTTCTGGTGTGATGGATTCAGTATGCCATTCTTCAACATTCTTCTCAAACTGATGAACATGGTTGCGCTTTTTACTCATTTTCTTTCCGGCTACCGTAGAAAGAGGAACTGCGTCATAGAGGTAATCACCCCAGTCGGAGAGGAGCTCCACCATGACCGGATTTAGACTTTTCATATCTTCGAGCGCATATTCCGGGACGGCAGAAAACTCAAGAGTGAGATCGTTTGCAGCGCAATATTCACGAAGCAGTTCCACTGACTCTTTCAAAGGGAGTTTGCCGACCGGGAGGGAGAAAGCCGGCTTGGAGAGATCATTTTCCACTACACCCTTTATAAAAAGAGTATCGTCGTAGATGGTAAATTCATAATTGAAATAATCCACCCACATCAAAATCCCTCCATAAGAAAAGTCGGTCGTACGACCTTTTTCGTGTTGTAGAAAATTCCAGACTTCCGGCATATTTTCCGGAGTAATCTTTTTGAATTCTCCGAGACGGGGAGAGATGGCAGGATGGGAGAGTTTCTCCACTTTCCTTGCAAATCTATATAATGACTCAGCGGTGCTGAGAGTCGTTGCATCAGGAGCAAAATTCCAGGCGGTTTCCATAATAAAATGAATAGTTTTGAGTGGAACCGTTTTTGAGACGGTGCCTAATTTACGTGTTTTACATAGTCTTCATATCTATAACGCCTGAAGGAGTAAATAGGTTGAGGAAGTTAGAGACACAGGAACAGCGCATGTAGCGAACCAAGGGAAAGATTTGATTGTTAAATTTCAAGAGATAATGATTTAATCACAATCTTAGAATAAGACATTAAAACTTCTTAAATATTATTATGGATAAGACAGTCAAATTGCAGGGAACCCCAGTCAAAATTGCTGGCGGCTTCCCCGAAGCAGGCACTCCTGCTCCCGATTTTGTACTCGCGAACAAAGACCTCTCCGATCTCTCCCTTAAGGATTTCAAAGGGAAGAGGGTAGTGCTCAACATCTTCCCCAGCGTTGACACCGACGTTTGCGCTGCCTCAGTGCGCCGCTTCAATAAGGAAGCTTCTGAGTTTGAAAATACAGCAGTGGTATGTATTTCTATGGATCTTCCGTTTGCCATGGGTCGTTTTTGTGCAGCCAATGGAATAGAGAATGTGTATACAGCCAGCGGTTTCCGCAGCGACTTCGGCAAGAAATATGGTGTCGAGATCCTTGAAGGACCGCTTCGCGGACTATATGCACGCGGACTTGTAGTCATCAATGAGGATGGCAACATTCTCGGCACAAGTCTCTGCGAGGAAATTACAAAAGAACCCGACTACGATTTCGCCAAGAAGCTCCTTGAAGGAAATATTTAAGAGATCATTTAATCATATTATTAAGGAGGGCGTGTCAAAATTTTGATATGCCCTTCTTCATTTTGCTTGAGTAAGGATATGCCGGGTTAATAGTATAGGATGACATTACGGGTTTCCATAATGACGTATGAATGAATTGAAAGATTGTAATAGCCTACCAAAGATTAATATAAACTAATTTTCAACACTTACTTATCCCTTAGTTAACTATTAATTTTTATTATGAAGAGAAATAATTTATTCAATCTTCATAAAAAATAACTACCGCGAAAATAACCGTGGCGAAATTTGAGGTGTATTATGAAATTCTACAACAGGGAAAGAGAGCTGCAACAATTGGCGGAAATAAGAGATCGTGCTTTTTACAATCATTCCCAGATGACGATAGTGACAGGGAGAAGAAGGATTGGAAAAACCAAACTGATGATGAAGAGTTGTGAAGGTTCTCAAACAGTATATCTTTTTGTTAGCCGAAACAATGAGGCTACAGCACAGCCGCAACCTTTAAAATATTGGAAAATATTTTTAAGTCAATATATTTATTTATTATAATCAAAGGATATGGAAGGTACTAAAATAGAAAAAGGATAACCGAGAGGTTATCCTTCTGTGATTCGTGCAGGATTCAAACCTGCAACCTTCTGATCCGTAGTCAGATGCTCTATTCAGTTGAGCTAACGAACCATTAAAAATGAATGAGGTTGTGACTCGTGCAGGATTCAAACCTGCAACCTTCTGATCCGTAGTCAGATGCTCTATTCAGTTGAGCTAACGAGCCATTGAAAATGAATGACGATGTGATTCGTGCAGGATTCAAACCTGCAACCTTCTGATCCGTAGTCAGATGCTCTATTCAGTTGAGCTAACGAACCTTTGAAACTATTCGTTTCCGAATTGCGAGTGCAAAGTTACGACTTTATTTTGATATATACAATTTTTTGTTCCAAAAAATATCAAAAAATTAACTTTACCCCGGCGCTTCCACTGATATTCGCTATTGGTGGGGCTGATTTGCAGATACTTACAAATCCACCGAGAATCATTGGAAAATCAGCTCTCAGACGCTTGCATATGCTGTCGGCAACTGTCTCCAACAATGCACGCGGTTTTGCCATCTCTTCGGATACCACTGAATAAACATCGGCATAGGAGATTGTGGCTGCAAGATTATCGTCGGCAATCTCTTCCCGGTAGGGGATGCGGAGTGTGATATCAACAATAAATTCGTTTCCTACGCGGTTTTCCTGCGGAAGAACTCCATGGTAGGAATGGAAACGGAGGGATTTAAGAGAAATTTCAAATTCCATCAGATTAGTTCCCCTTCTACAGGAATCTTGGCTACACGACGGCTGTGGCGTCCACCCTCGAATGAGGCGCATATATAAGCGTCTACAATCTTCTTGGCCTCCTCCTCAGTGATGAAGCGGGCAGGGAGCACAAGGAAATTTGCGTCGTTATGCTGGCGAGCGAGTTCGCCGAGCTGTGGGAGCCAACACAGGGCAGCGCGAATACCCTGATGTTTGTTGAGCGAGATCTGCATACCGTTGCCGGAGCCGCACATGCCTATACCGAAAAGACATTCACCCTTCTCCACTGCCTCAGCGGCCGGGTGAGCGAAATCCGGATAATCGCAGGAATCGGTGGAGTAGGTGCCGAAATCCTTTATTTCGAATCCTTTTTCGGTGAGATAACCTTTGATGGTCTCTTTAAGTTGAAAGGCGGCGTGATCAGCAGCCATTGCTATTTTTGTCATGTATATTTTAGTTGAATTTGATTGTCTGAATAATGGTCAGTCGAGCAGTTTCTCCTCATCCTGTAAAAGAGTGGGGGAGGAAGGGTCCTCAGCTTCCTCTTTACCTTGTCCACCGAAGATTTTGCTCGTAAATGCGAAGCGCACGAGGAAATAATTGACCGGAATACAAATTGCCAAGGCGGGAAGGAGGGCGAGGGTCGGTCCTATAATCTCTTTGAAAATAGCCACGAGCCCCGTCTGCAAGCCCATATTGACAAGATGGCTCAGAGTGAAACCGATCCCCTTGCGGGCATTAGGACGGGTGTGGAAGGTGAAATAGCTCGAAAGGAAGAAATTGGCGACGAAGCTTATGGCATAACTGATGAGGGACGCTACCACGGCTCTGCGTCCGCCGAAGACGGCATGGACGAACACTACATAGACACCGTACTGCAGGACAGTGGCGAGACCGCCAACCATTCCGAAACGCACGATTTCCGATAAACGGCTGTTGCCGTTGATAATGTCTTTAATCTTCATAATGTCATGTCAGCTTCATCGCGGAGGGGAGTCAGTTTTCCGGGGTATGGACCTCAGGGGCGTTTTCCTCCTCCTTCAATTGTCGGTTTATTTTTTCGATATAGTCCAGAATTTCATCTCTGCCGGTAGATTTCTCCGAGGAAGTGACGAAAATCGGGGGAAGTTCCTCCCATTTTTTGAGCAGTTCCTTTTTGTAGTCTTCCACGTGTGCCGCGCCGACGTTCGGTCCAAGCTTATCGGCTTTGGTGAAGACAATTGCAAACGGAACACCATTTTCCCCGAGCCAGTCAAGAAATTCCATATCGATTTTCTGAGGCTCATGGCGGATATCGATCAGCACGAAGAGGAGAGTCATCTGCCGGCGGTCGAGGATATACTGCTCTATCATCCTTCTGAAATCTTCGCGTTGCTCTTTCCCGCGTGCAGCATACCCGTAGCCGGGGAGGTCTACGATATAGAAAGCGCCGTCATTTATCCGGAAATGGTTTATGAGTAGGGTTTTACCGGGTTTCTGAGATGTCTTGGCCAACCCTTTGTGCTTTGTGAGCATATTGATGAGGGATGACTTCCCTACGTTTGACCGACCGATAAAAGCATATTCCGGCACATTTGTGTCAGGACACTGTTCGACTTTGGCGCTGCTTATTTCGTAGGCTGATTTCTTTATTTCCATAATCTGCAAAGTTAATAAATTAAAAAAGAATGACAAAGGAATGAATTGGAAAAATTGTGTCGTTCGGTTCGGATGGCATTCTCTTATAATTTAAGGATTATGGAGTAGGAATGGTTCATTCCGCCACCAGGGCATGCACAATTCTCAATGCATCGTCTGCCTCTTCACGCGGGAGCATGAAGGTGAGGGTAGAGTCTGACATTCCGTCGGAGAAAGCGCAGACTTTCAGCCCGGCCCGTTCGAGCGAGTTGCGTATTCTTGCCCCGAGTCTGGGCTGATCCTTCAGATTATCCCCGACCACAGCCAGAGTCGAGAGTTTGTCGGTGACAACAGGGTTCAGCAAAGGACGATCGGGTATGTCGGGTGCGAATTCCGAGACAATAACGCTCCGGGTTTTCGCCTCATCTTCGGAAGAAACGGCGAAATTCACCCCCCGGTTTCCCGGAGAAGAGACGGGATAGAGGCGGATGCCCTGACGAGCGAGGGCATTGAAGGTGCGTGTCTCAACATCTGTAAGGTCGGAGGCCATTTCGGAAGCGAGGGAGAAAAGGGATGTGCCGCGAAGCACTGATACCCCCTTTATCGAGAAGCCCTCATTACGTTCGGAATCGCTTATGAATGTGCCGGGCGCCTCAGGCTTGAATGTGTTGAGAATACGGATGGGGATGTTCTTGTGGAACACCGGGTAGATTGTCGGAGGATATATGACTTTCGCTCCGTAGGTGCAAAGCTCCATGCTTTCCACGAACGACATACGGTCTACTACCCGAGCGTTGGGAATAAGTCTCGGGTCAGCTGTCATGAATCCGTCTACATCCGTCCATATCTCGAGGACGGAAGCATCGAGAGCTGCCGCCACGAGGGCGGCGGTGAAATCGCTTCCACCGCGCCCGAGATTGGTGATTATCCCTGAATCCCGGTCAGTCGATATGAAACCCGGCACAATCGCCTTATCAAAAGACACATTGAAAGTATCTTTTATCAGGGCCGTCGTGAGTTTCTGGTCTGCCACATTTTTGCCGAACCATTCCTCCGTCTTTATGAAAGAGAGGGAATCGAAACGCTTCGCCCCTTTTATCATGGAGGTGACTATAACCGACGACATCCTTTCTCCGAAACTGACCACCAGGTCGAGTGTCTGAGTCGGGAGATGCCTGATAAGGGAGATACCTTCGAAAATCCTCCTGAGATTTTCAAGGAGGCGAGCCACTTCCGAACGTGTCTGCCCCTTAGCGCCTTCGTCAACGACCTGCTCTATGACATTGAAATGGCGGGCAGCGATACCCTCCATTTCCTCCCGAAACGCCGGATTGTCTGCCGCGGCGAGACGGGCGGTCGCAATCAGGCGGTCTGTGATGCCACCAAGGGCTGACACCACCACAACGGTCTGACTGTCGATGCCTTCGACAATACGTTTGACATTCCGCAGGCTTTCCGGAGTGCCGACGGAGGTGCCTCCGAATTTCAATACTTTCATTGCCTAAAGGGGAGAGGGGTGAATTATATGGTTTTCAATAAAGTTTCTTGGTCAAGATGAGGAGGTCGTTAAACTTTCCGTCAGGAGTGCTGATCCATTCTTCCAGTGTGCCGGAGAGTTTATATCCCATATCCTGGAAAAGTTTCAGGGCAGTGGTGTGCGTGGCGTCAACTTTAGCTCCAAGTTGATGAAGATGAAGTGTGTTGTGAGCATAATCCTCTAAAAGACGCACAGCTTCCTCAGCATACCCTTTCCCACGGAATTCCTTGCATATATATATGCCGATGAAAGCGCGCAGATGGCGTGAAGTGACCTCATAAAGGTCGATAATACCGACAAGGTTGTTGTTTCCCTCTTCTGTGATGACAAGGCGGAGCTGTCCGGCCGAGAAGGGGTCGGCATCGTAGGTCAACGCATATTCACGGAGCACTTTGCGGGAAAGGGGAGCGACTGTGTCGCTGTAGCGCCATGCTTCATGGTCGTTTTCCACTTCATAAAGGAAGTCGGCGTCGGATGGCTCGAGCGCACGCAGGTGAAGACGGGTGGAGTGTAGCATTGTTTAAAAGTTTTTGAGGTTCTAAAATAATGTCCTGCTCACGATTTTCCGGAGAAGGTGTCAGAGAAAAGGACACGGTTCTGGATGGATTTCCCGAGAGTCAGTTCGTCCGTATATTCCAGTTCGTTTCCGATGCTCAGACCACGGGCAAGCATCGTGACTTTGACAGGGAGCCCGGATAGTTTCCTGAAGATATAATAGTTTGTGGTATCACCCTCGATTGTCGGGCTCAGCGCGAGGATCACCTCCTTGATGTCTTCGTTTTCCACACGCTCCACGAGGCTTTCTATCTCAAGATCGGAAGGGGAGATGCCGTCGAGGGGGGAGATGACCCCTCCGAGCACGTGGTAAAGGCCGAAATGCTGGTGGGTCGATTCGATGGTTATAACATCCTTTACATTCTCGACCACACAAATCAGGGAGGAGTCGCGTCTGGAATCGTTGCAGATCGGACAAACTTCTTTCTCGCTTATATTGTGGCAGCGGGAACAGTAGCAGATATTCTTCCGCATATTTATGATCGACTCCCCCAGGGATACAGCCTCATTTTCCTCCCGCCTCAGGAGATGGAGGGCGAGGCGCAGGGCTGTCTTCCTGCCGATGCCCGGGAGCTTGGATAGCTCTGAAACGGTATTCTCAAGAAGAGTGGAATTGAACGATTGAATCATGACGCAAAATTACAAATTCTATTCTCAAAATCCAATTAAAGGAGGTTAAAGTTGTAAAAGAGCGTATAAATAGTTAGATTTGCAGTCGCAAAAAACTGAAAAAGATGATTGACTATATAAGAGGTCCGATTGCAGAACTGACTCCGACAGTCGCGGTGATAGACTGTGCTGGTGTTGGATATGAACTCAACATCACCCTTATTGACTACGCCGAGTTGAACGGGGCTGCCGGAAAAGGGGAGGTGAAGCTGTTCGTCCATGAGGCAATTCGCGAGGATGCCCATCTCCTTTATGGTTTCATGTCAAAAAAAGCCCGGGAGCTTTTCAGGATGCTTATCGGAGTGAGCGGAGTCGGGCCCAACACGGCGCGCCTGATTCTATCCGCCCTTACCGTCGACCAGCTGGAGAGCGCCATAGCCTCCGGCCACGACGCGCCCCTTAAAGCCGTGAAGGGAATCGGAGGAAAGACGGCACAGAGGATAATTGTAGACCTTAAAGATAAAATAAAAACGGCCGGATTAGCGTTAAATGAGAGTGCTCCCGTTGCGGGTGAGGCATATGATGACTCTATGGCTGCTCTCGTGATGCTCGGCTTTACCGCACAGCAGAGTCAGAAAGCTCTCAAAAAAATATTTGCAGAAGACCCGACGGTGAGCACCGAAAAAGCGATCAAGCTTGCTTTGAAGATGCTCTGAAATGATTTTCCGCAAAAAGACGTTCAACAATATATTACGCGCTCGGTTGATACCTCTATTGGTATTGACCGCTTGTGTGCTGTCGTCCGGCCAATATCGGAAAAGTCAGCTCCTTCCTCCTCCACCCCCTCCACAGACCCTTCCGGGCACTGAAATCCCGGACAGCGTCATATTGCCCTCGCCGGTGCAGACCACTCTTCCTCGGGATTACAACGACCTTATGGACAGGGAGTATGTGGCAGACTTAACGACTCCTTCCAATATCCGCAGCGAAGTAACCTATGACCCTGAGACGGGGCTTTATTATTTCCATACCCGCCTTGGGGATAACGATATAGTTACCCCAATGGCTCTCAATAAGGAAGAATACAACCGTATGGCCACCCGCAATGAGATGTATGGATATTTCAGGCAGAGGAACGCCGAAAGCGTCACGGAAAAACAGAAAAATCCATTCGACATTCTCGACATGAATTTCAACATAGGGCCCCTGGAGAAAATCTTCGGCCCCGGCGGAGTGCGTCTGACCACACAAGGCTCCCTTCAGATGTCGATGGGTATAAAGAGCAACAAGACCGACAACCCCGCTCTATCCATGAGCGCGAGAAGGAAGACATATTTCAATTTTGACCAGAAGATTCAGGCAACGGTTTCGGCTTCAGTCGGCGACCGAATGAAATTCAACATGGGCTACAACACGGACGCCACTTTCGATTTCGACTCAAAGAACATAAAGCTCAACTATGAAGGGAAGGAGGATGATATAGTAAAGAGCATTGAGGCCGGTGATGTAAGTATGACGACCGGCTCATCCCTTATCAAGGGGGGGACATCTCTTTTCGGCGTAAAGGCCAAATTGCAGTTTGGAAAACTAACGCTGACCGGACTGTTGAGCCAGCAAAACAGCGAATCGAAGACCGTCACGGCTCAGGGTGGAGCGCAGACAACATCCTTTTCCATCAACGCCGACGATTATGACGCTAACCGTCATTTCTTCCTCGCCCAATATTTCTATGACAATTACGACACTTTCGCATCTCGTCTCCCTCACGTTTCGTCGGGCATCAACATCACCCGTATCGAGGTGTGGGTGACCAATAAAAACAGCCGTTTTGAAGAATCGCGAAACTTTGTAGGGTTTCAAGACCTTGGCGAGAACAAACGTCTGGCCGGTGATTATTGGATTCCGGACCCCGCCGCCACTGTGCCCTCAAATCAATCGAACAATCTTCTGGAGGTGATTAAACGCGACTATCCCGCTGCCCGCGACATAAATCAGGTGACGCAGGCGCTCGCTCCGTTGCAGGCCTATGGAATCACCGGAGGCAGGGATTTTGAGAAAGTGGAGAGCGCGAGATTGCTCCAGAGTTCGGAGTACACACTCAACTCGACCCTCGGCTACATTTCGTTGAAATCCGCTTTAAATTCAGATGAGGTGCTCGGTGTAGCTTATGAATATACCTATCAGGGAAAAGTATATCAGGTAGGTGAATTTTCAAACGACATCACAACTACCTCGCAGAGCCTTTATCTGAAAATGCTGCGTGGCACAACCATCTCTCCATATCTCCCGATGTGGAAGCTGATGATGAAAAACGTCTATTCCCTCGGTGCTTATCAGCTGCAGCAGAAAAACTTCAAACTCAACATCAAGTATCTCAGCGACACGATAGGGACTGAAATCAATTATCTTCGGGTAGGGGAGATAGCGGATGTTCCTCTTCTGCAGGTGATGAACCTTGACCGTCTTGACTCTAATCAGGAAAGTAACTCCGATGGTTTTTTTGACTATGTTGAGGGATACACGGTGCTCCCGACGAGCGGCAAGATTATCTTCCCGGTAGCCGAGCCATTCGGTGCTCATCTCGAAAAGAAAATTGGCAACGCACAGTTGGCGGCTCCTTACGTTTACAAGGAACTGTATGACTCCACACTCGTTGTGGCACGACAGTTTTCCGATAAAAATAAATTCACGATGAAGGGTGAATACCAGGCCTCGAACGGAGCACAAATTCGCCTGAATGCCATGAATGTGCCGAGAGGTTCCGTGGTAGTCACTGCCGGCGGAGTAACCCTGACCGAGAACAGCGATTATACCGTAGACTACAACATGGGTATCGTCACGATAACCAACCAAAGCATCATCGATTCCGGAACGAACGTGAGCGTTAGTCTTGAAAACCAATCCCTTTTCAGTATGCAACGAAAGACCCTTCTCGGTCTGGACGCGCAATACCGTTTCAACAAGGATTTCACTCTCGGAGGAACCGTGATGCATTTCAGCGAGAAGGCTCTCACGGAGAAGGTGAATATCGGGGATGAGATCATCAACAATACGATGTGGGGTATAAACCTGAATTACACCAAGGATTTCCAATGGCTGACAAATCTGCTCAACCAGGTCCCGACCATCAACGCGCAGGCTCCGTCTACATTCCGGGTCAATGCTGAATTTGCGCAGCTTGTCCCTGCCAGCCAGAAGACAGGCACTACGAAAGGGTCTTCATATATCGATGATTTCGAGAATACACAGACCGGAATTGATCTCCGCAATCCTTATGCATGGTTTCTCGCCTCCACCCCCTACGATCCGGGTCCGGACGCACTCTTTCCTGAAGCTGCACTCTCCAACGATGTGGCTTATGGCAAGAACCGAGCACTTCTCGCCTGGAACTATATCGACAGGATGTGGACTCAGAAAAACTCCTCATATCTTCCGGGTTATCTACGCAACGACTTGAAACAACTCTCCAATCCCTATATTCGCGAAGTGAGGGTCGATGAAATTTACCCGGGAAGAGATCAGGTATATGGGGATGTGAACTACATACAGACCCTCAATCTCTCTTTCTATCCCAAGGAGCGCGGCCCTTACAATCTTGATTCCGATAATATCGATGAGTACGGAGCGCTCCTAAATCCCGAACGCAGATGGGGCGGAATCATGAGGAAGATGGACAACACCAATTTCGAAAGTTCGAACGTGGAATATCTGCAGTTCTGGCTTCTCGACCCATTCCTTGACGAAGAGAATCACAACCGCGAGGGGGGCGACCTCTATTTCAACTTTGGGGAGATAAGCGAGGATATACTCAAGGATGGGATGAAAAGCTATGAAAACGGGCTCCCTATCGACGGTGACACCCAATTCATAACAGAAACAGCTTGGGGAAGGGTATCGCGTCAGAACTCGCTTACTTATGCCTTCGAAAACGCAGAGAACGCCAGACCTACGCAGGATGTGGGTCTTGACGGGCTGCCCAATGATGCAGAATACGATTTCGGCGCTTATGCAGATTATGTAGGCTCGCTGAGACGGAAACTGCCCGCTTCTGTTATTGCAGAAATGGAGGATAATCCATTTTCTCCGATGAATGACCCGGCAGGAGACAACTATCATTTCTACCGTTCGGATTACTATGACCGTAACCAGACCGGAATACTCGAGCGGTATAAGCACTACAACGGAGTGGAGGGTAACTCCCTTTCCCCGGATCAGAGCGATAATCCCTACTACCAATCTTCAAGGAGTGTGCCGGATGTGGAAGACATAAATCAGGACAACACCTTGAATGAATACGAACGATATTTCGAGTATAAGGTGTCCATTCGTCCGGAAGATTTGGAAGTGGGGAAAAACTATGTGACGGACCGCAGGGAGATGGTGGTGCCTACACGTGAGGGACACGCCACGACAGTTTGGTATCAATTCAAGATTCCTCTCAGTCAGCCCGACAAGACAGTGGGTGGTATTGCGGATTTCTCGACAATCCGTTTTGCCCGAATGTTTATGACCGGCTTCAAGGAGGTCACTCATCTGAGGTTTGCCTCCCTTGAGCTTGTCAGAGGGGAATGGCGCGATTATAAATTCAATCTCAACAGCCGAAACGACGCTCCCGCGGAGGGAAACCTCGATATGTCGATTGTCAATATAGAGGAGAACTATGGCCGAAAGCCGGTAAACTATGTGCTTCCTCCGGATGTGACGAGAATACAAGACCCCGGGCAGGCACAGGCCACACAGCTTAACGAGCAATCGCTCCAGATGCAGGTGACCGGACTTCAGCCCGGAGATGCTCGCGGTGCCTATAAAAACACTCAACTCGACCTCCGTATCTACAGGAGAATGCAGATGTGGGTTCATGCGGAAGCAACCGTTGAAAATTCCACTGACCTGAAGAATGGCGACCTCGCTCTCTTCATCCGTCTCGGGTCAGACGTTAAAAACAACTATTATGAATATGAGATTCCTCTGGAGCTGACCCCTCCGGGGACATACAACAATTATAATTCAGCCGACCGCCGCTCTGTATGGCCCCTTTCTAACTGTCTTGACGTTCCTTTTGAAGTGTTCACTGATCTCAAGACGGAACGTAACCGGAAGAAAAGTGCCGGGGAGGAGGGGATTGGGTATGCTGTGCTTTACTCAAACAGAGATCCCGGTAATGACCATAACATTGTGAGCGTGCTGGGCAACCCGAGTCTGAGCGATGTGAGGGTGATGCTTATCGGCATACGCAACCGTTCGAACACCGTGAAGGATGGCACAGTGTGGGTGAATGAGTTAAGGGTGACCGATTTTAATGAATCCGGAGGTTGGGCTGCAAATGTAAATGCAAATCTTGCCCTGAGCGACCTCGGTATGGTAAACTTCACATATCATAAGGAGACCGCCGGATTCGGTGGGGTGGACCAGGGGTTGTCGGCGCGCCGTCTTGACGACTATCAGCAATATAATGTGGCTGTGCAGGGCGATGTTGGAAAGGTCATACCCTCCGCAGCCAAGCTCAGTGCACCTGTGTTCTATTCCCGCTCAAACGAACGAACCACTCCGAAATACAATCCTCTTGATCAGGACATCCTTCTCAAAGACGCTCTTGATGCTGCGCAGACAAAGCATGAGAAAGATTCGATTAAGAATTTCGCCCTGACCACAAAGACTGTGGAAAGTTTCTCCCTTTCCAATCTGAAGTTCAACGTGCAGAGTAAGAATCCAATGCCGTGGGACCCCGCCAATTTTCAGGTATCCTTCTCCTTTAACAAGCAGAAGAATGCAGACCCGACCACGGAATATCAGAACACATACGACTACCGGGGCAGTTTCTCCTATAGCTACAGCCCCTACATCAAACCTTGGAAGCCTTTCAGTTTCATCAAAGGGAAGAGTCGGACTGCTAAATTTTTCAAGGACTGGGGGGTGAACTGGATGTTCAACAACCTGACTTTCCTTACGAACATAAGCAGATATTATTACGAGGAGCAAGCCCGTAATGAAGTGGATGTCGATTTTCAGATGCCCGTGCAAGTGAGTAAAAACTTCCTGTGGGACCGTCAATTGTCGCTGACATGGAATTTGCTCTCATCGCTGAGTTTCTCTTTCGCAAGCAACACAACGGCAAGGATTGAGGAGACAGTCGGGGCTGTCAACAAGCGTTTGTTCCCGGATAAATACCGCGATTGGAGAGACACAGTCTGGAGCTCGATAAAGGGACTCGGGACACCGTGGAATTATAATCAGACTTTCACGGGCACCTACCGCGCACCATTCAGCAAAATCCCGGTGCTTGACTATCTTAGCGGAAACGTTAGCTACAGTTCAGTCTACCGATGGGACAAGGGTTCTACAGTGGATGGCCTTTATCTCGGAAACTCAATCCAGAACCAGACTGTCTGGAATGCTGACGCTCGTCTTAATTTCGAGACTCTTTTCAACAAATCGAAATATCTACAGAATATCAATAAAAGATTTGGGAAAAGCAGTTCCCGAGGCGGTGCAGGAAACAAAAGCAAACAACCCAAGGAGAAGAAATTTGAGCGGGCTGTGCGGCTTACCGCCGACACCTCCACTCTCGTTAAGCATAATCTCAACACCAAGAAGGTGAAAGTCGCGGCGATGGAGGGAGACAAGGTTGTGAAAATCGACTACAAGGTGGTGGATGAAAATACAATCGAGATAAGAGACAGAGGTGATAAAAGCCTTAAGCTGACAGTAAGGGAGAACAAGAAAACCGACAAAGACTCTTGGGTCAAGGAGGTGGGGGAGCATGCCCTGCGTTTTCTCATGATGCCAAGGAGTCTCAGTTTCAAATGGCGTGGTAGCCACTCGCTTAACCTTCCTCAGTTTTCTCCCAATGTCGGTGATTTCTTCGGGCAGAGTGATGCTTACGGACCTATGTCGCCCGGGTTGGACTTCGCTTTCGGATTCTTTGATGAAGGCTACGTTGGCAAAGCCCTTGAAAGAGGATGGCTGCTTACCGGTGACGACATGACCTCCCCGGCGATATGGAACGAAGGAAAGGAATTCAATTTCGAACTCACCCTTGAGCCGGTGAGGGGGCTCAAGATTGTGCTGACAAGCAATTTGACAGACAATCGCACCCGCCAACTGCAATTTATGTATTCGGGTATGCCGACCTCTCGCAGTGGTTCATACGTTCGGACCCACGTGGCTCTCGCTTCAGCCATGAGGGGCAGTAAAGCGGAGAACGGTTATCAATCGGCGGCGTTCACGAAATTTCTGGAATATATTCCGCAGATAGCAGCGAGAGTGGAACAGGCTTATTCCTCGACCGTTTATCCTGATGGCGGTTTCCTGGAGGGAAATGCTTTGGCGGGGAGACCATACAATCCGGAGGTCGGAACCGTAAGTGCGACCAGCGCTGATGTGCTTGTGCCCGCGTTCATCGCTGCCTACAGCGGCTATGACCCGGCGAAGGTCACATTGAGTCATTTCCCCGGATTGGAGAGTATGCGTCCAAATTGGAGGGTGACCTACGACGGCTTTCTTCAACTTGGAAACATGAAAAAATGGTTCAAGGCCTTTACCTTGAACCACGCTTATCAGTGCACATATTCTGTCGGAAGCTATTCCAGTTATATGAATTGGATAGGGGTAAACGATAATATGGGCTTCATGTTTGATGAGTTGACAGGAAATCCGATACCCTCCTCTCCCTACAACCTTTCTTCGGTCAGTATAACAGAGAAATTCGCCCCCCTCATCGGAGTCAACATGACCCTTTTCAACGATGTCACCCTGAATGCCGAATATAGAGATTCGCGAACCCTGAACCTGAATTCTTCAGCCGGACAGATTGTAGAGACGACGAGCAAGCAACTCTCGATCGGAGGGGGATGGAAAATTGCCGATTTTAGAAAAATTATAAAATTCGGCAGCAAGCAGGGTGGTGCCACCAACGACCTGTCGATGAATCTTGATATCGCCCTGAGTAATAATCAGGCCCTGATAAGAAAGATAGAATCCGCCTATACACAGGCCACCAGTGGGACAAGAACCTTTTCTGTCAATTTCATGGCAAGCTATCAGTTCAGCAGAAAAGTGACTCTCTCAGCCTTTTTCGATCATCAGGTGAATACCCCTTTGGTTTCGAATAATTCATATCCGACTTCCAATTCAAATTATGGAATTGCAGTCAATATCTCTCTTGCAAGATAAAAAAATTAGACCGCTTCCCTCAATTTTTTTGTGGGAAGCGGCCTGAATTAGTCATGGAGAATTTCTGGGCGTAAATCACGCTACGCATTTGATGCCGAGCCAAACCATCAGAAGACCGAGTGCTACGGATGGGACAATGTAGAATATGAATTTCAACCATTCCCCTTTCTGTATCATGGCAAAACTATCATGGCTAAAGGATGAGAAAGTGGTAAAACCTCCACAGAAGCCGGAGATAAGCAAGGCATTCACCAGCGGGCTCATATCGTGGCGTGTCCAAAGACCAACAAAAATACCGATGATAAAACATCCGATTACGTTGACGGCGAATGTGCCGGCAGGATATTTATCTCCAAAAATTTTCTTTCCGGCCACGCCGGTGAGGTATCGTCCGCAGGTGCCGGCAAAACCGCCTAAACCTGCAATTAGCATATATTCGATAATCATAGTTTTCAATAGTTTATAGGATTAAACATTTTGAGTTTTTGACACCGGCTTGCGTATGCAGGCAGCCCCGAGAGCAACCATGGCGATGCCGAACACAAGACTCGTGACCATATAGAACACAAACATCCCTGTGTCGCCTTTCTCCAGAAGTGAAATCATGTCGTCGGAGAAAGAGGAGAAAGTGGTCAAACCGCCACAGAAACCGGTGATCCAAAGAAGATTGGCTGTCTTGCTAAGACGTCCCGTTTTATTAAGGTATCCATAAAGCATACCGATTATTATACAGCCGACCATATTGGCCATGAAAGTTCCCAGTGGAAAAGAGAGGTGACAGATTGCAGCCCCCAATTTATCCGAAAGGAAACGAAGACAGGTGCCTAAGAAACCGCCGGCACCGGCAATCAATGTAGATTTAAACATATTGAATAGTTTTTATAATTGGGTTATATAGTTTATCAGAGTCTAAGCTAATGAAGTTGTTCAGACTTTTTCGTCTGGATTTAGCCGGATTTCCGAGATGATTTTTAGCTCGAAGAGGAAGTTTAGCAACCTAAACGACCGACGAGGGTCGGAAAAGCATCCCGAAAGATATAGAAAGACGGGCAAAGAGGAATCCATATTCAAAGAATTAATTATAAAAAATAATCAAGCCCGTAAAAATTTAAACAGCTTCTCTTTCTGCAAATCCAATTTTAATTGTTTTTGCAGTTAAGGGAATTTATATTAAAAACGTTTAGAAGACGTAGATGGTTTAAAAGCTGATGGATATTCCTGTGAGAAATTAGCCATGGAGCGGATAAATAATATGTTAGTGTGTAATGATCCATGGCGTAGATAAGTTAATATGTTAGTATGTAATGAGCCATGGCGTAGATAAGTTAGTATGTTAGTGTGTAATGAGCCATGGCTCATTACACACTAACATACTATTTATTATTTATGGGGAAATATATGCTTGATTGAAAGAAGGGGAATAAAAACAAAAAGCACAGCGTCCGAAAAATGACTCTGTGCTGTAAGGAAAAATTATGAATAGTTGAAAGACTTTATAAACTTAGGAAATGATGGTCTTGATGGCCTCTTCCGAGGGGGAGACACTCACGAGATTACCGAACGGATCGATAAGGAAGGAGCGGAGACCTGTGGCTGTCTGATAATCGTCAATCACTTGAGCAGTGACGTCGGAAGATGAGAGAGATACAACAGCGGGATTGATACCATCTGCTTTCATAATCTGAGAGGCGAGTGATTCGTCTGAGTCAGTGCAGATGCTGACGAAACGCACTTTCGAGGAGGGTAACGCTTCTGCAAGCTTTGAGAGATTTTGATTGGTTATCCTTGACTGCGGATCAGACGCAGACCAAAAATTCACCACTACATATTTGCCGTCAAGTTCATTTAATGAACCGCTTCCGGCTTTTGAAGAGAGAGTGATTGAAGGAGCTTCCTCACCATTGACAAGGGAATGGCTCCCGACGGGAATTGAAGATGAAAGAAAAGCGGCGAACACTAAAGATAAAATAAAAAACTTTTTCACAATAACGTAATTTCGTTACACAATAGCCATCCTGCATCCCTCCGGATGCATCTCACGAATGACCTTTAACTAACTCGGGAAACAGGTTTGCCGGACCTGTTGGGTTGTCACGAAAGAGGGGTTGTCAGGCCCTCGGTTGGTTGTCACGAAAGAGGGGTTGTCAGGCCCTCGGTTGGTTGTCACGAAAGAGAGGTTGTCAGGCTCTCGGTTGGTTGTCACGAAAGAGGGGTTGTCAGGCCCTCGGTTGGGTTGTCACGTAAGAGGGAGTAAGTCGGATCCCTCAGCTAAAGCAGCGGAATATGCTTTAGGCTTATGTTTAAAAAACGTGTTATAAAACATATTATTGCCCTTGAATCCGCTAAAATCGCAATTTTTTAAAATTTTTACCCCTAAAAAAGGACCGTAGCTGCGACTACGGTCCCTTCACAGAGTATTATTGGTAATGATTAATTCTTATTTTTGAATACAAGTTCATCCCCTTCTCGGTCAATCACGATCGGATGTTCGCGATCCACTTTCTGTGCGAGAATATCCTTTGAAAGCTGATTGAGCACCATTCTCTGGATTGTTCTCTTGACCGGACGTGCTCCGAATTCAGGATCATATCCATCTTCGGCGAGAAGTTCAAGTGCCTCTTTGGTGACTTTGAGTGTGATGCCATTCGAGGCAAGCATCTTCTGGACACTCTTGACCTGAAGCTCGACAATCTCAAGTATCTCTTTCTTATCAAGGGGTGTGAACATCACAGTCTCATCAATACGGTTGAGGAATTCCGGACGGATGATCTGTTTCAGTCGATCCATTACGTCAGCCTTGGTGGTCGAGATGATTTCCTCCTTCTCATCCTCCTTCTTGTCTGAGAATCCTTTGAATTTCTCACGGATAATATCAGAACCCATATTGGAGGTCATGATAATTATGGTGTTCTTGAAGTTGATGAATCGACCCTTGTTATCAGTCAGACGACCATCATCGAGAACCTGGAGAAGGATGTTGAATACATCCGGATTTGCCTTCTCGATCTCATCGAAGAGCACTACTGAGTAAGGTTTACGGCGCACTGCTTCTGTGAGCTGACCACCCTCTTCATAACCAACGTATCCCGGAGGCGCTCCGACAAGACGTGAGACGGAATGTTTCTCCATATATTCCGACATATCGATACGAGTCATCATATCCTCGTCGTCGAAGAGGTATTCTGCGAGAGCCTTTGCAAGCTCGGTCTTACCGACACCGGTGGTGCCGAGGAAGATGAAGGAGCCGATCGGACGGCGCGGGTCATTAAGACCGGCACGTGAACGGCGCACGGCATCCGAAACTGCGCGGATTGCGTCTTCCTGTCCGACAACACGCTTATGGAGTTCTTCCTCAAGATGGAGGAGTTTCTCTTTCTCGCTCTGTGCCATTTTCTTTACAGGGATACCTGTCCAGCGGCTTACAACCTCGGCGATATCCTCGGCGTCTACCTCTTCTTTAATCATGGCACCCTCACCCTGAAGCTGTTTAAGTTTCTCCTGAGTGGCCTTGTTCTCATCCTCCTTTTGCTTAATCTTGGAGTATTCGATTTCGGCTACCTTGGCATAGTCGCCCTCACGTTTCGCCATCTCTGCTTCATGCTTGAGCTGTTCGATTTCAATCTTATTCTGCTGAATCTTGTTGATTTCGTTCTTCTCAGCCTGCCATTTTGCCTTGAGAGACTTCTCTGTGTCGCGGAGGTTGGCTATATCCTCATCAATCTCTTTTATGCGGTATTCGTTACCTTCACGCTTCAATGCCTCACGCTCGATTTCAAGCTGGGCTATCTTACGCTGAGCTTCATCAAGCGCCTGCGGCATGGAGTCCATCTCAAGACGCAACTTTGAAGCCGCCTCATCAATAAGGTCGATAGCTTTATCAGGAAGGAAACGGTCTGTGATATATCTCACACTGAGCTGAACCGCAGCGATGATTGCCTCATCCATGATACGCACCTTATGGTGGTTTTCATATCTTTCCTTCAAACCACGCAGGATTGATATAGCCGACATCTCATCCGGCTCATCCACCATGACTTTCTGGAATCGGCGTTCAAGAGCCTTGTCCTTCTCAAAATATTTCTGATATTCATCAAGAGTGGTTGCACCGATTGAACGCAATTCACCTCTTGCAAGGGCAGGCTTGAGGATATTGGCCGCATCCATGGCGCCTTCACCCTTGCCCGCTCCGACGAGGGTGTGGATTTCATCGATAAAGAGGATTATTTCACCATCGCTCTGAGTCACTTCATTCACGATGGCTTTAAGACGCTCCTCAAACTCACCTTTATATTTGGCTCCTGCAACGAGCGCACCCATGTCAAGAGAATAAATCTGTTTTGACTTTAGGTTTTCAGGCACATCGCCGCGAACGATTCGGTGGGCGAGTCCCTCTGCAATCGCTGTTTTACCTGTGCCCGGTTCGCCGACAAGCATCGGGTTGTTCTTCGTGCGGCGAGAAAGAATCTGTAGCACACGGCGAATTTCCTCATCTCGGCCGATCACCGGATCGAGCTTCCCGCTGCGGGCGCGGTCGTTGAGGTTTATTGCATATTTGCTGAGTGCCTGATAAGATTCCTCTGCACTCTGTTGAGTCACTTTATTTCCTTTCCTCAGTTCAAGGATGGCAGCCTTGAGGCCGTCTTCAGTGATGCCTGCATCTTTTAGAATCTGGGAGGCTTTGCAACGTGTCTTGAGAATACCCATGAGGACAGCCTCAACCGACACATATTCATCGCCCATGGATTTGGAGAAATCCACGGCCTTCTGAAGGGCCTCGTTGCTTTCGCGGCTAAGGAAAACCTCGCCACCCGAAACTTTGGGAAGACTTTGAATATCCTTGTCGAGAGCCATATTGACAGAGTTAAGGTTAGCCCCTAACTTCTGGAATACGAAATTGACAATCGTCTCGCTTTCGGATATCAGTGCCTTTAGGATGTGAGCCGGCTCAATCTGCTGCTGACCGTTCTGTCGCGTCAGCTCGATGGCCTTCTGAACCACTTCCTGCGATTTGATTGTGAAATTGTTGAAATTCATATATATCGAATTTGGGTTATATTTTGTGTGTTTTCAAAGTTTTTGTGTGTTTTCAATATTTATAACAACCGAGGTTGAGATTGGTTGAATGATTTCTCAGATTAGTAGGAAATCACTTCCATTTCAGGATTTCAATCCAATAGTCGTCCGGATCATGTATGAAGTAAAGCCCCATTTCCTCATTTTCAAAACAAATGCACCCCATCTGTCGGTGATATTCCCTTATTTCATCATAGTCGCCCTCTATTCTAATGGCGAGATGCGTCTCGTTGTCGCCCAGTTCATAAGGCTGTGGATGATCCCGGAGCCAGGTCAGCTCAAGGCGGAAATTCTCTCCCGGACGCGAAAGGAAGACTATCTTGAATTTTCCCTCCGGGTGTGTTGTTTCCTTTATTTTTTCCAGACCAAGCGCCTCCTTATAGAATTTAATGGATCGCTCAAGGTCCGAGACATTGATGTTCATGTGGTCAAAATGTGATTTTATCTCCATAGTAAAATGCTATAAAAACCGCCATACTCCCTTGCAGACGGTAGATTATCTAAGGTGTTTTATAAATTTAACAAATGAAATGGTATTTTTTTTCACTTTTGGAGTGTTATGTATAAAAAAAATTATAACTTTGTGGAGTGAAACGGGTTCGCTTCGATAGCGATGCCTAACAAATCGAGATCCTCTCCCGCGAGATTTGCATTCAAAAATTATAATATATATAACCATAAACAATATAAATCCTTTAAAGAATAGTATCATGAGCAAACCTTATGTACTGGGTGTCGATATAGGTGGCACCAATACAGTCTTCGGCATCGTAGACGCGAGAGGGCAAGTGATAGCAAGCGATTCAATCAAAACGCGTAAACATGCTGATTTCGACGACTATGTGGCTGAACTCCATAACGGCGTAATGCATCTTCTCCGCGCTAACGATGCGGAAGATAAGATTCAGGGAATAGGTATAGGCGCGCCGAACGCCAATTATTATACTGGAGCTATCGAGAATCCGCCGAACCTCCCTTGGGGCGACCATATCCCTTTGGCTGAGAAAGTGAGCAAGGCTTTCGGCGGTATACCCGTGGCTATCACAAACGACGCTAATGCAGCGGCTCTCGGTGAGATGACATACGGGGCAGCTCGAGGCATGAAAGACTTCATTATGATAACTCTCGGCACCGGCGTCGGATCCGGTATCGTCGTCAACGGACAGCTTGTCTATGGACAGGACGGTAATGCCGGTGAGCTTGGACACCTCATTGTGAAGCGTAATAACGGACGTGTATGCGGGTGCGGAAGAACCGGTTGTCTTGAGGCTTATTGCAGCGCTACAGGTGTGGCGCGCAGTGCAAGGGAATTCCTTGAGGTGCGCACCGAACCCTCTACTTTGCGTAATCTCCAGATTGAGGATATCACCTCGAAGGATGTGTATGATGCCGCTGTGGCCGGAGATAAGATTGCCAAAGATATTTTCGAATATACCGGCACTATTCTCGGACAGGCTCTTGCTGATATGGTGGTGTTCTCAAGTCCTCAGGCCATTATCCTCTTCGGCGGTCTCGCTAAGAGTGGCGATCTTCTCATGCGTCCCCTTAAAGATGCGTTTGAAAACTCCCTGATGCCTGTCTTCAGAGGTAAAACCAAGATTATCCTTTCTGAATTGAAAGAAAGTGATGCTGCTGTGCTTGGTGCTTCTGCTCTCGGTTGGGAGGCTAAATATAAATATGAAGGTCCACGCACTCTCCCCGTAGTCGAGGAAGATAAAGCTTGATTGGTTAAATCCTGAGTTCAAAAAATCTGTGCCATTTCTACGGAGGAATTGGCACAGATTCTTTTTATATAGGTCAGCAGGTTAAACTCAGGGGATTTGGGAAAGCTCCCGGAAAAGACGATGCACGGGCAGACCCATGACGTTGTAGAAACTGCCGTTTATGCCGCTCACTGCCACTGCGCCTATCCATTCTTGAATGCCGTAGGCACCCGCTTTGTCAAAAGGCTGAAAATTGCTTACATAATATCTTATTTCTTCTTCCGATATTTCCGCGAATGTGACATCTGTCACTGTCGAGAAAGATTTCTTGAAATCCCGGGTGACAATAGTGACACCGGTCACCACCTGATGTGTCTTCCCCGCAAGAAGCAGAAGCATACGGACTGCGTCTTCTCCATCCATAGGTTTCCCGAGAATATGGTTTCCTGAAATAACCATTGTGTCGGCAGTTATCACCAATTCTTTGTCTTGAAGCCTGCTACGGTAGACTTCAGCTTTCTTGTCTGATATATATTGCGGCACATCCTTGAGGGGGATATCATCCGGATATGATTCGTCTATTCCTCCAATGTTCAGGATTGTGAAAGGGACGCGGAGAAGTTGTAGCAATTCCCTCCGGCGGGGTGATTTGCTGGCGAGAAATATTTTATATGGGCGTAGATTGTCAAGCATTTTTGATTTTTTTAGGCGTTGCGGTTTAGGATGAAGGGGTTGAATTTTGAGCTTTAGAAGTTGTTTAAACTTTTTCTTTGTCAGGATTTAGCCGGATTTCGGAGATGAAAAAGCATCCCGAAAGATGGCTGAAGACGGGCAAAGAGGTCTCCATATTCAAGAAATATCTATAAAAAAACAATCCCGTAAAAAGTTTAAACAACTTCGTAGGTAAGGGGGTATAATCGAGGGTGAGAAAAATAATATTTCTAATTTCACCATCCGAAAGCATCTGCATCCGAAAGCCAGTTGCCATGGGCTTTCATTGTCTGCTCCACGAGATCGCGCACGCAACCATACCCTCCGGCAACCGGAGAGATATAGCGGGCTGTCTCCTTCGCTTCCCAAGCGGCATCGAAGGGGGCGCACGGGAGTCCGGCGAAACGCAGACAGGGAAGGTCCGGAATGTCGTCTCCCATAAAAGCTACTTCATCGGGGGTGAGGGAGTTGTCATCTATCCATTTTTTGAACACCGGAAGCTTCTTCGAAGACCCCATATATATGTCTCGGATGCCGAGAGACTCGAAACGGGCGCGTATGGCCTCACCTTTCCCTCCCGTGATAATCGCGATTTTATAACCCTTTTTCACTGCAAGCTGAAGGGCATATCCATCCTTGATGTTTACCATTCTGCGGGGATACCCATCTTCCCCGAGGGGGATTGTGGAAGGGGAGAGCACTCCGTCTACATCAAAGACGAAGGCTTTTATCTTTGTCAAATCGTAATCTATAGCACTCATGCTTGTTGTCTTTTGGAGTTTATTATGTCGGAAGAAAGCAGGCGATATAGTTCCTGCCTTTCCGGAGTGGATTCGAGCATTCTCAAATGAGCCTCCAATATTGGATAATCTTCACGTGCAGCCGGGCCTGTCTGGGCTGCCGCAGGGGAAAGAGACTCAAGCTTCTGAATTGTTCGACGAAGCAAGGGAAGAAGCATGGTGTAATTCATTCCTCCCTCCTTTAGTATTGAATCCGCTATCCCTACGAGATGGTTGGAGAAATTGCAGGCGAAGACGGAAGCAAGGTGCAGCCGTTTTCTTTGAGCTGAATCAGCTTCATTCACCGAAGAAGACACGTTGGATGCGATTTCAGAGAGAATTGAGACGGTTTCCCGGTCGTTTCCCTCGATGAAGAAGGGGATGTCGGCATATTCCATGGGGGAATCTTTTGTAAAGGTCTGCATCGGATAGAACACTCCGTATGAGGAGGCGCTATCTTCAAGCACCTCCATCGGAACAGAACCGGATGTATGCGCTATTATCCCCGCTTTCCCTTTCAAAGATTTCGCCATTTCCGGAATGGCCTTGTCGGAGACGCAGATAAGGGCAACATCGCAATCTTCAGGAAAGGTGTGAAGGTTTCTGGAGTCGATATTGACCACTGTGAACCTTTGGGCGAGGGCTCGTGTCAAATGGGTGCCCACATTCCCTTTCCCTACGACAGTTATTCTCAGGGTTGAAACATCAGATTTTGACATATTCATAATGAATTAAAAAGTTCTGCCATTCCCATGGTGAAACGGAGATTTATTTCAACACATGGCACGAGTGATTCATCTTCAGTTGTCAGCATGTCAATTCCGGCCGGACCTGAATAAAAGGGAGCTACGTGAGTCTCTATACTCTCTCTCTGAGCCTCTATTATTGAATTGTGCCAGTTCGGATAAAGACGGCGTAAGTGTTGCTCAATTTCTTTTTGACTGATTCTGACATTTCCGAGATACCGTCCGGCCGGGGTGGCGCGAAACATTGAGAATCCCAAGAACTCCGGTTTCTTCCCTTTCTCAATCCACCATTCCGTGGCGAAATCTCCGGTTTTCTTTTTCCCCTTCTCAATCATGACAGACCCTTGGCGCCGGATGCATCCTGCTATCCATTTCTCCAAAGTTGCTGCATCAGCTTCATGCGAGTTCACCACTCCTCTGCCGGAACTGCTCCAGGGAGCTTTCAGAAAAACAAAATCGTTTTCTGCGCAGAAGGCGAGAGCCTCTTCAGGTGAGAAAAATTCAGACGCGCTTTCGATGGGGAGGGTGGGAAGAAGATTAGCGAGTGTCTTATTTATTATTCCGGCTGTGCGACGGTGGGATAACATCCGCAGGGTGTCTATCTCCTCCGCCGACGGAAGAAATGTCGCGGGGATGTGGAGGGAGCGAAGGGTATGGAGAAGGGTATGGTTCCAGCCCCAGGGGGTAAAAACCGCTTTCTCACCTTTCTCTGCTCTTTCATGTATATAGGAAGAGAGTCTTTCCGGAGTCAGCAGCTCGATGTTTTTCCCTTTAATCGCGGCTGAGGTTTCAGAAGTCGGAGAGGGGAGGGTGTCCGGAGGGTCAAGGAGCAGGATAGCATCTCCGCATGAGGCGAAAAGAGAGGGGAGGAAAGCCATTGACCGACGCACCCCCACCACCCTCGCCGGGACATTATAAAGAGTCCGTCCCGTTGCAAGTGCATAATCGGTCTCAGGATTAAAAATAAAAACCCTGTATTCATCCCTCTGTCTTGGAATAGACAAACTTGAGCAAATCTCACTCATTTCGGAAACCAGATAAAGATAAAAAAGCCGGAAAAATCCGGCTTTATAAGAACGATGGAAAATCCGGCTGTGCGGATTCCAAAGAAATGATCAATCGTCGAGACGGTCGCGCTCCTTAGCCGGGTTGGCGAAGTAGAGCTTATGTTCGATATATTCCTGAGTGGCGATGAGGGTAGGCTTCGGCAGCTTCTCGTAGAAACGGGAAATCTCGATCTGCTCACGATTCTCCGACACCTCCTCCATGTTGTCGGTGGAGGCGAATTCCTGGAGTTTCTTCTCAAGTTCCTTTTTCATCTCCACAGCGATCTGGTTGGCACGTTTGCCGATGATGCAAACGGTTTCATAGACATTTCCGGTCTGCTCGGCCATCGCGATCATGTCGCGGGTCACTGTATTAAGCGGAGCGTTGGTTTTTTTATAATCCATAACGTCGAATTATATATTTTAAGTATAAAACTATTATTCCTGAACGTGTTTACGGGCAATCTCGTAGATGTTGTCGGCCTCTTTCCTGTTTTTGGAGTCAGGGTAGGCATTGGTAAAAGAGTAATACTCGTCGATTACATCGCGGTATCGGTCAGCCTGCTTCTCGCTGACGCTGAGTCGGGCTTCCTGATATTTTGCCTTGAGGATAAGCAACTCGAAATTTTCCCTGTATTTTGAATAAGGGTAATTCTTGAGCGCGTTTTGGGCGGTGATGACCGCAGACTCATAGTTGTTTCCCATGAAGTTGCCGAGGTTATAATAAAGCTGGGCATTCTGGAGCTCCTTCAAGGTCAACTTGTCCTGCATCTCGAAGATTGCGTTCTGGGCAATCGACACCTTGTCGCTGTCCGGGAAATATTCCAGAAAACCTTGTAGCTCCTCAATAGCCTTGAGGGTCTGGGTTTGGTCAAGCTGCGGGTCGGGTGAATCCAGATAGTTGCCATATCCTGCGTAGAAGCGGGCCAGTTCGGCATATTTGCCGCGGGGATAACGGGAGTAGTAAGTCTTGAGATAGAGGGAGGAATTAACGTAATCCTTATCTTCAAAATAAGCCATGCCAAGCAGATAAAGAGCCTCTTCCCCTTTTGGCCCCCCTCGCAGAGGGGTGTAGATTGTCTCAAGCACGGTGTATGCCTGATTGAATTTTCGAGCCTCGAAAGCCCTTTTAGCAAAGTCGAATTTATAATCGACATCCCTGCTTTTCAAGACTTTGTTATATTCTCCGCAAGAGGTGAAAAGCAGGAGGAGGGGTATGATATAAAAGAATCTACGCATTAATTTGACGCTTTGAACCGCAAAGTTAATAAAATAATTTTGAATGAGGAAATGGATAATTAGGAAATTTTTGACTAACTTTGCTTCTTGAAAATAAAATTTAAGATTTTTTTTGATGTTTCAGAAAAAAAAGAAGGATGTTGACGCCGGTTTCATCAGTCGGCATCCTGTATGGTCAAATATAATTGTGATTGCCCTTGTGGCTTTCCTCGGAATATGGATAGTCTATCTCTCCCTCCAGATTTTTACTAAGCATGGCACGACCGATGTCGTGCCAAAAGTGGAGAATGTGTCTTATACTCAGGCAATCAGTATTCTCCATGACAATGGGTTCCGCGTCGATATCCGTGATTCAATCTATAAGGAAGACATGAAGCCGGGTTTTGTCATTGAGCAGTTCCCGAAGGCCGGCTCGACTGTGAAGCCGGGACGCAAGATTTTTCTTTACATCAATGCCGTCCACGCCAAGGAAGTGATTATTGACCAGGATCGTCATCCCTCTGAAGATGCTTTGAAGGGGTATCCCCCTCGTCTTGGAATGGCTCGTCTCCAGGAATTGGGCTTCAAGAATATCAGGGTGGTCAAAGTCTTGGGAGACAGCGACCGCATCCTCAGGGTAATTGCCAACGGGAAAGTCGTAAAGAAGACTCAGAAAGTGCCCCTCAATGCCCGCCTTGTGGTGGAGGTGCAGGATGGGCGTCTCTCTTCTTTGCGAGATTCTCTTCAGAACGAGGAATTGAAGATTTATTCTGTCGAAGAACCTGTCGAAACCCCGGCGGAAGAGCCTGTTGAACCGGAACAGGAACCGGAAGTGGAAACCCCCGAGGAGGACCCTGAGCCTGTCTTTGTGCAATAAATCTGTCGGATTATGAGTCAGAATGAAGATTTGCTTGTAGAAGAGGAAAACGAAACTCTGGATGAGCCCGGATTCATCGCGGCTGACGGAAGGGAGATGTTTGAGCATTTCCGTTTCGTGGCGGATAAAGGGCAGCAGATGATACGCGTCGATAAATTCCTTGTCGACAGAATGGAGAAGACTTCCCGCAACCGTATTCAGCAGGCTGCCGACGCAGAGTGTGTGATTGTCAACGGTAAGCCGGTAAAGTCAAGTTATAAGGTTAAGCCTTTCGATGTGGTGAGCATCGTCATGGATCGTCCGCGCTATGAGCTTGAGATTATCCCGGAGAATATCCCCCTTGACATAGTGTATGAGGATGCCGACCTCCTGGTGGTCAACAAACCGGCCGGATTGGTGGTGCATCCGGGACACGGTAATTACAGTGGTACGCTTGTTAACGCACTGGCATGGCATTTCAAGGATAACCCTGACTATGACGTCAGCGACCCGCGGTTGGGGCTTGTCCACAGAATCGATAAGGATACATCCGGACTCCTTGTTGTAGCGAAGACTCCGGACGCGAAGACTCATCTTGGCGCTCAGTTCTTCAACAAGACTACGAAGCGGGAATATGTCGCCATGGTGTGGGGCGATTTCCCTGAGAAAAAAGGAACAATCATAGGCAGCATAGCGCGAAATCCCAGAAACAAACTTCAGATGGCTGTAATGGAAAATCCCGAGGATGGGAAACACGCCGTAACGCATTATGAAGTGCTGGAAAGTTTCGGTTATGTTTCTGTGGTGAAGTGTGTCCTGGAGACGGGGCGCACCCATCAGATTCGTGTGCATATGCTTTATAAAGGACACCCTCTCTTCAACGATGCGCGTTATGGAGGCGACAAAATATTGAAAGGAACCACTTTCCAGAAGTATCGGCTGTTTGTGGAAAACTGTTTCTCGATCTGTCCTCGTCAGGCTCTCCACGCACGGACTCTTGGATTTGTCCATCCGCGCACAGGTGAGGAGATGTTTTTCGAGGCGCCCATTCCCGCAGATATGACGGACCTCATAGAAAAATGGCGGAATTATCGGAAAAGCGAGTGATAAAATCAAAATTGTCGTCTTGATTGTTTTTAAATTAGAGTGATTAGCATTAACTTTGCAGATAAGATGCATAGAAGCCCTTTTTTTCAAAGTGGTGGCATCCGGGTCATGACCTGTCATGACCTCACTCTCTTAAAATAGATAAAGACATGTCGCAGACAGAATATGATTTCAGTGATATAGCCCCCTACGATGATTCGGAGTTTCATTCGAAGATGACTCAGCTCGTGAAAGAACCCGGCTTCCTGCATGCCGTAAACTATACGATGCCTCCGAATGATGTGCCTTCGCTGATAGAAGACCTGCTTAAGATCAATACCAAAGATGATTTTCAGAAACAGGTGATGTTCCCCTTCCTGGAAATGCTCGCCAAGACCACGACTTCCGGCATTTCCCTTGGGGGAGTGAAGTATCTCAATCCCTCGATGAGCTATACTTTCATCACAAACCATCGGGACATCGTGCTCGATGCTTCTTTCCTTAACCTTGCTTTCCTGAGGAAGGGATTGCCCACTTCGGAGGTGGCGATAGGAAACAATCTCTTGATTTTTGATTGGATAAACGACCTTGTGCGCCTCAACAAAAGTTTCATAGTGAAGCGCAACACCGGCCTTCGCGAAGGGCTTGAGGCTGCAAAGAAACTTTCAGCATATATTCATTTCTGCATTCTTGAAAAGAATGAATCAGTCTGGATTGCTCAAAGGGAAGGAAGGGCCAAAGACAGCAGTGACCACACCCAGGATGCCTTAATAAAGATGCTCGCAATCGCCGGAAAGGGACAGTTTATGGATAAACTCAAGGAGATAAACCTCATGCCTGTCTCAATTTCCTATGAATTCGACCCTAACGACTATCTCAAGGTAAGGGAGTTTCTATTGAAGCGTCGTAATCCGGAGTTTAAGAAGTCTCAGAGAGACGATCTTTTCTCCATGGAGACAGGTCTGCTTCAGTTTAAGGGGAAAGTGCATTTCCAGCTGACCCCGCGCATCAACGCAAAAATTGAGCAGATAGGAGATTTCAAGGATAATAATAATGCGGCAAAGCATATCGGATGTCTCATAGACCAGGCCATACATCGCAGCTACGAGATTTTTGAAATAAACTATATTGCCTATGATCTCCTGCACCAGACAAATCGCTTCTCGAGAAAATATTCTCCGGAGAAAAAAGAGGAGATAATGGCTTATTTCAACCGTCAGCTTGACAAAGTTGACCTTCCTGACATAACTCCGGACGAGAGGGACTACGCATGGCAGATGATTCTCACAATGTATGCAAATCCGCTGCGTAACAAGCTCCGAGCCCTTCTCGGTGGCATGGAGTGAGATAAATATGATGTAGGATTTTTTAACCGGATAGATTATGAGAATACCGTTGGCGCTTCTTATCCCTCTGATGGTGGGGATGGCTCTGATTGATTTTTATTTATGGAGCGATGTTAAGGCTTCCACAAAGAGGAGGGGATGGAGGATGGCTTTCTGGATAAGCACGGCTGTGTGTTGGATTGCTCTGATTGTCACTCTCTGTCTCCCACGAAGGGAAGAAGGTTCGGATATCCTCCCGGTGATGTGGATGCTGTATGCCATTCTATCGGTATATCTTGCAAAACTTGCCTACACTGTCATTTCCCTTATCGGCAGACTTTTCGCATTATTCCGCAAGCGGGCAAAAGGTTATAGATGGGCAAGAGTGGTCGGTTGCCTGGCGGGAATAGTTCTTCTTGCCGTGATGTGGGAAGGTGTTTTCTTCACTCGTTATAAGATTCTCGTTAATGAAGTGGAGGTTGTCTCTCCATCTATTCCCAGACCCTTTGACGGCTACCGTATTGCGCAGATAAGCGACCTCCACGTCGGCACGTGGGGAAAGGACACAACGTTTGTTTCCAATCTCGTTGATTCTGTCAATTCTCTTCACCCTGATTTGATTGTATTCACCGGTGACATCGTCAACCGTGAAACAAGGGAGATTAAACCTTTCCTTTCCGTGCTATCTCGTCTGAAAGCCCCCGATGGAGTTTTGTCTGTGTTGGGGAATCATGATTATGGCGATTATATGGACTGGTCAACGCCGGAGGCCAGGGATAATAACAACCGCGCCCTTGCTCGCCATCAGAAAGAGATAGGGTGGTGTCTGCTCAATAATGAGCGCCGTTTCCTGACGAGGGGAAACGACAGCATTATGGTGATAGGGGTGGAGAATATCGGAGACCCACCTTTCCCGTCTTATGGCGACCTTGAGAAAGCTTTGCCCTCCTCACGCGATTCCATCTTTAATCAGAATGACAAGAACTACAAGATACTCCTCAGCCATAATCCCGCGCATTGGGACGACTACGTATCTCATAAGACAAATATACAACTGACTCTCTCCGGCCATACCCATGCCATGCAGATGATGTTTAAGATAGGAGACTGGGAATGGTCGCCGGCCGTGTTCCGCTACCCCCTCTGGGGAGGAATGTATGAACGCCTCAATGAAAACGGTGTCGAAACCCGGATGTATGTCAATATCGGAGCCGGAGAGGTAGGTATGCCGTCACGCTTGCTTTCAGCCTATCCGGAGATTACCCTTTTCATTCTGCATCATAAAGCCGGACAATGATGGTTAGCCAGCGAATAAAAGTTGTGCTGAGTTTAGGTTCCAATTCCGGAGACAGACTGAAGGCCGTGAACGAAGCGTCGGTCTGGCTTCAGGGAATTCTCCTTGATTTCCAATGCTCGGCGATTTATGAGACTCCACCGCTCGGACATTCCGGTGCTGATTATATGAATGCGGTCTGTGCCGGATTATATTGTGGCGATGTGGCGGAGCTTGAAAGGGAATGTAAGGAATATGAAAGGAGGAACGGACGTGATGAAGTGGCGAGAGCTATGAATTTGGTTCCCATCGACGTGGATATCGTCATAAGTGATGGCGAGATATTGCGTCCTAAAGATTACAGAAGTAAATTTTTCCAAATCGGTTACGAACAGCTATAACCGCCGGGAGGGCACTCACTGTGTGAGTGCCCTCCCGGTATATCGCGTCGTAACTATCAATATTTTGAGGCGCGGTAGTAGAGGAAGATACCTATGAGAAGATAAATCACGTTTGGAATCTCCATGGCGACGAACGGTGTGGTCAGTCCGGAGATGGCAAAAGAACTTGTCACGGTTGAAAAAAGGATATAACTGAAACTCAACACCAGGCCGATTCCAATATTAATACCCATTCCCCCTTTCACTTTTCTTGACGAGAGCGACATCCCTATGAGCGTGAGGATGAAAGCTGCCGCTGTGGAGGCAATCCTCTTCTCCTTCTCGATTTCGAAAGCTTTGATGTTGGCAACCCCTCTTTCCTTCTGTTTGCGGATATATTCCGTCAGCTGAGGTGTGGTCAGGGTTTCCTGGTCGTTGACGGCTATCATGAAATCTCGAGGCTCAAAGGGGATAATGGTGTCAAGACGCGAACCTCGCGTGATTGTCTCCTTCATTCCGTCGAAATCGCGTGTCATATAGTCAGAGAGAACCCAATGGTAGGTCTTGGTCGTATCATAACGCACGGTCGTAGCAGTAGTTCGCGACACTAACTCCTGGTTCTTGAATTTATCGAGAGAGAAACGGTAGCCCGTCTTGTTGCGGTCTTCGAAGCGCCCGATGAAAGCCACGACACCCGGCGACACCTGAAGCTGGACATTCACATTGCTTTCCACCTTCTTATTTTTTACATATTTGTTGGTGTAGGCGATTCTCCTTACATTTGTGGGAGGTATGACATAATTGCTCAATAAAAATGTAAAAGCTGCGATCACAGCTGCTCCAATCATATAAGGGCGCAGCAGACGACGAAAGCTGACTCCGCTCGACAGAATGGCTATGATTTCTGAATTCCCTGCCATTTTCGAAGTAAAGAATATGACGGAGATGAAGACGAAAAGAGGGGAGAGCTGATTGCCGAAATAGGGTAGGAATGAACAGAAATAATCAAAGATGGTCTCTTTGAAAGGAGCCACGAGGAAGGCGTCAAGTTTCTCGGTGATGTCAAACATCGCAATGACCGCAAGGAAAAGAATGGTGGCCAGAAAGAAGGTGCCGAGAAATTTCTTGAGTATATAAAGGTCAAGGATATAAAGCTTGAAGGGATTTTTCCATCTCACCAGTTTGGGCACATTGGGATTGGACGAGACAATCCTCTCCTCCTCTTTAATCGCTTCATTCTCGCTTTGCCCGGCCAATTCTGCTGCCACTGCCTCCGGAGATTCCTCCCTTAAGGCAGGATTCGGCTCTATTTGTTCCTCATCCGACGCCGGTGAAGATTCAGGTTTCTTCTTCTTTTTCCAAAAAATCATTTCTTTGAGAGTTGGGTGATTAGAGTCTTCGAGTCACTCTCTCTACCATTTCTGTTTTCCAGCTTTTGAAATCGCCCGCAAGAATATGCTTTCTCGCTTCTTTAACAAGCCAGAGGTAGAAAGCAAGGTTGTGGATGGAAGCGATCTGCATGGCAAGTAGTTCCTGACTGACGAAAAGATGACGCAGATAAGCTTTGGAATAAACTTCGTCTACCCATGCCGCTCCCCCTTCGTCGAGAGGGGAATGGTCGTCGGCCCATTTATGATTTCGCATATTCATGATGCCGTTGCGGGTGAAGAGCATTCCGTTCCGTCCGTTACGGGTTGGCATCACGCAATCCATCATATCAACGCCGCGGTCTATCGCCTCAAGGATGTTGGCCGGAGTGCCTACCCCCATGAGGTATCTCGGTTTATCTTCCGGAAGAATATCATTGACCACTTCAATCATTTCATACATCTTCTCGGTGGGCTCGCCTACGGCCAGACCTCCGATGGCATTTCCGTCCGCACCTAAATCAGCCACATGTTTTGCCGCCTCCCGGCGTAGTTCAGGATAGACGCAACCTTGCACGATAGGGAAAAATGTCTGCCTGTAGCCGTAGAGACCCTCTGTTTCGTTATAATGTTTCCATCCTCTCTCCAGCCACCGCTGCGTGAGAGCGAGTGATTTGCGGGCATAGTCGAAATCAGCTGTCCCGGGCGTACACTCATCAAGGGCCATCATTATGTCAGCACCGATGACACGCTGGATATCAACCACATTTTCGGGTGTGAAAAGATGCTTCGAGCCGTCGATATGACTTCTGAACCATGCCCCTTCTTCCTTCAATTTACGGTTTGCGGCAAGCGAAAACACTTGAAACCCACCGGAATCAGTCAGGATAGGGCGATCCCATCCGTTAAACTTATGCAATCCTCCGGCATGGCGGAGAACCTCCAGCCCCGGTCTAAGATAAAGATGATAGGTGTTGCCAAGGATAATCTTGGCATCTATATCGTCGCGCAATTCGCGCGTATGCACCCCTTTTACGCTTCCTACGGTGCCGACCGGCATGAAGATCGGGGTAGGGACATCGCCGTGGTCCGTCTTGAGGATGCCGGCGCGAGCTTTTGTGTCGGGAGCTGTTCCCTCTAAGATAAAATCCATTGTTGAGTCAGTAATTTTCTGCAAAGTTAATGAATTATTCCGTAAGGTATTTCATCAAGGTCTCTTTCGACGCTAATCTTACATTGTCGGGTTGGGTATGCGGAATTTGCAATTCCTCTTTTATATCATCCAGATCTCCGGAGATGCTGGTGTCGACTTCACAGGTCGTGAAGACTTCCTCTATTTCCGGAAGAAGTTCGGATGCGTTAAGATCGAGAATGGCACACGCGAAGAATCCCGGCACCTCCGGGTTATACCAGTTACCCTCTTTCAGACGCTCCGGCATCTTTTTCATGAAATCCTTTATTATCGACAGCATATCTTCTCTCAATTCAGGATGCTTTGCAACAATCATGGGAAGAGCCTCCGATAGGATGACGAGATTGCTGGGCACGTGTCCCTTTTCATCCAGATAAGTTCTGATTTCTTCAAGTTGCTCTTTCCCGATGGGGGAGTTGACAATTGCGGGAACGATATATTCGGAGGCTTCAAAATGAAGATGTGCATCCACAAAATCAGCTGACTGTCTCAGAATCTCCATACCTGCTTTGAAGCCGTTCTTGCTCTCCATTATGGCGAGCAGCAGGAGGGAGTGGAGAATTAGCGAATCCTCCTGATAAGATTCCGGATTCTCATTGATGAGGGGGTAGGTGCGACCTATTTCCCAAAGTATAAGGTTCAGGAGATCTTCTTCGACCTCCTCAGTTGGAAGATTTAGAATTTTTTCTACTTCATTTTTGGGTAGATAATCAAAATTATCATCATCAACCATGAGATCCTTGATGAAAGGATGATTTAGCTTAGGGTCGGAGGGGTATTCCGGATAATCATAATGGAAAAGACGGCGTTCTTTTTCAAGATAATCTTCTTCTGAATCCATATTCCCAAAGGAGTCATTTACCTCTCCCAAAATATAATCGAAATTATCCCCGAGTTTCTCCCTGAGTTTGGGGATGAGAAGGGCTTCCTTCGTCCCGGGGTCGGCCACGAGGAGATATTTCCCTTTATGGCCGAATTCAATGTCAATGTAAGGCACATCGTCGGTGTCGTCATCAAGGATATACTTCCATGTGCGATAGGGAGCTGCCGGCTCAATATCCGCTTCCCCTGCAAACTCGACCGCCCCATAGATATAATTATGTGCGAGAGCATAATCACACTCCATCAAGAGATCTTCATTATTCTCCACATATTCCCGGAATTGATCTTTTTCAAGATTTACATTGCCGAAAACATCCTTGACTCCAAGGCAAAATGCGTCTATGAGGAAGTTGGCTACACATAGCTTGCCGTTTCCCCTTTCCCGGGCTATGGTGACCATCGCCTCTCCCGCGTCTTTATAATTTTTGGAGATGAGGCATTTATATATGGGAAGTTTGTTTGCTTTTTCCTTCAGGAAGCGCTCCGGAGAGAGAGCTGCGTTCTGGTTTTTAGTTTTCTTTTTAGCCATTTCTAATATCTTTAGGTAGAGAGGGGGATAAATGATAAGTTTAGAAGTTGTTTAAACTTTTTCTTTGTCAGGATTTAGCCGGATTTCGGAGATGAAAAAGCCTCCCGAAAGATGGCTGAAGACAGGCAAAGAGATCTCCATTATAAAGAAATCTTTATAAAAATAAACAAGCCTGTAAAAAGTTTGAACAACTTCTTAAACAACTTCTTTGCAAAGATAGCACTAAATATCCGATTATTTATTAAATTTGCAAAAATTAATGAAGCTGAGCGAATGTGTGGCTTCAATATAAGACTATCCGGAATGAAACAACAGGTAACTTGGAACTGGTTGGCTGTAATCCTGACCCTCGGAACAATGCTGCTTTTGGTGACGGGAGTTTGGGAGTTTCTTATAAAAATAATTTGTAAATAATTGGCTTTAAATTTGGTAGAGTCAATTTTTCTTTATACCTTTGTTCTACCGTGTTCTAACCATATAAAGTTATG
>JAAVDJ010000031.1 GCA_014801875.1 Bacteroides sp. | reverse complement strand
TTTCGGTAAATTTCGCCAAGTCTCATCGGTCGTGTAGCTCGCTACACTCCCTCTTCAACTTGCGAAATTTCCTCGAAAATAAGCCGCCCTGCGTTAACATTTTTTGTGGGAAGCGGTCTAACACCGTATTAGAAAAAAGGTTATTCCCGCCCTATCCTACCTCCGTAAATGTCTCCTTGTTTTGCTTTGTATGATTCTTTTTTGTAATTTTGCCAAAAATTATATTCTTTATTTATCATGAGCGAATTAGCCACAAAATACAACCCTTCCGAGGTGGAAGACAAATGGTATGCCTATTGGATGGAACATGGGCTTTTCCATTCCGAGCCTGATAATCGTCAACCATTCTGTATCGTTATCCCACCCCCGAATGTCACAGGTGTGCTCCACATGGGCCACATGCTCAACAATACCATTCAGGATATTCTCGTAAGGCGAGCCAGAATGCAGGGGAAGAATGCCCTCTGGGTGCCCGGCACTGACCATGCCGCAATATCTACCGAGGCAAAAGTAGTGGCGAAACTCGCCGAAGAGGGTATCAAGAAGACTGACCTCTCTCGCGAAGAATTCCTCAACCATGCATGGGATTGGACTCATAAATATGGCGGTATAATTCTTCAGCAGCTCCGCAAACTTGGAGCGTCTTGCGATTGGGAACGCACCGCATTCACTATGGACGAAACCCGTTCGAAAAGCGTAATGCGCGTGTTCTGCGAACTCTTCAATCGCGGTCTCATATATCGCGGGGTGCGCATGGTCAACTGGGATCCTAAGGCTCTCACAGCCCTCTCCGATGAAGAGGTAATCTACAAGGAGGAGCAGAGCAAGCTATTCTATCTCCGTTATATGGTGGAAGGTGAGGATGGAAAATATATTGTGGTCGCAACCACTCGCCCCGAGACAATACTCGGTGATTCTGCCGTGTGCGTTAACCCCAATGACGAGCGCTATACCTGGCTTAAAGGGAAAAAGGTTATAGTCCCTATGGTCGGTCGAGCTGTGCCTATCATAATGGATGAATATGTTGAGATGGAATTCGGCACAGGATGTCTGAAAGTGACTCCCGCCCATGACGTCAACGACTATATGCTCGGCGACAAATATGGTCTTGAGACCATCGACATATTCAACGACAACGGCACTATTTCAGAAGCTGGCGGTATGTATGTCGGTATGGATCGTTTTGATGTCAGAAAGCAGATTATGGTAGACCTTGATAAAGCCGGCCTCGTCGAGAAAGTGGAGGACTACGTCAATAAGGTTGGCCATTCCGAGCGCACCGATGCCATAATCGAGCCCAAACTCTCCATGCAATGGTTTGTCAAGATGCAAGATCTCGCTGTGCCGGCGCTGGAGGCTGTGGAATCTGACAATATCAAGTTTGTTCCTGCTAAATACAAGAACACGTATCGATATTGGATGACAAATATCAAGGATTGGTGTATTTCCCGTCAGCTTTGGTGGGGTCATCAGATTCCGGCCTGGTATCTCCCCAACGGTGGTTACGTCGTGGCCGAAACCGAAGAGGAGGCGCTCCTTAAGGCTATCGAGAAAACCGGAAATCCCGAACTCACTCTCGGAGATCTCAAACGCGACCCTGACTGTCTCGACACCTGGTTCTCTTCCTGGCTCTGGCCTATCTCCCTCTTCAACGGTATCCTTGACCCGGATAACGAAGAATTCAAATACTACTATCCCACGACCGACCTTGTCACGGGTCCGGATATCATTTTCTTCTGGGTGGCACGTATGATTATCGCCGGATACGCATTCTGCGACAACAAGCCCTTCAACAACGTCTACTTTACCGGTATTGTACGCGATAAAATCGGACGAAAGATGTCGAAATCGCTCGGCAATTCGCCCGACCCTCTTGAACTCATCGACAAGTTTGGCGCCGACGGAGTGCGCATGGGCATCATGCTCGCGGCGCCTGCCGGTCATGACATAATGTATGACGATTCCCTTTGTGAGCAGGGTCGCAACTTCTGCAACAAGATTTGGAATGCTTTCCGTCTTGTGAAAGGCTGGGAGGTGGACCACGAAAAGCCGCAACCGGAGGCTGCTAAATGCGGTGTCGAATGGTTTGAGGCCGAGATGAACCGTTGTCTTGCAGAGGTGGAAGACCTGATGAGTAAATTCAGGATTTCGGAGGCGCTAATGGCGGTCTATAAATTATTCTGGGATGAATTCTCTTCTTGGTATCTTGAGGTCGTTAAGCCTGCTTACGGCTCTCCAATAGATGGAAAGACATTCGATGAGACTCTCCGTTTCTTCGACACACTCTTGCGTCTTCTTCATCCGTTCATGCCCTTCATCACTGAGGAGCTTTGGCAACATCTATATGACCGCAAGGAGGGAGAGAGCATTATGACTGCCCAAATTCCTGTGGCCAATACATATGATGAAAAGATTATCGAACGTTTCGATATCCTCAAACAGGTAATCGCAGGTATCCGCACAGTGCGCAAACAGAAGCAGATTCCTCAGCGAGACTCTCTTGAGCTCCTCGTGAAGGGTCCTCACGATGAATCTCTCGACAGCATACTCGAAAAGATGGGTAATCTCTCCAATATACGGCTCATCGAAGAGAAACCGGCGGCAGCGGCATCTTTCATTGTTGAAAAGACGGAATATTGCATTCCTGTCTCTGCTAATATCAATGTGGAAGAGGAGTTGAAGAAGCTTAACGCTGACCTTGAATATCAGCAGAACTTCCTCAACACCGTGCGCAAAAAGCTCGCTAATGAGAAATTCGTGGCAAATGCCCCGGAAAAGGTGGTTGCCCTTGAGCGCAAGAAAGAGAATGATGCTCTTGAGAAGATAGAAGCAATCAAAGCGGCTATCGAAGCTCTGAAATAATACCGGCAAGACATAACAGTCTTCACAGGCGGCTTCTCTTTCGGGAGAGGCCGCCTTCTGTCATATTATACTTTCACATCCCCCGCTCTTTTACTCAAATTTGAATATAGAGCGCGTTGCTACCCGTGAAACAATACCTTCCGGCACACACCCCGTCGCACCGGGCACTCACGGAGTGAGCGCCCTCCCATTTTATGCGAAGCGATCTTAAACAAAAGCGCCGGGATACTTCGCGTATACCGGCACCGTAATATTCATGATGAAAAGGTAGTTAGTATATGATGTAACGACCTTTACAGTCATTTTTATTACCTTGGGTTGTCTTTGACACCGCTAAATTAACTAAAATTTTTCAAACTAAGCCTATTTTGAATAAGTTTTTATTATTTTTTTTAAAATCACCCCTGCATAAAACTTTTTCCTCCCCCTTGTGTTATAATATCAGAAAATCGTTTCATGATGTTAGGTTAGTTTGAAAAGAATTACGAAAACGGCTGATGGGAATCAGCCGTTTTTTCTTTGAGATTGAAGTCGGACCTTTTCTTTGTCTGGATTTAGACCGCATCTTATACCCTCCTTAACATTCCAATTTTTCCGGAATATTTTCAAAAAAATTTTCCTCTTTATCGAACCATTTCCTCTCCCTCGCGTTATAAAGACAGAAATACAATTCATGATGTTAGGTTAGTTCGAAAAAGAATTAAAAACGCGGTCGATGTGAATCGGCCGCGTTTTGCGTTTCAATCCCTGGAATCACCGGAAGAAAAAATATGCCACTATGACCGCAGCTACGGCTCCCGTCAGATCTGCAAGAAGGGCATACCCCGCTGCATAACGAGTCTTCATTACCCCCACACTTCCAAAATATACGGCAAGAATATAAAAAGTAGTGTCAGTAGAACCCCTTACTGCGGCCGCAACACGGCTAACGAAGGCATCTGCCCCATTCTCTTTCATCACATCAAGCATCATCGCACACGACCCGCTTCCACTCAAAGGTTTCATCAGCATCGTGGGTAACGCCCCTACCCAACGTGTGTCAAGACCCAAGGCTCCCACACCGCTCTCTACCCATCCGGTAAACACATCCAGCGCTCCCGAAGCCCTGAACATCCCTATTGCAACCAATATGGCTACCAAATAGGGAATAATCATCACAGCTGTCTTAAATCCCTCTTTGGCTCCTTCTATAAATGTATCGTAGACATTTATCCGTTTTCTTACACCGGCTCCTATAAAAGCAATGATCACACTGAAAAGGATGACATTCGCAGCGAATGTGGAATACATCTCCATCTCCTTGGCGGGCAGACGCGACAAAAGCCACACCACCCCCGCAACCACGGCCCCTATTCCTGCAAGCCAACTTAGCAAAACCCTGTCTATCTTTATTCGTTGCTTTATGCATAGAGCCAACAACCCTACTACTGTTGCTATAGCCGTAGCGATAAGTATCGGGATGAATATATCGGTCGGATTGGAAGCTCCTCCCTGTGCCCGATACATCATTATGCTGATCGGTATCAGACACAGACCGGAAGAATTGAGCACCAAAAACATTATCATGGCATCTGTGGCAGTGTCTTTCTCCTTATTCAAGCTCTGCATTTCCTGCATGGCGCGCAGACCCATCGGAGTGGCGGCATTATCCAATCCAAGCATATTGGCAGAGATATTCATGAAAATCGCTCCCATAGCGGGATGGCCTTTGGGAATACCGGGGAAAAGACGCGAGAAAAAAGGACTTATCAATCTTCCGAAAAACTCTATGACACCACCCCTCTCCCCTATTTTCATTATTCCCAACCATAAGGTGAGCACCCCGGTCAGTCCTAAAGAAATCTCAAAAGCAAAGGCCGCCTGACTGAAAGATGAGTTCATTATATCATTCCACACACCGAAGTCGCCGGTGAATATAGTCCTCCCGATTGCCATTAAGAAAGCAATCGCAAAAAAGGCTATCCAGATCCAATTTAATACCATATTATCAATTCATTCTGTTATTCTTCTGCAAATTTACACATTTTTATCCGTAGTGTCAGTATATCGATAAAAACTCTTATTGTCATTTAAACTTTTTATTTTAGATCGCTTCCCATAAATTTGCAACGCTTCCTTAACACTATTTGTAGGAAGCGGTGTAAATAAACTAAATCCCGTTTCATTACGTTATATCTTTTAGCTAATGTCTATAAATGATGAAAAATAAATTTATAAATAAATGGGGAATGAAATTGGCTGTCCTTTCTTTCCTTTTGACGGCTGCCCCGGCTTTATGTACCGTGCAGGATTCTCCTGAAATGTCGCCCGAAGTACAGATTATAGCTGATGCTGAGGATACCACACAAACCACACCTATAAAAAAGGTTCTCTTTATAGGGGATTCCATGACAGGATGGATGGCTGAGAGATTCAACGCTTATGCCGATAATAATGATTTTGAAGTGGCCACCGTGGTGTGGGATGGTTCTACTATCTCGAAATGGGCAAATTCTCCTAATCTTAAGAATATTATTCAAGAGCAAGCACCGGATGCCATTATCCTGAGCCTTGGAATGAATGAATTGTTTGAACGAAATCCTGAGAAACAATTGACGGAGTCGGTTGAAAAACTAAAGGAGAGCTTCGGTGATATCCCCTTCCTTTGGATTGGTCCTCCGTCATGGCCGGGTCATTCTGAAGGAGAAACCCTTAATACATGGCTTGAAGAGCAGTTGGGCAATAAAAACTTCTTCCGGAGCTTTGATCTCTCGATTCCCCGGCAAAGTAAATCGAATCCACACCCTAATAGAGAGGGGATTGAAGAATGGATCGACAAGGTGGCTGAATGGATTCCTCAGAATTCCAATCTTCATTTCAAAAGCATGGACGCTCCCGAGCCCGGAAAATTCTCCAGAAGCAAGACTTTCATCTATAAAAGAATGAAAGAAAATCTTTAAACCAAACTTAGAGTATGTAATGGTTTAGACTTTTTCTTTGCCTGGATTTAACCGGATTTCGGGCCCAAAAGCACCCAATAAATACCAATCTGCCTTAGATTGGTATTTATTTTAAAGGATAGGACACTTGATAAATATAGACCACGAAGATTCTTTTTATGGCAGGTATAGGTTTTACATATAAAAAATATATTGCAGTCATTGCGTTGCAGATTGTGCTTGTAATGACTGTGCTTGATGTGACATTAGTGAATGTGGCATTGCCGGTCATTGCCCATCAATTCAACATCAGCAACTCTTTATCAATATGGATGATTACCATTTATCAGTTGGTAATCACAATGCTGTTGCTTCCTGTCAGTTCTTTCGGAGACCTTCACAGCTATAAACGGACATTTCTGACAGGAGTCGTAATTTTCACCTTTTCTTCAGCTCTCTGTGCAGCTTCAAATAACTTCACGACTCTGGTGATTGCACGCGGTATCCAGGGAATTGGGGCGGCTTGCGTAATGGGTGTTAACATCGCATTGGTCAGATTGATTTATCCGCGTGAGATTCTCGGGCGTGGAATGGCTTTGAATGCTATGTGCATTGCGATTGCCACTGCCGCCGGACCTACAATCGCCGGTGCTTTGCTTTCTATTGCATCTTGGCATTGGTTGTTTCTCATTAATGTGCCCTTAGGTTTCCTTGCTTTCTTCATCGGGTTGAAACTGCTCCCTAACAACCCAAAGAGGGAGAGCAAACCCCGTTTCGATTGGATAAGTGCCATTGAAAACATGATTGTCTTCGGTCTCATATTCTATGCCCTCGGTAACTTCTCTCGCAAAGGCGACTTGTTCACAAACAGCCTCATCCTTGCAGCCGGTATCTCAATCGGATTCTTCTACTTACGTCGCCAGTTCCATCACGAACAACCCTTGCTCCCTGTAGACCTTTTCCGAAACTCAATGTACACTATGAGCATAATCACTTCCATTTGCTCATTCATCGCTCAGAATATCACAATGATCGCTCTCCCCTTCCTATACCTTCAAAGTTATCATTTTTCTGAGATTACTACCGGCCTGCTCATGACTCCATGGCCTCTTGCCACAATGATTGTCTCCCCTATTGCCGCCAGATATGTCGAAAAACATAATCCGGGCGTGACAGCCGCAATGGGAATGGCCGTCTTTATTGTTGGCGTAGTGCTGCTATTGTCCACCGGTTCTAATCCTGCCGAATGGAACATTGCCTGGAGAATGGCCGTCTGTGGAATTGGGTTCGGGATGTTCCAGACTCCAAACAATATCGTCATGGTCATGGCCACTCCCGTTCATCGCTCGGGAGGTGCCGGTGGAATGCAGAGCACTGCCCGTCTTGTGGGACAGACACTTGGTGCGACAACCGTCAGTTTCGTTTTCGCATTAATAGCAAACGATGAAAAAGCCGTTTGGGTTTGTCTTAGCGTCAGTGTCGCATTTGCATTGTGTGCCGGTGCATTCAGTTACATCCGAACCCTCGGACATAAAAAAGAGCTTCATATGTAAACCTGTTTTAGATTGCCGGGAGTGCACGCACTCCGTGCGCGAATCATCGAGTAACGTGGACCGCGTAAATGTCTCGAACTCCCGATTATTAGGCATTAATAAAATTTATGGCTAACTTTGCATTCCGAAAAAGTGTCACAAATAACATTTTTTCGGAATATCATGAGAATAGAAAGGAAAATATATCTTGACAAGGTTATAGAAAGCTTGACTTTGTAGCGAACAAGGGCAACCAGAGATATTATATCCAGTCCGCCTACCGGCTTGACTCTGAAGAAAAGGTCGTACAGGAGCAAAACTCACTTCGCAACGTTGACGATTCATTTAAGAAAATAGTGATTGTAGGAAATCCCATTTTAGTGGAGAGAGATAATAACGGTATCACTACAATGAGTGTGTATGACTTCTTATTGAAGGAAAACTCACTTGAACTGTAACGATAAAATCTGGTCGAGGGTTTCCCCACTGCAAGGATGTTTTTAATGTCCGACATAAACATATCTGGCAGTGGAATGTGAATATAAAAATCCCCCGCAATATGTGCCGGGATCTCTATTTATTTCTAAAGAAAGTCATCTGAAGATATTAACCTTGCCATACAAATTGCCTTTTCTTATCTCCTTTCGATAGGATAAGTAAAATTTAATAAATATGGATGTAGAAATTATAATCGGGCAAAGGACGATCCAAGATTCTCCTTTTTGCACAATACTATAAATACAGTAGATAAGACCGCACGATAAAGCGGTGGCAAACATCAAGGATACATTACGCTTTGCGATATTGCTAATTCTTGGCATACGAAAAAGGGGGTTATTAAAAGAAGGTCTTTTATAAGCTCAGATGAAATTAATTATCTACAAAATTAGTCAAAAAAATTGTAACTCAAAATTCTAAGATCTGAACGTATGCATATTATGGTGATGGAAACCATCCGAGATTCCTTAACCCATGCCCCATCTTGACAATAGCGTCCTCAGACAATTTATCTACCAGTATTGCAAATCATATAAATATCATTTCGTCTGTATCAATGTCTATATTTGATGCAGTTGCCGGTCGAGAGTAGGATTTTTCCTTGCTTAACTTTTTCCGTTCGAAATAATTTTTTTAACTTTGTATATTAAATGATTTAAAGATTATATTATGAATTTACCTTGGTACTCATACCTGCCTGTAGCAGCAGGTATAATTGGTGGCTTGATAGGTGGTTATTATCACAAAAAGTATCAGAAAAATAGGAAGAAAGAGTAATCTAAACCTTTATTCCCCGGCTCTGTGTCCGGTTCACTTCTTTCATGACAGAAGGGAGATTGGATGTCTGACGGTCTAACTCTTTGTTACCTTTCTCGAACTGTCGGTTATGCTATGGGATAATGTTGCCCCATGACATTGATTATTTCATCAAGTCGTGAGATGTAGTCCATTATGTTTGGCTCACGTCTATTTGCCATTTTGTGGACTTGCGCCAAAACTAATGCTTTGACAGCGGCGTAATCTTTAGGAGAAACAATGCGTGTTAACGTAAGATAAATCCGATAGATGGATTATCCTGCTGGGTCAGCGGTGATTTGATGTTATACGGCTCAAACCATTTCAATAGCACATCGAAACGAACCATATAGATAGGATAGATGATAACCACTCCCTCCTTACTCCAATGGTCTAATTCGATGTGCCGTCGCAAATCTTCTTCTTGTTGAATGAAGGAAGAATCTCGCTTACGGGACTTAAATTATGTACCAAATTGGTTTCATTGCTTATCTCTTTTTTTGCTGATTAGCACGTTGTTGAAATAACTGACAAATACTCGATATTAAGCCTTAAACATGTTTTCTATTTTTGCCACAACTCCGAGGATGTCCGCAAATGAGGGTACATTGTCCTCATATATCATATTCATAACCATAGTATCATAGTCGTTTTTCCATTCTTCGATGACACTTTCAGGGGGAGTGAGGGTAATACGTTTACGAATGTCCGGTGTATAGTCAACATCGCGTATTGAAGTGAATACTTCCCGATGATGGCGAATGGTTTCCCAAAGGTCATCATCAGGGATAGCCTTGTCGGCGATTTCAGCCTCATACATCTTGCATAGGTCATACAAGTGTCGTGATTTACGATTGGCATTCCGGTAACCATTGGTTGTGAATAATTCATGAAGCAGGAATGCCTTTTCAAGGAATGTCTTTTCTGCAGCAGCAGCGACAATCTGAACCTCGTTGTCATTTGACGTAAGATGAGGAAACGTCCCTGTTACAAAGGATTCAACCTTTGCTTTGACTGTTGGTTCAAACAGAGAACGTGCTCCAACTTCCAGCAGTACCTCATCCCGGAGATATGGATTAACGCCAGAGGATAATACCGACTTATAGATTATATGAATCTGCCGAGGCTCAGGGTATGTCACGTCTCCTTCTCCATCGGGGTCTGCCTTAATTGTCACAAATTCACTTAATCCTGCTTGTTCTACCGCCAATGTCAGGTCATTGGCAAGAGTATCCCGGACAAATACCGATGACGCTTTACGCAACTTCTTTAATTGCTTCTTGGTTACATCACCCTCAATCCCGAACATACTGCGATCTATGGCAATGTCAATATCTTCTGAGAAGCGTCGAATGACACCCCAGACTTTGCTAAGTGATGTACCACCCTTGAACACCATCTTGTCTGCGTATGGCCGTGAGAAAAGAATATTGAGTATCTCCGTTACCCAAAAATCTTTCTCAATGGCAGCTACAGGAAGTTTTATCTTAGCGGCTGTCTGCTCAAATACGGTTCTTCTTTGAGCCTCGGTAAGTGTCAGAAATTTGTTCATAGGAATTGAGTATAATTTTACGGATCCATGCCGGAATCAGGGCAAAATCCTTTTTTATTGTTTCAAATGGTATAGACTTGACCAGATTACGGATATGGGCAAATTGAGTATCGGTAATATTGTTTTCTCCGATTTCGCGAAGGGCAAATGTGAGAAGCATTGCGATTTCATTCTGAAAAGCCAGATTTTTTTTAGCAGTATGTTTGAACTGAATGCCCCTGTTACCTTCCAACTTTACTTTACGTGGCGATCCATCAGTCAGATATACCACATTCATCGGTAACTGGGTTGATAACCCAAGCTTATTAAGTGCATACGCCCCGGTTGGAACTATCTTAGCCTTGTCGCGCCTTGCAATAGCGGCGGCAACCTCCTCAATGGTCGGATAAAGAATACCTAACCCCAAAACCTTATCAATCTTTGGATAACAATATACACCTTGTGCTACCCGAATCAACTGTTCAGACGCAACAAGCCGTCCGAAAGCCTTGTGAACAGCATCCGGCGTGCCATATGAAGCGAAATCTTGCGGAAATATAATCGTACCTCTTCCGCGTTTAGCCACACTTGCTAATATCTTTTTCTCAACAGATTGCATTCGTTTTTGCTGATTATTTTGTCACAAATTTACAACAAATTTCTGACAAAAACAAATTTGACGTGAAATGACATAACGAAAACAATATTTCTATCTATAAATAAGCATTTCTGACCTTTAATGAATAGGAATAGTGAAGTCGATGTTTAAACTTTTTCTTTGTCAGGATTTAGCCGGATTCCGAAGATGATTTTTTAGCTCGAAGAGGAAGTTTATCAAGCTAAAAGACCGATGAGAGATGAAAAAGCATCCCGAAAGATGGCTGAAGACGGGCAAAGAGGTCTCCTTTTTAAAGAAATATTTATAAAAATAAACAAGCCCGAAAAAAGTTTAAACACCTTCATTGCTAATACTGACTTGGTTTCCTAACTCACAAAAGAGTTGGAACTCAAAAGTTTTTGACTCTGAAAATTTGCGAGTTACAGAGAAGAAGTACAAATAAGGGGCAACAAGGAGTTTTTGGTGTAATCATAATGAATCGTTACACGAGGTGAGTAGATTTTCAACGGAGTAGAAAATAGTTCGGAAAAAGAGAAGTCCATAACTTGCTGATTTATGCAGCAAAGTTATGGGCCACATGAGATTATCGAAAAGACGCTTATTAGATTTCTACAAGACTATTGTTATATGCAATATAACCTAAGACTCGCAAGAAGACTGTATTTTGGATTTCCAAATCTATCCAAATCGTTTAAAACTATCAGCTTACCTATTGCTCATTTCGATGTGCTTTATAAATATATTCTTCATATTCATCCATATGATAAAACTGAGAGGAAGCCAACATACTATCGTTAGTATCAGCAGTAGCATTAGAAATAACTTGTTGCCTACAATATTAAAGCTACTACCACACTGATAATCAGAATATTTTATTGTAAAGAAGACAAGAAAGGTACAGATTTTGAAAGAATAATGCAAAATGTTTTCCCTTGCGAAAATTTTGTATTTTTCAGGCAGTTATGGGCATATGAGCTAAATTAGGTATTACTCTATAAATACGACAATTTTCTTAACTTTATTATATTTAAGCTTACAAAGATTAGCGCAATAAGATAATGGAATTTCGTTTGCTAAATAGCCTTTTGAGATGGGTGAAGTGAAAATACTCCCGATTATTAGCCCTGAATAAAATATATGGCTCACTTTTCATTCCGAAAAAGTGTCACAAATGACATTTTTTCGGAATATCATGAAAATAGAAAGGAAATATATCTTGATAAGGTTGTAGAAAGCCGTCATAACGGAATGATAAAGATTATTACAGGCGTACGCCGAAGTGGTAAATGCAAACACATTCCAAAGTGAAAAGAAAGTACAGCTCTCTGATAAGACCATAAAGAATTATCTTGACTATATCTGTGATTCATTTCTTGTTGAGAAATCACAACGATATGACATCAAGGGAAAAAAACAACTTCTCTTATCGCTTGTTGAGGACAAGTCTCAACGCATTTCCAACATGCTATACATTTACGCGGTGAGAACGTTGGTGATTTTACTGATTTTTACATATTGATATTTTGTTATTTAGTTCCTGTTAGTATTCCTGAATCACTGTCAATGTCATTTTGGTAAATATTAACTTGACGACCCTTTCTCCCAAAATCGAGCATAAGGTTGAACTTTATCGCAAAATATGAACTGTTACGACCGCTATGCGCTTTCGATGTATATGGAGCCAAGGCTGAAAGATTGCGAGATTCCATCCA
>JAAVDJ010000030.1 GCA_014801875.1 Bacteroides sp. | reverse complement strand
TGCTTCGTCCGGGCATTCGGCGAATGCCCTGGGTACCTTATTGGAGGGTACGAGTGTGTAGCCACTGGGAGGGCACTCACTCCGTGAGTGCCCGGAGCGACGGGGTGTGTAGCGAATAAGGACTTTAGGCCATTCGCCGAATGGCCGGGCGATGCAGGAGGGTATTCTCAACTTTGGCGATCCCTTAGGGAATTACCTTATTGCTTCGTCCGTGAAGTTACCTTATAGCTTCGTCCGGGCATTCGGCGAATGCCCTGGGTACCTTATTGGAGGGTACGAGTGTGTAGCCACTGGGAGGGCACCCACTCCGTGAGTGCCCGGAGCGACGAGGCGTGGAGCTGGAGGGTATTTTTTTTTGCGGCCCGGGGACGCGCAGTTGCGCTCACGGAGTGAGCGCCCTCCCAGTGCGACGCGGCCCGGGGACAATGTATTGCGCTCAGGGAGTGAGTACACATGGGTAGACCAACTTCCCGCTCAGGAATTTGATGGACCGGTAGAGGTGTTTGACCTCAACGGCGTCAAGGTGTCTGACACTACGGAGAATCTTGCAAAAGGAATCTATGTGGTTCGTCAGGGTAGTGCAGTTAAGAAAATCGTCGTGAAGTAAGACAAGAAAAATAAGCAATAAAAAGAGAGAGGCAGCTAAACGGCTGCCTCTCTTTTTGCTCTTACCGACGGCTAAATAATATGTCGGAGGGCGTTAGAAATCTTAAATTTTAGAAGTCCGGCGGACTTTTCATAAATCAGGTTATCATAACGTCAATAAATTTAGTTTAACTTACAATTTGTCACTCACTGAAAAGAAGAAGATAAAGAAAAGACTAAAAGATTTAGAAATTTGCTAAAATGTTTGAGCTCTCTCAAAATTCATATTCTACAACGACATGAGGGAAACACCCTCCACATAACGACAATTAAAAAAATTACAACGACTAAATTCAAATAAAAAACAATGAACGGATTAATGTTCAACATAATTAAGAGTGGAATCTAACTCCGACTCATCCAGGAGGATAGGACTAAAATATCTAAACGACAACGATTGCACATATCTAATTAGGATAAGCCTTTAAGAAAAGGCTTGGCGACGAATCCGGGAGCCTCTGCATCCCCCCTTCGTCCGGGTTCACTTGTATAACGAAAATCCATAAAAAAGGTTTTATGAGTGGCATAATGTCAGGCGGAAAATTTTGAAATAAAGTTGCAAAATGTTGATTTATAGATATGATTAAGAATCTTTATTAACTAATGTTAATTTATTGAAGGCCTCCGGGGAGAGGATTTGGGAGGGGGAGAGATAAGAAGCGGACAGAATTGGATGGGGGATAGGCGATTTTAGTTGCATATTAAATGAAAAAGTTGTAACTTTGCATCGAATTTGCAATCTCTGGCAAGACATGGAAGCTTGTTAAATTGCAAGTAAACGTCAAAACAATTCAAAACAATGGATTTAATCAAGATCGCAGAGGAGGCATTTGCTACTCCCAAAAAGAAATTCGATGAGTTCGCTCCCGGCGACACAATCACCGTAGCATACCGTATCAAAGAGGGAAACAAGGAGCGTATCCAGCAGTATCGCGGCGTAGTGATCCGTATCAACGGCCACGAAGACAAGAAGCGTTTTACTGTACGCAAGATTTCAGACGGTGTGGGAGTGGAGAGAATCTTCCCCATCGAGTCTCCTTTTATCGAGTCTATCACTGTCAACAAGTATGGCAAGGTGCGTCGCTCCAAGCTTTACTATCTTCGTAACCTCACAGGCAAGAAAGCCCGTATCAAAGAGCGTTACGTCAAGAAAGAGAACAAGTGATACAAGCCCCGAAGGCTACTACATCAACGGTAAGCTTCCGCCGACACAGGCGGAAGCTTTTTTTAAGACTTATCTTTGCGCTTGTTTGAAAAAAAGTGAGTATATTTGCAATCCGTATTTCCGTATCGGATGCGTCAATCACTCGGATAACAAAGAACTAAAACAAAATATAGCTTATGTCAAGCAAAGCATTACTTATCATCCTTGACGGATATGGTCTGGGCGACCATAAGAAGGATGACGCAATCTTCAACACCCCGACCCCTTACATGGACAGCCTCATGGCTGAGTATCCCCATTCAAAACTGCAGGCAAGCGGCGAGAACGTCGGTCTGCCTGACGGACAGATGGGCAACTCAGAGGTGGGCCACCTCAACATCGGAGCCGGACGTGTGGTATATCAGGACCTCGTGAAGATAAACCGGGCCATCGCCGACGGCTCATTCGCTGAAAATCCTGAAATCAAATCAGCATTCGAATACGCACAGAAAAACAATGTGCCCATCCATTTCATGGGTCTCGCCTCCGGCGGTGGAGTTCACTCCAGCCTTGACCATCTCTACGCTCTCTGCGACACAGCCAAGGCTTATGACCTCCAGCGCGTCTATCTCCATTGCTTCATGGACGGCCGCGACACCGACCCGAAGAGTGGCGCAGGTTTCCTCCGCGACATCAAGGCTCATTGCGACAAGAGCGCGGGAACAATCGCATCTGTCATCGGCCGCTATTACGCCATGGACCGCGACAAACGTTGGGAGCGTCTCAAGGAGGCTTACAATCTCCTCGTCTACGGCGAAGGGAAGCATACAGACAATGTCATCCAGGCCGTGGAGGAATCATATGCCGAAGGTGTGACCGACGAATTCATCAAGCCGATTGTCAACGATAAGGTTGACGGTCGTATCGGCGCAGGGCATGTGGTGATTTTCTTCAACTATCGCAACGACCGTGCGAAAGAGCTGACAACAGTGCTGACCCAGCATTCGGAAGACGGCATGAATCCTATTCCGGATCTTCAGTATTACTGCATGACTCCCTATGATGATTCATTCAAGGGTGTGCATGTCATCTTCTCAAAGTCAGACGTGCCCAACACATTGGCCGAATACCTTTCAGAGAATGACAAGAAACAGCTCCATATAGCCGAGACAGAGAAATATGCCCATGTGACATTCTTCTTCAATGGCGGAAGAGAGGCACCTTTCGAAGGGGAGGAACGTATCCTTGTGCCCTCTCCCAAGGTTGCTACCTACGACCTTCAGCCTGAGATGAGTGCTCCGGAGGTGACAGAGAAGCTTGTTGATGCAATCGACTCCGAGAAATTCGATTTCATTGTCGTTAACTTCGCCAACGGCGACATGGTGGGCCACACAGGAGTTTATCCTGCAATCCAGAAGGCAGTCGAGACTCTCGACAAGTGTGTGGAGAAAGTTGTGGAGGCAGCCAAGGCTCACGGCTACGGCACCATCATCATCGCTGACCACGGCAACGCCGACCATGCCATCAATGAAGACGGCACTCCCAACACCGCTCATTCCCTTAATCCGGTTCCGTTTATCTATATCGGCAACAAGGATGCGAAGGTGAAAGACGGTAAACTCGCGGACGTGGCTCCCTCTCTGCTTCACATCCTGGGGCTTCCTCAGCCTGCCGATATGGACGGAGAAGACCTGATAGCCGATTGATACAGGCTCGACGATTAGAAGACAATCTGCAATTCAAGAAATTGAAATGATTATTTCATCAATAGTGAAGGCGGCGGCTCCCATAGTGGGAGTGGCCGCCTTGTGTTTCAGTGCGTATGCTGAAAAGCTCGTCATCCTCCACACCAACGACACCCACTCGGCTATCGAGGTGAATGCTGACGGCACCGGAGGTGTGCTCCAGAGAAAGGCCATCATCGACTCCGTGAGGAAAGCGGAGAAAAATGTCATTACGGTCGATGCCGGGGATATGGTGCAGGGTTCGCTCTATTTCAAGTATTTCCGGGGAGATGTGGAATATCCCCTGATGAATATGACCGGATATGACATCCGTATCCTCGGGAATCATGAGTTTGACAACGGCATGAAGGATCTTGCCGAAAAATATAGCACGGTCAAGGGAGCGCGTCTGTCGGCTAATTATGATTTTGACGGCACTGAGCTTGAAGGGGTGTTTTCTCCTTACGTAATCAAGAAAGTGGGGGGGAAGAAGATAGGGTTCTTAGGACTTAATGTCGACCCTGAGAGCCTGATTTCCAAGCATTGCATAAATGTGAAGTTTAAGGATATCATCACGGAGGCCAACAAAGTGGCGGCTTTCCTTAAACATGATAAGAAATGTGACCTCGTGGTGGCGGTGACTCATATCGGCTATGAGAAGGAGAACGACAAGACCACGGATCCCGAACTGATTGCCGCGAGCCGCGACATAGATATTGTGATCGGAGGGCATTCGCATACCCTTATCGACCCCAAGCACCCGGAGCGTTTCCCGTCGCTTATACCGAATGCCGACGGAAAACCGGTCAGGGTGGTGCAGACCGGGAAATATGGAAAGTATATCGGGAAAATCACGGTTGACCTTGACCATCTGAAGGGTTCGGACGGAGAGGATTATGAATATGAGCTTATTCCTGTGACAGACCGTTTCCCGGAAGAGCAGCTTGACAGGAAGATGATAGCCTTCATAGAGCCGTATCGTCAAATAGTGGATTCCGTAGGAGGTCACGTCATCGCCAAGGCAGCCTATTCTATGAAAAACGGAGAGCGCACCGGGCCGATGGCCAACATGACGGCCGATCTGACCTATGACTACCTCGTGCATAAGGCCGATTCTCTGCGGGCTGCCGGCATGGATATTCCCCCTGTTGACATGGCAATAATGAATGTGGGGGGGATACGCCAGGATATGCCCGAAGGAGATATCACCGAGGGTCAGATACTCTCCACATACCCCTTCTCCAACTATTTTGTGATTGTGGAACTTAAAGGGAAGGACCTGATGGAGGCTCTCGCTGTGGGTGCCCGCAAAGGGGGAGAGGGGATAAGCCGGAATGTGCGTGTCGTGACGGATGGAAACGGAGGGATGCGCCGTGTGATTATTGACGGAGAGGAGATGGACCCGGAGAAAAACTATATTCTCGGCACCATCAACTATGCAGCAGAGGGGAATGACGACATGGTCTCGCTCGCACGCCATCGTCTGCTATGGACGGACGATGTGGAGACTTGCGTGCCGAGTTTGCGTTGGTTTGTGCGTCAGGGGGAATTAGGTGTGCCTGTCGCGCCTGACCCCAATCCGAGATATGTCATAGACACGTCCCTATGATGCGCACCTTGATCTTCTCCATTCTGCTGTCGGTCGTCTCGCTGTCAGTGTTCTCTTTCCTGTCATGCGGGAGGAGAGATGGGGGAGTGGGAGAAGATTCCATTTCGAAAGCCTCGTCTGAGGCTACAGATCTTACAGCTGAGGCGGCGGCCTACGCTGATTCAATGCTTCATTGCCTCACCCTTGAGCAAAGGGTGGGGCAGTGCTTTATGCCCTCTATCTATTCAAGCGCAGACTCCGCAACGCTGCGCAGGCTTGGAGAATATATGGCTGATTTGCATGTGGGGGGAGTCGTGCTGCTTAAAGGCGACCTCCGTTCAGCGGTCCGTCTTTCGGAGAGAGGCGGGGAATCGGATGTGCCCCTGTTCATGGCGATAGATGCTGAATGGGGGCTGGGAATGCGCCTCGTAGACGCTCCGGATTTCCCCCGCAACGGGCGGATAGGGAACCGGGCCGATGAAGAGCTGCTGTTTGAATACGGAAGCGAAGTGGCGAGGGAGTGCAGGCGGGTAGGGATAAACATGGTGTTGGGTCCGGTAGTAGACGTGACGGAGAATCCCCGGGGAATCATAGGCAGCCGGAGCTTCGGAGGAGACCCCGTCAGGGTTGCCGATTTGGGAGTGGCCTACGCGCGAGGGCTCGAAGGGGGGAGGGTTCTGAGTGTGGCGAAGCATTTCCCCGGTCATGGGAGTCCGTCGGCCGACAGCCATAAGACTCTACCGGTGATAAGGAAGAGCCTTCATCAGCTTGACAGTCTTGATCTCTATCCCTTCCGTCAGTATATAGATGCCGGTCTTTCAGGCGTGATGGTGGGTCATCTGGCTGTGCCGGCTATTGATCCGAGTGCCCTTCCGGCCGCGGTATCGCCTGCCGTCATCAGTGATTTACTTCGAGATGAACTTGGGTTCAAGGGACTCGTGCTTACGGACGCTCTTAATATGGGGGGGGCCGAGGGGTATGGAGCAGCGGCCGCCCTTATGGCGGGAGCGGATATAGTGGTTTCTCCTGCCGACACCTGGAAGGAAATCAAGGAGGTAATGGAGAAAGTCAGAACAGGAGAGTTGCCAAAGAGTGTGATAGACGACCGTTGCCGCAGGATTCTGTTTTATAAATATCTTTTCAGGGGGGAGAAAAGGGATTTCAATCCGGATGGAGTCCGGGAGGATGTTGCGGAAGGGACGGATTCGCTTCGCAGTCGTCTCGAGAGGTGAAGCGGGTCAGATTAAACCGTTGTCATGAAAACTGAAGAATCGGGTCGCAGTCACGATAACGTGGTCGAGCAGCCGGAGCTTCATTATGTCGCACCCCTTTTTCAATTCTAACGTGATCTGTTTGTCCTGCGGGCTCGGCTGTATTCCTCCGGAGGGATGGTTATGGCAAAGGATGACCCCCTCCGCATTTTCAAGGAGAGCCATTTTGAGGATTTTTTTCACGTCGAAAAGCGAGGCGACGCTTGTGCCGATGGTCATGCACATCTCTTTCACAACCTGATTTCTCCTGTTGAGGAACAACACCCATACCTCCTCATGGTCAAGATTGCCAATTTTAAGCTTCATTCGATTGAAAATCTGGGAGGAGTCTGTGATGGATTCATCCAGGGGAATATCTTCCTGGCAATACCTTTTGATCAATTCCATGACGGCCTCAACCTGTACGCTTTTTGTAGGACCGATTCCCTTTATTCCACGCAGTTCCTGGCGAGTGCGCCGTTCGAGGCGATGAAGGGAATTCTCGTTGTCGCGCATAAGGTTTCGGCATAGGTCGGTAATCGGTAGCCCGGTCAGTCCGGTGCGTAGAATCAAGGCCCATAGCTCAGGCACGGAAAGAACGGCACATCCATATTTTTCCGCTTTTTCACGGGGTTGCTGGTCAGGATCGAGTTCTTTTACAGTTTTGGGAATGATTTCCTCGGAGGGTAGCTGATAATCCATAAAGTCGGGGATATATACATTTTTCGGGAACTTTATTTTTTGAGGGGGAGAGATTTATTTTCCTCTGCGCCGCTCGATTTCGTCGTTGATGTCACGTCCGTTTCTGAGCAGAATTTTCCATACGTAGGCCCGTATGAAGCCTGTGCCATATCCGGTCAGCTGCACGAGGGAGGCGAGGACACCCATTGAGCCAATCTTCAGGGAGCGGGTGGAGACAATTCCCCATATCCAGATGAGGAGGATGTAGAAAACGAGGGGAAGAATTAGCCACCATTTGAAGAAAGCCCCGACAATCATTGCCACACTTCCGATGACGAAGAGGGCCGGAAGCCAATGCACGGCTTTCATCGAACCGGGATAAAGGAGTTGCAGAGTGATGCGCGACATTCCGAAGACATGCACCTGTCTCCAGAATTTCTTGAAGTCGACACGGCGTTTATGGAACACGGCCACATCGGGGAAAAGGGTGATTTGAAATCCTGCCAAGCGAATGCGGGTGCTCATGTCAATATCCTCGCTGAACATCTCGCGGAATCCACCCACCTTCTCATACACTTTTCTTGAGAACCCCATGTTGAAGGTGCGGGGTGTGAATTTCTCCATGCTCACCTTGCCCCCTCTTATACCGCCGGTCGTAAGGAAGGAGGTCATGGCATAGTTTATGGCCTTCTGAGTGTCGGAAAAAGATTCATGAGCCGCGTCCGGACCTCCGAAGCAATCCGAGTGTTTATTTTCCAGAGCTTTCCTGAGATTTGATATATAGTCCGGGGGGAGGATGCAATCAGAATCGACGAATATGAAGTAGTCGCCGGAGGCTTTATCCATCCCGTGGTTTCTGGCAATGCTTCTTCCCTCATTCCCTTTGAAATGATACTGCACGTTGGCACTCTCGCGAAACTCTTCGCATTGACGGCGACAAGGAATGGTTGAGCCGTCTTCGACGATGACCGTTTCGAATCCTTTGTCTGTCTGGGCTGCGAGGCTGCTGAGGAGGTCGGCAATTTCATCGGGGCGATTGTAGACCGGGACAATAATTGAGAACAACATGGGGAAAGGAATTAAAGGGGATGGATAAGGGTTTGGAAGAGGAATGAGAGAGCCGGGAATTTAAGGGTAAATCTCTTAAATTCCCGGCTCAGACATATTTTAAGCTTTGAAAGGGGATATTAAGCTTTCACACGACCTACGTATTCGCCTGAGCGGGTGTCAACCTCGATAAGCTCACCTTCATTGATGAAGAGGGGCACGCGAACGGTTGCACCGGTCTCTACGGTAGCGGGTTTGAGTGTGTTTGTGGCAGTGTCGCCTTTGAGACCCGGCTCTGTATAAGTGATTTTGAGCACAGTCTTGACTGGCATTTCAGCATAGAGCACAGTGTCAGTAGAGGCATCGCTGACCACTTCGACAGTGTCGCCTTCCTTCATGAAAGCAGCGCCGGTCACGAGTTCCTTGTTGATGGGCACCTGCTCGAATGTCTCATTGTTCATGAAGATATCGTCGCCACCATCTGCGTAGAGATACTGGTAGGGGCGGCGCTCCACGCGTACGTCTTCGAGCTTCTCGCCGATGTTGAATCGACGTTCGAGCACACGGCCGTCAACGACGTTCTTAAGTTTTGTACGCATGAAAGTGTTTCCTTTTCCCGGCTTTACATGGAGGAACTCCACAACGAAGTAGAGCTGGCCATCCATACGGATGCAGGTTCCGTTTTTGATGTCTTGAGCGTTCATCATATCTTTAAAAGAATTTTTATTGAATTTCTTTGAGGATGACAGGGGAAAAGACCAAAGGGTGCGCCCCTGTCGGGATTACAGTGCAAAATTAATAAAAAAAGCAATAGTGGCAAAAAAGAGCGTCAAGAACTGCCATAAACGGACTATGTTTTTTTTGAAACTGCGCCTTTCCGGATAGTACGCAGTAGGTTCTTTTTCATTTAAGCTGTAGATTTAAAAACTATGGATTTTGATGCGGTTGCCTTGGCTAAATTTATATTAACTTGTGGGTATCAGGATTTTTCGTTAACTTTGCAAGATGAATCAAGAAAATCAAAACGTTGAGCATAAGCGTATATGGAAAGACGAATACCTGAAATGGGTATCCGGCTTCGCTAACGCTCAGGGTGGAAAGATTTATATTGGCATTGATGATGACTTGACGGTTTTTGGCGTAGAGAATCTCCATAAGCAGTTGGAGGACATTCCTAACAAGATTATCAATAATACAGGTGTGTTTCCTGAGACCAATCATCTTACGATAGAGGGCAAGGACGTTATTGAAATTGTCATCGAACCCTGTGGAATGCCTATATCTTATCGTGGCGTATATTACTATCGTAGTGGCGCGACAAAACAAGAGTTTCGCGGGGCAGCTCTTCATCAGTTTCTCCTGAAAAAGATGGGATTGAATTGGGAGGACATTCCTTGTGATGGAATTACGCTGGATGATATTGATGACGGTGCAATTGAATATTTCTTGGATCACGCTATCGGGGAAGGTCGTATGGAACCCGAATCGCGTAAGTCATCCAAAGAAGATGTTTTGTACAATTTAGGTCTTATTAAGGATGGTATTCCCACAAACGGCGCAGTTCTGCTGTTTGGAAAATATCCTCAACGCAGATTTGTAACGTCCAGTTTTAAGATTGGCAGATTTGGTGCGGATGATGCAGACTTGTTAAGCCAAGACCAAATAGAAGGAAATCTTATTCAAATGACTGATAAGATAATGCAGGTATTAAGCAGCAAGTATCTTATTCGTCCGATACATTACGAGGGATTGCAACGGAAGGAACCGTTGGAAATTCCTGAAGCTGCGCTTCGTGAAATAATCTTCAACAGCATTGTCCACAAATTGCAATTCGGTACGTGGAATCAGATGAGTATCTATGATGACCATATTCGTTTGTGGAATGAAGGTGTATTGCCGGAAGATTATACTGTAGAAACTCTAATGAGTAAGCATACCTCCAAACCACGTAATCCGAAGATGGCTCAGGTCTTCTACCGTGCCGGATTCATTGAGGCATGGGGACGCGGCTATGAAAAGATAATGAACGCTTTCGACAAAGCTAATCTTAAGCGGCCGGAATTCACTGTTGAGCAAGGAGGTGTTACAGCCGTGATTTATCGTGAGATTTTCATGGCTGTAAGGGGCGATCAACAACCGATACAAAGCGATATAAAACCGGACCAAAACCGGACCAAAACCGAACAAGATACCCAGAAAGGTTCAGAGAAAGGTTCAGAGAAAGGTTCAGAGAAAGGTTCAAAGAAAACACGTGACAGAATAGTATGTGAAATGAAGGAGAATCCCTCAGTGACTATTAATGAACTTGCTATAATACTTTCTATATCTGATAGAGCCGTCTCAAAACATCTCAAGAAATTGCAACAAGAAGGTATTATTAGACGTGTGGGCGCAGATCGTGGAGGTTCTTGGGAGGTAATGGATCATTCATCGTAGGGTTGCGATTTTTATCTACAGTCATATTTTGTAATAGGCATCGTGGCCATACTGTGAAGTAAAAATTGGATCTGTACTGGGGAATGAAGGAAATTCGTGAGTGTTTTATTGGGAAAGATGGATAAAACTGGATAGAATGGGGGATAAAGGGAGGAGTGACTACAAAAAAAAGAGTTGAAATTTGTGCAAATAAAAGAAAATATGTAATTTTGCATTCCGAAAATCCGAAATTAAACAATCAAATCATACAATGAAAAGAACATTCCAGCCCTCAAACCGTAGAAGGGTAAACAAACACGGATTCCGTGAGAGAATGGCGACTAAAGACGGTCGCAAAGTGTTGTCACGTCGTCGTGCGAAAGGTCGCGCATCCCTGACTGTTTCTGACAGCATCGCAAGCAAATAATCCTACGGATTTCCGCAACATTTACGGGCTGCCTCCTTAACGGGGGCAGCCCGAAATGTTTCCGGAGGGGAGGGGTGTGTGGCATAGAGATAAAAAAGGCCGCCAAGTGAAAACTTGACGGCCTCTGTTCCCGGTCTTGTATATTACTCTGAATAAAGCCCTTTGAAAAGAACTATGAATGGCCGGGTGATATTGAATGTTTTCGTAACCTTTTTATATTTTATCAGTTTCCATTGAAATACCCCTGAAGGCTTTCCATGATTCCAATGCTGAAGAGCCAGTAAAGAAGAATTGCCACAAGGAGCAAAACGCCTAACCAAAGCCAAAGCTTGTTGACATTACGTGTCCTTTCGTTGCTGCGGTTGCGTCCGCGAGCGCGTAGGGAGTTGGCTACCATCTCACCATTCGGAGCCTCTTCCTCTCTGTGAAGTCTGTTTTCATTATTTTCCATAACCTTTATTTTAATGTTCATCTATAAAACGTCTTCACTTCACTTGAGGTTCACTCCCGAGGTTAATATTTTTGTTTAGAACGGCACTCCGGAGTCGCCGGGGCCGGGCATTATGTCGGGCATTCCCCCTCCTGAAACACCGAACCCGAATGGATTTGAGGAATCTTCCCCTGACATTGCGCCGGAATATTCGCTGTTCATTTTGGACCCCAATTTCATTGAGGTCTGCGCGAGGCTTTCCTGAACAGCGTCATACCCTTCATTCCAGTTCTCGAATTTGGCATATTTGTTGACGAACCGTAGCTTCACGTCTCCCACCGCTCCCGAACGATGTTTGGCCACAATCAGCTGGGCGAGGCCGCGTATGTCATTCCCTTCCGCGTCTTCCGACGATTTGGTGTAATATTCCGGGCGGTGGATAAAGCAAACGATGTCGGCATCCTGCTCTATGGCACCCGATTCACGAAGGTCTGAAAGGACAGGGCGTTTATCCTCACGTGTCTCCGTGCTTCGGTTAAGCTGCGAGAGAGCGATGATAGGGATGTTGAGCTCCTTGGCCAAAGCCTTAAGCGATCGGGATATTGTGCTGACCTCCTGCTCGCGGCTTCCTAATTTCAGCCCCGTGGCATTCATAAGCTGGAGGTAGTCGATCATTATCATCTGCACCCCTTTCTCCCTCACGAGTCGGCGCGCCTTGGTGCGAAGTTCCGTGATTGAAAGTCCCGGCGTTTCGTCAAGGTAAAGGGGAGCACTGTAGACGTTGCGCAGACGTTCGTTCAGGCGGTCCCATTCGTCAGGGGAAAGCTGTCCGCTCTTAATCTTCTCGCCCTCGAGCTCGGCGACATTGCTCAACAGACGTTTCACGAGCTGCACGTTTGCCATCTCCAGGGTGAAGATGGCGATAGGGATGCTGAAGTCTACAGCCATATTCTTGGCCATAGAGAGCACGAAAGCTGTCTTACCCATAGCCGGACGTGCGGCGATGATGATAAGGTCGGAGTTCTGCCAGCCGGAGGTCATGCGGTCAAGATCGGTATACCCCGTCTGCAGGCCCGACAGACCGGTTTCATTATTTGCAGCCGTCTGAATCTGCTCCAAGGCAAGGTTTATGACAGGGTCGATTTGTGTGACCTCCCTTTTGAGCTGTGTCTGGGAGATGTCGAAGAGTTGTCCCTCCGCTTCCTGGAGAAGATCGGCCACGTCGTTGCTTTCATCGAAAGCTTTTGTCTCAATGGTCGCGGCATAACTTATGAGTCGGCGAGCAAGGTATTTCTGCGCAATGATGCGGGCATGATACTCCACATTGGCTGCGGAATATACGCGCGAGGTCAGCTCCGTGACCCTTACGGCACCTCCCACTTCCTCAAGCACACCGTCCTGACGGAGTTGTTCGGTGACGGTGAGCATATCTATCGGACGCTGGTTGAAACCGAGAGTGGAGATGGCCTGATATATCTTTTGGTTGCGAGGTTCGTAGAAACTTTCAGGCACGAGAATATCGCAGACGTTCATGTAAGCGTCTTTCTCAAGCATACACGCGCCGAGCACAACCTCTTCAAGTTCGGTGTCGCTCGGCGGAAGTTTCCCGGTAGGGGTTGGAACCGGCGGACGGTTATAGTCTGGTTTCTGTGGCATTACGGAATTGATAGTTGGTTGGCCCAGGCTCCCTGAGGCCAGAGCGAGAGCACGGCCAAAAGGAAGAGTGAGCCGACGAATAGGAGTATGGAGGTGAATTTCAGCACATGATTCAGCTGTGCCCCTTCCGAGACTTTCATCTTATTCCAAAGGATAAGATTGGCCCCTGCAAGGGAGGCCCAGATGGCGGCAGTCCATGCGGGCGCATTGGTGGCGGCCATAGCGAAAAGACAATTTCCGGCTATTGCGTTGAAGAAATAAACCCGAGACATGAATTTCCTGCCGAAAATTACCACTGTGGTGCGTTTTCCGGCTTCAGCATCATCTTTGACGTCACGATAGTTGTTGACGATCAAGACATTCGCTGCGAGAAGACCCACTCCAAAGGCGGCGCAAAGCGTCACACTGTCAAGACTGAACACACGGGTCTGGACATATTCTGTGAAGACGACCGGGACAAGGCCGAAGAAGATGACTACGGCAACGTCTCCTAATCCATGGTGGGAGAGGGGGTAGGGACCCGCACTATAGGCGAGGGCAAAGATGGCGATGGCCGCGCCAACCGGCACGAGCCACCAACCTCCCCACCAGATAAGGGAGCACCCTATGACAATATCTATGGCCAGGAGGGTGAAGGTTGCCTTACGCATAGCTTCGGGAGCAATGTCGCCCTCTGTCACACCGCGACGGAATCCTTCGCGACCCTTTTTGTCAAGACCCTTTTTAAAATCGTAATATTCGTTAGCAAAATTTGAGGCTATCTGGGCGATGACGGCAAAAAACAGACATATCATCATCGGCACAAGGGAGAAACCATGATGGAACACCGCACAACCCGTCCCGGCCACAACTCCCGCCACACTTACGGGGAGAGTCCGCAGCCTCATAGCCTCGATCCATTCTTTCATTTTTCTCTTTTCTCAAGCAATTCGGTCAGTGAAGAGGCTATTTGATTCACCTTCTCTTTATTTAGCAGACCCTCCACGAGAGTGGGGTCGAGAGCGTCAAACCCATATTTGATGCCCAAAAGACCTTGTGCGAGGGCTGCATTCGTGTCAGCATCCCCTCCTTGGTTGATAATCGTATGGATGGCCCGTGTGGGATCGTCGCAATGCCATACAGCCCAGAGGCCACAAGCCATAGCTTTTCTGACATACCAGAATGTGTCGGGATCATCGAGATGAAGGTCTTCGATAGTGCCGTCGTGAGCTATTTCAATATATCTTATGCTGTCAGGATTGATGTCACGCGCGATTTGAACCAAAGATTCATAGGAGGCAGGTTTCTCTTCCCACATAAGCGACGCCGCCATGCATGCGATAATTGCAGAAGCCGCTTCACATCGTGAATTGTAATGGGTCAAACGGCATAGTGTGACGGCAGTCTCGGGAAGGTTCTCATTCCATATTCCGGCGAAGAGGGCTCGGCCGAGACATTCGCTGGAGGCTTCGAATTTCTTCATGCTGCTCCATATCCTTTTGGAGGTGGCGAACGGGTCGGAGGCGAAATCCTTCTGAGAAAGCACCCAACGCAGATTTGGGGTAAGGTCGATGTTATCCGACTCGTAGAGACGGCGGTAGCGTGCGGCCACGTCCATATAATCTATCCCCCCTTTCTCGGCGAGGCTGATGAGCTGCTCACCGACGATTTTTGTGTCGGTGCTGCATTCGCCACGTTTCCATTGGGAACGATGGGCATCGCGTATGATTTGTGAGTAGGATGTCACTCCGTCAGGATAGTAGCGTGCCACTTCCTTACGGCTCATGAATTCTGTAGCCAATCCGAGCGCGTCGCCGATTGCATATCCATAGACGGCTCCAAAAACTTTATCTTTGATAGATTTTGCCATTGATGTAGTCAATTTTTAGCCCCTGTCCGGAGAGAGAAGCATGGTGTTATTACGGTCAGTTTTCGCAAAGTTAAATAAATTAATTGAATTAACAATGTTTTTTAACAAAAAAAGATAAAAAGCGTATTATTTTAACGTTTGCGCCTTTTGCCTTGGAAGAATGTTCTCATTATTTCGCTACATTCTTCTTTCAAGACACCTTCGGTCACTATAGTTTTGGGATGAAGAGGAGATTTATACCCTCCTCCCGACACAGATCGGTAGCCACGTTTCTCATCCGGGGCTCCATATACAATTCTTCCTATCTGGCTCCATCCCAACGCCCCGGCACACATCGGGCAAGGTTCCACTGTCACGTAAAGTGTGCAACCCGGAAGATATTTCCCCCCGAGCGCTTCGGCAGCTGCCGTGATAGCGAGCATCTCCGCATGGGCTGTGACGTCATTCAGACACTCCGTCATGTTGTGGGAGCGGGCGATGATTCTTCCTCCGCTCACAATCACGGCCCCGATCGGGACTTCATCTTCCTTTCCCCCTTTCTCGGCCTCCATAAGAGCCTGACGCATGAAATATTCGTCGATATTCCCTGACAGTAGGCCTTCGGGAAGGGAAATACTGCCTGAGGGGTTATTCGCCATGACTCACTCTGACTGTTTCGGCCACTTTCTCCATCAGCCACAGCGGAGTGGAGGTCGCTCCACACACACCGACAGTTTCCGCTCCCTCCGTCCAGGAAGGATCAAGTTCGGATTCTTCTGATATGAGATGGGTGCGGGGGTTGACTTCCTTGCATTTCTCGAAGAGCACCTTTCCGTTTGAGCTTTTAGCTCCGCTGACGAAAATGACCACCTCGTGGGTCCGGGCAAATTCCCTCATCTTCTCCATACGGTTTGACACCTGCCGGCAGATGGTGTCGAAATAGCGGAAATCCCCCTCTTTCTTCCGCTTCTTTATCTCTTCGACCACCTCGCGAAAACCCTCGAGAGATTTTGTGGTCTGCGAATATAGAAGGATGTCGCGGTTGAGGTCAAGAGTGTCGATGCCTGACACATCCTGGATTACGACCGCTTCACCGTTGGTCTGACCCACAAGGCCGTTGACCTCGGCATGACCGTTCTTACCATAAATCACAATCAGGGGTTTGCTCCCCCCCTTGCGTTCGGCCTCGACCCCTTCGTCGTAGGCTTGCTTGATGCGTCTCTGAAGCTGGAGCACTACGGGGCATGTGGCGTCGATAATCTTTATATTGTTGGCGAGGGCGGTGCTGTAGGTGCGCGGCGGCTCCCCGTGGGCGCGGAGAAGCACCTTCACGTCATGCAGCCTTCCGAGGTCTTCATGAGTGATGGTCTCAAGACCCTTTCCGCAGAGGCGGTCCACTTCGGAAGCGTTGTGGACGATGTCGCCGAGGCAATAGAGCTGTCCGGAAGAGTCAAGCTCCTCTTCGGCTTTGCGTATTGCCGTCACTACACCGAAACAGAAACCTGAATTACTGTCGATTTCAACTTTCATTTTTCCCCCGATATAGAATAGAATTTATCCATAAGCCACTCCATCTGCTCGGCCGGGGTCATCTCTCCGTTGTCAAGCTCAAGGGCGTCTTCAGCTTTGCGCAAGGGTGAAACCTCACGGGTTGTGTCGATGCGGTCGCGCTCCTTCACGTTTGCAAGCACAGCCTCGAAGTCTGTTTCCTCACCCTTCTCCTTGAGCTCCAGCCAGCGCCGCCTGGCGCGTACCTCCGGACCGGCACAGACGAATACCTTCATCTCAGCGTCGGGGAACACGGTAGTCCCTATGTCGCGGCCATCCATCACAATCCCTTTCTCTTCGCCGAATTTCTGCTGAAGAGCCACCAAGCGTTCACGCACCTCCGGAATCACAGCTACAGGGCTTACGAGAGAGCTGACCTCCATGGAGCGAATCTCTTTCTCCACATCCTCTCCGTTGAGAAGGGTGTGCTGCACACCGTCAGCTCCTGCGGCATTAAAGGTCACCTCAATCTGAGGGAGGGCAGCCACGAGGCGCGGAGTGTCGATCTTTCCATCAGGGGAGGTCATTCCGTTGCGCATGGCATAGAGAGTCACCGCGCGGTACATCGCTCCGGAATCGACATATACATAACCGATACGGCGGGCGAGCGCACGAGCCATTGTGCTTTTGCCGGAAGAGGAATATCCGTCAATCGCTATAATTATTTTCTTCGACATATTTTTTAGGTTATAGGTTATAGGCTTTAGGTCTTAGGTATCAGGTTTTATACTTAGGCTTAAGCCTCGTGCCTTGAGCCTTGAGCCTCGTGCCTTGAGCCTCGTGCCTTGAGCCTCATGCCTTGAGCCTCTTACGCAAATTCGCTGAGACGCGCAAGATATTTCCCGATGATATCAAACTCGATGTTGACCTTGGTGCCTTTTTCAATACGATGGAAATTGGTGTGGTCATGAGTATAAGGGATGATTGCAACGCGGAAACTGTCGCGCTCGGAATCGCAGACAGTCAGGCTCACACCGTTGACAGTCACAGACCCTTTCTCTACGGTCACATAACCTTTCCGGGCCATTGCCGGGTCGATTGCATATTTGAAGGTATAATACCAACTGCCGTCAGCTTCCTCCACACCGAGACATTCGGCTGTCGTGTCGACGTGTCCTTGCACGATATGTCCGTCCAGGCGTCCGTCGATTTTCATGCTTCGCTCCACGTTGACGAGATCACCCACTTTCAGACCGCCGAGGTTGCTGCGTTCGAGGGTCTCCTTTATGGCGGTGACGGTGTAAGTGCCATCTCCGGGGAGGGAGACAACCGTGAGGCACACTCCGTTATGGGATACGCTTTGGTCAATGCGAAGTTCGTCGGCAAATGGGCAGCGGAGGGTTATATGGAGGTTTCCCTCCTCGTGACGCAGACCGGTAACCTCGATTGCGTCTTCTACTATTCCTGAAAACATATATTGGGATGTTGTTATAATTAATGCTTACTGCAAATTTACAATTTTTTTTGCATGCAGACAAAAATTCTCTCCCATACATTTGGGTTTTCCCTTTAAAATGCCTACATTTGGACTCGAAATCTTATGGCCTATGAAAAAACTCAAGCTTCCTCCCTGCGTTTCGGGCAATAACCGTTGGGCGCTTCCGGAGGTGAGGCAAGTCTCGATAATCGGCGGAAGCGGGGTGGGGAAGTCCAGTTTCATGGAGGAGCTCACCCGGCTCAATGAGGAGCGCGCGTATTGCATTTCCGCCCTAAGCGCCCCTTTTCCGGAGAGGGAGGTGTCTGAACGCCCCGGAAGCATCGACATGCAGTTTGCCGAGGCTGTCCGCAACCGCCCCTATATCCGTACAGACGCCGTCAGCGAGCTTGATAAGCTCGCCTATATGCTTTTTGCAGATGAATTTGAATATCTCCTGTCTGTCAAGGAGAGAAAAGAGGAGGGGGAGGGGAGCGTAAGGTTGGTGCCGACTCGCCTTGACCGTATTGCCCGGCTTTGGGAAAAAGTCTTTCCCGGAAACCGGATTGTGCGCACGCCCGGACAGCTGATGTTTTCTACCGCATCCGGCTCCGACATAATCACTCTCGAACGGTTGAGCCGCAGCGAGCAGGCTGTGCTTTATTATGCAGCCGCCGTGCTCTATGCAATGCCTTCTGCCGTGATTTTTGTAGATGCCCCGTCGCTATTCCTTCATCCCTCCCTTCTCACAAATCTATGGAATTCCATTGAGGAATTGCGCCCCGACTGCACGTTTGTCTATAACTCCGTGGATGTGGAGTTTGTCAGCACCCGAACGAGCAACGCCTGCATATGGGTGAAGAGTTACGACGTTGACAGCGTGACATGGGATTATGAAGTGCTTCCTCCGGGGAATCTCACCGATGAGCTTTTCGTTGACCTTATAGGCACCCGCAAACCCGTTCTTTTCATAGAGGGGGACGCACGCCACAGCATAGATGCCCGTCTTTATCCTCTTGTCTTCCCTGACTGCACTGTGCGTCCTCTCGGCTCTTGCGACAAGGTCATCGAGACGACGCGCACCTTTAACGACCTCAAGAGTATGCATCATCTTGAGAGTAAGGGTATAGTGGATCGCGACAGACGCACGGCGCCGGAAGTGGCTTATCTTAGGAGGAAGTCGGTGATGGTGCCTGACGTGGCGGAGGTGGAGAATTTATTCCTGCTCGAAGGAGTCATCAAAGCGATGGCAAAGAGACGAGGACGCGACCCTCTAAATGTCTTTTCCAAAGTGTCGGCTTTTGTTATAGCTGAATTTTCGCGTCGGTATGACGAGCAGGCGTTGCAGCATGTCCGCCATAGGGTGAAACGCGAGGTGGAATGCAGGATTGATGGCCGTTTCGCCTGTATCACAGCCATGGAGACACATCTTCGTGCGCTTCCCTCTATTCTTGCTCCGCGGCGCCACTACGATGAACTGCGTGAGAAATTCAGGGATATATTGAGAAAGAAAGATTATGCTGAAATTCTCAAGGTCTTCAACCATAAGCCAATGCTTGGGGAATGCGGTGTGGCCCGCCTTTTAGGGTATGGTAGCAAGGATGAGTATGTGGCAGGGGTCATCGCCACTCTCAAGGAGGGGGATGAGGAGGGAATTAAGATTCGTAATGCCATACGCTTTGCTTTCAGTCTTGACCTGATGGAGCAGCAGGAGGTAGCTCCTAAGAAGAAGCAGGAGGTCGCCCCCAAGACACAACAGGAAATCGTTCCTAAGAAGAAAAGGAGAGAAGAGGCAGGGAGCGCTCTGACAGTTACTTCTGTTTCGAAACCGGGAAGGGGGAGCGAAACACCTCAGCCGAAGAAGAAAAAGAGGAAGAGGAAGAAAAGGAAAAACCGTAAACCTGAACTTAAAGAGCCAAACAACCGGAAGTCAAATAACAAAACGGCTGAAAAGGGCGTTATTAAGATATAAGTATATTACTCAAAAATTTCAGATAATTATTGATGGAAAAGAAGAAAGAAAAGAAACTGGCGATCTTGCGCAATGACCCGTGGCTTGATCCGTTCGCCGGTGCAATCGAGGGACGTCATCAGGACGTGGTTCGCAAACTTGACGAGCTGACAGCTAACACCAACGGGTCGCTTGTTGATTTTGCCAATGCATATAAATATTACGGCCTTCATCGTCTTGAAGACGGCGGGTGGGTGTTCCGTGAATTTGCTCCGAACGCCACACAGATATGGCTTATCGGCACATTCTCAGATTGGAAGACAGATGATAAATATAAGCTCAAGCCTGTAGGCTACGGCAATTGGGAGTTGCGTCTTCCCGAGGATGCCCTCCACAACGGAGACCTCTACAAGATGTTTGTCTGCTGGAATGGCGGCCAGGGGGAAAGAATCCCGGCTTACGCCACAAGAGTAGTGCAGGACGACGTGACAAAGATTTTCTCTGCCGAAGTTTATGATCCGGAGAAGCCTTACAAATTCAAGGTGAAGAAATTCTCCCCGGATGTGAAGCCTCTCCTTATATATGAGTGTCATATCGGTATGGCACAGGATAAGGAAGGACTCGGCACATACAATGAATTCCGGGAGAAGACACTTCCGCGTATCGCTGCCGACGGTTATAACGCCATCCAGATAATGGCTATTCAGGAACATCCTTACTACGGCTCCTTCGGCTATCACGTCAGCAGTTTCTATGCTCCCTCATCCCGATTCGGCACACCCGATGACCTCAAGCGTCTTATTGATGAAGCCCACAAACTCGGGATAGCCGTCATTATGGATATTGTCCATTCTCATGCAGTGAAGAATGAGGTGGAGGGTCTCGGACGTCTCGACGGCAGCTATGACCTGTATTTCTACGGTGATGGCAGACGGGAGCATCCGGCATGGGATTCCTTGCTTTTCGATTATGGGAAAAACACCGTGCTTCATTTCCTCCTCTCGAATTGCAAATATTGGCTCGAGGAATTTAAGTTTGACGGTTTCCGTTTCGACGGCGTGACCTCAATGCTCTATTATGACCACGGACTCGGAAAGGCGTTCGGTTCGTATGCCGACTACTATGACGGAAACCAGGACCCCAATTCCCTGACTTATCTGACATTGGCCAATATCCTTATCCATGAGGTGAATCCTAAGGCTATCACCATAGCTGAGGAGATGAGCGGAATGCCCGGGCTGGCAGTCAAATTCGAAGATGGCGGAATAGGTTTCGACTATCGTATGGCTATGGGTATCCCTGATTATTGGATCAAAATGATCAAGGAGAAGAAAGATGAGGATTGGCATCCGACATCAATATTCTGGGAGCTGACAAACCGTCGTGCTGACGAGAAAACAATCTCTTATTGCGAGAGCCATGACCAGGCCCTCGTAGGAGACAAAACCATAATCTTCCGCCTTATAGATAAGGAGATGTATTGGCATATGATGGTAGACGACAACAATTTCACCGTGGAGCGCGGAATGGCTCTCCATAAGATGATACGTCTTGTCACTTTGGCTTCCATCAATGGTGGTTATCTCAACTTTATGGGTAATGAGTTCGGACATCCCGAATGGATCGACTTCCCTCGCGAAGGGAACGGCTGGAGCTATAAATATGCTCGCCGTCAATGGGAGCTTGTAGACCGCGAGGATTTGAAATACAAATTCCTCAACGCTTTTGACAACGCTATGGTTGAGACTGTCTCCGGAGTTTACAATTTCCAGGCTCTCCCGGTGGATAAACTTTGGGAGAAAGACGACGACCAGGTACTCGCGTTCATGCGTGGTGACCTCGTGTTTGTCTTCAATTGGAACCCGGTAAAGAGTTTCGACGGCTATGGCTTCCTTGCTCCTGCGGGAGAATATGAAGTGGTGGTTGACAGCGACTCTCCCGCATTCGGAGGTCATGGTCTCGTGGATGATTCCGTGCATCATTTCACTACTCCCGATCCCCTCTATGCACCCTCAGGGAAGGGTTGGCTTAAAATGTATCTTCCTGCGCGCACTGCACAGATTCTAAGGCGTGTCAAATCTCACCCTAAGAAGACTGTCGCCAAATCAGCCGAGGCGACAGTGACAGTAGAAGCGGAGGTTGTGGCGCCCGCAGAGCCTATGGAGATGAAAGCTCCGGAAACAGAAGCAACACCCAAGGTAAAGGCAGCTCCCAAGGCTAAAGCTGCATCTAAAGCAAAGGCTGAATCCAAAGCGAAAGCAGAGCCCAAGAAGAAAGCTGTTTCCAAAGCAGCGCTGGCTGCCCCTGCAGAAGAAGTGAAGGTTGAGAAAGCCGCAAAATCTCCTGCAAAGAAAGCAACCGTGAAGAAGACGGCTGCCAAAGCGGAGACGGCTCCTAAGGAAGAGAAGGATGCTAAGGTAGAAAAGGCTGCAAAGACAACAAAGTCCGCTAAAACAGCGAAGACCGTCAAAGCCTCCAAAACCGAGACTCCGGCTGAAAAACCGAAAAGAGCCTCAAAAGCAAAGAAAACAGCGGAATAAGTTCTCCGGAATGGAAGAATATTAAAGAATTTACTTGTAAAAAAAGGTCAGGAAGCAAAACCTCCCTGACCTTTTTTGCGTTGATATTCTAAATTTTAATTTTATAGAATATGAAAATCAAAACCTTCCTTTTAGCGTTTGTCCTTCTGATTGGATTCAACGCCAATGCCCAAAGCATAGCCGACATCCTCAAAGGTCTTGGAGGCTCTACCTCTTCCTCCACATCCTCCACCGCCTCTACTGTCGGGAATCTTCTGGAGGGTATTTTCACCAAGACAAATCTCTCGCTTGATGAGCTTGTCGGCGAGTATCAGTCAACAGGACCGGCTGTGACTTTCAAGAGTGACAATTTCCTGCAAAAAGCTGGTGGCATAGCGGGGGCTGCCGCTCTTGAGACCAAGCTTAAACCGTATTATGAGCAGTATGGACTCACGGGAATGACCCTTTTTGTAGATAATTCCTACAATTTCACAATGACCGTCAAAGGGATAAAACTGTCAGGAGTAATCACTAAAGGCTCGGAAGAGGGCACGTTTGAATTTAATTTCAAGATTGCGAATGCAGTGCCTCTCGGGAAGTTTACGGCTTATGTACAGAAATCCGGTAAGAATCTCGATCTTATGTTTGACGCTACCAAGCTGAAGACTATAATTTCAGGCATAGCCAAATTTACAGGGAGTAAACTTGCCGGGAGCTTGGGCAGTATTCTTGACAGTTACGATGGAGCTTGCATAGGCTTTAAGATGAGCTATACCGGAGCTGCCGCGTCTTCAACTCAGGAGACAACACCCTCCTCAACATCGACAGACACCACCTCAACCAACTCGGGAATAGGATCGCTCCTTAACATCCTGAAGGGAGTGGGTTCAAACTGAGCTCTTCTTTTTTGCGAAGACTGATATGATAAAAACAGAACCGTGAAATGCTATATTTCACGGTTTTTTTGTAATTTTGCGGTCATGATTCGCGAAAAGCTATATCTTCTGACCATTTTTTTATGCATCGCCTTTTCCGGCGCTGCCTCCGGAGCCATGTCTGATGCTCCCGAAGAGGTTGCAGAGAAAACAGACTCCCTTACGGAAGTTCACTCCGACACAATCATTCAGGAATTTTCCCGGGATATGGAATCGGTGGAATTTGTGCCCGAGGGGCAATGGATTGCAGGAATTTCAATCTCCTACACCATGTCTGACCAATCGAAATATCAATTTCTGATATTTGAGGACATATCGGGTGACACCTACAGTTTCAAGATTTCCCCGATGGTGATGTATGCAGTGCGTCCGGATCTTGCCCTCGGTGGCAGATTCGCCTACGCGCGTTCGCTCACAAAGTTGGAGAGGGCGGATGTGGTGCTTGATTCCGAAACCGATTATGACATTGACCATCTGTATCGTCTTTCCCATAATTATTACGGAACGGTCATGATGCGCAACTATTTTTCCATCGGGAAGTCGAAGCGCTTCGGTTTCTTCAATGAGCTCCAGCTTCAGCTCGGTGGCGGCCAATCGAAATTGACCACCGGAATAGGGCAAAACCTCACAGGAACGTATGAGCGTAATTTCTCTCTTGATGTCGGTCTCGCTCCGGGTTTGTGTGTCTTTCTCAACAATTATTCCGCTCTGGAAGTGAATATCGGCGTGCTTGGTTTCAGCTATATAGCCACAAAAGCTGTAAAAGATCAGATATATGTCTCGCGCCGCAATTCAAAATCAGCGAATTTCCGTATAAACCTTTTCTCCATCCAGTTCGGGGTGGCGTTCTATCTGTAGTATCCGCTTATGTTGACCAGATTTTTTTCTCTTTTGGCTCTCCTTTCGCTTGCGGCTGCTCCAACTATCGCCGCTCCCGTATCTCCGCAAAAAATCGAACGCCGGGAGACAATCCTGCGTGTAGACACGATCCATCGCACGGACACCATCATAACCACGGAGGTGATACGCCGTTCGGATGTCATTCAGCGTTCCGAGGTTATCATCCGCTCCGATTCCGTCGTCACGGGAGATAATACTTTTGTCCCTGTGGTCCCTGCGGTTTCCACGACTCCTCCCGGGCCACAGCCGGAGATGATAATAATCCATGACACAGTCATTATCAATCGCCCCGACACGCTGACGCGCATTTCGCCGGACACTATGCCGAAAATTTCCGAAGAGTGGGTGACATTCCGAGGAGACACCATTCCCATGATGCTTCGCGAAAGGAATTTCGGGCGTTTCGACCGAGGTCTGTCAAATCATCTTTATCTTCCGAAGGGTATATGGACATTCGGAATAACAGCCTCATATGGCGAATTTTCCACATCCGACCTGGAAATTTTTGACCTTCTTTCAGATATTGATATCTCAGGCCACATATTTGCTATCCGCCCATATTTCGCTTACACCATCCGCAACAATATGGCTGTCGGAATGCGGCTGGCATATAACTCCGGAAAGGGAAGGATAGATTCCTTCAAGGTGGATATCGACGAGGATATGAATTTCAATCTCCATGACATTATGTATAGGAGTGAATCCTATTCCGCGGCAATAACTTTCACACAATATTACGGAATAGCACGCAGAGGCAGGTTCGGCATATTCAATGAGGTGGAATTGGCTTTCTCATCAGGAAATTCGGATTTTCACCGCCCCTATAACGGAGAGCCGCGCATGACTCACACCACGACTATGGCGGCCGCTCTGAATTTCTCTCCCGGTCTGTCGGTTTTCATAATGGATCCGGTGTCGTTCAATATCTCTTTCGGCGTCTTCGGATTTCAGCTCAAGAATGAGAAGCAGTCGGTCAACGGGGAAAGAATGGGGAGCAGATTCACGTCAAGCGCCAACTTCCGTTTCAACATCTTCAATATCAATTTCGGTATAGCAGTCAACATCTGATGGCAGGGATATGAGATGGCGTTGTTTTATCGTAAAAAGAGTTGACTTAATTTTTGGTTAAAATAGCGCTATTTTGTCATATCTTATCTTAATATGCTTAAAAATATGGTCAAATTGGGACATTTATACCCTATTTGACCATAATTCTTTGAATGAAATGAAATTTTTGCTTAAATTTGTGCGAATTTAATGTAACGCTTGCCCGCTTAACTATTGAATCCGGAGAAATTTACTTATAATCCTATTCCACTCAAGGGCATTCTGTACATTATGTAACCCGAATAAAACATCATACTAAACGATAGATTATGAAGCTAACCAGAAAAGGGATTTCAACTGCCGCCCTTGCCTCTCTCCTTATCTTGGGGGGATGTGCCAACGAGTCTCCCTGGAGTGCCGGGAGCGATGAGGCGGGAAGGATTTCCCTGAAGTTGTCTGCGGATGGAGCAGTCAAAAAATCCACACGCGCAAATGATGAAGTGAGTCCGGTGATTCCGGGGGCACATGAATTCTCTATCACACTCAACGGCACCGACGGCTCTTATTCCAAGTCGTGGAGTTCACTTGAATCATTCAATGATGAGTCCGGTTTCCCGATGGGGACTTATACCCTTGCTGCATCATATGGCGACATAGAGACAGAGGGTTTCTCCAATCCATATTTCACAGGAGAGACTAACGTGGCTGTCCGTCTGGGAGAGGAAACAGCTTCCACAGTTACAGCTACCCTTGCCAACGCAATGGTAAGCATAAGGTATACTGACAATTTCCGCGCTATGTTTCCTCAATTTCAGGCTATGCTTAAATCCGAAGGACATGTGTCTCCGGTCGTGCTTGCAAAGGAGGAGAGCAGACCGGTGTATATGTCGCCGCGCAATATAGAATTTTCCCTTTCTCTGACAAATCAGCAGGGGCTCGAGCAGACGGTAATACCGGCTGTGTTTACTGCGGCTCCACGCCATCACTATGTGATAGTGGTTGATGTCACGGAAAAGGTTGGTGTCTCAACTCTTGATGTTGCCTTTGAGGAGAATGTTGTCACCGAGACTACTGAGATACTTCTTACTGATGAACTGTTTACTGCCCCGCTTCCTGTGATTTCGACAAATGAGGATGCCTCTGCAGGGGTAGAGGCGTTTGAATACATCCCTTTGACTGACAAAAATCCGGAACTTCATCTGATTGCTTTCGGTGGAATCCAGAAGGCTACTCTCAATATTGAGGCGTCAGAGGGGGGTGTCGCTCCATTTTCATCTGTTGAACTCACAAATGCGGGTCCTGAGACGCAAGCCCTTATCTCAGCCTCCGGTCTTGAATGTTCCGGCTTCTATAAGACGCCCGATAAAATGGCCGTGGTCAATCTAAAGAATTTCTCCACATCATTGGCTCCCGGGAATTATAAGGTGTCGCTCAATGTCACGGATGCTCTCGGACGTGCCATAGAGCCTTCGGAGGTGCCTGTGGTTGATATAAAGGTGTCGCCCGTGCAGGTGAATGTGGAGAAATCAGCAAACCTGACGTTCTTGTCAGATAAGGCCGAGATACTTCTTTCTTCCAATTGTCCCAATGTAAGCGACGGGATAATGTTCTCGATTGATGGCTCGGAGGCGAAAGTAGTATCCAAAACAAAAGTGGAGGGTGACGGTGCGAGCCTCCCTTACACATACAAAGTGATGCTTCAGATGCCTAATGGAAAAATAACTGAGGCAGGATGCGAAATCAACGGAGTGTTCCGGAATCGCACTGTGGCCAATCTGGAAGTGGATGTCGATTTCCCTGAGATTTCATTTGATGTAGACGCGTTCTCAAATAAGGCTCTTGTAAGTGTGAATTGTGAGGATGAGGCGGTGCGCCGATATCTCGTGGAAAACGGAAAAATCAAATTAGGATCGGCAGCCCTCGAGGCTAATATTTCTCGCGATGCAAAATCATCGATGGTCACACTTTCCTCCTTGACTCCCGCTTCAAACTACACCACCTATAACGTCGCGATAGGGAAAAACAAGGAAAAGACATTCGGAATACCTGCATTTACCACTGAGGCGGAAATTGAAATACCTAACGGGAATTTCTCCTCTTTGAGCCGGACTATAAATATCAGTAAGCTGAATGCAGGGGGACAATATAAATATGGCGCAACTACCATGCAGAACTATTGTGAGTTGCTGGTTTCCGAACCGACAGGCTGGGCTTCTATAAATTCAAAAACCTGCTATACAGGTTCGAATCCTCAGAACACATGGTTCATGGTGCCGTCAACGTTGGCTTTAGATGGAAAAGTATTGATCAGAAGCGTTGCCTACGACCATCATGGCACTATGCCGGCTCTTGATAACCACGGATTATCTGTCAGAGCAAAATACAGTCGTAATGCACCCGGTTCGATAGGCAATAAGGCTGCGGGCGAATTGTTCCTCGGTTCTTATTCTTTTGATGGCACCGAACATCGAGTGGATGGCATAGCGTTTGCTTCACGCCCTGCTTCCATATCATTCGATTGCACTTATGAGGGGATTGAGAATGAAAAGGGGTGGATGTATATTGCGGTTCTTGATGAGTCCGGTAATATTATTTCACAGGGTGAAAAGGATATAGATGCTTCAGGGGCGTACACAGTGTCTTTGCAGTATGGCAAGAAGGGTGTAAAGGCAGCGAAGCTTCAGGTGAGATTCATATCTGCCAAAGGAGACAATGTTGCTGCTCCGATTCCTACAGATTTGGCGGATGTCACTAATACTACGAGCCTGTCGGGACAAAATTTGGGTAACGACAACAAGTATAAATCTCTTTGTGTAGGATCAAGACTGACACTTACTTCGGTTAAACTTAACTATTGATAAAATCATGAGCCCAAAAAATATATATATGGTTTTGGCAGCCGGATTGCTGTTGGCTGCCTGTGCTTCCGAAGCACCTTTCGAAGGTCCTAAAGATAAAGAGAAGGGATCTTTCGCGAAAACCGCTTTTTCTCTGAAGGTGCAGGCGGACCACGTCATAAAGACTAAAGCCGGCGATGAAGTGGTTATGGACGATGTTCATATAAGTTTCCACCGAGTCAACGATAATGCCATGATCGACAACTACTGGTATGGGTATATGCCTGATATCGTAGTGCTTGAGGAGGGTAAATATACAATAACGGCCGTCTATACCCATGATAAGGATGATGTGTTATATCCTGCTAACTGGGATACTCCATATTATGAGGGTCATTCCGATGAATTTCAGATTCGCGCAAATCAGATTACATCGGATATTGGCACAATCAAGTGCGTCCTTAAGAATGTGATGACCTCCATTGTGTTTGATTCGACGTTGACCGATCATATGTCTGATGATTCTTATGTGGAGGTGAAGATTCAGAATAGTTCTGATGTGCTTAATTTCACTAAGTCAGAGACCCGATATGGCTATTTCACAATAGGAGATGAGCACACACTCGTCGCCACTTTCCATGGTAAGATTGATGGGGCTGAGACTTCAGAGACCAAGATTCTCTCTGATATCTCCGCCGGAAACCATTATCGCATAACTTTCAAGCTTCACGATTATAAAGGTGAGAACTCCGGAAACCTGAATATGGATGTCGTGCTGGATGCGTCGGTGACAACAACTGATATAAACGGTGAGGTCTCGATAGAGGATATGGGTATGGGCGACACCAACCTCGGGGATGCCGAGCGCCCCGGCGAAAAACCGGATGAGCCTCAGCAGCCTGAGCAGCCTGTAGTAAAGGATGCACCCGTCATAACTGCATTAGGCGACGTTAAGCTGGATGAGCCTTACGAAGTGACCATTGGTGAATCAGTGGTTCTGAATATACAATCTGAGTCGGGGATATCTGAGTTTGTCGTGGATATAACCTCTCCTACATTGACTCCGGAGGAATTGGAGGGTGTGGGTCTTGGCAGTCATCTTGACCTGGTTGAGCCGGGCAACCTCAAGGAGGCTCTTAATGGACTTGGATTGCTGGAAGGTGATTCAGTGGAAGGTGAGAAAGATGTGAATTTCGATATCACCGGGTTCATTCCGATGCTGGCGGCTCTTGGAGATGGAACTCACACTTTCACTCTTACCGTCACTGACGCCAACGGAACAACTTCTAAGGAACTTATTCTCGTAATTAAAAATGATTAATGACAGCTATGAAAACATTGAATAAGATTTTTTCAGCTTCGGCTGTCGTTTTGGCACTCCTTGCCCAAGGGTGTGTGTCCGAGTCCCCTTTTGGTGAGAAAGGGGAGGGTACGCTCCGTCTCTCTGCAGAGCTCAGGGGGGATATAACTTCAGTAGCGACGCGTGCGGCTGATTACGACCAGACTGCCCTTGAAGATAATCTTGTGGTTTATATTCAGAAAGAAAATGTCGGAGTTGTGCGTAAATTCCTCGGACTTGCATCCCTGCAGGGTGCAGACGTGGCACTTCAGACCGGCCATTATGTGCTCGAAGGCTGGACCGGTGATTCTGTCTCCGCTTCTTTCGACAAGAAATTCTATTACGGTTATCTCCCCGTAGATGTTAAGGAGGGGAACAATGCTGTGTCGCTTAAATGCGATATTGCCAATGTATTGACCTCCGTCAACTCGGAGCTTGTGGCCGATAGGGTTTCTGATGTGACCCTTGAAGTGGGACACACACGCGGCTCCCTTACTTTCGACTCGGAGATGATCTCTTCTGACCCTAAGGGTGAGAAGAAGGGGTATTTTATGATGCCTAACGGAGTTACTGATTTGTATTACAAACTTTCAGGTAAAAACTCGGATGGTACTTCTTTTTCAAAGGAGGGCGAAATTAATGGTGTGCTCCGTGCTCATGATTATCAGTTTATACTGAAGGCTGATGCTTCTCAGGTGACGCAGGGTGGTGCTCTTGTGAAGGTGGAGATTGTAGAAGTTCCTGTAATTGATGAGGAGGTGACCGTTTTTCCGGCTCCGACTTTCAAGGCTACCTCCGGGGAGGGATTGCTTGATCTTGAAAGACAGATTGACCTTACGCAAGGTGAATATTCAGATATAAAGCTGCGTATACTGGCTTATAAGGGGATGTCGTCTCTAAGGTTGTCATTCAGCAGTAATTTCCCTGCAATCGGTGGGGTGACAGGGCTTGACGTGATAGCTGACGGACGTTCCTTGCTTCCCGATGAAATCATGACGGAGATGATTGAAACGGAAGATAATGTAGCTTCGGCTGATAATGAAATGGTTAATGCGACGGAATACTGGTTGACTTTCCCTGTTTCATATCTACGTTCTCTTCCGATTTCTTCCGAAGAATATACCATAACTTTTGATGTGACAGATGGAAGAGGCTACAGCAGTCAACAGAGATTGCGTTGGGCTAATTCAGAGGAGGCAGTAGAGCGTTTGGCTCCTGTGGGCTCTTATAGTAAGGAGGATCTTCTGGATTACACAGCTATCACACCTAACAGTGCCATCCTGTATGGTGCGGTGTATGATGATACCGTCACTGATTTCGGTATTCGTATTCGTGAGGCCGGTCAGGATACATGGACTTCGCTTCCGGGTTCACTGACAAAAGCATCGGCAGGAGTAACTCGCTTCTCCGTGAAAGCCGCCGGACTTAAAGCTTCTACAAAATATGAATACAAGGCCTATGCGGATGATTTTGAGGAAGAGGAGATAAGATCTTTTACCACCGAATCTGTATTTGAGATTCCGAATGCAAGCTTTGAGGATTGGTCAACTTACTCTGCCTCAACCATATTGGGCACAAAGAATGTGATTCTTCCTTGGTCTGTAGGAGATAAAGAAGCGAGCTTCTGGGGAAGTGGAAATGAAGGTGGTGCAACGGCCAATAAGGTTTTGACCAATAAATCTGAAGATATGGTACATTCCGGTCAGTATTCAGCACGTCTTGGTTCTGATGAAGCTATGGGAATCATAGCGGCAGGTAATATCTTTACCGGATATTATGTCAAGACCGACGGCACAAACGGTGTGCTATCTGTCGGTGCTCCTTATAATGGTTCGCATCCCTCTGCGCTTCGTGTCTTTGCTAACTACCGTCCCGGAGGAAAAGTCAAGATTAAGAATAGTCCCGGCGAGGATATTCTTGATGGCCTGACAGAGGGAGGCACAGACCAGGGACAAATCTATGTCGCCCTTACGACGGAACCGTATGAAATCCGCACTAATCCGAAAAATCGCAGATTGTTTGAGAAGAATGACGCTTCCGTAGTGGCCTATGGACAGGTGACATGGAAAGAGGCATTCGGTCCGGATGGAGAATTGAATGAGGTCAATATTCCTCTGGAATATAAAGCTAATGCAAAGACTCTCAGACCGACCCATCTCGTGATAGTCTGCTCGGCATCCAAATTCGGAGATTATTTCTGTGGCAGCAGCAGTTCGGTGATGTATCTGGATGACTTCCAGCTCGTCTATGAATGATTTATCAATTGCTTCCCGCAGGGAAGAATGTGAAAGAAAGTGTGAAAGAGAGTGTATCAAGCCATGGCTTGATACACTCTCTTTCACATTGATAACATTTAGATAAATGTTTTTTCATTCCTCGTTTTTCATTTCTCAGTTTAAAACATTAATTTTGCATATTGAAGTTGATTAAACTTTTTCTTTGTTAGGATTTAGCCGTATTTCGGAGGTGAAAAAGCATCCCGAAAGATGGCTGAAGACGGGCAAAGAGGTCTCCTTTTTAAAGAAATCTTTATAAAAATAAACAACCCCGTAAAAAGTTTAAACCACTTCAGTATTCCCTTTTCCCTCTTGCAGGGGATTCCATAAAAGGTTTAATATGAATCATAACAAGAAAAATATCTTTCTGTTCCTCCTTCCGGCAGTGTTTATCATGTTGTGTCTCGTTCAGGCGTGCATAAAGAATGATCTGCCATATCCCAAAATTCAGCAGAACATTACTGCCCTCGCAGCTGTAGGGCAATCTCGCGATGCCTCTATAGATTCCGCCGAAATGAAGGCAACTGTCTATCTGGAGGAGACTACGGATATTGAGAATGTCAGCTTCTCTGCTTTCGGATTGACTCCCGGAGCCACTTCCGACGTGAATCTCCTTGAAGGTTCATATAATCTTTCATCCCCTTTGCAGGTGATAGTGTCCCGTTATCAGGATTATACCTGGACCATCACTGCTGAACAGAATATCGAGCGATATTTTTCTGTGGAGGGTCAGATAGGGGAGAGCGTTATTGATGTTGCCGCTTGTCGTGTGGTGGTGACCGTCCCTGAAGGAACTGATCTCTCATCTCTGACGTTGGATCGTATAAAGCTCGGTCCGGAAGGGATAACGACTCTCACTCCGTCTCTCGTACCGGGTAAAATCGATTTGACTGAACCATTGCGCGTAGAGGTTTCCTGCCATGGTCGCTCTGAATACTGGACTATCTATGCCGATGTGGCCGAATTGCTGGTAAACACCACTGCGGCAGATGCTTGGAGTCGTGTGGTTTGGGCATATGGCGAATGTCCGTCGGATATGAAGGGTGGGTTCCAATATCGTGCTTCCGATTCTTCCGACTGGATTGATGTACCGGCCGAAGATGTGACTCAGACTGAGGGGGCTTTCTCAGCTTGCATATCGCATCTCGAACCCCTTACGGAATATGAGGTGCGTGCTGTGGCGGATGGAAACATCGGTAATGAGATGAAGGTATCAACCGATGCCACAGCCGATATCCCGGATGGTGATTTCGATCAATGGTGGCTTAAAAACAACAGAATATGGTGTCCATGGAATGAGAATGGCGAACAATTCTGGGACACAGGAAACACCGGTGCAGCCACTCTCGGGCAAAGTAATGTTGTGCCGACTGACCATACAGTGACCGGTTCCGGGCAGGCCGCCGAGCTAAACACCCGGTTTGTCGGTATTGCCGGTATTGGAAAACTCGCTGCCGGCTCAATATATACGGGGTCCTTCCAGAAGGTGGATGGCACTAACGGTATTCTCGATTTCGGCAGACCCTGGAAATTGCGTCCTACAAAGCTTAAAGGTTATTTCCAGTATAAGACAGCCGATATCAATTATGCGAGTGCGGACTACAAGAATCTTATTGGCCAACCGGATACTTGCCATATATATGTGGCGCTTGCCGATTGGACAGCTCCTTTCGAAATTCGCACTAATCCTAAGAATCAACAGCTGTTTGATAAGGATGCTTCCTCTATAATAGCCTATGGAGAGTTGGTCTATAGTGGTACAATGGAGGAATATCAGCCTTTTGAAATCAAACTTGAGTATAGAAGCACCTCTCGCGTGCCAACTTATCTTCAGATTACGTGTGCCGCTTCTAAACTCGGTGATTATTTCACGGGCGGGGCTGGAGCTGTCTTGTATGTTGATCAGTTCTCGTTTGATTACGACTATTAGATATGAATGAGAAAGAGCAATTTTCCTGGAGAAAGAGGGGCAAGTCGTTCAGATATGCCGGGCATGGTCTGAAGGTATTGATTGCATTCGAGCATAATGCGCGGATTCATCTTGTGGCGGCTGCTTTGGCTTTAGCTCTTGGTTGGTTGCTCCGCATTTCCTCTTTGGAATGGTGTTTGATAGTTATTTGCATTACCTCCGTGCTCTCGGCTGAGGCAGTCAATAGCGCAATAGAAGCTTTGGCTGACCGGATAACCACCGATCATGACCCCTTCATTGGGAGGGCAAAAGACCTTGCAGCAGCTGCCGTCTTGCTTCTTGCTACCGGAGCAGTGGTTGTGGGTCTGATCATATTCCTCCCTAAAATCCTCTCCCTAATATCTTAACCTTTAACCCTTACCTCTTGAGCCTCAAGCCTTGAGCCTAAAACCTTCTCCCCCATGAAGCAACTTCCTTTTATTCTTCTCTGGCTCCTTGCGGTGGCCATCGCATCGCCCCCTCTTCATGCAGAAGAGGATTTCTATCGCACTCCGGCTCAGAAGGGGGTTAAGACTTCTACCGATGTTTTGTTGGTTGCGATGCCGGTGGCGACTTTGGCGGGAGTCTTGATTGATCAGGATTGGCAGGGGCTAAAACAGGGTGCTTTCACTGCGGTGACTACTGTCGGTGCTACCTATATCCTTAAATATGCAGTGAGGGAGGAGCGCCCGGACCATTCCAACCGCCACTCTTTCCCAAGCGGCCACACGTCAACGACTTTTGCAACAGCCACTTTCCTCCAGCGTCGCTATGGATGGAAGCTTGGAGTGCCTGCATATGCTCTTGCTTCATATGTGGGGTGGGGGAGGGTTTTCTCGAAACGACACCATTGGTGGGACGTTGTTGCCGGAGCTGCCATAGGTGCGGGATCCGCCCTTATCTATACTCGCCCCTTCGCTCAAAAACATGAACTTGAACTCAACGCCTGCCCCTCCGATGGAGGATGCTGCATATCGGCCTCACTCTCTTTCTGAATGGAGAATAAGCGACCATTTATCATGAATTAACTCTATAATCTTAATATCTAAAATCTTAATATCATGGACAAATTACTTCCATTTGCATTTATTTGTCTCACCTCTTTCTTTACCCTGACGAATCCTCTCGGCACAATGCCGGTGTTTCTTTCTATGACAAAGGGGATGTCAAAGCAGGAACGAAAGGAGATAGTGCGCAGAGCTACAATAATCTCATTTATTATACTCCTCTGTTTCACTGTCGGAGGCCAGGTGCTCTTCACTCTTTTCGGCATTTCCGCCAACGGTTTCCGCATAGCGGCCGGTTTTATCATCCTAAAGATAGGCTTCGATATGCTCCATGCTCAATATTCCAACACAAAACTTAAGGAAGAGGAGATGAAGGTCTATGCGCGAGATATATCTATCACCCCTCTCTCTATCCCCATGCTTTGCGGTCCTGGCGCTATTGCCAATGGCATTATGCTCATGGAAGATGCCAACACTTGGGCTATGAAAGGAATACTGATAGGAAGTATTGCCGTTATTTATCTTCTCACTTTCGTTGTCCTCAATGCTTCTACTCGTCTTGTGGATTTTCTGGGGGAGACAGGTAACAATGTAATGATGCGTCTGATGGGTCTTATTCTTATGGTGATCGCCGTTGAATGTTTCGTTAGCGGACTTAAACCTATTCTAATAGACATAATCCGTGCCGGAAATGGACTTCTGTAATTTAGAAAAACAGTTTTTTCTTATAAATTTTAGGGGAGATTCCTTCACGGAGTCTCCCTTTTTTTGAAAAAATTAGTGTCAGGATATAGAGAAAATTCAATATAAAATCCTATGATTAACTAAACGAAATAGATTTTAACATTTGTTGATTGCATTATGTTATAATAAGTTATAAAGAAAAAATAAGAAAAATATGCTGTAAAACATAAAAACACTTGCGGAGCGGAAATTCTTGTTGTAATTTTGCAACCGCAAACGGGAAACAACGACACTGAGTCGCTGACCCGGGAGCGAGAGAGAACATTGACAACAATGCCACAGGACAATGACCGGCAGTCTTCGCTGAAGATGCCGGGCCATACAGACAGAAACAAGGAGACACGGTAAAACAAGTCTCCCGTCAAAGTCGAAACAGGCAACCGAATAAAGTCAATCCGGTCAAGACAAAC
>JAAVDJ010000029.1 GCA_014801875.1 Bacteroides sp. | reverse complement strand
TTGTTTTAAGGATTGGCTGAGTTTTGTTTTAAGGATTGGCTGAGTTTTGTTTTAAGGATTGGCTGAGTTTTGTTTTAAGGATTGGCCGGATTCAGGCTAATCTTTTGGTTTCCCAGGGCTCGATGGAGAACATGGATTATGAGATGGAGGCTCCGATCGGCACTTATATTCTATATTTAACCTTTAAGAAGAGGTATGGTCAAGACAATTTTTGTTTTCGAACAGAGTGTGTCGGAGTAACGTTTTTATAATAAAGATTGAATAATATGATGGGGAATAATGAGATAATCAAAGATGATATAGCCATCCTTACTGAAGAGGGAGCCGTCGCTTTTCTTGCGAGCAAGTGGGTAGAGGGTATTGGGGAAGTATATGCCCGTAGGCTCGTGGACATGTTCGGCACGGATGCAGTGCGTATTCTTGCCGATGAGCCGGAAAAGGCAGAGGCTGTTGAGGGGTTGGGTAAGACACGAGTAGAAACTGCTTCGGAAAGTCTGAAGAATATTCCTTATTCGGCTGACCTTCTTGCATTCCTTTTTTCCTGCGGATTGAGCGACCTTGAAATCGGAAAGATATTCGGGAAGTACAGGAAGCGTACACGTGATGTGGTGATGACGGACCCTTACGGAATGGTGGAGGATGTCTGGCGTTTCTCCTTCTTTTCAGCGGATAAGATTGGAAAACGTCTCGGCATACCCGCAGATGATCTCAGGCGACTAAAGGGAGCGCTACTGACGGGAGTGAAAAGATTTGCGGAAGACGGGCATCTTTTTGCCACTCCGGATCAGGCAATAGCATTGGCGGCTTCGATTGCCAAAGTGGAACCGGAGAAAGTGCGGGATGCTGTCAAACCGCTTGTGGAGAGCGGACGGCTTGTTGAAAGCAAGGGTGGCCTGTATCTGCCGGTGTTTTATAAAGCAGAGAAAGAAGGGGCGGCGAAGCTGAGGGAACTTGCTTCGACCGCCGTGGAATATTTTCCGGTTGAAAGATTGCCGCGAGTGAGCGAGGAGGGGCATGAATACAGCGAAGAGCAGTTGAGCGCTCTTGAAACGGCACTCAATTCGCCTGTTTCCGTGCTTACCGGAGGTCCCGGTTCGGGGAAGACCACGGTTCTGAAAGGGGTTATCGAAGCGATGGAGAGAGAGGGGAAGAAAGTGCTGGTTGCTGCACCGACGGGACGTGCGGCAAAAAGGGCGAGCAACCTGACTGGAGCAGATGCCACGACAATTCATCGACTGTTGGGTTACAGGCAAGGGGAAGGTTACCATACGAAAGCGATCGACACCGATATGCTCATAATTGACGAAGGCTCGATGATGGAGCAGGTGCTTTTTGACCATCTTCTTCAGGCCTTGCGTCCCGGAACAAGGGTTGTCCTTGTCGGCGACGTGGATCAGCTTCCGGCAATAGGAGCCGGAGATGTCTTGCGAGACATGATAGATTCGGGGAAGGTGCCCGTAGCGAGGCTTTCGGAAAATTTCAGACAAGGGGAAGGGAGTCTGATAGCGGCCGGCGCGAGATCGATCAATTCAGGGGAGTTGCCGGAATCCGATCCGGAACGGGATTTCATGATGATAGAGGAGGAGAGTGTGACGGGGATACATGACCGGATTCTTTCGCTTATGGCAGAGGAACTCCCCTCGCGATACGGGATAGCTCCCGGAGACATCCAGGTTGTGACTCCCCAGCAGATAGGACCTTTGGGAGCGCGCCAGCTGAATATAGATCTTCAGGCTCGCCTTAACCCCTCCGGTCCCGCTCTCCGGAGAGGCTCCACAACAATGAGGCTTGGAGATCCCGTCATGCAGACCGCCAATTCGCGAGAACGCGGGGTCTATAACGGAGAGGTAGGCAGGATTGTAGAAGTAGACACGGAGGGGCAGAAAATAAAAGTGGAATATTCCGACGGCAGAGAGTCGGAATATTCCAGAAGTGAATTAAGCGAGCTTGTCCTTGCTTATGCGACGACGGTGCATAAACTGCAGGGATCGGAAGTGAGATACATGATCTTTCCAGTCACTATGGCCCATAAGCCGATGCTTTACCGCAATCTGCTCTACACCGGAGTCAGCCGTGCCACAGAGCTATGTGTGCTTGTCGGAGAGGAAGAGGCTTTGCGTTATGCAGTCGGCAATTCTCCGGACTCCACCCGTAACTCCAATTTCAAATATCGTTTGAGGGAAGGTTAATCCTGTTTTCCGTCGCGGATTTCGACACGACGGATTTTTCCGCTGATTGTCTTCGGCAGCTCTTTCACAAACTCAACTATGCGGGGATATTTGTAGGGAGCCGTCACACGTTTCACGTGGTTCTGAATATCCTTTATCAGCGCTTCCCGGTCATCCTCTGCGCGCTGTTCGTAATCCTTGGCAAGGACAATAGTGGCCTTCACCACCTGTCCGCGTATATCATCAGGCACACCAGTTATGGCACACTCCACTACGGCAGGATGTGTCATGAGGGCGCTTTCCACCTCGAAAGGACCGATACGGTAGCCGGAAGATTTGATGACATCGTCGGTTCTTCCGACAAACCAATAGTAGCCGTCCTCATCTCTCCAGGCAACGTCGCCGGTATGATATATCCCGTTGTCATAAGCCTCTTTTGTCAGAGCCGGGTCGTGGAGATATTCCTTAAAGAGCCCCAGGGGTTTCCTTCCGTGAGTGCGCACGATGATTTCGCCATGTTCCCCATCTTCGGCGCTTCTCCCGTCGGGAGTTATGAGGTCAATGTCATATTCCGGACCTTTCTTCCCCATAGAGCCCGGTTTCGGTTCAAGCCAGGGATATGTTGCGATGGTCAGGGTGGTTTCCGTCTGTCCGAACCCCTCCATAAGTTTTATACCTGTCAGGGCAAGCCATTCCTCGTAGACACTCGGATTAAGAGCTTCCCCCGCGATTGTGCAGTATTTTAGCGTCGAGAGGTCAAATTTAGAGAGGTCCTCACGGATGAGGAAACGGAAAATTGTGGGAGGGGCACAGAAAGAGGTAATCCCATGTTCCTGAATTTTATGGAGCACGTCGACAGGTTCAAATTTTTCAAAATCATAGACGAAGACATTGGCTCCGGCAATCCATTGCCCGTAAAGTTTTCCCCAGACAGCCTTTCCCCAGCCGGTGTCGGCGAGAGTGAGGTGAAGGCTGTCTTCGTTTATATTGTGCCAATAAGAAGCCGTGATGATGTGCCCCAGGGGATAGGTGAAGTCATGAGCCACCATTTTGGGTTGCCCGGTTGTGCCTGAGGTAAAATACAGCAACGACACATCATCGTTTGTGTTCGGATTCTCGGGGCGGACAAACGGGGGTGCGCCTTCAATGCTCTTATTGAAATCATACCACCCTTCGGGCACAATCGGGCCTGTGGAGACAAGAGCCTTCACGGAGGGGCATTCCGGCATTGCCTTGTTGATATGGTCGATGACCACTTTGTCGCCTACCGCTACGATTGCCTTTATATCGGCTTTCTGACAGCGGTATTTCACATCCTTCTCTGTCAGAAGGTGGGTTGCCGGGATAACGGTTGCTCCCAACTTGTGCAAGGCCACGATGGAGAACCAGAACTGATAATGCCGTTTCAGGATAAGCATCACCATATCCCCCTTCCCAATCCCTATCTGCCGGAAGAATGAGGCTGTCTTGTCGCTTTCACGCTTGATGTCTGCGAAAGTGAACTGTATTTTTTCCCCCCGGTCGTTGGTCCAGAGGAGAGCCGGACGGTCAGGCTCCTTTTCGGCCCAGGCATCTACCACGTCATACCCGAAATTGAAATTTTCCGGTACATTTACATGGAAATTCTCCATGAAATCTTCGTAAGATTCAAACTTGGTCTTGTCAAGAAATTTTTCGAGCATGTCTTTAAGATATTATGGCCAATAATTTCACTTTTTTACCATCCAACGCTCTCAGGCCGTGAGGTCTTTTCGCATCAAACATGATGGAATCTCCCGGATTCAAGACGTTTGTTTTCCCTGCTACGGTTATTTCCAGAGTCCCTTCGATGACGAAGTTGAACTCTTGTCCCTCATGGGTGTTCAAGGTGAGTGGTTTTTTCTCTTCGGCCGGCTCGACAGTCACCATAAATGGAGCCATGATTCTGTTTCGGAATCCGGAGGCCAGATCCTGATAGCTGTATGCCCCCGTGCGCTCCACCTTCACGCCGTGTCCGGCACGTGTGATATAATAAGACTGCATCTTGGGCTCATCGCCGCACATCAGTGCTGACATTTCGACACTGTAGACGGAAGAGAGTTTATGAATGAAGCTGACAGGGATGTCCGTGGTTCCATTTTCGTAGTCTGCAAGGAGCTCGGGCGAAATTCCACACTGAGATGCCATTTCCTCACAGCTGATGTCGAGAGCGTCGCGCAGCCCTCTGATTCTTTCGGCTATATGCTGTATGATTTCCATATTTGCTGGATTTGTGAAGTGATTTTGCAAAGATAGTTAACTTTTCCTTATCTTCATTAATTATGTTTGTAAATTTTGTTGCGGACAGGGGGCTTGCTTCCAATTTTAAGTGATGAATTACTGTTCGTTATTAGATAATTAGAGCACGTCTATAAGGATACGCACAATCGGGCCGGCGAGAAATGCGGTCAGCACGCCGTTGAGGATTAGACCTAATGTGGCATAAGCTCCGTAGCGGTCAGAAATCTCGCTGATGCGGTTTGTGCCCATCACATGAGCTGCCGTTCCCATACTAAGGCTTTGGGAAACAGCATGATGTACGTGTCCCCACGACATCATCTTCAATCCAAAGGCCGCTCCTATCATTCCGACAGCCACAACTATGGCGGAGGTAAGGGCAGGGATTCCACCTAATTTCGAGGATATCTCAATTGCTATAGGGGTGGAGACAGACTTCGGAGCAAGGGAGCAGATCACGTCCGGGGTCGCTCCCAGCCATTTTGCAATCGCCACGACAGTGACTATCCCGATGACACATCCGGTGAGTTCCGTAAGAAAGAGGGTTATGAATTGCGTTCGGATATGCTTAAGCTCGTTATAGAGAGGGAGGCCGAGCGCGACAATCGCCGGTTTCAGCCAGAATTCAATGAGATGTCCGGATTCGTAGTATTTTTCGTAGGATATACCCGTTATTTTCAGCAGGGTTATCAGCAAAGCTATGGTCACAAGCATAGGACTGAGCCAGGAGAGCCCCGTCTTTTTCTGTAGCCATCCTGCACCCCAATAGACGAGAAACGTGAGGGTGATAAGCACCATTGGTGAAGAGATATGCTCATTTATGTTCATGGCGGTTGTGTTTGAAGCGGTTATGGAGATATTGATGAAGATGTCCTGTGACGAGGAGCACGATGAGGATTGACACCACAGTGGCGACGGTGATCGGTAGCCATTGGGCGGCGATAAGATCGAAATAAAGCATAAGAGCCACCCCCGGAGGGATGAAAAAGAAAGCCATGTTTGAGATGAGGAACCGGCAGACAGGCTTGATAGTCTTGGGATTTACCACTTTCCGATCAAGCAAGACCGTCAGGATAAGCATTCCGAGGATGCTGCCCGGAATGGAAAGTCCCGGAATAAGAGCAAGAAGTTCGCCAAGCGCGAGACATCCGAAAATGATGCCGAATTGTTTAGCCATAATATGGATAGGTTTCAATCAGTGGGTTATGAAATGCAAAAATAAATAAAAAATCGCAGATTAAAAAACGTAAATATTTTAGACTGAAAGAATGCCTTGAAGTCGTTGGTGAATTTTGCTGAATTGCTATTTTTTATATACTTTTGTGATTGATTGACTCTAATTTGATAATAACATGATAAAAAAGATATACCTTGCAGGGGGGTGTTTCTGGGGAACGGCCCATCTGTTCTCGCTCATGGAGGGAGTGGAAAAAACTGTGGCCGGATATGCCAACAGTATAGTGGCTGACCCGACTTATAAGATGGTGTGCACCGGTGCTACCGAGGCAGCGGAGACGGTGGAAGTGGTTTATGATGATTCCGTTGTGGGGCTTTCTGAAATTCTGGTGATATATTTCAGGAGCATTGACCCTGTTTCGCTCAATCGTCAGGGGAATGACATCGGCACCCAGTACCGCACCGGCATCTATTACACCGATCCGGCCGACCTCCCTGTGATAGAGGCAGTGGTTGCGACGGTGCAACGTCGGCATAAAGAGCCGTTGGCTGTGGAAGTGGGTCCGTTGAAAAATTTCTATCCCGCAGAAGAGTATCATCAGGATTATCTCTATAAAAATCCTGACGGGTATTGCCATGTAGACCCGGCCTTATTCAGGGAGGTAAAGTCGATGAAGACACATGCTAAACGCAAGGAAGAACTTAAATCGCGCCTGACCCCATTGCAGTGGGAAGTGACGCAGAACGGCGCCACCGAGCGTCCGTTTGTCAATGAATATGACCATGAGTTTCGTCCGGGGATTTATGTGGACATAACAGACGGCACCCCCTTGTTTGTTTCGTCAAGGAAATATGATTCGGGGTGTGGCTGGCCTGCGTTCTCACGTCCGATAGATTCTTCTCTTATCACGGAACATCTTGACACTTCTTTCGGAAGGATACGTACAGAAGTGCGTTCTGCGAGTAGCGGGGCCCATTTAGGCCACGTCTTCCCTGACGGTCCCGCCGATGATGGGGGAATGAGATATTGCATAAACTCTGCCTCGCTCCGTTTCATCCCGGCAGCAGAAATGGAAAGGGAAGGATACGGGGAATATCTTCCGCTGATTTCCGGAGAACTTTAGATGACTCTTCAGTCTCCCGGCTACAAAGAACTGCCCCCGAAAGTTTTAAAACTTTCGGGGGCAGTTCTTTGTAGCTTTATAATTTTTATAATCCGAAGAAGCTCATGTGGCTCAAATCAGGATTTCCGGTAATCTCGAAGATGATATATGACAGCAGGCCCATCAGCAGGACGTTGAAGTTTCCTATGTCGATCAGCTGATAGTAGAGGTAACGCGGTCGAACTTTCATCTGCCACCAGATATATAGATCGACCAAGAGGCAGACGATGGAGGGGATGAAGTCTACTCCGTTGAGTTCAAGATGAAGCTGCATGAACATCACAACGGTAATGAGCGTGTAGAGGATACCGTTCATAAGGAAGATATATCTTCCGATGCGTCTCCCGACAGCACCTATGAGAGTCACCTTTGAATTCCGCAGGTCTGTCGTTAAATTTGCATAGCCGTAGAGCAGCGTAGAGTTGACACACATCAATCCTATGATGATTCCCATATAGATTGCCGGAATGAGATATGACCATTCAATGTGTCCTTTCGATTCATGCACGACCTGAAGAAGACATGTCCCGATGACGCAGACAGGACCGAAGAGGATGAACGAACATACCACTCCGAAGGGGGTGCGCAACAAAGGATTGCTCCCTCCGCATGAAAGCCAGCCGGTCAGAAAGATGAAGACACCGAGCAGGATGGTCCACCATCCTCCCATGGAAACCAGAGGAAATCCTATCATGACAGTCAGCAGAAGCATAGCAATGCTGCATTCTCTCAGTACATTCATAGAGGATTTCTTCTCCTTCTGAACCATACGATTGGCAATATGTCCTCCCCCTTTGTGGCGCAGGTCGAAGTAACTGTAGTAGAAATTGCCGGATTGTTGTGCAAAAATCACGAAGAGAAAGCACAAAGTGGCGGGAATCAGCTCGGAGTTTCCGGAGAGGGACGCACAGGCAGTTCCCGCCAAAACTCCTCCGATACCCATCATCAGTGAGCTGAGACGTACCTTGGAGAAAATGGTTGCGTGTAATGGCATCTTGTTGTCAGGTGTTTGGACTCTTTTACGGAGTGTTATGTCTGGTGTTCAAAATTGGAATTGTCAGATTTGGATTGTCATCTCACGAAATTGTGTACATGACCACGAAAAGGCTTGTAGCGCCGATTGCCATCCATAGCGCCAAGGCCTGGATGAGAGGCTTCACTCCCACCTGCTTGATGACTTTCAGACTCAGGCTCGCTCCTATGGCGAACAAGACTGCCACGAGCGCTTTCTTAGCTACCGCCACCAGGAAGGAATAGACCGGCCCCATCACGCTCATTGCGCTTTCCGGGGTATAGGTGTTGATTATCATCGCTACAACGAAGAGGAGGATAAACCAGGGAATGCTGACCTTTGCTTTCCCTTCGCCCCCTTGCTTGTTGCGGAAAAACCACATTGTGAAGAAGGCCAGCGGGATAATCCAGAGTGCTCGCGTGCACTTGATGAGAGTGGCAAGGTCACACGCTTCCGAATTTAACGGAAGTCCGTTCAGTTGGCAATACATTTGGTCGAACGATGCTCCTGCGCCGACAACGCTGCTCGTGTCGTGAATGGCAATCGCGGCCCATGTGCCAAACTGCTGTTGATTCAGGTCAAAGAAGAGCCCCATTGGGGGGAAGATGAAGAGGGCGATCGCGTTCAGAATGAAGATCACTCCTAACGATACAGCCATTTCATCCTGCCCGGCCTTCAGGACAGGGCCTACTGCCGCAATAGCGCTACCGCCGCAAATAGCAGTGCCTGACGATATGAGATAGGAAGTCTTTTCATTTATTCGCATATATCTCCCTAACAACACGCCGATGATCATGACTCCGATCACAGACACGACGGTGAAGACCATTCCGTCCGCCCCGCTCTTTAGCGATTCCTGAAGGTTCATGCCGAACCCAAGGCCGATGACGGAGGCCTGGAGAAGATATTTGGATAGTTTCTTATTGAACACAGGAAACGGTATACCGAAGATGAAAGCAAAAACTAACCCCACGAACAGGGCTATCGGGGGAGATACCAGCTGACGCTCTATCCCCGGTATGATATCAAAGGGTATAATCATCAGGAGCAGCAGAACCCAATAGAGGGGGCGCCCAATTTTCTGAAGTGCAGTATGCTTTTCTTTTGACATTGTGTGGAGGAATGTGTTACTAATCCTTAATATGAGGGCAAAGATACTAAAAAAAAATAAATATTGCTTAACTTTGCAGTGTAAAACAGCTTCTCTTGGTCAAAAATCCTATATATGAAACGATCAGATATTAGAAAAGGCACTCTTTACCTGATAGCTTTTTCCGTTTTTGTGTTTATTGCTATCCACTTGATTCCTCTTTTCAAGGGGGAGGGGAAAGTGGCGGCCGCTTCCGCCGATTCCCATGTCTCCCATAAAGGGCAGCCTGTCTGGAGCGATACCCTTTCCAACAATTCCTCCGAATATGCTCCTCTTGATGCCATGGATTCTGAAATCAGACGTTTCATGCAGAAATGGGAGATGAAGGGAATGTCGCTCGCAGTGGTCAGGAATGATTCCCTTGTCTATGCCAAGGGGTATGGATATGCGGATGTCGAGACCGGAGAGAAGATGGATGCTTCGACGGTGATGAGAATAGCTTCTGCTTCCAAGTTGGTGACGGCGATTGGTGTTATGAAGCTCGTGGAACAGGGAAAACTGCACCTTGATGATAAGGTGTTCGGACCGGAAGGTATCCTGAATGATTCCTCATTCACTTCTGCTGTCGCAGACAGGAGGATTTTTGATATTACTGTGGATCATCTCTTGCAACACAAAGGGGGATTCGGACGCGGGGCGGGCGACCCTATGTTCAATACCCGTGAGATTATTGCTGCCAAAGGGCTCGACCATGCTCCGGACAATGATGAATTGACCCGGATTGTGCTCGGGCGTAAGCTTGCCTTTCAACCCGGGAATGGGAGAAGATATAGTAATTTCGGGTATATGCTTCTTTCTCTCGTGATTGAAAAAGTGACCGGGAAGGAATACTGGGATTTCATGCGTGAGGATGTGCTTCATCCGGCCGGTGCTTTTCAATTTTTCCCCGGATCTACTTATTATGCGGACCGTGTGAAGAGGGAGGCTAAATACTATGCGCCTGACGATGAACTCGTGGAGGAGTATAATGGAAGCGGTCGAATGGTTGAGAGGGTGTATGGCGGTAGTAATATCCCGGCTCTTTTAGGAGCCGGCGGGTGGGTGACGTCTGCCTCGGATCTCGCCCGTATAGTGGCGGCTGCTGACGGGCTGCCTGGGGTAACGGATATTTTGTCAAAAAGGAGCGTTGACCTTCTGACTGAGCATAATGAGGAGAATAAGTCATGTCGCGGGTGGGTCGATGTGGAGAGGGGAGTGTGGCGGCGCACGGGCACCTTGAGCAGCACACATTCCCTGATTGAGAAATTCCCGCAGAATGATTGCTGGGTGATAATCACAAACAATGGTAATTGGAAAGGACATCATTTCGGACATCAGCTTGAGCGACTCATCGACCGTCTGCGTGAGCGTTACGGCTCCTCCCTTCCGGAGAGGAATCTGTGGTGAGATGTTTCGCGGTTTAGACCGCTTTCCACATTTTTCCGGGAAGCGGTCGTATTGCCACTAACGAGTTATCGCTGAGGTAGTAAAAAATCCGTGGTAAGAAAATTTTATCATTTAATTGAAAAAAGAAGGTAAAAATTTGGTGGAGACGTGAATTTTTTGTAATTTTGCAGTCGCTAACGCAATCGGGGTGTAGCACAGTTGGTTAGCGCGCTACGTTCGGGACGTAGAGGTCGGGCGTTCGAGTCGCCTCACCCCGACAAGCCGCAGATTCATTGAATCTGCGGCTTTTTTTCGTCTTATAGGGGATTCTATACCTCATGGGTAAATGACCGAATTGCAGTACTTTAATCCGCTTCCTGCAAAAATGAAATGTACCCCAAAAGTTAGACACAAAATTAAGAGAGGCTGTCTAACAAGTTTAGGCAGTCTCTTTTTCGTTCAGTCAGGCTATAAATAAGGCTTTCATGCTGCAATTCAGCACAAAAGCCTTTCTTATGTCATAGATTTTTAGTAAAATTGTATTGTGCCTGAATCACT
>JAAVDJ010000028.1 GCA_014801875.1 Bacteroides sp. | reverse complement strand
TTACAGCATATTTTTCTTATTTTTTCTTTATAACTTATTATAACATAATGCAATCAACAAATGTTAAAATCTATTTCGTTTTGTTAAACATAAAACTTTTTCCCATACTTTCGCGTTATTCTAATGTATATTTTGCGCGAATTTTTAGGCAAAAAAATAGGCTTGGAGCATTTTATGCCTTCCAAGCCTATGTTTTTTTACCATATTTTTTATCTCACCGAGTCATTTTACTCAGCCATCCAACTATCCAAAGTAAGAAAATAGCTCCTACGACTGAAGTTATCAGACTCCCGATGATGCTTGAAGTGTGTATTCCGAGTATTCCGAAGAGCCACCCTCCCAGAACACCCCCTATTATTCCTACTATAAGATTGACCAACCAGCCGAATCCTCCACCTCTCATCAGCTTTCCCGCAACTGCGCCGGAAACGAGGCCTATCAAAATATACCAGATAAAGCTCATAGTGATGTATTTTTATATTTCAATTTTGATTAAATAAAAATGTCACGAGAAGAAATATTCAATCTCGTGACATTTTAACATAATTATAAACCAAATGGTTCAATTCCTTATCCCCTCCCCTATTTCGTCAGAATTGGAAATATATGAACGGAGAAACCTCCTCCGCCATAAACTCTATCACCAACTGAACGGCCAAAATGAATATAATCAGCTTCACAACCCAGTTTATACGAATAAAAGCCCACTGCACCGCGACTGTCCATTTATGCGGGAAGAAATGAAACACAATAAGGGCAAACATCATCGCACACCATGCGGGACGAGCTTCTATGAACTGAGGAATCTGTCGCCAGTCAAAGTCAACGAAGATATTTTGTATTATCAATACGGATTGCTCGAAATCGGCTGCCCGGAAAAATACCCAGAGCAAGGATACGTAAACAAACGTGAGAAGCCAGCTTATAAAGATAGTAAACCAATTGTCAGGGATTTTGACAAGAATAGGTTTGAAAGCCTTGTGTATTGCCAGGCCGACACCATGCATCGCCCCCCAGAAAATAAATTTCCACGCCGCTCCATGCCATAGCCCACCTATAAGCATTGTCAGAAAATTATTGAGGTATGTGCGGAATGTGCCTTTGCGGTTACCTCCAAGGGGAATGTAGACGTAGTCTCTGAGCCATGACGAAAGTGAGATATGCCACCGGCGCCAGAAATCTGTCAGATTGCGGCTCTTATACGGAGAGTCAAAGTTAATCCCGAGACGGAATCCCATTATCAAGGCAAGCCCGATGGCCATATCGGAATATCCGGAAAAATCGCAATAAATTTGCATCGTGTATCCCAACACACCCATCAGTGTCTGCACTCCTGTATATAGAGAAGGCTCGTTAAAGATAAGATCATTGTATTGCGCTATATAGTCAGCGATAAGCGCCTTCTTCACCACACCGACAATGATGAGCCAAAGACCGGCCCAAATCACACGAGAATCAGGGCGTTCGTTTTTCTCAATCTGAGGAAGGAAATAATCAGCCCTGACAATAGGACCTGCGACAAGCGCGGGGAAGAAAGAAAGGAAAAACAGGTAGTCAATCCAATAGCGTGTAGGAGCGATTCGCCCTTTATAGACATCTACTATATAGCTTATGGATTGGAAGGTATAAAACGAAATACCTACCGGCAAGATAATTTCCAGAGGCTGGAAATTCCCCTCCACCATCTGATTCCAGTTCCAAAGAAAGAAATTGGCATATTTGAAATAGCCGAGGATTGACAAAGAGATCAGAATAGAGAGCCACATCACAGCCAACTTTCCTCCCCTTTTCTCTATCCGATAAATCCAATGAGACAATCCCCAGTCGACGAGCGACGTGCCTATAAGCATGAGGAAGAAAAGTCCGCTCGATTTATAATAGAAATAGAGCGAGAAAAGGACAACGAAAACCACCATCTTCCATTTACTCCCCTTCACGAGGGAATAGATAGGGAGGAAGATAAGGAAGAGCATCCAGAAAAGGCCGCTTGAGAACAACATCGGGGCTTTGGGATCATACACAAGTTGCAGACCGATGTTCTTCAAAGCCGTCTGAAATATCTCGGGAATATATTGAAGCAACTCAGAAATATTCATTTATTGAGGGCTTTAAGAAATATGATATGACTGTTAACCTTTCCTAAGGAGTCATTAGGGTAATCCGCCAGTATGGGATGGGCTGATTTAGGCATCCACCGCATTATGCTGTCGACCCATAGGGCAGAAGCTTCCCGGGTAGGATGAATTTTGTCTTTTTTTCTTTTAAATTCCATACCCGAAGATTTAAAATAGGTGCCCGGTCGACAAGTAGCCTCCAGCATATCATTGATGGCTGTGCGGTTATCCCAGGTAGGAGGGCCGATCCATATGTAAGGCACATCACCGATTGTGGCAAGTATTCGTCTGACATTCGGCTGCCGTTTGAAGGGGTCTTTGAAATAGACCTCATTGCTTCCAAGAGAAATGAAAATGAAATCGGGGTTCAGTTTCTTTATATAATAGGAGAGAGTGTCAGTCTCAGCCCAAATCTTGGTGTTGCTCGAATCCCAGTTGATGGCGTGCATATCATGGCCGTTCTGTTTGGCATATCGAGCCAAGCGAAGGGCTATGTTCATAGTCATGGAATCTCCAAAAAGGAGGATAGTCTTGGGAAGAGAATCTATCTGCACAATCTCCGGGACGGTATCCGCGGCAACGGGATGTTCAGCCGACGTGAATTGTCCTGTTTCCGTAGCAAGAGTGTCCGGTAAGAGAGTCTCTGCAAAAGGGGCTTTCTTTACAGTATAGCTTCCCAGCGTGATGTCGTCAGCAAAACTGACGGTCAAAAATATAACAAGAGCACCGGCAAGGAGCAGCCAAAGCGCCAGATAACTTGATTTCATCGCGTTAAATAGGAATGCGTTCGTAATTGAATGATCATGCGACTTGGCCTTAACATGGCCTTCCGCAAAACAGACTGCAAAATTACGTCTTTTACCTTTATCTCCCAAATTACTCACTACAATTTTACAAAAAAAGAGAGAGGCGCTTCCACTACGCCTCTCTCACGATTCCACTATAAACTATATCTAACTAAACTTAAACCGCATTCAAACTTTCTCCCGAAACCTTGAATACTTATCCATATTGCTTCATTGCTTTTTGTACTTATAAAACGCCTGGCATTCGGATAAGTTGACTTTATTTCACGTGTTTAAACTTATTCAACATCCCTTAACAATTCGTCCTGAGTTACAATTAAAATAAACAACATTACCATTTTGCTGTTAATAAGATAAACTAAACATTATTCCACAATAATCTTATCAGAAACTATATGAGACTTGACGGAAGACGAACAAGCAGCAACGTTGAAGACAGACGAGGTTCTTCGGGAAGGGGTATGAAACTTGCCGGAGGAGGAATAGGTGGCCTTATAATAGCCGCCCTCATAGTATGGCTCTCTGGAGGCAATCCCCTCTCAGTTGTCACTCAAGGCACAGGGTTGACCGGTTCGCAGGAAATCCAGAGCGACTATCAGCCTACGGCACAGGAAGAGGAGTATGCAGAGTTTGCAAAAAAAATTCTCGCCGGCACTGAGGATGTATGGACAAAGGAGTTTGAAAAAATGGGACTCACGTACCGTGCACCGAAAATGGTGTTATATACGGGAAGCGTGCAGTCAGCTTGTGGAAGCCAATCGTCGGCCGTCGGTCCGTTCTACTGCTCGGGAGATGAAACATTATATATCGACCTCTCCTTCTTCGACCAGATGGAGAAACAGATGGGTGCCGGCGGCGACTTCGCCTATGCTTATGTCATTGCACATGAAGTTGGACATCATGTGCAGCATCTCCTCGGCACCCTTGACCAAGCCCACCGACAGATGGCGCAAGTATCACAAACGGAAGCAAATCGCCTCAGTGTGCGCACGGAACTCCAAGCCGACTACTATGCCGGGGTATGGGCATACCACGATAATGAAATGTTCGGAAGTCTTGAACCCGGGGATATTGAAGAGGGTCTGAATGCCGCCTCCAAGATTGGAGACGACTATCTGCAAAAACAAGCACAAGGTTATGTCGTCCCTGAAAGTTTCAACCACGGCACCTCCGCTCAGCGCGTCAAATGGCTGAAAAAAGGTGCCTCTACGGGAGATGTCCGAGGAGGCACCACTTTCGAAGGCTCTTATTCAAATCTTTAGAAACAAGGTTTCAGTCAACAGGCTGACAGACTTATCTGAATTGGCGGACAGCAGGATTGAATTCATATCCCGCTTCCGCCAGTTGTTTTTTTAGATTCTCCTCATCAACGCCAAGAGACAGACAGAGGTCAGAAAGAGAATCATAGTCACCATCGCGGAGCTTCATGTTGACAAGACTCGCGAGCATATTAGGATCTTTCGGTAATGCCATAATTATTTCGGATATTAAAGTTTTTGATTAACTTTGTAAAAAATTACATTTTTATGATAAAACGACTCATCCTTATAGTTTGTTTGCTTCTTCCCGGACTCATTCCTGCGGAAGCTTGTACCTCCGCCATTATAGGAGCCGAAGCCAACCCTTACGGCCGCCCCATACTTTGGAAACACCGAGACACAAGCACAATCGACAACAAGGTGGAGTATGTCTCCTCCCGTCCTGACGAACATTCTTACGTCGCACTATTTAACGCAAATGATAAAAAGCTGCAGGAAGCATGGATGGGAATGAACGATGTCGGATTCGCAATAATGAATACCGCCTCCTACAATCTGAAAGATGACAAGGTGAGCAGTAAACAGATGGATAAAGAGGGATTCTTGATGACCAAAGCCCTGAAACGCTGCGCGACCGTTGATGATTTCGAAGAGCTCCTCAAGACCCTTCCCCGGCCGATGGGTGTGGAGGCTAATTTCGGAGTGATAGATGCTTACGGCAACGGAGCCTATTTCGAGACAAACAATCATTCCTTCACCCGTTTTGACCTCAGCGATGCGCCTGATCATATCCTTGTGAGAACCAACTACAGCAAGTCAGGTCGACCAAACGAAGGGTTCGGTTTCGTTCGTGAGGCCAACGCCTGTCATATCCTTTCCCCTTATGCTGAAAAAGGGGAGATAACTCCCGAACTCCTTACAGAGACTGTCAGCCGCTCTTTCTGGCACGACATGAAGCAGCGGGATTATGCCACCGGGGAAGATAGATGGGTGATCGATCAGGATTTCATCCCCCGTTTCAAATCAACAGCCACAATCGCAATCGAAGGTTGCAAACCTATTGCAAAGGATGCAACCCCTTCAAAGGAAATGGTCGAAAAAGAGTATATCATGTGGACCGGACTTGGCTATCCCCCTTGCTCCGAGATTGTAGCGGTGAGGTGTTCGCCCGATGGCGTGGACCCCTCTTTGCGTGGAACTCTTCCCAACGGCCACAGCCCATTGGGCGACAAAGTAAAGGCCAGAAGAGCTGAGGTTTTCCCGATAACAAAAGGGAACGGTGAAAAATATATCGACATGACCAAACTCTTCAATTCTGAGGGTACAGGATTTGTGCAGGTGCTCGTCCCTGAAAATCTTGAAACATACGCAAAAGAACGTGCAGTCCGCGACAAATGAATCATCCTTCCCGGCTTTCCCGGAGGTTGAATCGGATGATAGGACTGTTGCGGAAAGCCAAGTAGTCCGCCTGGAGGGAGCGCCGTTCATCCGGTTGATGATAGCCAGATATGGTTTTCCATGGATTGCCTCCGCAGCGGGTCTGCTTATAGCTTCTGCTGTGCTTGCCGGTGTGCATGACGTCAGATGGCTTTTGGTTATGCTGATGACAATTCTTCTGGTCTTCCCGTTTCTGGCTGCTTACTTCTACTTCAATCACGGGATGAAGGAGGTGACAGTGCTCAATGCCTTTCCTCACCGTCTGATTTTCATCAACCGAGGAGTGGTGGTCACTCTTCACGAGGATGACGGGCCGTTAAAATCTATGCTGATTCCATATTCGGAAATGGATAAATATTATATCGCAAGCGGATGTATAATTGTGCCGATGAGAAATCAAACAAAAGGATTTCTATGGATTCCCACTTCCGGATTTGAAACTGACGCATCCTTTAGGGAAGCTGTCGGAGCGATAGGAAATGGACTGAGAAAACTAAACACATCAACAAACGAGACAATATGAGGATTCTTAAAGAAAAAACGAAAAGATACTGCTTCATAATGGATATGGAGGTGCGTGATTATGAGCTTGATTGCGAACAAATTGTAAACAACGCCAACTATCTCCATTATATGGAGCACACTCGCCACAAATTTTGCCAGGACGCCGGCCTGTCTTTCATCGAGATGCACGAAAGAGGGATTGACGCTGTGGTCAGAAAAATTGAAATTGAATATAAGAATTCTCTTCGTGGCGGCGACACTTTCCTCAGTTGCCTCAGTTTGGAAAGGAAAGGAGCGCGTTTCGTATTCCATCAGGATATCCTGAAATCCTCGGGTGAGGTCATGGCCGAGGGGGTCGTGACGGTGGTTGTGCTTAAAGACGGCAAACTGACAAGAGGAGATGAGCTGGCTAAAATATTCGCCAAATATATCAGCTAACAATCCTCCCCGGCGATGAAGGAAAAGGATGTCACTTTAAAGATTGCCCTATCGTTTGTAAAAGGAGTCAACCGGGAGCTTGTGCTCCGGATGGAGGAGTGTGGCGTGACTCCAGAGGATTTCTTCAGAATGGATTCTCAGGAGCTTTCTGATGCATTGCGTCTGGCAAAGGGGACCAAGTTCCCGCAGCTTGAACGGGAAGAAGCCCTTTTCAACGCTCGCAAAGAAACCGAACTTATCGAACGCCACCACATCCGTGTGCATTTCCTTCTTGACAACAGCTATCCGGTACGTCTTTATCAGACGGACCAAGCACCGGTCGTGCTGTATCAACTCGGAGAAACTGAACTTGACGTACCCCATATCATCAATATAGTAGGCACGAGGAAACCGACAGCCTACGGTCTGTCGTTCTGCAAACGCCTCGTGACTGACATGGCTGCCTATTTTCCGGATCTGGTGGTGGTCAGCGGCTTGGCATATGGTATTGATGCCGCCTCCCACAAGGCCTCGATTGAGGCGGGAGTAAAGACTGTCGGAGTTGTGGCGCACGGTCTCCAAATGATATACCCGGCTCAAAACCGCGAGCTCGCCCGTTCGATAATAGCCAAAGGGGGATCAATAGTCACGGAATATCCTTTCGGGTCTACCCCTTACCGACAGCGTTTTCTTGAACGCAACAGAATTATAGCAGGCCTTTCAGATGTAACGATAGTGGCTGAAAGCGACATAAGGGGTGGAGCTCTCTCAACAGCCAACACAGCTTTCCACTATTCCAGAGATGTGGCTGCACTCCCCGGACGCGCGAGCGACCAACTGAGCAGCGGGTGTAACGAGCTTATAAGAAAACAAAAGGCGAGCCTCATCACCTGTGCGGCTGATTTGATAGAGCTTACCGGGTGGCAACCGTTCGATATGAACGTCGACACCCGGCAGCGTAATCTTTTCCCGGAAATGGAGGGGGACGCAAAACTTGTGTATGAGGCAATACGCTTCAGTTCAGAGCCTATGCAGGCTGATCATATACGCCACCAGACCTCCTTGCCCATGCCAAAACTGATGGCTCTTTTAGGCGAACTGGAATTTGATGGAATAATCATCCGCCACCCCGGTAATCGTTTCTCACTTGCCTGACTCATTCTACCTCTCCCCTACCTGACTTACAGATTGGCTTTGGGATATGGAGGTTCGTCATATCCTATCCAATACTGTCAGCATCAGCCTTACCATTCCGTCCTTGTAGTTGGTATTGGCATTTTCAGCACGTCTTTGCGCAATGAGACAACACACAGTCATTGCACGATGGCCCAACAATTTCGCCATTCCTTGCAGACATGCAGACTCCATCTCGAAATTGGTGATGGGGCGACCTTCATATCTGAAACTCTCTACTTTTGAAATGAAATCAGGGTGTTTGAGCTTTAATCTTACCTCTCTGCCTTGCGGAGCATAAAAACCAACAGCAGCTATGGTGAATCCCCTTATCATATCATCTCGCCCTATCTTTTCCACGAGTTCAGGATCAGCCTGCACAGTGTAAGGAGCTGCCCAAGTAGGATCCCAGTCGGTGTGCGCCATAAGAGCTTTCTCGAAATCAAGGTCGCACACTTCGTCTCTTCCGGCATAATAATTTAGTATGCCGTCTGTTCCGGTAGCTTTCTCAGCTATTACGAAATCCCCTATCTTAAGATCATCCTGTAAAGCACCTGATGTGCCCACACGAATCAGGTTCAAAGTTCGGTGTTCCGGTTTTACTGTTCGCGTCTCGAAATCTATATTGGCGAGAGCATCAAGTTCGGTAAGCACAATCTCTATGTTGTCCGACCCTATACCGTGAGATATGCACATAAGAGGTTTACCTCTGTATGTGCCCCCAATCGCATGAAATTCTCGAGACTGCACGTCATAGTCAATATGGTCGAAAAGTTTGCCTATAAGCGACACACGACCCGGATCGCCAACAAGGATAATGTTGTCTCTGAGTTGGTCAGGCCGAAGATGAATATGGAAAGCGGAGCCGTCATCATTAATGATCAGCTGTGAAGGTGGTATTATTCTGGAGTTTGTCATGATAATAAAAATTAAATTGCGGAGAGGTTGTATATTTATAACGCAGGATGAAGGCATAAAGTGATAATATATGTTTTATAACATACATATCTTAATGCAGAATCTCTCGTGTGGGCGGTTTGTCATATCATGTATGATAACAGTTTGTCAGGAGCAAGCAAATGTACCCTTGGGGTTCAAAACCCTAATTTTGCAAAAAAACGGTTTAAAACGATTGTCGAATGGGAAAAAAATTGTAATTTTGCAGAGCTATCGAAAACGACTGAGGAAAGATGCCGGAGTGGTCGATCGGGACGGTCTCGAAAACCGTTGTACTCTTACGGGTACCGAGGGTTCGAATCCCTCTCTTTCCGCAAATCATCAAAGTGCATCCGCCCTAACTTTAAGAGTTAGGGCGGATTTACTTTTTCAATACAATTCATGCACCAGAAAAATCCCCTGATACCTTATCATGGAGATTAGCCTTCGATCTTATACTCAAGGCCTCGTTGGTCACCATGCTCAATGAAATTAGCACCAATGAGGAAAAGATGACGCGAATCAAGGGCATAGCGCCCGGCATAGTCTCTCTCATGAAGCTGTTTCATAGCTTCATTAACACTCTTATTATATTTGAACTCAAAGACGTAGATATTCTTTCCAGCGAATACCTCAAGGTCGCTACGTCCCCTATAGCTGTGATGCTCAGCAATTGTGTGAGTACCTGACAGATATGAGAGCAGAAAAGTGACAGCGCGATAGGTTGATTCACGATGGTCCTCGAAAGGCAACTGCTTCAGCAATGTGGCCAGACGATTCATAAAATCCTCCGGATGCCCTTTGACAAGTGCATGCCTGAAATGAGTGAAACGGAAAGGTGTAGCGGAATCAGTAACATCAGGGACATAAATGGAAAGCAGAAGCTGATAGAAGCCTTTCTCAACCTCTAAGTTTGGGTAACGGAGTTCGTAAAGCTGCGTTTCCTTATCATATCTCGCAATGGTGAGGTAACCTGTCTGGAACATCAATGGCACAGGGTCGCTGTCAGCAAACCCTACAGCAATCAGTTCGTCTCGGGTACACATCTGGCCGTTTAGGTCCGGTGGGAAAGTTCCGCGTCTTCTTATTCTCCTGGCAAGGAAAGTAGGAGTTCCACTGTCAAACCAATAGGGTTCAATTTCCTTGTTGGACAAGGCTTTCAAAACGCTATAAGGATTATATAGCCTTGAACCTTTCAGTGCGAAAAGATATCCATCGTAGAAATGGCGTAGTTCGTCAAGTGTCTTCTCAAAGGCTTCTTCGCGTTCATCGGAAAGTTCCACAATGCCGGGACGGAAATACTCCAACAACTCCTGGTGGTTCCATCCGCATATGTCGGCGAATTCATTCACCATCGATATGTCGTTTAGATTGTTGAGATCGCTGAAGATACTTACTTTAGAAAATCTGGCCACTCCTGTGATGAATGCGAAGTGGATGTAGCGATCCATGCTCTTGAGATTTCCGAAGAAACTTTTCAGTATCCGCTGGTTCTTATCATAGAGCTTAGCGTCGTCTTCTATGTCAATCAATGGCTTGTCATATTCGTCTATGAGGATTACCACCTGCCGGCCAGTCTTGTTGTAAGCTGCTTCTATTACATTCTTAAACCGTTGGGATAGTGTGTGGTGTTTCTGAGGTTTTCCATATATTTCCTCGTATCGCCAAAGAAATCCGTCAAGTAACTGTTCAAGACCGTTGTCAAGGCTGAAATTCTCAGCGTTGAAGTCGAAGCGCAACACTGGTGAAGGTGTCCAGTCAAGATTCATTTCGTCGGCAGCAAGACCTTTGAAAAGATCCCGACGACCCTCGAAATAAGATTCAAGTGTAGAAAGCAGCAGACTCTTTCCGAACCGTCGCGGACGACTCAGGAAAATATACTGTCCGTGGTTAAGGAGGGATTTTATATAAGCAGTCTTATCTACATATACAAAACCTTCCTCGATTATTTTCGAGAAAGTCTGGATTCCTACGGGATATCTCAATGTTCTCATAATCCTCAGTTTTCAGCAAATTTATGATAATTTATCCGGATATGCAAATCATTTAGTCGACAATGCCCCTGCTCTTTCTTTTTATTTTCTTTTGTCCGGATATAGACCGCTTCCCACTAAATAATTTTTGTAGGAAGCAGACTAAAATAACTCCCGGGCTTGTGAATATATAAGAAATCTATTAACTTCCGGAGTTTGGGAGTTACACCATATAACAATCGGGCACTCAGTATATTACGAGTGTCCGATTGTTCTAACAAATATAGCGCGCTATATATTTAACTTTTCTTTAACATTTTGATGTA
>JAAVDJ010000027.1 GCA_014801875.1 Bacteroides sp. | reverse complement strand
AGACCTCTTTGCCCGTCTTCAGCCATCTTTCGGGATGCTTTTTCATCTCTCATCGGTCGTTTAGCTCGCTAAACTTCCTCTTCGAGCTAAAAAATCACCTCCGAAATCCGGCTAAATCCTGACAAAGAAAAAGTTTAAACAACTTCAGATTCATGAAATGAAGTCGATTAAATTTTTGATTCTAATGAGGATTCTTGAATATGGTGTAGTCTTTAGAAAAAAGTCTAAACTATTTTCAAAGAAACTCCGGTTAATTGTTCAAAGTTAATCCAATTATTTTAGAATGACAAGTTTTTCATCTTTTTTAAGGAGATAATTCCATAATGCGAAATTAGCAATCTTGTTTCACATACGGGTGAAAAAGAGTATGGAGGGATCAATTCAACTCCAGACGAAACTCCCGAGGAGTTTTGCCCGTTTGTTTTTTAAACATGCGCGTGAAATGCTGCGGATAATTGAATCCTAAATCATAGGCGATAATGCTGATGTCGTCATTCGTATCGCTAAGGCGTTTTTTTGCCTGTCCCACTATGAAACGCGATATTATCTCCTGAGCTGTCGTCCCTGTTTCGCGTTTGATCATATCTCCGAAATATCCGGAGGAAAGATTAGCTTTTTCCGCGAAATAAGCCACTGACGGTATGCCGTCGGTTCCCTTTTTTGAGGTGTAATATTTATTCAGTTCTGATTCAAAATTCGCCACCAGATCAGAATTAGCTTTATGACGGGTGATGAACTGCCGCTCATAAAACCGAGTGAGGTAATCAAGAAGCACCTGAATGTGGCTCGAAACAATCTCGGCAGAATGTTTATCGATAGGATGTTCAATCTCTTTCTTTATTCGGTCAAGGCATTCCAGAAAAATCTTTCTTTCGTCAAGAGAAAGATGGACAGCTTCCCGTTGAGAATAGTCAAAGAATCGGTAATCATTAATTCGGGAGGCGAGGGGAGTGCCATAAATAAGATCCGGGTGAAAGAGGAGTCCTACCACATCGGGAGCTACTTCATCGGTCGTCATCTCCACATCCACGCGATGTCCCGGTTTGAAACTCACCACGGTTCCCTCATGATAATCGTAAGGTTCACGCCCATACATCAATGTGCAGTTCGTGCCTTGTTTAAGGAAAAGCGCAAATATGCCGTAATCAACGCGGACATGGTTGATGCCACGACTGGCATTCTTGAGGTCTATGACAGCCACGAGGGGATGATCCGTTTTCAACCCGTAAAGCTTATTATATGCGTCTATGGAATGGAATTTTACAATTTCTTTATTTTTATTTCCCATAATTTTTCGCTCAAATTTGGAATTTCTACAAAGATAATAAAAAAAGTCAGAACCGGGAATATTACCGTGAAATTGGTAATTATTACCAAAATTGAGGTTGGGATGACATTCGAACAAAAAATGTTATAACCGGGTAAGCGTGGAGGGTTGTACAAGAGAGTATGGAGGAGGTGTGCTTGTGGGAAGCGGTCTTAGGAGATAGGAGAAAAATAATTTGTAAAATTATGAAAGTTTGACTAACTTTGTCGTGCAAACATTGTGGCTCTCGGGTCACTTTTCATTAATCTAACCTTGAAAAAACAGACATGAAGAAGACTTTTTTCAAAGCATCCATCCTGGCCCTGACACTCTGTATGGGTGTCCCCGCTATTGGCGTGGCTCGTAAGAAGCAAGTGGTTAAGGAAGTACCCAAAACTTTGGTTGACGATGTGACCTACCGACAGAGCGGAGGCACTTACTATTGTTATCCCTATCTTACAGAGACTCCCCCGGTCTTGACTCCGACACCGGAAGGATATGTGCCTTTCCATATGGAGCACTATAGCCGTCATGGGTCACGTTGGCTCATCGGCTACAAAAATTATGACCGAGCTTATGAAATCCTTGACAAAGCAGACAAAGCCGGCAAACTCACAGACCTCGGTAAGAAAGTTTTCGCTGCCGTCAAGCAGATAAGGGAGGATGTTCAGAAAAGGGAAGGAGAGCTTTCCGACAACGGTGCGCTCCAACACAAGGGAATCGGCAAACGCATGGTTCAGAATTTCCCGGAGATTTTTACCCCTAACACCAACATCGACGCCAAATCAACGGTAGTCATACGTTCAATTCTTTCGATGTTCAATGGTCTTAACGGCATCCAGAGCCAGGTGCCTGATATAAATGTGAAGACTGATGCGAGCCGCGCCACTATGTGGTATATGGACTATGACGACACCATCGCATGGAATCTCCGTAAAAAGCCGAAAGAGGAAATCAAGGCATTCCAGAAAAATCATGCCAACAAGGGAGAATATCTTAAAAAACTCATCAATGACCCTGAGTATGCACAAGACAGCATCGGCAACAAACTTTTCTCATCGTTGTTTTCAGTTCTGATCAACGCCCAGAGCCACTCCACACAACCCTGGCTCGCGGAAGAGGTGTTCACTCCGGAAGAGGTCAGGGAACAGTGGCAGATCAGAAATGTGGACTGGTTCCTTCGCAGCGGCAATTCCAAGCTGACAGACAACCGAGTGCCGTTTTCTCAGGCGAATGTCTTAAACAACATCATTGAGAGTGCAGACACAGCGATCAACTCCAACAACATCAGCGTCAATCTGCGTTATGGCCACGACACCATCGTCATGCCTCTTACAGTGCTTATGGAGCTTGACAACTATGGAGAGGAAATCAACGACCTCGAACAGGTTGCTCTTTCAGGCTGGCATAACTACAAGGTCGTGCCCAAGGCCGGCAACATACAGATAGTATTCTACCGCAAACCGGGTTCACTTGATCCGGAGGATGTGCTGGTGAAAGTGCTTCTCAACGAAAAGGAGGTTACCCTCCCGATGGATCGTGAGCATGGTCCTTATTATAAATGGACTGACTTCAAAAAATATTATTCCGACAAGATCAAGGATTACGTCACCCCCAATCCAGTGCTCGAGGATATAAAATAAACAAGTGGAAACCGGAATAACTAAATAAATATACAATAAAGCCGTATCTTTTTGCATAAATTAGATACGGTTTTTATTTTTTTACACTTTTGATATTGTTATTTGCGTCTAAAACGTTAACTTTGTGGAATATTTCAGATAATATATATTCATCATGAAGGAAACAACTAAAGCCATACATACCCCTTATCAGAGGAGAGACGCTTTCGATGCGCTCCAGATGCCGGTCTATCACACAATGGCGTTTGAATTTGACAATGCCGATGTCATGGCAGACGCTTTCTGCGGACGCACAAACGCTCCTGATTATTCAAGGGTGCTCAATCCGACAGTAACACACTTTGAAGAAATTATAGCTTCCCTCGCAGGAGCGAAAGAGGTGAGTGCGTTCACATCGGGTATGGCAGCGATAAGCGCGATGCTTTTATCTACTGTAAGAGCCGGACAGAATGTGGTCAGCTCACGTCATATGTTCGGCAACACGTATCTGCTTATCACCAACACACTCCGCCGATTCGGAGTAGAAGCACGTCTGACCGATCTCACTGATGCGCATCTTGTGGAGCAGGCTGTCGATGAAAACACCGCCTGCATCTTCCTTGAATCAGTGACCAATCCGCAGACAGAAGTTGTGGATGTCAGGGAGCTTGCCCGGATTGCAAAGGCGCACAATATTCCCCTGATAGCCGACACGACGATGATTCCCTTCACTCAGTTTGACGGCGAGGCTCTCGGTCTCGACTTTCAGGTTGTTTCCTCTACAAAATACATTTCAGGGGGGGCTACCAGCCTTGGCGGTGTAATAATCGACTATGGTCATTTCCCGGAAATATCACGCCTTATTAAAAAGGATGCGGTTTTCAATCTCGGAGGATACATGACTCCTCATGCAGCCTATATGCAGACCCTCGGACTTGAGACACTTCAGGTGAGATACGACCGTCAGGCTGACTCGGCATTAAAGATAGCCCGTATGCTGGAGAAAGTGCCCGGAGTGGTTGAGGTAGGGTATCCGGGTCTTGACAGCCATCCTTATCATGACCTCTTCAAGGAGCTTTACGGCGAGAAGGCGGGAGCAATGGTGACATTCGATCTTCCGAGTGAGGAAGCCTGCTACAGATTCATCAATGCGCTCAAGATGGTGCATCGGGCGACCAATCTTTTTGACAACCGTTCGCTTGCCATTCACCCGGCGAGCACAATCTTCGGTCCTCTCACTCCGGAGGAGCGTGAGGCTATGGATGTCAAGCCAACTACCATTCGGCTATCAATAGGTCTGGAAGACCCTGAGGATATTTTTGAAGACCTTAACCAGGCTATAGCGGCAGCGACAGCCTGAAAATTCTAAAGCATTTCTTTCATGGGAAAGTATAATTTTGATGAAGTGATAGAACGTCGAGGCTCCGGAGCGTTGAAGACAGATGCTCTTCAGGAGCGTTTCGGTCGTCCGGACCTGCTTTCCGCGTGGGTGGCGGATATGGATTTCGCTACTCCGGATTTTATACGTCAGGCACTCATAGATAGAATCAATGACAATCCTATTCTCGGCTACACGATTGAGCCGAAAGATTACCGTCCCTCCATCATTGATTGGGAAAGAAAGCTTCACGATTGGGAAATAAAACCTGAATGGCTTTCGTATATCCCCGGCATTGTGAAGGGGATTGGCATGGTCATCAATGTCTTCACTCAGCCGGGAGAGGATGTTGTCATAATGCCTCCGGTCTATCATCCTTTCCGCATCACAGCTGAGGAGAACGGGCGTAAGGTGGTCAATGTTCCCCTTATAGAAGATGAGGAGCACCGCTATTATTTCGACTTCGAGGCGCTTGAGGCTCTCGATACACGCGGAGGTATTCTTCTTTTGTCAAATCCCCATAATCCGGGAGGAAGAATGTGGACCCGGGAAGAGCTTGCCCGTCTTGCTGAAATATGCAAGAGGAAAGGGTTGCTCGTGGTCTCAGACGAGATTCACGCAGATATGGCGCTGTGGGGTAAGAAACACGTCCCCTTCTCTACTGTCAGTGAGGATGCCGCTTCCAACAGTATAACTTTCTGCGCTCCCTCCAAGACATTCAATATTCCGGGTATCGTGAGCTCGTTCTCAGTTGTACCTGATGAGAAGATAAGAGAGAAATTTTATGGATGGCTTTCCGCGAATGAATTCGGAGATGCCCCTTTGTTGTCGCACATCGCTACCATAGCGGCCTATCGTAAAGGGGATGAATGGCGTAAGGAAATGATTCGATATGTGGAAGACAATATCCGCTTTGCAGAGGATTTCTGTCGATTGAATATTCCCGGCGTTAAAGCGTTACGCCCGGATGCCTCATTTTTGGTGTGGCTTGACTGCCGCGAACTTGGACTGAATCATGCCGAGCTTCTTGACCTGTTCATCAACGGAGCCAAGGTTGCCCTTAACGACGGAGAGATGTTCGGCAAGGAGGGGAGCGGGATGATGCGTCTTAATGTGGCAGCCCCGCGCTCAACGGTTGAGGAGGTGCTTCAGCGCATAAGAGATGCCGTTAAGGAAATAAATGCTAATAGATAAGATGAGGATAATCGATATAATAAACGAAAGCCGAAATCCTATATTCTCTTTTGAGATTCTCCCTCCCCTGAAAGGGAACAGCATCAACAAGGTGTTCAATATTATCGAGCGCCTTAAGAGGTTTGATCCCAAGTTTGTAAACATCACATCTCATCATAGCGAATATGTTTATAAGGAGCAGCCTGACGGATCTATTCGCAGGGTGAGCATCTTGAAACGCCCCGGCACTGTTGCCATCGCGGCAGCTATCCAGAACCGCTACGGTCTCATTCCGGTGCCTCATATAATTTGCAAGGGTTTCACCAAGGAGGAGACTGAATATGCACTCCTTGATCTCAATTTCCTCGGCATCAACAATCTTTTGGTGCTTCGGGGGGATGAGAAAGGGGAGATACGTCACAATGATCCGAATCTTTATAACGAGCATGCCACTGATCTTCAGGATCAGATAAATCTCTTTAATAAAGGAATAGGACTTGAAGGCACGACCATCCAGGGAATAGAGACACCGTTTTCCTACGGTATGGCCTGTTATCCCGAGAAACATGAGGAGGCTCCAAACATGGTCTCAGATCTGCATTACCTGAAGAAAAAGGTAGAGAATGGAGCGGACTATTTTGTCACTCAGATGTTTTTCGACAATGAAAAATATTTCAGCTTCGTGCGCCGTTGTCGGGAGGAAGGAATCAATGTGCCGATTCTTCCCGGGTTGAAACCTGTGGCGCGGAAGGCACATCTGTCCATGCTGCCGAAGATTTTCCGGTCAGATATTCCCGAAGAGCTTGCAGAGCGTATAAGGGAATGCAAGACAGATGCGGAAGTGAAGGAGGTCGGAATAGACTGGACCATCAGGCAGGCAAAGGAACTGCTTGAGAACGGTGCTCCCGGCATACATTTCTACACGATGAGTGTTTCGGAGAGTGTGCAGAAAATAGCTGAAAAGGTGTTCTGAACAGAAAGGAAGGAAAAATTGGAAACACAAAGACTCAAGGATATCCTTAATAAGAATGTGCTGGTGCTTGACGGAGCAATGGGCACGATGATTCAGCGCCTTTCCCTTGGGGAAGACGATTTCAGAGGCGAGCGTTTCGCTTCTCACCCCATGCGTCTCTCCGGCTGCAACGATGTTCTGAACATCACGCGTCCTGACGACATTTTTGATATTCACAGGGCTTATCTTGCTGCCGGCGCCGACATCATTTCCACCAATACCTTCAATGCCAACGCAGTCTCTCTTTCTGACTACGGGTTGGATACTCTTCCCGGGACGGTAAAGGAAATAAATCGTCGAGGCGCGGAATTGGCACGTAAGGCAGCGGACAGCGCGCCGCTAAGGAGATGGGGAGGCACGCCATTGGTGGCCGGCTCGATGGGCCCGACCAACCGTACCGCCTCCATGAGTCCGGATGTGGAAGATCCCGCTTTCCGCAACATCACTTATGACGATCTTTTCAATGCCTACACTGAGCAGGCCGAAGGTCTGCTTGAGGGTGGAGTGGATATTTTTCTGTTTGAGACAGTCTTTGACACATTAAACCTGAAAGCAGGTCTTGATGCAGTCAACACCATGATGCGACGTAAAGGAATAAATCTTCCTATTATGGTGTCGGCCACAGTTTCCGACAAAGCCGGACGAACCCTTTCGGGGCAGACTTTGGGCGCTTTTGTGGCCTCAATAGAAAAATACGACAATATTGTCTCGATAGGTCTCAACTGTGGATTCGGGGCAGCCGATATGGTGCCTTATATCCGCGAACTCGGACATAGGACAGACCATTTTATCAGTTCACATCCCAATGCCGGTCTTCCGGATGAATTGGGAGAATACCGCGAAACCCCCGAGATGTTCGGAGAGCAATTAGGCAAGATGCTCCATGAGGGATTGCTAAATATCGCGGGCGGTTGCTGCGGTACGACTCCACGCCACATATCTGAGATAGCAGCTCGTATTGTGGATGCAAATCCTCATCAGCCCCACCGTCACAGACCGGCTTTACGAATTTCAGGAATGGAACTCGTGGAGGTGCTCCCGGAAAATAATTTCCTCAATGTGGGGGAACGCTGCAATGTCGCCGGCTCCCGTAAATTCCTTCGTCTTATCAAGGAGAAAAAATATGAGGAGGCCATGGCGATAGCCGCCAAACAGGTGGAAGATGGGGCTATGGTCATAGACGTGAATATGGACGACGCTATGCTCGAAGCAAAAGAGGAGATGGTCCATTTCCTTCGGTATGCCGCCTCTGAGCCAGAGATTGCCAAGGTGCCGGTAATGGTCGATTCTTCCGATTGGGAAGTGGTCGAGGCAGCCCTGAAGAACCTTCAGGGTAAAAGCATCGTCAATTCAATATCATTAAAAGAGGGGGAAGAGAGCTTCATACACAAGGCCAAAAGGATAAGGGAACTTGGAGCAGCCGTGATTGTAATGGCCTTCGATGAGGAGGGTCAGGCAGACACTTACGAACGCAAAATTGAGGTGAGCCGCAGAGCTTACCGTCTTCTGACTGAGGAATGCGGATTTAATCCGGACGACATCATCTTTGACGTCAACATCATGGCGGTTGCAACCGGTATTCCGGAACATAACCGATATGGAATAGACTTTATCCGTGCGGTAGAATGGATTAAGCATAATCTTCCCGGTGCTCGCACCAGCGGGGGGGTAAGCAATCTTTCGTTTGCATTCCGAGGTAAGAACTATCTGCGCGAAGCCATGCATGCAGTTTTCCTGTATCATGCCATAGCCGCCGGTCTTGATATGGGTATAGTCAATCCCTCTTCATCGGTCACATACGAAGATATAGAGCCCTCTTTGCGTCGTCTGCTTGAGGATGTGGTGCTCGCAAGAAGGGAAGATGCTCCGGAAGAACTTGCGGAATATGCTTTGGGCGATAACGCGGTAAAACAATCTGTTGCCGATAATGAGCGTCCGGATCGTGAAGCTCCGGTAGGCGAACGTATCAAGAATGCAATCGTAAAAGGTAACGCGCAATATCTTCCCTCAGATCTTGATGAGGCGCTGAAAGAATACGGAGAAGCCGTCAATATCATAGAGGGTCCGCTGATGGAGGGGATGAACCATGTCGGTGTGCTTTTCGGCGAAGGGAAGATGTTCCTTCCCCAGGTTGTGAAGACTGCCAGGACAATGAAGATGGCCGTGGATCATCTTCGTCCATATATGGAGGAGAAAAAAATAGGGGGAGGAGGTGCCAAAGCAGGAAAAGTGGTTTTCGCCACAGTCAAAGGGGATGTCCACGATATTGGAAAGAATATCGTTTCGATTGTCCTTTCATGTAATAACTTCGAAGTAATAGATCTCGGAGTGATGGTTCCGCCGGAGAAGATAGTTGAGACTGTGAAGCAGGAAAACCCGGACATAGTGTGTCTTTCCGGACTTATCACTCCCTCTCTTTCTGAGATGGTCAACGTTGTGAAGGCTTTTGAAGAAGAGGGGATAAATATACCTGTTATGGTAGGAGGAGCAACGACATCGCGTCTTCACACCGCGGTCAAGATAGCTCCGGCCTATAGTGGAATCGTGGTGCATACCACAGATGCCGCGCAAAATCCTCTTGCTGCAGCCCGGTTGCTTAATCCCGCGACATGTGGAGAATATATTTCATCGTTGAAAAAGGAGTATGCAAGGTTAAGGAAAGAGCATGAAGGGAATAAGCCTAAACTGATAACTCTTTCCGAAGCACGAAGAAAGGGGATGCGGCGCTACGCTTTCCCTTCGCCGCAACCGGAAATTGGAGTAGGCGAGGCGTTGGTGGCGGATGTCCCACTGAAAGAGATAATTCCGTTTATCAACTGGAAAATGTTTTTCCACGCCTGGAGAATAAATGGGTCTTTTATTGAAACATTGACCGGTTGCAATTGTCCGGCCTGTGAAGCGATAGTGAAAAATAATCTTCGCGATGAAGACCGCGAAAAGGGTGAGGAGGCTTTGCATCTCTATAATGATGCAATCGATGTGCTTGCAGAGATGGAAACTTCCGGTAAGTTTGATGGAAAGGTAGCAGTAAAATTCTTCCATGCCACAACCGATGAGGATAATCTCGTGCTTCTGCAAGAGGGAGAAGGTGAGAATATCGTATTGCCGATGATGAGACAGCAATCCCCGAACTCAGATTGTCTTTCAATAGTAGATATGGTAGCTGATGAGGATTTCATAGGGGTCTTCAGCGCTACTGCCGGAGAGTATCTTGCTTCTGAAAGCGAACGCCTGAAGAAAGATGGAGATTCCTATGGTGCACTGCTACGCCAATCGCTTGCGGATCGTCTTGCGGAGGCAGCTTCGGAATGGTGGCATCGCGAAATCAGGAAGAAACATTGGGGATATGCTCCTGAAGAAAATCTTTCACCTTCCGAGATTCTCAGAGGGGGGTACAGGGGTATTCGCCCGGCCGTAGGCTATCCTATGTTGCCGGATCAGTTACTCAATAAAATAGTAGCTCCCTTGCTTCCTTTGGAAAAATTAGGAGTTAAAGTGACTGAAAACGGGGCGATGTCTCCATCAGCAACCGTCAGCGGTTTGCTCTTAGCCTCTCCCGAGTCAAAATATTTTATGGTGGGAGAAATTGGAGAAGACCAGCTGACTGATTATTCAGAGCGCAGAGGGATTTCCCCACGCAGAATGAAGGATTTGCTGAGATTGTAGAATAAATTGCAACTGAAGAATATATCGAGATGCAAAACGAACGAAACCAACCAATAAGAGTGGCGATTCAAGGAGTGGCCGGATGCTTTCATGATGCGGCTGCCCGACAGTATTTTGACGGGAAGGAGGTGGAGACAATCCCATTCGATTCCTTTCCCGCCTTGTTTGACGCTCTGAGCGCTGATGCCTCTTTGTTGGGAATAGTGGCAATTGAAAACACGATTGCCGGAAGTCTGCTTGCAAACCATGAGTTGCTCCGACAGAGCAATCATACTATAATAGGGGAGCATTCGGTCAGAATAAGTCATGTTCTGTGTGCTCTTCCGGGTGAGACTATTGACTCAATTTCTGAAGTCAATTCACATCCTATGGCCCTCATGCAATGTGAGCAATATCTTCGCCGACATCCAAACATGAGGATGGTGGAAAAGTTTGATACGGCAGGGAGTGCGGAGGAGATAGCCAGAGAAAAGCTCAACGGGCATGCTGCGGTTTGCGGAGAATTTGCAGCGAATCTCTACGGACTTGAAATTCTTGAAAAGGGAATAGAGACCAATAAAAGGAATTTCACACGCTTCCTCATTCTTGCGGATCCTCTCCTTGCCTCAGATATTAAGCCCGGAGAGCAGTATCTCAACAAAGCAAGTGTAGTCTTTACCCTCCCTCACAACCATGGGGCGCTTTCAAAAGTGCTGACCATACTATCATTCTACGATATAAATCTAACAAAAATACAGTCACTCCCCGTCGTCGGTCGTGAGTGGGAATATCGATTTTATGCCGATTTGACATTCTCTTCATATTTCCGCTATCGTCAGTCGCTTCAAGCCATTCGCCCCCTGACGAATGAGTTCAGAATCCTCGGGGAATATGTCGAAAGGGTAGGAATCAATTAAACAAACAGACAACAATGGAAATTAAGATAAACCCGGCCAAAAGGGTTGATGAAATAAAAGAATACTGGTTTGCAGGAAAGATGCGCGAAGTGGCGCAGATGAATGCTGAGGGACTCGATGTGGTGTCGCTCGGTGTAGGAGGTCCTGACCGTATGCCGGCTGTTGAGGTGGTAGAGACCCTTTGCAGTTCAGCCCGCACTCCCGGCAACCACTCATATCAGATAGCGGCGGGTCTTCCGCAGTTGAGATGTGCCATGAGTCGCTGGTATAAACGCAACTATCGTGTGGAGCTCAATCCGGATTCAGAGATTCTCCCTTTGATAGGATCAAAGGAGGGTGTGCTTCACGTTGGGCTTGCATTCCTCAACCCCGGAGATAAAGTGCTTGTACCTAATCCGGGATACATGACTTACACAGGTGTCAACCGTATGCTTGGAGCGGAAGTCATTCCTTATGATCTTTGTGCCGACAATGGCTGGCAACCTGATTTTGATCAGCTTGAAGAAATTGCATCTAAGGGAGGCGTGAAACTGATGTGGGTAAATTATCCGAATATGCCGACGGGTGCATTGGCAACCCGGGAACTTTTCGAGCGTCTTATTGAGTTCGGCCGACGTCATGGAATTGTTATCGCGCATGACAATCCCTACAGCTTCATTCTCAATGACAATCCCATGTCCATTCTGGAAGTTGAAGGAGCCAAGGATATAGCAATAGAGCTGAATTCACTCAGTAAGAGTCATAATATGGCAGGCTGGCGAATGGGCATGGTAAGCTCAAACGCGGAATTCATCACCTGGATTCGGAAAATGAAATCCAATATCGATTCCGGTCAGTTCAAACCTATTATGGAAGCCGCCATCAAGGCTCTTGATCTTGATAAGGAATGGTATAAGGAATTGAACTCCGTCTATGGCGCACGGAGAAAAGTGGCGGAAAAAATTATGGAGGCTCTCGGATGCACGTTCGATCCTTCCCAGCGAGGTCTCTTCTTATGGGGAAAACTTCCTGAGACTCACAAAGACAGTGCCGTATTTGCAGACAAGGTTCTTCATGAGGCAAAGGTATTTATTGTGCCCGGGTTCATATTCGGCAGCAACGGTGAGGGATATATCCGCATCTCCCTTTGTGCCACACAGGAAAGAATGCTGACGGCACTTGAAAGAGTGAAGTCTCTAAAAATTTAAAACTAAAGTAACAACTAATAATATGGCTTTTGAAGATTTAAAACCGATTGTAGAAGGATTCGAAGAGGAGAATGCTCCTCTCATAATGGCGGGTCCCTGCAGTGCTGAAACTGAGGAACAGACACTTACTACTGCCCGCCAGTTAGCTCGTGGGGGCGTGAAGATTTTCCGAGCAGGTATTTGGAAACCACGAACCAAACCGGGTGGTTTCGAGGGTATAGGTAAGGAGGGTCTTGCATGGCTGAAGAAGATAAAGGAGGAGACCGGGATGAAAGTGGCTACAGAAGTGGCTATGCGCAGTCATGTGCTCGATGCTCTGGAGGCCGGGGTTGATATCCTTTGGATAGGGGCACGCACGACGGCCAATCCTTTCGCCGTGCAGGAGATAGCCGACACTCTTCAGGAAGCGGGAGCTACCGATATCCCTGTGTTGGTGAAGAATCCGGTTAATCCTGACATTGAGCTTTGGATTGGTGCTCTTGAGCGTCTATATAATGCAGGTCTTCGCCGTTTGGGAGCAATTCACCGAGGCTTCTCATTCTACGGAAAGAGCATTTACCGCAACCCGCCGCAGTGGCACATTCCTATCGAGCTTCATCGTCGTCTTCCCAATTTGCCTATCGTGATTGATCCGAGTCATATGGGAGGAAAGCGTGAGTTGGTGGGTCCTCTTTGTCAGCAGGCGCTTGACATGAAATTTGACGGACTCATGGTGGAAAGCCATTGCACTCCGGATGAGGCATGGAGCGATAAGAACCAGCAGGTCACTCCGGAAGTGTTGAAATTCATCCTCAGCTCACTTGTCGTACGCAGCGAAAATCAGGAAACCGAGAATCTTCAGAATCTGCGACAGCAGATTGACCGTGTGGACAACGACCTTCTTGAACTCTTCAACCGCAGAATGGAGATTGCGCGTAAGATTGGAAAATATAAGAAAGATCATTCAATGCCTGTAGTGCAGGAAGGTCGCTACAACGATCTCATGCGTTCCCGCGTCGGAGAGGCGGTTCTGATGGGTATGTCGGCAGATTTCATGAAAACAGTCTTGCAGGCAATTCACGAAGAGTCTGTGCGCCAGCAGCTTGAGATTCTTAGTGAGCAGACAGATTCTACAGAGACTGAAGAATAAACAGTAAATTTAGATATATGTATCAGTATCAAGTAACTTTTTCGGAGGCAATTCAGCGTGCATTCAACAATTATAGCAACTTCACAGGACGCGCCTCTCGTTCGGAATATTGGTGGTTCTACCTTTTCGGAGTCCTCGTAAGTTGGGGTTGCTCATTAATCGGAGTTATAACTTTTGGCTCTGATTCAGCATTCAACGGCCTGTTTTCCGGTCTTTGGGCGCTTGCAATTCTTCTTCCCTCTCTCGGATTGGGAGTTCGTCGCCTTCATGACACCGGACGATCCGGCTGGAATCTTTGCTGGGCATTCCTGCCAATCATCGGCACAATCATTCTGATTGTATATCTGTGTCAGGACAGTCAGATGTTTGACAATCAATACGGACCTGTTCCAAATATGACTGACGGGCAGAAAAAATTCTGAACAATTACAGGATAATATGAAATTGGCGAGGCTGTCTAACAACCAAAGTTAGGCAGTCTCTATTTTATACACAAAATCGGAAGATTCAGGCTGCATTTGCCACTCCCGAGATATATTTTGGATAAAAGCTAAAATGAGGGTTCGT
>JAAVDJ010000026.1 GCA_014801875.1 Bacteroides sp. | reverse complement strand
GTCCGACACGTTGTTGACGGTGCAGAACTCACTGAGTTTGACACCCGGATTGTTCCTGTACTTCCTGACAAGGAACTCTTTCTCAAGTGGATTTAAATGTTTTGCCATATAGTAGACTCCTTTCCGGCAGTATGATAATCTGATTTGTATCTGTAAAGATAGTAAATCCCGATTATTTTTTTACCATTTCGTGTCTACTTTTCGTGGGGCAATATAATAATTGCATTCATGAATCATCCTTCACGATGGAGGTTAAGCCAGAACTTACGCTCTGAGTCCGGAAGACGCTCTATGGCATAGCGCAGCGACGTGCGGGGCAACCGGTCATAACGCTCTTCGAGATATTGAAGGAGTGTGGAAAGGTCTCTCTTCCCCACCTCCCTCAGCATCCAGCCTATACCTTTATGTATGAGGTCGTGTGGATGAGTCATCAGTTTGTCGGCTATGACAAGAGTCGTGTCATACTTTCCGTTACGTATGAAGTCTAATGTAGAAATAATTGCGATACGCTGCTCCCACAGGTTATCACTATCAGCCAGACGGAGCAATGCCTCATCATTGAAATTCTTGTCAAGACGAAGATAGGGCCCAACTACATATTGCGCCGAAAGGTCTACAAGATCCCAATTATTCGCCTGGCGTGCATGGCGGATATAGAATTCCGCCACCTCTTTTCTCTTCTTCGACTTCCCCTCCCCTTTATCCGAACTTTTAGGCATATTTCTCTTCATCTCCTCAACCAAAAGAAGAAAACCGGCCAGCCGCACCTCATGCCAGCGGGAATACAGAAGTTTCTCTATCTCGTCAAGCGTAATCAACCCCTTAGCCTCTTTGACTATCGCCCGGGTCTGAGGCACTTTCAAACCTAAAAATTCATCCCCTTCTCCATACTCCCCTTTGCCGGTCTTGAAAAATCGCATCAATACCTCCCGTTGCTCCTTATTTTCCTGACCCATAAGTAACGCTTCAATTTCTGAAGCAGTGACTTTGTTTTTCTCAATATCCATAATTTTACGTTTTCCTTTCTTTACCTGTCTTAGCCTAATCTTTCCTCTCATTAAAAAATCGCCTTCTGACTAAAAGATGGTCAGAAGGCGGTTTGTGTCATTCTTATTTCTTCGGAGGATCGGTTTCATCGTAAGCGATATAGTCTTGAATTAGCTTTTTTATCTTCCACGTCTCTATACGCCTTGTCTTTGATGAAAAAGCTGCTCCGACCAAGATTATTTCTTTCCCTTTGCTCTGCCAAGGCTTGTAATACTCCTTCTCCTCTATCTGACGCAAGGCATCCTCCGCCGAATGGTCATATTTAAGCTCTATGATATAGATATAATCATCCGTTGCTATCTTGAGATCTATACTTCCATCGGAGGTATGCACTTCCGTCTCACTATCAAGCCCGATCAAGTCAGTTAGAAGATAAAAGGCATTATGAAAATTGTTCTCATTCTCAATCTTCATCTTATAATCTATACCTGCAAAATATGCCTGCAACTCCTTCATGGCCTTATCTGCATCTCCTTCATAGAAATATCTCACAAGATTGAGGACCAGTTGGTTTGGTGTAACGCTTTTACAAGCGACATAAAAAGGCAACAGGATATCATACAAACCTCTCTTCACTTCTGAATTGGGGATGCCAAGACGTATCTGATTCAGCCGCTTGATATATTTTTTTATTGTGAGATATCCGGTTTGATAAAGGAGAGCGGTGGGGTTCGGATTAAGGAGATCAAGCCCCTTTAAATCGCTCGGTTTGCAATAAGAATTGAACGTTGCCTCCAAATCTGCATTCGTTCTCTTCAAAGAATCCCCAACTACTGTAGGAATTCCCGTCTCATTCCAATAATCCTCAATCTCCGATCTCTTCATGGCATTCAGCAGCGACCATGGATTATAAATATCGCTCCCTTCCTCCGCAAAGCGATACCCGTCGTAACTCCTCTTAAGCTTACGTAGGGCTCCATTATAGTCCAGGGAAGCCTTCATCGCCAACTTTGAAATTCCATCCTTAAGATATTCGGTAAGTTCTTTCTCTGTGATTCCACAGATATCAGCATACTCATTCGAAAAAGTTATATCCTCCAGATTATTCAAATCAGAAAAAACACTCAGTTTACTGAACCGACTCACCCCGGTCAGAAATACAAGACGGATATGTTCTGCCGAGCTTTTAAAATTAGAATAGAGGGATGCCAACGCAGAGCGATATATCTCGAAATTTTTACTCTTATTAATATTTCTCACCAACGGTTTGTCGTATTCATCCACAAGAATGACCACCTCTTTTCCCGTTTTATTATGAGCGGCCTCAATAATTTTTCTGAATCTCTGGGATTGATCGGGGGCAATCTCTGTCACTCCATATTCCCTTTCCCAGTCTCTGAAAAGACTTTCAAGCGTAGAATCCAGACTCTTTCCTTCGTCATAATTGCCAGTGTTAAGGTCAAGATACAGCACAGGATAGGCTTCCCAATTCAAATCTGTGGAATCAATATACAACCCCTTGAACAGCTCCCTCCTCCCCTCAAAAAAATATCTGAGGGCCGACAGAAATAGACTCTTGCCGAAACGACGTGGACGAGCCAAAAAGACATACTGGCTCTTACTCTTTATCACTTTCTCGATAAAGATTGTCTTGTCTACATAGATCGCCCCTATTTTCCGAAGCTGCCGGAAATCCTGCTGACCTATGGCATAGCCTTCCATCTTTGTTGGGATAGTGTCCATATCTTTTATTTTTCGGCAATTATACTTTGCGAATTTAACAAAAAAATATGGCGTATGCAATTCAGCACACGCCATATTTCATAATTTCAATTTATTTCAATACTCAACTTGGAATCTCTCCGCGCATCCTGTCGTCTACGAGCGAGAGAGCTGCTTTCGCTCCCTCTCCCATCGCAATGACTATCTGCTTATACGGCACATCTGTAACATCGCCGGCCGCATATACACCCTTCACGGAGGTCTTTCCTACCCCATCGGTGATTATCTCTCCGCGACTGTTTACGGGAACCTCATCCTTGAAAGGAGCACTGTTAGGAGTAAGACCGATCTGCACGAAAACACCTTGCACGGGATAATCCTTCACCTCGTCGGTCTTACGGTCTTTGACTTTGACACCGGTCACTCCGGTGCCGTCACCTACGACCTCGGTCAATGACGACATAAGATGCACGTCGACATTCTTGAAGGTGGCCAACTTATCACGAAGCACCTCATCCGCCTTCAGTTCATCAAGAAATTCAAAGACATCGACGTGATTGCATATGGCAGCAAGATCTATGGCAGCTTCAATACCGGAATTACCGCCTCCTACAACGGCCACATCCTTACCTGCGAAGAATGGGGCATCGCAATGTGTGCAAAACGCCACTCCATGTCCGACATACTGCTCCTCTCCCGGCACATTCAGACGGCGCCAGGAAGCTCCCGTGGCTATCACTACGGCGGGAGCCTCAAACGTCTCTCCACCCTCTACGCTGACTTTCTTCGGGAATCCACTCAAATCAACCGCTGAAATCTTGCGGTTGTCAAGAATAGTGATGTCATATTCCTGAAGATGTTTCCGTATGTCTGACGCAAGTTGAGGTCCCTGCGTCAAAGGCACCGAAATAAGGTTTTCGATAGCGGACGTGTCTGACACCTGTCCCCCTATCCTTCCTGCTATTACTGCAGTATGAAGACCCTTACGGGCAAGATAGATGGCCGCAGCCGCCCCAGCCGGACCTCCTCCGGCTACTATGGCATCAAACCCTATCGGGCTTTGGTCATCCTCCACAGGATTAGGCGACGATCCGAATGCAGCCTCCAATTTTCCTACCAATTCTCCGAGGTCGGTGCGTCCAACTGAAATCAACTGACCGTTCGCATATACAGTTGGCACTGATTGGATGTTGTAATCCTTCACCATCTGAGGCACTACCCCGCCGTCTACCATCATATTTGTGAATCTCGGGTTCAGCAAAGCGATGATGTTCAAGGCCTGCACGACATCCGGACAATTCGTACACGTCAACGATACGAATGTGAAAATCTCGGCCGGTCCCTCAAGGTTTTCTATCCTGCGGCGTAACCCTTCGTCCGGGAGATTTTTCCCCAATCCGGCTGCATTAAGCACTGCCAAAATCAGCGATGTGAACTCGTGGCCGTTAGGTATTCCGCAGAAGGCTACTCCCGTCGGTTTCCCATCACGCCAAATCTGAAGCACCGGAGCACCTTGCTCCGTGGGCTCGTCGACACTTTCTGCCGTCAATGCATCGGAAGTCGATGCAAAATCCTTTGCAAATTCAAGCATCTCCTCTGTCTCCTTACGAGAAGAGACTCCGGTCACTACCAAAGCAATCGAAGTCTCTAACGATGAGAAGATGGTCTTGAGTTGATTCAATATATCTTGCTCAAGCATATCTTTCAATTTCCGGGTTATAATACATTATTCCATTCTCTTAAATCTTACCTACAAGGTCGATGCTCGGCTTGAGGGTAGCTCCCCCTTCTTTCCATTTGGCAGGACAAACCTCACCGGGATGCGCTGCCACGAATTGAGCTGCCTCTACCTTGCGGAGCAACTCGTCGGCGTTACGACCGATACTGTTGTCCTGGATTTCCACAAGCTTGATGATTCCTTCCGGATCAGAGACGAATGTGCCACGGTAAGCCATGCCGCTTGCCTCATCCATAACTCCGAAGGCTCTTGAAAGAAGTCCTGTCGGGTCGGCAAGCATGGGGTAATTGATCTGCTTGATACTATCGGATGTATCATGCCATGCTTTATGCACGAAATGTGAATCTGTACTTACTGAATAAACCTCCACACCCATTGCTTTCAGCTTGTCATATTTCTCAGCGAGATCCACAAGCTCTGTAGGACATACAAATGTGAAGTCGGCGGGATAGAAGAAAAATACTGCCCATTTGCCAAGAACGTCTTTGTCTGTCACTGTCTCAAACTTTCCGTCGTGGAAAGCCTGAACTGAAAACTCAGGAATGTGTGTGTTGATGATTGTCTGCATAGTATAATTAATTGTTTGTTTATTTATTTGATTTTTCAGAATCCATCTGTTCCCTTTTCTATATATAGAACATTCTCAAGACCACGATGGTTCCTCTTATTTCCCTTAAAATATGCAAACAGACAGTTAATGATGGTAAACTGCACTACGATTCCTTTTTTCGATTGTCGGAGGCATACTTCTTACACCACCTGGTTATGCCGCAGACTTCACATTCCGGCTTGCGAGCCTTGCAGACATATCGCCCGTGAAGGATTAGCCAATGATGGGCCTTCGGGATAATATCTGCCGGAATATGCTTGATAAGCGTCTTCTCCGTCTGAAGGGGTGTCTTGGAATTGTTGGTCAACCCTATCCTGTTGCTCACCCTGAAAACGTGGGTGTCTACGGCCATAGCCGCCTTATCCCAGACTACGGCCAGCATAACGTTGGCTGTCTTTCGCCCTACTCCGGGCAATTTCATCAGATTGTCTATGTCGGAGGGCATCTCTCCTCCGAATTCCTCAACCAACACTTTGGCTGCGCGTATCAGATGGCGTGTCTTGTTGTTGGGGAAGGTGACACTCTTGATGAAAGGGAAAACCTCCTCTTCCGTTGCCGCTGCCAATGAATCCGGGTCAGGATAGGCGTCAAACAGAGGGGGAGTCACTATGTTGACTCGCTTGTCCGTGCATTGCGCCGAGAGGATGACGGCAAGCAACAGATGAAACGGAGAATCATATCTCAACTCAGTCTCCGGTGAAGGCATATTCTCGGAAAACCAGGATATTACTCCCGCATATCTTTCCTTTATTGTCATGATGATATTATTTTATACAGTAAAAGCCCGGAAATCCGAATTTAACCGGTCTCCGGACTTTCTTTTATAACCCTTTGATTCAGTCTTTAAGGAAGAATACAATTGTCGAAACCACTCTTACCTGCTTGATATAGGGTGTGTATTGGTCGCGGTCTTCGATTGAGAACTGACCTTGAGTGGCGCTCTTGATCTTTCCCAACTTGCTCTGCGAATCTTCAGCAAACTTATTGGCGGCCTCGCGGGCATTCTTAGTCGCGTCGGCTATCATCTCCGGTTTGATGGAATTGAGGTCGGTATATTCGTAGCGTGTCTGATACTGATAATCTCCCGCCACTATTGCTATCCCCTCTTTAAGCAGCTCCGTCTGGCGCTCGATAAGTTCGTTGACCTTGTCTATCTGAGATGAAGTCACGACAACTACATTAGTGACATTATACCGGTAGGGGATATTGGTGTTGGAATATCGGTCTGCCTGAAGATCAAGCACGGAGGGAGCGTTCACTGAAATCTCATTATCCGAAATACCGTTATTTTTCAAAAATTTAAGGATTGCGGCATTCTTCCGCTCGATGCTCGCATAGATTGTCGGCAGATCATTTCCTACCTCCTTGCTAACTATCGGCCAAGTCACCTTATTCGCCTTCACCTCTCGCTCCGAAAGTCCCCGGACTGTCACAACCCTCGCATTGTCTGAAAAACTGTTCAATCCGTTCTTTATCTGCTTCCCGAGCATAAATAGGCCCAAAGCAATCAGAAAAGCACATATGATTGGCGCTCCAAAAAAACTTTTTTTCTCCATATTTCCTGATAATTTTAGATTTTTACTCTCTTGCCGAGCCTGAAATAAGCTCTTTTTATAATATAACTTTATCAAACATTAAAATGATATAAGAGTTTAGCGATTTTTTTAGTAATTTTGCATCCGATTGCGTCGGTGTCTTCCCGCTCGCATCTTCCAGTTTGATTACAACAATACTCAGATGTTAAATAAAATCAACCAAATCAGACAGAATCTCGAAGCTGCCACAGCCGCCACTGCTGAGGCCGTCGAAGAGCTGCGTATAAAATATCTCAGCAAGAAGGGTGAAGTATCGGCCCTTATGGCTGACTTCAGAAATATCCCTGCCGATCAGAAACGTGAGATGGGTCAGAAACTAAATGAACTCAAGTCTTTCGTCACTGACCGTATCAATGCCCTCAAGGAGCAACTTGCTTCCGGTGCTGACAATGAGGCAGCAAACATAGACCTCACCCGCACGGCAACACCTCTTCCCACCGGCGCTCGCCACCCTCTATCTATCGTCAAGAACGATATAATAGATATATTCGCCGGAATGGGATTCACAATTGCCGAAGGACCGGAAATTGAAGATGACTGGCATGTCTTCTCTTCCCTCAACTTCCCAAAAGACCATCCCGCACGCGATATGCAGGACACTTTCTTCGTCACCCGTACCCCGGTGGATGTCCTTCTGCGCACACATACCTCCTCCGTGCAGACGCGCGTCATGGAGAAGACTCAGCCCCCGATTCGAATTGTATGTCCGGGTCGTGTCTACCGCAATGAAGCAATCTCTGCCCGTGCCCACTGCTTCTTCCATCAGGTTGAGGGGCTTTACATTGATAAAAACGTATCTTTTGCCGATCTGAAGCAGGTGCTCCTTAACTTTGCCCGCGAAATGTTCGGCCCGGAGACAAAAATCCGTCTTCGTCCCTCATATTTCCCCTTCACCGAACCCTCCGCCGAGATGGACATTTCTTGCAACATATGTGGGGGTAAAGGGTGTGCCTTCTGCAAAGGAACCGGCTGGGTGGAAATTCTCGGGTGTGGCATGGTCGACCCGAATGTGCTCAAAGCTTGCGGAATCGATCCGGATGTCTACACCGGCTACGCATTCGGCATGGGGGTGGAACGTATCACCAACCTCAAATACCGCGTCAAAGACCTCCGTATGTTCAGCGAAAACGATGTCCGTTTCCTCGCTGAATTCGAGTCGGCGCGCTGATATCTTGCTCTTTCGAAATATCTATAGCTATATGTCGAAACCCCACCGGGACTTAATTCCCGATGGGGTTTCTTTTTGTTTCTAAAAATTTTCAAAGGATATTTTCAAAGGATATTAAGGAGTCTATCCTAAGACCACATCCAGCACCATCATCAACATGAAGCCGACGGCAAAGCCGATTGTGCCCCAATTTGAATGTGTCCCTTCCTGGGTCTCCGGTATCAATTCCTCAACCACAACATACATCATCGCTCCGGCTGCAAAAGCCAAGAGATAGGGCAAGACGGGTATTATGAAGGAGGCGAGAAGTATGGTCACCACAGCAGCTATCGGCTCCACCAATCCGCTTAAAACTCCCATACCGAATGCCTTGTTACGGCTGTTTCCTGCCGCTCTCAAGGGCATGGAGACTATGGCTCCTTCCGGAAAATTCTGTATCGCTATTCCTAAGGACAGTGCCAACGCTCCCGCCATGGGGAGATATGTGTTGTGGTCAAGTGCCGCTGCAAGCGCCACCCCGACCGCCATACCTTCCGGAATGTTGTGAAGCGTCACGGCGAATACAAGCTTTTTTGTGCGCGAGATATTGCTCCTTGGGCCCTCGCTCTCCTTTTCATCTATATGCTGATGAGGCACTGTCTCGTCAAGGATAAGCAGAAAACCTATACCCAAAGCAAACCCGACAAGAGCCGGGAGCACACTCATGAACCCCTCTTTCCCTGTCATTTCAATCGAGGGGATTATAAGAGACCATATGGAAGCTGCCACCATCACTCCTGCCGCGAATCCTGTCAGCCCCTTCTGAAGCAATTGAGGAAGCTTATCCCTTATGAAATATACACAAGCTGCTCCCAAGGTCGTTCCTATAAACGGGAGAGCAAGCCCTACTATCAGTCCGTCCATAATTATTTTGATTTATTATAAAGCCGTCTATTTAAACTTTCTGTCTGTTTTACGGCTGTTTTTCGAGCGACTTTAACGGCTCTATGAGAAAGATTCCTTTCTTAGAATTATAACTTGTTTTCCGGAATTTTGGTTCGTGGAGATGAATTTGCCAAGAATAACATGGTTGACAACTCAACCATTTTACTTCTGTCGTTGTTATATTGACGTATGAAGAACACAAATGAATATATCGAAAATCCGGCATTAGGTTGCATGATCGGCCGAGCTTATCAGATTCTTCTGAGTCAGCTCGCGGAAGCTCTGAAAGAAGCCGGGCTTGACATCACCACAAGCGAATATCTCGTCTTGAGGGCAGTCTTCAGCAAAGAAGGACTGCAACAATGTGAGATTGCCGAAATGGTGGGTAAAGATAAAGCTGCTGTCTGCCGATGTGTGGCTGGATTGGTAAAAAAGGAACTTTTGGCCACTGAACCGGTGAGCCATAAGTGTCTGAAAGTTTACATGACTGAGAAGTCAAGAGAAATGGAGCCTTTGATAATGGAGGTGGCCCGGAAAAGACATCAGGCTTTCATTGACTTGACTGCTCCCGGAGATATGGAGATATTCACTCGCATTATTAAAAACATAATCAAAACCAAATAAACTCTTAAATATAAACTCTTAATAAGAAAGGAAAAACACAATGATGACTCTCACAATTTGGTCGGACTTCGCTTGTCCATACTGCTATATCGGAGAAACTCGTCTCGAGAAAGCTATTGAAGAACTCGGTGTAAAGGATGATGTTCGTATCGATTACCGTGCTTTCGAGCTTGATCCGGGTGCTTCAAAGGAAGTCGTTTCCTCCACTCCGGAGCGCTTCGCCAAGAAGTATCGTCTTTCTATTGAAGGTGCAAAGGAACAGATTGAAGAGATTTCTTCACTTGGACGAGAGCTCGGCATCGATTTCAAGTATGCCTCCACTCAATATTCCAACACCCGCGATGCACACCGTCTGATGAAGCTTGCTGAAGCCAAATATGACCGCGATACCGTCGGAAGGCTGAATGAACTTCTTTTCAAGGCCTATTTCGTTGAGAACCTTGTTCTCGCGGATCATACCGTGTTGCTCGATAAAGCTCTCGAAGCGGGATTGAAAGAGGATGAGGTGAAAGAGGTGCTCGAATCTGACAAATATGATGATGAAGTGCGCTTTGACGAAAGGGAGGCTATGATGCGTGGTGTGCGGGGTGTCCCCTACATTGTCTTCAACGGTGATTTCGCTGTTCCCGGAGCCTTGACTCTGGATGGTTTCAAATCTGCCATCGAACGAACAATGAAAAAAGTGAAAGATAGCGAACCGAAAGAACGTGCTCATCAATGTGGTCCTGACGGTTGCCAGCTTCTCTGATCAACCTTTAAATCATTAATTCTATGGTACGCGAACTTCAGGTGCAAGGGGTGTTCTTGGAGAATACCTATTTCTTTATTGACGAACATACGAAATCAGGGTTCCTCATTGATCCGGGTGCTCAGGCCGGCATCATATATGAAGTCATTATGAGGAACGGTTGGCACATAGAAAAGATTCTCCTGACTCACGGTCATTTCGACCATTTCGGAGCTGCGGAATTATTGAGGGAAAAATTGGTTGCTCCCATTTATATATACCCTTCAGATAGTCGCTATCTGACCGATCCCTACCTCAATCTGAGCGCAAACTCAGGCGATCCGATAGTGGTGCCTCATTACGAAGAATTGCACGATGGAGAGATTATACGTCTCAAAGCGAACTCTGAATTTTATCTGAAAGTGATTCATACCCCCGGCCACACCCCCGGGTCTGTGACTTACTACTCTAAAGCGGAGGACGCAGCGTTTGTCGGCGACCTGCTGTATCAGCATGGTCCCGGTCTGACAAACTTTCCCGGTGGAGACAGGTACACACTCGAACAGTCGATTATCCACAAGATACTGACCCTTCCCCCTCAGACAGTGCTCTACTCGGGTCATTCCTCTCCTATCACGGTAGAAAAAGAAACCAGACTTCTTCTATAAAACATAATGCTCCCCAACCCGGAAATCGAGTTGGGGAGCATTATATTTTATAATTATGTCCTGAGTGGACATATTATTTAGTCTACATTCACTACCAGTTCCTCAGGACTGTCTGTGAGCTGGAGGGCTGCATATTCATCTTTGTTAGCAACAACAAGACGGTTGTATTCGCGAAGACCTGTACCGGCAGGGATGAGGTGACCGCAGATAACGTTTTCCTTCATACCCTCAAGGTAGTCGGTCTTACCGTTGATGGCTGCCTCGTTGAGCACCTTCGTTGTCTCCTGGAATGACGCAGCAGACATGAAGCTGCCGGTCTGGAGTGCTGCACGGGTGATTCCCTGAAGGATCTGCTCCGAGGTTGCCGGCATCGCATCGCGAACCTGCATAATCTTAAGGTCCTTACGCTTCAAAGCTGAGTTCTCATCACGAAGCTTGCGCGAGGTGATAATCTGGCCTGCAAGATAAGTCTGGGAATCTCCGGCATCGGTAATCACCTTCTTACCCCAGATGTTGTCGTTCTCCTCCATGAATTCCATCTTGTCGACCACCTGTTGCTCAAGGAAGCGGGTATCGCCCGGATCAAGGATATTCACCTTACGCATCATCTGGCGAACGATCACCTCGAAGTGCTTGTCGTTGATCTTCACACCCTGCATACGGTAGACATCCTGAACCTCATTAACGATATAATCCTGCACTGCTGTAGGGCCCTTGATGTTGAGGATATCGGTCGGAGTGATATGACCGTCTGAAAGCGGTGTGCCTGCACGCACGAAGTCGTTCTCCTGTACGAGAAGCTGCTTGGAGAGAGGCACAAGATACTTCTTCTCTTCGCCGAACTTCGGAGTGACTGAAATCTCGCGGTTGCCTCGCTTGATCTTACCGAACTTAACCTCACCGTCGATTTCACTCACCACGGCAGGATTGCTCGGGTTACGCGCTTCGAACAGCTCGGTGACACGCGGAAGACCACCGGTGATATCACCGGCATTGCCGGCCGCACGCGGTATCTTGACGAGGACATCGCCGGGATTAATCTCTTCGTCCGCATTAATGAGAAGGTGTGCGCCTACAGGGAGTGAGTAAGAACGTGTCAGCTCGCCGTTCTTGTCATAAATCTGAGCCGCAGGAACTTTCGTACGATCCTTTGACTCTATGATGATACGGTCGGTCATCTTAGTGGCCTCATCGCTCTCTGTGCGGAAGGTAACACCCTCCTCCATATTCTCGAACTTGACGGTACCACCCTCTTCAGCCACGATGACTGCATTGAAGGGGTCCCATTCACAGATCATATCGCCATTCTTCACCTCGTCGCCATCCTTGAAGTAGAGACGCGAACCATAGGGAATATCACGTGTCGTGAGGACGATGCCTGTCTTGGGCTCGACTATTCTCATTTCACCCATTCGGCCGACTACGATATCAACACCATCCTTATTCTTGACAGTACGGAGCTCATCGATTTCCAGACGACCGTCATAGCGGGATGTGATATCCTTCACCGCAGCAACGTTGCTCGCCACACCACCGACGTGGAACGTACGGAGTGTAAGCTGTGTACCGGGCTCACCGATTGACTGAGCGGCAATCACGCCGACAGCCTCCCCTTTCTGCACCATACGGTGGTTGGAAAGATTGCGGCCATAACACTTCGCGCAGACACCCTTCTTGGATTCGCAGGTGAGAACCGAACGAATCTCGACGCTCTCGATGGGCGATTTCTCAATTCGGTCGGCTATTGCCTCTGTGATTTCCTCGCCTGCATGAACGATGATATCATCCGGATTAAACGGATCGACAATATCATGAACCGATACACGGCCGAGAATACGCTCGCTGAGGGTCGCCACGACCTCCTCGTTGTTCTTTATCTCGCGACATTCAAGACCACGCAGTGTGCCGCAGTCCTCCTCATTGATGATAACGTCATGAGCAACGTCGACAAGACGACGGGTGAGGTAACCTGCGTCGGCTGTCTTCAATGCGGTATCCGCAAGACCCTTGCGGGCACCGTGTGTAGAGATAAAGTATTCGAGCACTGACAGACCCTCCTTGAAGTTGGCAAGAATCGGGTTCTCGATGATCTGACCCCCTTCGGCACCTGCCTTCTGAGGTTTCGCCATAAGACCACGCATACCTGACAGCTGACGGATCTGGTCCTTAGAACCACGGGCACCCGAGTCAAGCATCATATACACTGAGTTGAATCCCTGCTGGTCGGATTCCATCTGCTTCATAAGGGTGTTGGCAAGCTTGGCGTTGACGTGTGTCCACACATCGATGACCTGCTGATAACGCTCCTTCTCACCGATGAGACCCATCGCATAGTTCATCTTGATATCCTCGACTTGCGCATTTCCGTCTGCCACATATTCCTCTTTCTCCGCCGGGATAATCACATCACCGAGGTTGAAGGAAAGACCGCCACGGAATGCCATCTTGTAACCGAGGTTCTTGATATCGTCAAGGAACTGGGCCGAACGAGTCACACCACAGGTCTTGATGACTTTCGTAATGATATTGCGAAGAGATTTCTTGGAGATAATCTCGTTGACATATCCGATTTCCTTTGGCACGAACTGATTGAAAAGAACACGTCCGACGGAGGTATTCTCCTTCAAGACACGCACCGGCTTGCCGTTCTCGTCGATATCGTCTACCATCACGCTCACGGGAGCATGGAGGGAGACTCTACCTTCGTTGTATGCGATTTCAGCCTCTTCCGGGCCATAGAATTTGGTGCCGTCACCCTTGGCTCCCTTACGGAGTTTGGTGATATAGTAAAGACCGAGCACCATATCCTGCGAAGGCACGGTGATAGGTGCGCCGTTCGCGGGGTTAAGGATATTGTGGGCACCGAGCATAAGCATCTGGGCCTCAAGAATGGCCTCATTGCCGAGCGGAAGGTGAACTGCCATCTGGTCGCCGTCGAAGTCGGCGTTGAATGCCGTACAAGCGAGCGGATGAAGCTGGATTGCCTTACCCTCTATCATCTTCGGCTGGAATGCCTGGATGCCGAGACGGTGAAGTGTCGGGGCACGGTTGAGAAGCACCGGATGACCCTTCATTACGTGTTCAAGGATATCCCAAACTACAGCCTCCTTACGGTCGACAATCTTCTTGGCGCTCTTCACTGTCTTCACTATGCCGCGCTCTATGAGCTTGCGGATGATGAACGGCTTGTAGAGCTCCGCTGCCATAAGTTTGGGGATTCCGCACTCATGCATCTTGAGCTCCGGACCAACCACGATAACCGAACGTGCTGAATAGTCGACACGCTTACCCAGAAGGTTCTGACGGAAGCGGCCTTGCTTACCCTTGAGGCTATCGGAAAGAGATTTCAAAGGACGGTTGACATCGCTCTTCACTGCCGATGACTTGCGGCTGTTGTCGAGGAGTGAGTCCACAGCCTCCTGGAGAAGACGTTTCTCATTGCGGAGAATCACCTCAGGAGCTTGAATCTCTATCAATCGTTTGAGACGGTTGTTTCGGATTATGACACGACGGTAAAGGTCGTTGAGGTCGGAGGTCGCGAAGCGGCCGCCATCCAAGGGGACAAGCGGACGTAACTCCGGCGGGATGACAGGCACTGCTTTCAGAACCATCCATTCCGGCTTGTTGCGATCGGCCGACGCCAGGAAGGAGTTGACCACCTGAAGACGCTTGAGAGCCTCGGTCTTTCTTTGCTGTGAGCCATCTTTGTTGGCCTTGTCGCGGAGCTCCGCTGCCAACGCTACGAGGTCGATCTGCTGAAGAAGGTCGTAGACAGCCTCGGCTCCCATCTTGGCGACAAACTTGTTGGGATCATCGTCAGGAAGGTTGCGGTTCTCTTCAGGCAGAGTTTCCATCACCTCAAGATATTCCTCCTCGGAGAGAAGGTCAAGCTTGGCAAAATTGGTATTGCCCGGATTGATCACAACGTATTTCTCGTAGTAGATCACCGTGTCAAGCTTCTTTGAGGGAAGACCGAGGAGATAACCGATCTTATTGGGAAGAGAACGGAAATACCAGATGTGTGCGACAGGCACTACGAGCTCGATGTGGCCCATACGCTCACGACGCACCTTCTTCTCCGTCACCTCCACACCACAATGGTTGCAGACGATGCCCTTATAGCGGATTCTTTTGTATTTTCCGCAGTGGCACTCGTAATCCTTCACCGGACCAAAAATCTTTTCGCAGAAAAGACCATCGCGCTCCGGCTTGTAGGTGCGGTAGTTGATTGTCTCAGGCTTTAGCACTTCCCCGCTACTCTTGGCCTTGATTTCCTCAGGTGAGGCAAGGCCGATGGTGATTTTCGAGAAATTGCTCTTTATCTTGTTATCTTTCTTTAAAGCCATATATTGTTGTTCTCCTTCTTTTGTTTCAATTTTAATCCAGAGTGATGCTCAGACCGAGACCACGAAGCTCATGAAGAAGCACGTTGAGGGATTCAGGTATGCCCGGATTTGGCATCGGATCTCCTTTGACAATTGCTTCGTAAGCCTTGCTGCGACCCATAACGTCGTCACTCTTGATGGTCAGGATCTCCTGAAGGATATGTGCTGCGCCGAATGCCTCAAGCGCCCAAACCTCCATCTCACCGAATCGCTGGCCACCAAACTGTGCTTTACCGCCAAGCGGCTGCTGGGTGATGAGTGAATACGGTCCGATTGAACGGGCGTGCATCTTGTCCTCTACCATGTGGCCGAGCTTAAGCATATAGATGACGCCTACTGTAGCCGGCTGGTCGAAACGGTCGCCGGTTCCGCCGTCATAGAGGTAGGTCTTGCCATATCGGGGCACACCCGCCTTGTCTGTCCATTCGTTGAGGTCGTCAAGGCTCGCTCCGTCGAAAATCGGGGTCGCGAATTTCTCGCCAAGCTCTTTTCCTGCCCAGCCGAGGACGGTCTCGAAGATCTGTCCCAGGTTCATTCGGGAAGGCACACCCAGAGGGTTAAGGCAGATATCTACCGGAGTTCCATCCTCAAGGAACGGCATATCCTCCTGGCGCACCACGCGGGAAACGATACCCTTGTTACCGTGGCGACCTGCCATCTTATCGCCGACACCGATCTTACGTTTCTTTGCGATATATACCTTCGCCATCTGAATGATGCCGGAGGGAAGTTCGTCGCCTATTGTAATATCGAATTTCTTACGGCGGAGTTCGCTGTCGATTTCCTTTGACTTGCGCAGATAATTGGTGATAAGTTTCATCACCATATGGTTGATGCGCTCGTCGTCTGTCCAATTCCCAAGATTTATGGTCTCATAGTCGATATTACCGAATGTCTGGTCTTCGAAACGAGCTCCCTTGGGAATAATATCCACTCCGATGAAATCTTTGACTCCTGCCGACACTTTCCCTTTCAAAAGAGCCTGCATCTTGCCGATGAGAATCTCCTTGAGGTCTGCCTGCTTCTCTTCATATTCCTCGTCGAGGAGCGGAAGCTGGGCGTTGACACTGCGACGGTTGTTTTTCTTCTTCATCGCGCGGGAGAAAAGATTTGTCCCGATGACCACACCCTTCAGTGAAGGGGAAGCCTTTAGAGAGGCATCTTTCACATCGCCGGCCTTGTCGCCGAAGATTGCACGGAGAAGTTTCTCCTCAGGAGTCGGGTCGCTTTCACCTTTCGGCGTAATCTTACCGATCATGATATCGCCGGGCACGACATGGGCACCAACGCGTATGATGCCTCGTTCGTCAAGGTCTTTGGTTGCCTCTTCGCTGACGTTCGGGATATCACTTGTAAGCTCCTCCATGCCTCGTTTTGTCTCGCGCACCTCCAGGGTGTACTCATCGACATGGATTGAAGTAAGTATATCCTCGCGGACCATACGCTCGTTGAGCACGATAGCATCCTCATAGTTGTAACCCTTCCAGGGCATGAACGCCACCTTCAAGTTGCGACCAAGGGCGAGCTCACCTTTCTCCGTTGAGTAACCTTCGGTAAGGATATCACCTTTCTCCACTCTCTGACCTACCTCGCAGATAGGACGGAGGTCGATAGTCGTACCCTGGTTTGTACGGCGGAACTTCGGAATCTTGTATTCCTTTGTCGCAGGTTCGAATTCCACAAATTCCTCATCTTCCGTACGGTCATACTTGATGCGGATGACAGTTGCGTCAACAAATTCGATCACACCTGCTCCCTCTGCCATTATCTGGGTTCGTGAGTCGCGGATGAGCTGACCCTCGATGCCTGTGCCGACAATCGGAGCCTCGCTTCGAAGCAAAGGCACTGCCTGGCGCATCATGTTAGAACCCATGAGGGCGCGGTTAGCATCGTCATGCTCAAGGAACGGAATGAGTGACGCCGCGATTGAAGCAATCTGAATCGGAGCCACATCCATAAGGTCTACCTCTTCGGGCGCAACAATCGGGAAGTCGGCTTCCTTACGTGCCTTGACACGATTGTTGATGAATGTGCCGTCATCATTGAGGGGTGCGTTACCCTGCGCAATTGTCTTCCCTTCCTCGATTTCGGCAGTCACATATACAACCTCGTTGTTATTGGTGTTAACCTTGCCATTGTCAACGACACGGTAAGGAGTCTCTATGAACCCGAGGTTATTGATCTTGGCATAAACGCAGAGAGATGAGATAAGACCGATGTTCGGTCCCTCAGGGGTCTCGATAGGACATAGACGACCATAGTGGGTATAGTGTACGTCTCGCACCTCGAAACCGGCTCGTTCACGTGAAAGACCACCGGGACCAAGAGCCGACATACGGCGTTTGTGAGTGATCTCTGCCAGAGGATTAGTCTGGTCCATGAACTGCGAAAGGGCGTTTGTGCCGAAGAATGTATTGATTACGGAAGAAATGGTCTTCGCGTTGATAAGGTCGATAGGTTTGAACACCTCATTATCCCTGACATTCATACGCTCGCGTATCGTGCGAGACATGCGCGCCAGTCCGACGCCGAATTGATTGTAGAGCTGCTCCCCTACAGTGCGGACACGACGGTTGCTGAGGTGGTCGATATCATCCACATCACTCTTTGAGTTGATAAGCTCGATGAGATATTTGATGATGGAGATGATGTCTTCGCGGGTAAGAACCTTCACATCCTCGGGAGTGTCAAGACCAAGCTTCTTGTTGATTCTGAAGCGGCCCACTTCACCGAGGTCATATCTCTTCTCAGAGAAGAAAAGATTCTGGATAACCTCGCGTGCAGATGCGTCGTCCGGTGGATCGGCGTTGCGCAGCTGCCTGTAGATATATTGAATAGCCTCAAGCTCCGAGCGGGTAGTATCCTTCTCGAGAGTCTTGAAGATGATGCTGTAGTCGATTGCGCTTGCGTTCTCCTTCTCAAGCACGATGTTTTTCACACCGCTCTCCAGAATGAGGTCGATATTCTCTTCCGTGATTTCAACACCACGATCAAGAACAACGTCATTACGCTCGATTGAAGTGACCTCACCGGTTGAAGGCTCCACAAAATCTTCCATCCAGCTTTTTACGATCTGACCGGAAAGCTTTCTGCCAATGGCAGCGCGAAGATTCTGCTTCGTCACCTTCACCTCTTCTGCAAGGTCGAAGATCTGAAGAATATCCTTGTCGCTTTCAAGACCGATAGCACGAAGAAGAGTTGTCAGAGGGAGCTTCTTCTTACGGTCAATGTAAGCGTACATAGCGTTATTGATGTCAGTAGCAAACTCAATCCAGCTTCCACGGAAGGGGATAATACGTGCTGAATAAAGTTTTGTGCCGTTGGCATGAGTGCTCTGCCCGAAGAAAACACCGGGTGAACGGTGGAGCTGCGACACAACAACACGCTCGGCGCCATTGATGATGAACGTACCTTGCTCGGTCATATAGGGTATAGTGCCGAGATATACATCCTGTATGGTGGTGTCGAAGTCCTCGTGGTCCGGGTCCGTGCAATAAAGCTTCAGCTTGGCCTTTAAGGGGACGCTGTAAGTGAGACCCCTTTCGAGACATTCGTCGATTGAATAACGCGGAGGGTCGATATAATAGTCGAGAAACTCCAGAACGAAATTATTACGGGTGTCGGCAATCGGAAAATTCTCTGCGAACACCTTATATAACCCCTGGTTCTTTCTCTCTTCCGGCGGCACATCGAGCTGAAGGAAATCCTTGAACGACTTCAGCTGCACCTCCAGAAAGTCAGGGAAAGGGAGCGGGTTCTTTATCGAAGCGAAGTTTACGCGCGGTTTTTCGATTAAATTTACTGACATTGAGGTTCTGTTTTGAATAGATTTGCTCTTTGTGAGAAGTGGTTGGGCATACAAACCCGGAGATGAATATGCAAATTCATCTCCAGGATTTGTTAATAACTTTAGAATATGCCAAAAAAAGGTTAAGAACGCTACTTCTCGCGCGTTCTTAACCTATTTATAGGATAAGTTTAAACTTATTTAAGCTCTACTTCAGCACCAGCCTCTTCAAGCTGCTTCTTCAGGCCCTCAGCCTCTGCCTTGGGAAGACCTTCCTTAACAACGCCGGGGGCGCCGTCAACGAGTGCCTTAGCCTCCTTAAGACCAAGACCGGTGAGCTCCTTAACGAGCTTCACAACTGCGAGCTTGCTTGCGCCGGCTGCCTTGAGGACAACGTCGAAGTTAGTCTTCTCCTCCTCTGCGGGAGCTGCACCGGCTGCAGGACCGGCTGCTACAGCAACTGCTGCTGCTGCGGGTTCGATGCCATACTCATCCTTGAGGATCTGAGCGAGTTCGTTCACTTCCTTAACGGAAAGATTAACAAGTTGTTCTGCAAATGCTTTCAAATCTGCCATTGTAGTATTTCTTATTAAATTTTTTTACTTGATTAGTTTTCTTTGTTAGACAATGTCTCCAATATGCCATGAAGCTTGGTGCCACCACTTGTAAGGGCGCTGATAACATTCTTGGCCGGGCTCTGGAGAAGAGCGACAACGTCTGCGATGAGCTCGTTCTTGCTCTTGATATTGCTGAGAGTGTCTAACTGGCTCTCACCTACATAAACGCTTTCCTCAACGAACGCTCCCTTTAGCATGGGGAGGGTGTCGTTCTTCTGGCGGAACTTCTTAATGAGCTTCGCAGGTGCATTGCCTGTGTTGCTGAGAAGAAGTGTTGTCTCGCCGTGAAGAAGATCGTAGAGGGGGCTATAGTCAGTCTCGCTTGCCTCAAATGCTTTCTTGAGAAGTGTGTTCTTCACACAAAGCATCTTGATGTCATCCTTGAAGCATGCACGACGGAGCGCGCTTGTCTTCTCGGCGTTGAGACCTGCAGTCTGGGTCAGATATACAGCGCTGTATTCAGCGAGTGTATTTCCGATTTTCTCAATTATGATTGATTTATCTTCCTTTTTCATTGTGCTTCATTTGTTTATTCGTCCACAGACTTAGGTTCCACCTTTACGCCGGGACTCATTGTGCTTGAAAGATAAATGCTCTTGATATATGTGCCCTTGGCTGTCGCAGGTTTCAGTTTCACGAGAGTGTTGATAAACTCTTTTGCGTTCTCCTTCATCTGCTCGGGAGTGAAGCTCACTTTACCGATAGATGCGTGAACGATTCCGGTCTTGTCAACCTTGAAGTCGATCTTACCCTGTTTAACCTCTTTTACCGCTTTAGCGACATCCATTGTCACTGTGCCGCTCTTCGGGTTCGGCATGAGGCCGCGAGGACCGAGAATACGACCCAAAGGACCGAGCTTACCCATTACGGAAGGCTGTGTGATGATAACATCAACATCTGTCCAGCCACCTTTGATCTTTGCGAGATACTCGTCAAGACCAACATAGTCTGCTCCTGCCTCTTTAGCAGCTGCCTCAGCGTCCGGTGTGCAAAGCACAAGAACGCGTACCTGCTTACCTGTTCCGTGGGGAAGTGACACCACGCCGCGAACCATCTGGTCTGCCTTACGGGGGTCTACTCCAAGACGTACGTCAATGTCGAATGATGAGTCAAATTTAGTGAAGGTCACTTCCTTGACTTTCTCGGTTGCCTCTGCGAGAGAATAAGCCTTCCCGGGTTCAATCTTCGACAAAGCCAACTTTTGATTTTTTGTCAGTTTTCCCATTTTTGAAGATTTTTAGATGTTTTCGGGAAAAGCTCCCTTAACGGTTATACCCATGCTTCTCGCTGTGCCGGCAACCATGCGCATTGCCGAGTCTAAAGTAAAACAGTTCAAATCCGGCATCTTGTCTTCTGCAATAGTCTTCACCTGATCCCATGTGATCTCTGCCACCTTGTTACGGTTTGGCTGAGCACTACCGCTCTTCAGTTTTGCAACCTCTTTCAGCTGCACAGCCACCGGCGGTGTCTTTACGATGAAGTCGAAAGATTTATCCGTGTAGTATGTGATTACAACAGGAAGAATCTTTCCGGCCTTATCCTGGGTACGGGCGTTGAATTGCTTGCAAAATTCCATGATATTGATGCCCTTGGAACCGAGTGCCGGTCCCACTGGAGGCGACGGATTCGCCGCACCACCCTTTATCTGCAATTTGATCTGTCCAGCAATTTCTTTAGCCATTGTTGATTCTTAATTTAAATTGTTTGTGCAAATGGTTCCTGTCTTCTCCTTTCGCGTAACATCAAAAGGATCAAACCCTCTCCACCTGCGAATATTCCAACTCCAAATCTGTAGGACGGTCGAAGATCTTTACTTCTACCTTTATTCGTTTCCTCTCAGTATTTACCTCCCGGACTACCCCGGCAAAACCGGAGAACGGTCCGTCATTTACCTTCACAGATTCTCCCTCAATAAAATCAAGCGGAGACTCTTCCTGTGGAGTGCGGAGGTCATCAGCTGCCCCAAGCATTCTCATCACCTCAGACTCTCTCAGAGATTCAGGCTCTGAATTCTTGGCGCGTCCACGCAAAAAGTCAATGACATTCGTGGTGTTTCGGAGTTCATATATAACCTCGCCTGTCAGTTCCGCCTCAATAAAGACATACCCTGAATAGAGATTACGCTCCTTGACAACCTTCTTGCCATTGCGCATGGAATAAACTTTCTCTGTAGGAATCAATACCTGTGAGACATATTGGCCTAAATTCGTATTCTTAATTGCTGCATCAAGAACCTCCTTCACTTTAGCCTCCTTGCCAGAAATGGCACGCAGAACGTACCATTGTTTCCTATTTTCAGCCATTGAACTACAATTTTAGAAGTTTAAAAACTGATACTGTAGATGAGTTCCATCAGATGCTCGAAAACAAAATCCACTGCCCAGATAAACACAGCGATGATGATGGAAGCAATCAACACCAGCACCGAGCTGTTGATCAATTGTTTCTGAGTTGGCCAAGAAACCTTATAAACCAATTCGTTATAAGATTCCTTTATGTCGTTGATTAATTTCATATTTTATCTGATTGGCACGGGAAGAGAGGCTCGAACTCCCGACACCTGGTTTTGGAGACCAGTGCTCTACCGACTGAGCTATTCCCGTAAGTAAGTGGGCTCCAACTAAGCCGAAGCCCACTTTATTATTGTGTCTGTCTAATCTTTCGAATTAGTCGTCGATCACCTGAGTAATCTGACCTGAACCTACTGTACGGCCACCCTCACGGATTGCGAAACGAAGACCCTGATCACATGCTACCGGAGTGATGAGCTTAACTTCGATCTCAACGTTGTCGCCCGGCATCACCATCTCAACACCTTCGGGGAGTGTGATCTCACCTGTAACGTCAAGAGTACGGATGTAGAACTGAGGACGATATTTGTTGTGGAACGGAGTGTGACGGCCACCTTCCTCTTTCTTCAGGATATAAACCTGAGCCTTGAAGTGATCGTGAGGCTTAACCTGACCCGGATGGCAGATTACCATACCGCGCTTGATTTCGTCTTTATCGATACCACGGAGAAGAAGACCTACGTTATCACCAGCCTCGCCCTCGTCAAGAATCTTACGGAACATCTCGACACCGGTAACAACTGACTTCTTGTCAGCACCAAGACCGAGAATCTGAACCTCGTCACCTACTTTCACGCGACCTGCCTCGATACGACCGGTAGCAACTGTACCACGACCGGTGATTGAGAACACGTCCTCAACAGGCATAAGGAATGGTTTATCAACATCACGGGGAGGAAGCGGAATCCAGTTGTCAACTGCATCCATGAGTTCCATCACCTTCTCTTCCCACTCGGGCTCACCGTTAAGTGCGCCAAGAGCAGAACCGCGGATGATAGGAGTCTCGTCGCCATCGTAATCATACTGTGAAAGAAGATCACGCATATCCATCTCTACGAGCTCAAGCATCTCCTCGTCGTCTACCATGTCACACTTGTTCATGAACACTACAAGACGGGGAACGTTCACCTGGCGTGCGAGAAGGATGTGCTCACGAGTCTGAGGCATCGGACCATCAGTTGCAGCTACTACGATGATAGCTCCGTCCATCTGAGCAGCACCTGTTACCATGTTCTTTACATAGTCGGCGTGTCCCGGGCAGTCTACGTGTGCGTAGTGGCGGTTTGCAGTCTGATACTCTACGTGAGCTGTATTGATAGTAATACCACGCTCTTTCTCTTCCGGAGCGTTGTCAATTGAATCGAATGAACGGAGTTCGGAAAGACCTTTTTCAGCAAGCACCTTTGTGATGGCTGCAGTAAGCGTGGTCTTGCCATGGTCAACGTGACCAATTGTACCGATGTTTACATGCGGTTTGGTTCTTTCGAATTTTTCTTTAGCCATAAGTTTTGCTAGTATTATATTGTTGATTTTATTCCTCTGTATCGAGCGAGAGAGGACTGGAGCCAATGGCGGGATTTGAACCCGCGACCTCTTCCTTACCAAGGAAGTGCTCTACCCCTGAGCTACATGGGCAACTGGAGCGGAAGACGAGGTTCGAACTCGCGACCCTTAGCTTGGAAGGCTAATGCTCTACCAACTGAGCTACTTCCGCATTCACTCCGGTTAACACCGTTTTTTCTTTGTGGGCGAAGATGGATTCGAACCACCGAAGGCATAAGCCAGCAGATTTACAGTCTGCCCCATTTGGCCACTCTGGTATTCGCCCTACTTTTGAGCCTCTTGTCGGATTCGAACCAACGACCCCGAGATTACAAATCACGTGCTCTGGCCAACTGAGCTAAAGAGGCATCTGAATTACCGGTTTCGTAAGCCCGAACCGAAATTCGACTGCAAAGTTACTGCTTTTTTCTCACACTCCAAATTTTTTCGCAACTTTTTTTAAAAAAAATTTCAGGAATTACAGTCAATATCCTGAGAAATCAATACCAACTTTTTGAGTTTCAGTAATATCAACGGGGAGCGATTTTTATATCCGCTCCCCGCTTTTTTCCTTTTATTCTCGTCGGTTTTTACTCCACAGTCACCGATTTCGCAAGATTGCGCGGCATGTCTACATTCTTTCCTTTGTTGATCGCTATATAATAACTCAACAGCTGAAGCGGTATGCTGGTGATGATCGGAGTGAGACATTCCGGCATTTCCGGAACTTCAAGTACGTGGTCAGCTATGTTATGAATCACAGGGTCCCCTTCTGTCACGATCGCAATAATCGAACCTCCGCGAGCCTTTACCTGCTGCACGTTGTTGACGATTTTCTCATAGAGATGGTCGTTGGGCGCGATGATGACGCTCGGCATCTCCTCATCGATAAGTGCTATCGGGCCATGCTTCATCTCGGCTGCCGGATAACCCTCAGCATGTATATAGGAAATCTCCTTCAGCTTGAGCGCCCCCTCAAGAGCCACGGGATAACTGTAGCCTCTGCCAAGATACAGGAAGTTTCTTGCATAGGTATAGATAGCCGACAATCGTTCTATCTTGGAGTTGAGCTTCAATACCTTCTCCACGGCTTTCGGTATCTTCAGTATGGCCTTCCCTATTTCGGTTATTTCCTCCTTGCTCATCGACCCCTTCAGCTGCGCAATGGAAAGGGCAAGCATGGTCAGAACCATGACCTGACCGGTAAACGCCTTCGTCGAGGCAACACCGATCTCAGGACCGACGTGGATATACGTTCCGCTGTCTGTCTCGCGTGGTATGGAGCTGCCGACCACATTGCTGATGCCATAGACGAAAGCTCCCATGCTCTTCGCTATCTTTATCGCAGCAAGAGTGTCGGCCGTCTCTCCGCTCTGAGATATCGCTATCACAATATCTCTCTCATCAAGCACAGGATTGGAATACCTGAACTCGCTCGCATATTCTACCTCCACAGGGATGCGGCACATATCCTGAATAAGATATTTACCAAGAAGGGCGGCGTGCCATGAGGTGCCACAAGCGACAATAAGGATACGTTTGGCATTGAGAAATTTATCCTTGTTGTCCGACACTCCGGATATCATAATCTTCTTTCCTCCGTTGACTACTCGCCCGCGGATACAGTCTTGCAATGTGGAAGGCTGCTCGAATATCTCCTTGAGCATGAAGTGCGGATATCCCCCTTTCTCAAGTTGAGAGATACTCATCTCAAGAGTGGTCACATCAATCTTTGCCTCTTTATTCTCAAGGTCTACAAGCTTCAGGGGCTGTCCCCTCTCGATTATCGCTACTTCCTCATCCTTCAGATAGACACACTCGTTGGTGTATTCCACAAACGGCGTGGCATCAGATGCCAGAAAAGTCTCATTGTCTCCGATGCCTATCACGAGAGGCGAACTCTTCCTCGCTGCGATGATGCGGTCAGGATGGTCTTTCTCCACTACGGCGATTGCATATGCTCCTACGACCTGCTTCAATGCCTCACGCACTGCGTCAAGCAGGCTACAGTTATTCTTTACCTTTATATACTCTATTAACTGCACAAGAACCTCCGTATCGGTCTCCGAATGAAATGTGCAGCCATGCTGACTCAGGGCGTCCTTGAGAACCTTGTAATTTTCGATTGTCCCGTTATGCACGAGGGCAAGGTTTCCGTCCTCGCTGAAATGGGGATGGGCGTTGCAGTCGCTCGGCTCTCCATGCGTAGCCCAGCGGGTATGGGCTATACCTGCTTTTGCTTCAAGCTCTTTTCCTTTGCAAAAATCTTCGAGATTGCTGACTTTTCCACGGGCTTTGTAAACATTCAGTTTTCCCGAAGGATTGACCAATGCTATACCGGCACTGTCATATCCTCTATATTCAAGGCGATGAAGACCTTTTATAAGGACATCATAAACATTTCCATCACCAATATATCCTACTATTCCACACATATCAAAACGATAGCAGCTCACGCCGGACTCGTGAGAAGCGCGCCGGCGTTAGCCTTTCTTTACAATTAGGTTAGACTTTCCGGCAATCTCATTGCCGTTCCCTGAACGAGGGCAAAAAACTTCGTGATGCGCCTCTTTCAGTCTTTTCTCTTTCGTTTTAACGGTCTTGATTCCCTTATATTGCATCCGGCCCTCTTTTTAACTATTAGGGATTCCTCTCCACCACCCTACTCTCCTCCCCTCACTCCTCCGGATATTTTTGAGATTTTATTAACGGTTCCGAATAATCGCATATCCATTCCGATAAAATCTGCGCTTGACAGTAAGACAGCTTCCCACATTTTCTCACTTTTGCCCCCGCCCTGTTGCATAGATGATAAATTTACCCTATTTTTGCACCTAAAACTAACCATTCCATGAACATCAAACAGATTAAGGAAATTGCCTCCTCATTCAAAATAAAAGGGGTTCCGGATAAGGTTTCTCCTCTCGGTAACGGCCTTATTAATGACACATTCTTAGTCGCTACAACTCCGGTGGAAGCGCCGGACTATGTGCTCCAGAGAATCAATCATAATGTCTTCAAGGATGTGGAGCTCCTTCAAGACAATATCGCCTCCGTGACCGACCATATCCGCAAAACTCTCGCTAAAAAGGGTATACCTGATCTATCACGCAAGACTCTCACTATCATTCCCGCCCTTGACGGAAAACTATATACTGAGGCGGACGGTGACTTCTGGAGGATGACTCTCTACATCCCGGACGCCCGTACATTCGACTCCATTACCCCTCACATGGCCGAACTGACAGGAAAGGCATTCGGTGAGTTTCATTCTCTTCTATCATTACCGGATACCCCTCCCCTCAAGGAATCTATTCCGGATTTCCATAACACTCCGTTCCGCATCCGCCAGCTGAAAGAGGCCATTGAGAGTAATCCTGTCGGCAGGGCGAAATCTGTGGAACATATTTCCTCAAACCTCCTCGCCCGCGAAGAGGAGATGACTTTGCCGTTCCGGTTGTTCGCCGAAGGTAAACTTCCAAAGCGAATCACCCACTGCGACACTAAACTCAACAATATCCTTTTTGACTCGGATGAAACTCCCCTTTGTGTGATAGACCTCGACACGACAATGCCCGGTTTCGTTCTCTCTGACTTCGGCGACTTCATGCGTACTGCTGCCAACAACGGAGCTGAGGATGACCCTGACCTGTCTAAAGTGAGCTTCAACATGGATATTTTCCGACATTTCGCCAGAGGATATATCTCCACCGCGTCTTTCCTTACTCCGGAGGAGAAACAGCTTCTACCTTTCGGAGCAAAAATGCTGACTTATATGCAGACGGTCAGGTTTCTGACAGATTATATCAACGGCGACACGTATTATCGTATTGAAGACCCGCAACATAACCTCCGGCGCACACTGGCACAGATGGAGCTGCTCAACGACATCGACCGACATATGTTGGAAATGAACGCTTTCATCCAATCCCTCCCCGATAATGAACAATAACCTGTTTAATCACCAATCATAATGAAAAAACTTTTTACCGCCCTCCTGGCTCTATCCATTGGATTGGGAGGTTTTGCGCAGGAAAAGGAACATTCCTGCCCAACGTCTGACCTGAAATCTCCGGACGGAACTCAAATCCACCGCTGCAAGCACTCAGGCATAATCAAGACAAAAGTGCCTCAGCGCCCTGACGGTCAAACCGATCTTGTCGGGTTTCGCACCGCTCCAATGGATTCTGTGCGTGTCGGCTTCATCGGTCTCGGCATGAGAGGTCCCGATGCAGTGCGCCGATTCGGTCTCATCGACCGCACTTCTGTAAAGGCCATATGCGACAAATATCAGGATCGTGTCGACAAAACGCAGAAGAAACTCTTATCGACCGGTCGGCCCGCTGCTGACGAATATGTTGGAGAGGAGGCCTGGAAACAACTTTGCGAGCGTCCCGACATCGACCTCGTATATATCGCCACAGACTGGGTGAATCATGTCCCTATGGCGCTGTATGCTATGGAGCATGGCAAACACGTGGCCCTGGAGGTACCGGCGGCCATGAACCTTGAAGAGTGCTGGCAGCTTGTCGATACTGCTGAGAAAACCAAAAGACATTGCATGATGCTTGAGAATTGCGTCTATGATTTCTTCGAGCTCACTACTCTCAATATGGCTCAGAAAGGACTATTCGGCGACATCCTTCACGTAGAAGGCTCATATATCCATAATCTGGAAGATTTCTGGAAGCATTATGAAGGAAACTGGCGCCTCGATTTCAATGAGAAAAACCGTGGTGACGTCTATGCCACACACGGCATGGGGCCCGCCGCTCAGCTCATAAACCTTCATCGTGGAAACAAAATGAACTATATTGTTTCCATGGATTCCAGACCTCTGACCGGACCGAAACACGTGAAAAATATTCTCGGCCGTGATTCCTCCGATTTCAAAAACGGAGACCACACGATGTCGATGATTCAGACGGAGAACGGTCAGACAATGCACATCCAGCACGACGTTATGAATCCCCGTCCTTACTCCCGGATGTATCAGCTCACCGGCACTGACGGATTCGCCAATAAATATATGAAGGAGGGATATTCATTCCGCGATGCCTCAATTATTGAAGGGGTTCCTGACCATGAGGATCTAAACGCTCACACTTTTGTGCCCGATGATGTTAAAGAGGCTCTGATGGAGAAATATAAACATCCCATCCAGGCGGAAATAGAAGAGGTGGCAAAGAAAGTGGGTGGACACGGTGGAATGGACTATATCATGGATTATCGGCTTGTCTACTGTCTGCTAAACGGTCTTCCCCTCGACCAGGATGTCTACGACGCAGCTGAATGGTCGGCTATCGGGGAGCTTTCCAGAATATCTATTGAAAACAATTCCGCTCCCGTCGAAGTGCCTGACTTCACCCGCGGAGCCTGGAAAAAGCTCAACGGCTACCACCACTATATGAAAGGTGAGTAATCCGCAAATCTAAAGGCTGCCTCTCGGGGCAGCCTTTTTTACGGTATCTATTTTCTATGCAATGAATTAATTAGTTAAATATTCCGTCAGGACTCTGATAATAAAAAAAACTACATTCCGTTCCGCCGCAGCTGTGGTCGCATCCCTGCGAGGTTGATGAGTCTTTCAGTTTTAATTTTAAGGTCGTATATATATTCAATCACTTCAACTAATAATATTCGCTTTTCTGCTTTTCAGGTCTTAGTATTCTTCTTCATTGACGCTTTCGTCAATTGTTGTTATTCATGGTATTGATTTCACCACACTGCGGCGGATACCCGGAATGGTCTCAATATGTTTAGGTCAGTTAGTATTTCTTTCCCTGTTTCCTATCGTTGGTGCAAAATTACACCTTTTATCCTTTACTTCCAAATCCTATTCCTCATGACCTTTTCTCTCCTCATCCCCACTTCCTTTCATTTTGGATAATTTTTCACCCAATTTCATCCAAACAGCCCAATATACCTAAAAATAGCTATCAATTTGCTATTTTCAATAAAATAAGGATGGTCCATTATGTGTTGTAAAACATATGATGAACCACCCTTTTTAACACTTGAAGTAGCACGACGCTACCTCCGGATCATAACGAAATCCTCATTATTTTCCTACAGCCACACCGTCGCCGGTTGAAATCACTCCTGTCGAATCGGTCGAGGGCATCTCTTCAACAAAACCATCCACATTGTTCAGTGCTGAGTTACCTATAGCCCAATCCGGCGCTATAAACCATGTCAAGGAGGAATATTTCTCCATCAGCTCGACATTCTTCTCTCCTACCTCCTCTTTTGTGGCGTTTGTAAGCTTTTGGCCGAACGTTCCTATGTAGGGATACTTGTCGGCAAGACTGGCCATTTGATCTTCAAGTGAGCCTTGCTGCGCATTGTCTGCCGGCAAAGCGTTGATCTTATCTTGGATCACCTGCGCTTCTTTGGCAAAGTTGCCACAATACTCTATCATGACAGTATAGTCTGCCTCAGTAAGCTGACTTCCTTCTTTGATTTTCTGCTCCACACTCTGGGCTCCGTTTGAACCACACGCTGCCATAAGCAGCACGACTGCCACCATCGACAGCATCTTAATGATTTTCATAATAAATCTCTTTATAAGGGTTTACATTCAATGAAGTTTTTTCTGCACTTCTGTCTCCTCCCGAAATGGGGAATAATCAAAATTCATCTCCAAGCGGATTCAGTGCTGAATCTCGCAGTTTGTAAAGTAGGCTCTTCTTCAGCTCCGGCTCCTCCTTCAGGAGATGACTCAGTTCCCAATGATGCCCCGCCTCTTCCCTCAGCAGCGGCGAAGTAGCCTCCACATTGGCAAGATTCCACGTCAGCAAGACTGTCTTTATCTTCAACGCCTTCAATTTCCTGACGAGCATCTCATGGTCTGCGTCTCCCGTGATGAGAACGACATAATCGAATTTCCTGAACGTGGCAAGCTCATAGGCCTCAAGCGCAAACCATACGTCTATACCCTTTTCAATCACTTGCGTCTCGCCATCTTTCTCAATTTCCCGGAGATGCTTGTAATGGAAAATAACGTCGTTTTCTATCAGAGTGTCCTCAAATTTGCGTTCATTATAGAGCAGGTGCTTGTCATAAGCCTCCTTAACGCGGAACCGACCTCGGAAATAATGTGCCTCAGTTATCTGGCAGTTCCCCGGGTCCACTCCTTCCGTTTCGGCAAGTCGAGAACTGATGAAATCAAATAGTGATCTGACTCTGATTATCGAACTTTCGGTCGCCTTCAAAGCTCGGTTCACCTTTGCGTAATAGCCACCGTCTATGAAAACTCCAATCGAGAGGTATCCTAACATACTGTTTCTGTTTATCCTGGTTTATATTTGCATACTTGTGTAGTATCTATAGTATTAACTACCTCCTCCCGATTTTGTTCACTCCGGCCCCATCCCCTTTAAAATCATAAGCCGGGATGCTGATTTCCTCAGCATCCCGGCTTATAATTTTAATATTAGTCCTTACCTGTATCAATCTTTAACATTGGTATCAATCTTTAACAGAAGTTGTTTAAACTTTTTCTTTGTCAGGATTTAGTCAGATTTCGGAGATGATTTTTTAGCTCGAAGAGGAAGTTTAGCGAGCTAAACGACCGATGAGAGATGAAAAAGCACCCCGAAAGATGGCTGAAGACGGGCAAAGAGGTCTCCTTTTTAAAGAAATCCTTATAAAAATAAACAAGCCCGTAAAAAGTTTAAACAACTTCATTGGCCAGTGTCTCCAGTATATCGCAGAGGAATTTCCAGAATGCCTGCACTGATGGGATGTTGGCCTTCTCGCTCGGGGAATGGATATCCTTAAGCGTCGGACCGAACGAAATCATATCCATCCCGGGCATCTTCTCCAGGAAAAGACCACACTCGAGCCCCGCGTGCAATGCCTCAACCTTCGGCTTCTTGCCGAAAAGTTTCTCAAAACTCTCCACGGCTACATTAAGCACTCTCGATTCCGGATTAGGTGCCCAGCCCACATATCCGTTGGAGAATTCCACTGTCGCTCCGGCCATCATGAAAAGTGCCTTGATACGGTCGGCCAGTTCGTCCCTACGTGAATCCACTGAAGAACGGACATGTGCGGTCACCTTTATCTCTCCATCTTCCTTTTTCACGGAAGCAAGATTACAGGATGTCTCTACCAGACCCTCGACGGCGTTCGACATACCTTGCACTCCATTCGGACAACTGAACATCGCTGCAATGAGACGGTCTGCCAACATCGCGTCCATAGCCTCCGCCGGTGCCTCCGCCGGCTCACAGTCGAAGGTGAAATCTTTCCCTTCCGCAAGCAGGAATTCAGCATGGAGCATATCTGAGAATTTCTTTACCTCCTCTTCAAATTCCTGCTTCTGCGACGGCTCTATTCCGACCACTGCCCATGCTTCTCTCGGAATAGCATTGGCAAGTCCGCCCCCTTCTATGGCGGCCAGGACCATTCCGAACCGGTCGCGGTTCTCCCAAAGGAAACGACAGAGCTGCTGATTGGCGTTCCCTCGGCCAAGATTGATTTCCATGCCGGAATGCCCCCCTTTGAGATGATTGATGTGTACCTTATAATATGCCTTCCCTTTAGGAGCCTCCACCCCTTTGTAGGGAAGCTTGCAATCCACAACCATTCCTCCGGCGCATCCTATCACGAGAGAACCATGTTCCTCCGAGTCAAGATTAAGAAGGATAGTCCCTTTCACAAATCCGGGCTGAAGGCCGTTGGCTCCGATAAGTCCCTGCTCCTCATCAACGGTGAACAAACATTCTATTGGACCATGTACGAGAGTCTTGTCCATAAGGACAGCCATCCCTGCCGCACACCCCAAACCATTATCTGCTCCTAAGGTCGTCCCGTCGGCCTTTACCCAGTCTCCGTCTACGATGGTGGTGATCGGGTCGTTGAGGAAGTCGTGTACTTTGTCTCCCCTTTTCTCTGCCACCATATCCTGATGTCCTTGGAGCACGACCGTTGGCGCATTTTCATGCCCGGGGGTCGCCGGTTTGCGCATAAGTACATTCCCGACCTCGTCGGTCGCTACCTCTATTCCGTGTCTTCCGGCCCAATCCACGAGAAATTCCCGCATCTTGTCAAGATGATGTGTCGGACGCGGCACTTTTGTTATCTCATCAAAACATTCCCAAATCAATTTGGGCTCCAATTCTGTAATCTTCATGATAATAAATTTTAATTTCCCTTATCTCATTATTTCTCCCCTCCGCAATACTTCCGGTAGGCGGCGGCCATTCGAGTGTGGTAGCCTCGCTTGGCATAGCTCGGTCCATTGTATTTTCTTGAAAAGGCCGCCCAGTTCTTATTTTTAAGATCTGTCAGCATTCCTCCGGCGGTTATAAACGCCGCAAAGAGTTCAAGCTGTTCGAAATCGGAATAACTCATCCGCTCTACAAACTCCTCCACTGTGGCGCAACCACACTGACGGTAGTTGAAACCTCCGATCTGAAACATTCCCCAGAACGTACCCATATCTGCTCCCTGGCGGTTCACTCGCCTCGCGTGGGTCAACTGGGTCCATTCTTTCAAACCGTAACCTTTCAGTCCGCCGGGCACCTTGGCATTTTTGTCGCCGCTCTTGTCTGCCGCTTTAGCTCGAAAACGTGCATACATCGAAGGATCGAAATTTATGACCGGCACACCCGGACCCCAAAAACCCTTCATCTGGCTCCCCGCCTCTATCAAGACCACCGCCTTTATTGCTGCAACTTCTACTCCAAGCTCTTCGGCCACTCTCTGAAAGTCTGTATCGGTCAAACCGTTGTATCGGTCTTTCCCGTCAATCTTAACCAGAGAGTCCGCCTCTGTTTTCCAGCCGTTGTCTGACGTGTCATCATAGCTGATGATCTGCTCAAGCACGGAGAGTTCCTTCTTGGCAGTCTGCTCCTGCGAGCGGGCCATAAAACTTATTGCCATACAACCCGTCGCAAGGAGCACTATAACTGTCAGAAGGCGGGTCATGATTCCGCCACTTTTTTGAGCATAAGGCAGAGATGCTGCCAGAATTTATCTACTGTGGGTATCAACAGTTTCTCATCCGGTGAATGAACTCCCGTCATTGTCGGGCCTATGCTGACCATGTCAAGTTCCGGATATTTGGCGCGGAAGAAACCACATTCCAGGCCGGCGTGGATTGCCTTGATTGCCGGTTTAACCCCGAACAATTCCTCATAGGCTTCTGCGGATATCTTCATGATCTTCGAATTCATGTCAGGTGCCCAACCGGGATAACCGTCCGTGTGGGTCACCTTGGCCCCTGCAAGCTGGAAGTGTGCCTCTACTCTTCCGGCAATGTCATATTTTCTTGATTCTACGCTTGAGCGCTGTGAGGTGGTCACCTTTATCTTATTGTCGCCTTCCATCTTGACTGCGGCAAGGTTGGTGGATGTCTCTACGAGACCCTCGATGTCATGGCTCATCGACACCACTCCGTGGGGGGCTGAGTAAAGTGCTCTTACCATTGCCAGGGATGTCTTTGAATCAATGCAATATTCCGGACGCGCCACATTCTCTATCTCTACCTTCAGACCGGGCTCTATACCGGCATATTCTGCCTTGATTTCTTCAGCGTAGGAAGCAAGATATTTCTCTACCTTTCCTTTGTGATCGTTATGGATACCGAACACTGCCTCCGCCTCCCGGGCTATGGCGTTGCGAAGATTCCCTCCGTGAATACTGCTGACTTCGATGTCCCATTTCTGAGAACAGTTCCAGATGAAGCGTGCCAGAAGGATATTGGCGTTGGCTCTCCCCAGATGTATGTCTCCGCCACTGTGTCCCCCGAGCAGTCCGCTTACCTTTACCTTATAATAGGTAAAATTTTCGGGGGAGAAACTGCGGTTGTATTCAAACACTGCTGTCGTGTCTATTCCGCCGGCGCATCCGATGAATATCTCGCCGTCATCCTCTGAGTCAAGGTTCACGAGTATCTCTCCGTTGAGCATGCCACGGTCAAGGTTCTGCGCCCCTTCCAGACCGATTTCCTCGTTCATGGTGAAGAGTGCCTCTACCGGCCCGTGCTCGAGAGTGTCGTCTGCCATGACAGCCAATGCTGCCGCCATCCCGATACCGTTGTCGGCTCCTAAGGTTGTCCCCTTAGCCTTGACCCAATCGCCGTCGATGTAGGTCTGGATAGGATCTTTCAGGAAGTCGTGCTCCACTCCCCCATTCTTCTCCGCCACCATGTCCTGATGTGCCTGAAGGATTACGGTAGGTGCGTGCTCATGACCTTTGGTTGCCGGTTTATACATTACGACGTTTCCTACCTTGTCGCTCTTGGCTTCGATTCCATGCTTCTTGGCGAAGTCAAGTAGATATGCTTTTATCTGCTCTTCATGGCAGGAAGGACGGGGCACTTTCGTGATTTCGTCAAAACACTGCCAAACAAGGGCAGGTTTCAGGTCTTTAACTTCCATTTTTCTTTCGTTTTTATGGTTCTGATTTATTTATGTCATGCTATCAAGCGCAAATCAACTCTTTTCAATCCGCGCCGTTGGGTTACACTCCCCAAAAGTAATAATAATTTTCCATCCTACCAAAAAATTTTGTCAACCTCCGTCTCCTCCTCCCCCCCGGACCATCCTGTTAATGCTTCCCCTTCCCTGCCGTAAATCTGCTCTCCCGTTTCTCTTTTCCCTTTTTTAACAAACATTCAATATCAATATTTTTTAGTTTCTTCTTTTTTTCATAATTTTGCGCTCGGGTTGACAGCCGCTTTTCCGTCGGAATTTGCAATTTGACCCTCCCTTCTCTCCTTTCCGGACCTCTTGGCGCTTCGGGCTTGAAATATAGCTCCCCGATGTCTGATATAAATCTGTTAAATTAACTTTAAAAAAGTGAAATTAACGTTATTAGTGCTTCTCTTTCTCGGATTAGCATTACTTTTGCTTTCTGTAAGGGTTATTTTCTCCCCTGCCCATTCTTTCCTTCAGGGTCACGCCTGCCGGGGAATAAAACCGCACGCTGCTGCCGACAGGGGGAAAGAAACCCGACATTCTTCTGAACATCAATAACTTTATCTATAAATGAAAATGAATTTATTCAGTGCCTCGGCTTTAGCCTTGGCTTGCTGCCTTTCTTTCTCGGCTGCCTCTTGCGCCGACAATGCCGACAAAAAGACAGCTCCCGCCGCTGCTCAGGCTTCTGCTAAAAAATCTGACAAGCCGGCTCACGAACTCCCTAACTACAGGTATGTCGATTCTGACTCTATCCTAAAAAACTACCATCTCAGCAAAGACTACACTGAGGAAATGCTCCGTATGCAGAACAATATGGAGAGCGAGGCCAAGCGCCATGAAAACTCACTCCAGGCTCAGGCTGCAAATATGCAGAAGAAGATGCAGTCTAACCAATACCTCTCCGAAGCTGACTATCGCGCTGACGAGCAGAAGCTCAACAATATGAGGACATCTGCCGAACGTTCCCTCGCTTCCCTCCAGAAAACGTATGAGAACGCTGTCCTCAACGGTTCCAAAGCTGTCAACGATTCCATAGAATCTTTCATCAAGGAATATAACGCCAAGAAAGGATACGACGCTATTTTCATCAAGGCTTCTACCATGTATATCGATCCGGCCCTCGACATTACCAATGAGGTCATCGAAGGTCTTAACGCTCGATATAACAAGGTCAAGAAATAATTCCGACTTTTCTCTCTTCCTTATATTCCCCGGAGAGCCGGAGGCGTCACCATTTGCCTCCCGCTCTCCGGCGTTTTTTCAACAATACCCCTGCTTTTTCCGTTTTTATCTTTGGGGAATGTTCCCCTATCGCTTTGAAGTTGGTAAAACTTCTTTTATATAACCCCGACTGATGATTGAAGACAACATAATTAATAAGGAGGCTAATGAGCGTACGGTCCTCGTTGGCCTCGTAACCCTCCGGCAAAACGAGGCGAAGGTCAAGGAATATCTCGACGAACTCGACTTCCTCGCAAGAACTGCCGGCGCCGAACCGGAAAAACGTTTCATCCAGAAACTCGACTACCCGAACCCTCGCACTTACGTCGGAAAAGGGAAACTGGAGGAGATCAGACAGTATATCGAAGACAATGACATCGGCCTCGTCATTTTTGACGACGACCTCTCCCCCAAGCAGGTCGCGAATATCGAGAGGGAACTTAAGGTCAAGATTCTTGACCGTACAAGTCTTATCCTGGACATTTTTGCTAAACGTGCCCAGACAGCTACTGCTCGCACTCAGGTCGAGCTGGCTCAGTATCAATATCTGCTCCCCAGGCTGACAAGAATGTGGACTCACCTCGAAAGACAGCGCGGTGGTATCGGTATGCGTGGTCCGGGTGAAACTCAGATCGAGACTGACCGCCGAATAATCCTTGATAAGATTTCCCGCCTCAAGAATGAGCTCCAGCATATCGACCGCCAGAAGAGCATACAGAGGAAAAACCGTGGAAAGTTGACCAGGATTGCCCTCGTCGGATATACCAACGTCGGAAAATCAACCCTCATGAACCTCCTGAGTAAAAGTGAGGTCTTTGCGGAAAACAAGCTCTTCGCAACCCTCGACACTACCGTGAGGAAGGTTATCATCGATAATCTCCCTTTCCTCCTTACTGACACTGTGGGATTCATCCGGAAGCTCCCTACTCACCTTGTGGATTCGTTCAAGTCTACCCTCGATGAGGTGCGTGAGGCGGATATCCTCGTCCATGTGGTCGACGTCTCTCATCCCGGTTTCGAAGAGCAGATAGAGGTGGTCAACAAGACTCTCCTCGATGTCTGCGGCGCTCAGGCGAAGCCGGTGATTATGGTCTTCAACAAAATCGATGCTTTCTCCTATACCCCAAAGGATCCTGACGACCTGACCCCCTCTACCCGCGAGAACATTTCCCTTGATGAGTTTCGTGAGACTTGGATGGGGCGAATGGCCAACAATTGCGTCTTTATCTCGGCTAAAGAGCGCATAAACATCGACGCTCTGAAGGATATGCTATATCAGAAGGCTAAGGAAATCCACACGGAGCGTTTCCCTTATAATGATTTTCTCTTCCAAAAATATGACGATGATGACTCCATCTCAGACACCCCCTCAGACTCCGACCTCTGACAACAACATCCCGAGACTTCTCCTGTGGTGGGAAATCCGCCAACTGAAGAAGCAGGGGTGCTCGGCCGACAATTGGCAGACCGTCCGGTTTTCTCCGGGGGTTGACCTAAATTGCATCAACAACGTCCATTTCGGCGATGATGTCTCCGTCGAGGAGGGTGCCATATTACGCAATATCCCCGGCGGGATTTATAATTGCACCGTCAGAAAAAATGCGCGCGTGGAGAATGTCGGCCGGATTCGCTTCGGCCGGGAGGAAGCGTGCGGTGTCGGAGTGGCTGTCGCTGCTCTTGACGAAACTGGGGCGCGTCCCGTCTATATCTATCCCGGACTCTCTTCTCAGATTGCCACTCTCATGGCGCGTGTGCCGAAATGGGTGGAGAATAATCTCAAGCCGGGGCTCGCGGAGTTTCTCGACTCCAAAGCGGTGCCTCTTGAAATTGGTGAGGGTGCGGTCATTATCGACTGTGGTCTCCTCTCCAATGTCAGTGTCGGTCCGCGGGTTCGTATAGAGGGCGCCTCTGCCCTCCGTAATGGTGCGATTCTGAACAATGCCGTTGCGGGCCGGGAGTTCACCTTTGTGGGGGGCGGGGTGGATGCCGAAAATTTCATCATTGAAGACGGTAAGGTCGATGCAGGGGTGATTCTCCGTAATTGTTACGTCGGGCAAGGTGTCTCTCTCGAAAAAGGTTTCACGGCCCATGATTCTCTTTTCTTCGCGAATTGTTCTTTCGAAAACGGTGAGGCCTGTGCCTTGCTTGCCGGGCCGTATACCGTGAGTATGCACAAGGCTACCCTCCTCATTGGATGCCAGACTTCTTTCATGAATGCCGGATCGGCTACCAACCAGAGCAATCACATGTATAAGCTCGGCCCTGTCCACTGGGGCGTGCTTGAACGCGGTGTAAAGACTTCCTCAGGTGCTTACATTATGTTCGGAGCAAAAATAGGGGCATTCACGATGGTAATGGGCTCGCACAAGACCCATCCTGATTCTTCTTCCTTCCCTTTCTCTTATCTCTTCGGGGATGAAAGGGGGGCCACCGTGGTTGTCCCTGGAGCTATGCTCCGCTCCTGCGGTCTGATGCGCGATGAAAAGAAGTGGCCTACGCGCGACCGCAGGCTTAAAAGGAAACTCCCCCTTAACGACCGGATTATCTTCAATGTGCTCAATCCTTTCACTGTTGACGCTATGCTCAAGGCGATCGACACGATAACCTCCCTGCTTGCTCATCCTGCTGACGATGATCTTTACGTTCGCCATAAGGGAATGAAATTCACACGCGCTGCTCTCGAAAGGGCCAAGACTCTATATACGGCCGCTATCTTCAAATACCTCTCCCTTACTCTTCCGAACCATAAATTTCCCCGCTCCGACGGCGAAGAAGCTGAAAGTTGGGTGGATGTCGGCGGACAGATAATGCCACGTCCTTATCTTGACAAAGCGCTTGCCTCGGAAGAAATACCGGAGGCGGAAAAGGTCTTCACGGAGGCTTTCGACCGTTATGCGGAACTTGAGCTCCGCTGGATCGGCAGAAGATTCGGCGCCTGGTGGCATGAGCGCGAGGAGCGCATACCTATCGGCGCCGCTCAGTTTGACGCTATGGTCGAGGATGACCGCGAGGAGTATCTTGAAATGCTTTCCCGCGAAACACAGATGCTGGCTCTCTAAAAAATGAAAATCGAAAAATGAAAAATGAAAAATGAAAAAGGCTTGAGCCTCGAGCCCATAACCTAAAATAATACTTAATTTTCATTTCTCATTTTTCATTTTTCAATTTTCCTTTTTCCTTTTTCATTTTTATTTTTCCTTTTTCATTTTTATTTTTCATTTTTCATTTTTCATTACTATAGGAGCATCTTGACATGCTTTCCCGCGAAACGCAGATGCTGGTTCTCTGAGCGAGCATCTTTTTTATTGAAAACCATAAATTTCACCAAACAATTCAACCTTACCCTTCCTTTTTCCTTTTTCATTTTTCAATTTTCATTTTTTTAACCCTCATTTTCATTTTTCCTTTTTCATTTTTCATTTTTTATTACTACCTTTGCACCGCTCGTACGGGTTTCTCCCTGCGAGATAGAGAATTTTAAACCTATTTATTAACTTTTAATGACTGAATCAAAAGTTCAAACCCCGATTGAAGATTTCGATTGGGATGCCTATGCAAACGGCGAAACAGCTGGTTCGAAGAGCCGCGAGGAGCTTGTAAACACCTACGACGAGTCTCTTAAGACAGCTAAAGACAACGAAGTGGTGACCGGCGTTGTGAAATCTATCACTAAACGTGAGGTGCGTGTCGACATCGGCATGAAATCTGACGCCATCATCCCTGTTTCCGAATTCCGCTACAACCCCGACCTCAAGGTTGGCGACGAAGTAGAGGTGTTCATCGAGGCTCTTGAAGACAAGAACGGTCAGCTCCGCCTCTCTCACAAGAAGGCGTGCCAGACTCGCAGCTGGGATCGTGTCAACCAGGCTCTCGAAAACGACGAGATTATCAAAGGCTACGTTAAATCTCGCACCAAGGGCGGCATGATTGTCGATGTCTTCGGCATCGAAGCCTTCCTCCCCGGTTCTCAGATCGACGTTCGCCCCATCCGCGACTATGATGTCTTCGTCGACAAGACTATGGAATTCAAGGTTGTTAAAATCAACCAGGAATATAAGAACGTGGTTGTTTCTCACAAAGCCCTCATCGAGGCTGAGCTTGAGGCACAGAAGCGTGAAATCATCTCCAAACTCGAAAAAGGTCAGGTGCTCGAAGGTAAGGTTAAGAACATCACTCCTTATGGTGTGTTTGTCGACCTCGGCGGTGTTGACGGTCTCGTTCACATCACTGACCTCTCTTGGGGCCGCGTTTCCGATCCCCGCGAGGTTGTTGAGCTCGACCAGGATATTAAGGTCGTTATCCTCGACTTCGACAACGAGAAGAAGCGTATCGCTCTCGGCGTCAAGCAGCTCCTTCCCCATCCCTGGGATGCTCTTGACCAGTCTATCAAGGTCGGCGACCACATCAAAGGCCGCGTAGTCGTTATGGCTGACTACGGTGCTTTCGTTGAAGTACAGCCCGGCGTGGAAGGTCTTATCCACGTTTCAGAGATGTCTTGGAGCCAGCACCTCCGCAGCGCTCAGGACTTCCTCAAGGTGGGCGACGAGGTAGAGGCTGTTGTCCTCACTCTCGACCGCGACGACCGCAAGATGTCGCTCGGCATCAAGCAGCTTAAGAAAGATCCCTGGGAGAATATCGAGGAGAAATACGCCATCGGTTCTCGCCACACTGCCAAAGTTCGCAACTTCACAAACTTCGGCGTGTTCGTTGAAATCGAGGAGGGTGTTGACGGCCTCATCCACATCTCTGACCTTTCTTGGACCAAGAAAATCAAACACCCCTCTGAGTTCACTCAGGTCGGAAACGACATCGAGGTGCAGGTACTTGAAATCGACAAGGGCAACCGTCGTCTCTCTCTTGGCCACAAGCAGCTCGAGGAGAACCCCTGGGATGTTTTCGAGACTATCTTCACCGTGGGTTCAATCCACGAAGGTACTATCACCGAGGTTATGGACAAGGGTGCTGTCATCGCGCTTGAATATGGCGTTGAGGGCTTCGCAACTCCCAAGCACCTCGTGAAGGAAGACGGCTCTCAGGCTAAGCTTGACGAGAAGCTCAACTTCAAGGTTATCGAGTTTAACAAAGACAGCAAGAGAATCATTCTTTCTCACAGCCGCATTGCTGAAGACGCTAATAAGGCTGAAGCTCGCCAGCAGCAGCGCACAGCTCCCAAAAAGCAGCGCCGCGAAGAGGAGCAGGCTGCAGCACCCGCTATCGAGAAAACTACTCTCGGCGACCTCGGTGCTCTCCAGGCCCTCAAGGAGCAGATGCAGAAAGAAGGTAAGTAATACCCTATTTCTCACCTCTTTTTACGGTCTTAACCAACCGTTAGATAATTTTAAATGGGAAAACTTCTGTTTTCCCATTTTTTTTTGTAATTTTACACCCCAAACAACTTTTTGTGCATTCCCGCTTATGGTGCGAAGCCTCGTCATATCTCTTTTGATTGCCGCCTCGGCTGCCTCAACAGCCTCGGCTGCTGACGTGCTGCCCAAAGGATGGGAGACGGTCTCTCAGGAGATGCGCGCCGGAGGTAAAAGCGTTGTCAAGGAGTCGGATGTCGAAATCTCAGTCAACGGGGCTGCTATTATCGTCTCTGCGGCTTCCCCGGTCCAGATCAAGGTCTTCACTATCCTCGGCAGAGTCGTCTCTGAGACTAATCTCCCGGCCGGAGCTTCCCGTCTAATGCTCCCGGCGCATGGGGTCTACATCGTAAAAGCCGGACAGTACACATGCAAAGTCGCTGTCTGAGCATCTCGGACTGCAACCTTTTTATTGTTTCGAATTCTTAACATCACAGCAAGCTTATATGAAAGAGCCACAAATCGATTGGAGCAACCTCTCGTTCAGCTACATTAAGACTGACTTCAACGTGAGGTGTACTTATAAGGATGGTAAATGGGGAGACATCGAGGTGTCTGACTCCGAGTTTATTCCCCTCCATATCGCAGCTTCCTGCCTCCACTACGGACAGGAGTCGTTCGAGGGTCTCAAGGCTTTCCGCGGAAAAGATGGCAAAGTGCGCGTCTTCAGAATGGATGAGAATGCACGCCGATTCATCCGCTCAGCCGAGGGGCTGAAGATGCAGCCTATGCCCGAGGAGCTCTTCTGTGAGATGGTCAGAAAGGTCGTCAAGCTCAATGAGCGCTTCGTGCCTCCCTACGGAACCGGTGCTTCTCTCTATATCCGTCCTCTTGAAATCGGAATCTCTCCCCGTGTCGGCGTAAGCCCGGCTTCCGAATATCTCGTAATTATGCTCGTGACCCCGGTAGGACCTTACTTCAAGGAGGGTTTCAAGCCAACTAAGGTCTGCATCAGTCGTGAATATGACCGCGTTGCTCCCAAAGGCACCGGTTCGATAAAGGCTGGTGGTAACTACGGCGCTTCTCTGGTGGCCGGCGAGAAAGCTCATGAACTGGGTTATTCAGTCATGCTCTATCTCGACCCTAAGGAGAAAAAATATATCGACGAATGTGGCGCAGCTAACTTCTTTGGTATAAAGGATAATAAATACATCACCCCGGCTTCCGAGTCGATTCTTCCCTCCATCACAAACAAGAGCCTCCGACAGCTTGCCCGTGATATGGGCCTGGAAGTGGAGGAGCGTCATGTCCCTCTCGAGGAGCTTTCTTCTTTCGAGGAAATCGCTGCCTGCGGCACGGCTGCCGTCTGCTCTCCCGTTTCTGAAATCGACGACCTCGACACCGGAGATAAATACGTAATCTCTCCCGAAGGTGTGGCCGGACCCGTCACTACAGCCCTCTACAACAAGATTCGTGCAATCCAATATGGAGAGGAACCTGACACTCACGGATGGTGTGAGATTATAGAATGATGCCTCCTTCCCCTTTTGTGCGGGATATATTCTCCCGTTGGTATTCCCCGGACGACCCGCTTCTCCCCACTGTCCTGACCCACTCGGGATGTGTGGCGGAGCTGGCGCTGGAGATTGCCGATAACAAAGACCTTGACGTTGACCGTCAGTTTGTCTGCGATGCCGCCATGCTCCATGACATTGGCGTCATTGCCTGCGATGCCCCGGCTATCCATTGCCACGGTTCTCTCCCCTATATTTGCCATGGAGTGGAAGGTAGACGTTTGCTTGAGATGGCAGGATTGCCCCGACATGCTCTCGTATGCGAACGACACACCGGATCCGGACTCACTGTGCAGGATATTGTCAGGCAAAATCTCCCCCTCCCTCATCGGGATATGTGTCCCGTTTCCCTGGAAGAGAAACTTATCTGCTATGCCGATAAATTCTTTTCCAAATCGGGAAGCCTTTCGGAGAGGAAACCGCTTGAAAAGGTGATAAGGCAGATGGAGACTTTCGGCGAGGATTCCCTCCGCCGATTCCTTGACCTCCACGCCCTCTTTTCCTGATTTCTCCTCAAAACCCTTTTTCTATTTCATAATCCGAACTTAATCTGCCATCTTTGAGGCGTACTCTTTTATATATTTCGGCGCTGGCTTCTATCGGCGTCGCTATCGCGCAGCAGGCCGCAATGCCTAAGCATCGCATTGCCTCTCGCTCTTCCGTCCCCGTTGATTCGGTGGGCGAAAACCGCTTTGTGCCGGTTGATTCCCTCTCCATTGATATTGATGAAGCATCTCTTTTCAACGACACTCTTTTCTTTGGCTATGATTCCACCCTTTCAGTCACAGATTCTATAATCGCTCCGGTGGATTCCCTGGAAGAACGCGCCTACAGTGCGCGACGTTCCGCCCCGATTCCACGGGATTCTTCTCGCTCGACTATCTCGCGTATAAACCGCAACAAAGTAGACCTTGATGCCGCCGTTCAGTTTGACGCCACCGATTCCCTGGTCATGATCGGACAGAACAACGCCTATCTGTACGGAGACAGCAAGGTGGAATACGGACAGTTTAAACTCAACGCTCAGGAGATTCAGATGAACCTCGACAATTCCACTGTCCACGCTATGGGTAGAGTCGATTCTACCGGCAATCTCGCCGGAAATCCGGTGTTTTCCGATGGTGGTGATGAGTATGAATCGAAGGAGATGACATATAACTTCAAGACTGAACGAGGGTTCATCACCAACGTAATTACCGAGCAGGGGGAAGGATACCTCACCAGCGCCGCTTCAAAGAAAATGGAGGATGGGTCGTTCTTCGTGGAAAATGGTAAGTACACCACCTGCGACGACCATGAGCATCCGCATTTCTATTTCAATGTGACCCGAGGCAAAATGGTGCCAAAAAAGAATATCGTGACCGGACCCGTTTATATGGTTCTTGCGGATGTTCCCCTCCCCCTGGCCCTCCCATTCGGGTTCTTCCCTTTCACGAAAGATTATTCAAGCGGCGTGATTGTCCCGACTTTCGGTGAAGATTATAACCGCGGTTTCTACCTTCGCGACGGTGGATACTATTTCGCGATAAATGATAACGTTGATCTGGCCCTGCGTGGTGAAATCTATACAAAAGGCTCCTGGGGCCTTACAGGACACTCTTCATACGTGAAACGCTACCGATTCCGTGGTAATTTCGATATCTCATACATCACTACCATCTATGGAGAGAAAGGAAGTCCGGATTATTCCAAGCAGAAAAACTTCCAGGTCATCTGGAGCCATTCGCAGGATACGAAGGCCAATCCGAACATGAATTTCTCGGCTTCGGTCAACTTCACTACTTCCGGCTATACCCGTAACGACCTCAATTCATATTACAACTCCTCGTTTACGGAGAACACAAAGTCGAGTACGGTCAACATGACCTACCGCTTCCCCGGCACTAAGTGGAGCCTGTCGACGACGGCCAACATCTCGCAGCGCACACAGGATTCAACCCTCTCCGTCTCTTTCCCGAACATCAACGTCACTCTTTCTCAGGTCGCTCCTTTCAAGCGTAAGAAATCGGTGGGCGGGGAGAAATGGTATGAGAAAATAAAACTTTCTTATTCCGGTCAGTTTCAGAACTCTCTGACCGCCCGGCAGGATCAGTTTTTCCAGAAAAGCCTTGTCAAGGATTGGAGAAACGGATTGAAGCACTATGTCCCCGTCTCTGCGACGTTCTCCCTCTTCAAATACATCAATATCTCCCCCTCCTTGACGATGAACGACCGTATGTATGCTTCCAAAATAAAACGTCAATGGGACACTCAGGCTTCTCGTGAGATTGCCGACACTACATACGGATTCTTTAACCTTTTCGACTTCAACGCCTCCCTCGCTTTCGACACTAAAATCTACGGTTTCTGGAAGCCTATGAAGTTCCTCGGCGACAAGGTGCAGATGATTCGCCACGTCCTGACTCCGACGGTGTCGTTCAACGCTTCTCCCGATTTCTCCGACCCTATGTGGGGTATATATGGATCATATAATTATGTCGATGCCGAGGGTGTCACTCAGTTCCGAAAATACAACTATTTCTCGCATGGGCTCCTCGGGTCTCCCTCGGCCGGTAAGACCGGGGCTATTTCCGTAAATCTCGCGAACAATCTTGAGATGAAGGTTAAGAGCGACAAGGATTCCACCGGTGTGAAGAAAATTTCACTCATAGAGAATTTCTCCATCAGCCAGAGCTATAATTTCGCGGCTGACTCAATGAACTGGAGCAACATCAATACCTCCATCCTCCTTCGTCTCGTTAAGAATTTCAACCTTAACCTCAATGCTACCTGGGACCCTTATATCTACCGGCTTAGTCCGTCAGGCACTCCGGTGCGTGTCAATCGCACTCGCCTCCAGGCCGGAAAGGGTTGGGCAAGACTTTCTTCAACCGGTACTTCTTTCTCCTACACCTTCAACAACCAGACCTTCCGAAGAAAGAAGAATGAGAACAATAACAACGGCAAAGGGAGCGGACCGGACGACGATCCTGAAAACAACAATGATCCCTTCGGCAATGGTGATGGGTCGGAAGCCAATGACTTCGACAATTACGGAGACCTCAAGGCTCGACGACGTAAGGAGGCTCGCGAGGAGGCCGCTGCCGCTGATGCCGACGGATACGCTGCATGGGAATGTCCGTGGAACCTGACTTTCAACTATTCGGTAAACTACGGATATGGTGCCTTCGACTACGATAAACTGGAGTATAAAGGGAAATGGACCCAAAATCTCTCTTTCTCCGGAAATATCAGGCCCACCAAAAACTGGAACTTCTCATTCTCGGCTTCCTACAACTTCGATCTGCACAAGATTGCCTACATGAACTGCTCCATCTCGCGAGACCTCCACTGTTTCTCCATGTCGGCTTCATTTGTGCCTCTCGGTCCTTATAAATCCTTCAACTTCAACATCGCCGTGAAGTCTTCTCTCCTCAAGGACCTCAAATACGACAAGCGCTCATCCAATACCAACGGTGTCGAATGGTATTGATCTACTTCTCCTTTCCGCGCAATACCTTTACAATCCCGGCTCAAACTCAGCTTTGAACCGGGATTAATATTTAACCCCCTCCTTACTGGGAGCGCGCTCACTCCGTGAGCGCCGCTTCGAGTAACCCGGGCCGCGTCTCACTGGGAGCGCACTCACTCCGTGAGTGCCCGCAGCGACGGGCGGTGTCTTTTCCAACACCCTCGGTGTGGACGGGTTGAGCAAAATATGGAGCTTAGGGCATTCGCCGAATGCCCGGGTACCCTACCACCTCGTGTAACCCGGGCCGCCTCGCACTGGGAGGGCGCTCACTCCCTGAGTGCCTCTTCGAGTAACCCGGTTCGCCTCTTCGAGTAACCCGGGCCGCGTCGCACTGGGAGAGCGCCTCTTCGAGTAACCCGGCCCACGTCGCACTGGGCGGACACTCACTCCGTGAGCGCCCGCAGCGACGGGGCGTGTGCTGGAAGGTATTGTTTCTCAGGGACAGCAACCCGAACCGGCTTACTCGCAACAATTCTCTCTCCTTATAAAATTCTATTAAATTTCCCTATGGAATATTATCGTATCCACATATATATTTTTGTTAGCAAGAAAAACTAAACCTATCGGTTGCATTATTTCGAAATGTTTGATTAACTTTGCATTTCCGAATGCGTTTATATTATATGATATTATATGAAGTTTGTAAGGATCATACCAAAATACAACCATCTTTGGGCTGTCAAGGCTCCGGATGAAGAAGTTGATGAGCTTACCCTGTTGTTCCGTAAATGGCACAATGCGGAATATCTTCTTGACTTCTTTATGGAGAATTTTGAAGATCTTAGAAGTTTCTTCTTGATAGAGCGTCTTGATCAGGCCATTGAAGATACTTTTGAAGATGCCGAGGCTTTAGAGGAGTTGATACTTGAATTTCCCTATACCGAGAATCTTGATGAACTCTTCAAACCATTGGATATTACAGACACGCGGATGTCGGAATTAACAAGGAGGAAAGCCCGCAACTGGGATAGAGAACGTCATGCCAGTTGGCTGAGGATTTATTCTATAAGGCTGGAGCCAAATGTATATGTCGTTACGGGTGGGGCAATCAAATTGAGCCGTACCATGCAGGAGCGTGAGCATACCGCCCTTGAACTTCACAAACTCAATCGCTGTAAGGCTTTCTTGAAAGCTAATGGCGTTTTCGATCAAGATAGTTTTGTTGAACTCACTAATGAAGAATAATATGGCAAGCAAGGCAATAAAATTTTTAGAGGCTAATGAAAGTGAAAGCCCATCACGTTTTGTAGAGGAAGCTGCCTGGCGAAAAGAAAATGCAAGCTGGCTGCGTTGGTCGCGCCAACTTGCTGTGACCCTTATTGGCTATATGCAGGATAATGGCATGAAACGTGCGGACCTTGCCACTAAACTTGGCGTTTCACCTCAGTATGTAAGTAAACTTCTCTCCGGTACGGAAAATCTGAGTTTTAAGAGTATAGCCAATATAGAAGATCGTTTGGGTATAAGTTGCCTTGTAATGGTTAACGCATGAAAATTTTCTGTTTCAACTCGTCAGACAGTACCCTTTCGTTCCCCTAAATCCTATAGTTTGACACAAAATTAGTGCTTGTCTATCATTGCGTACCCGGGCCGCGTCTCACTGGGAGCACTGGGAGCGCACTCACTCCGCGTCGCACTGGGAGCGCACTCACTCCGTGAGTGCCCGCAGCGACGGGGCGTGTGCTGGAAGGTATTGTTTCGCGAGACAGCAACCCGAACCGCCTTACTCGCAACAATTCTCTCCCTTGCTCTATATATCTCAATTTAACCATTGTTAATTCAATGAATTAACATCTTTATTAACCATTGATTTTCAACACACTATTTACATTTACAAAAAAATTTACAAAAAATATGGATTATGACCAAACCATTTTTTTGTCATCCCGTTATACAAGTGAACCCGGTCGAACGGGGGCTGCAAAGGCAGTCAAATTCGATTAGCAATATAATTTTTGATGTCGTTATAAAATATTGATAGATATAAAAGATATAGATTAATATAGAGTATTATTTAATTCGTTTTCAATTATAATTTAGTCGTTGTTTTAGAATTAGTAAAGTCGTTATGTGGAGGGAATTTCCCTCATGTCGAACCGGAATATGAATAATGATAGTGTAAGAATTTAGCAACAAACATCTAATCTTTAATTTTTCTTCTTCTTTTCAGAGTGTAAAAAAATAAGTGAAACTAAAACCAAGACGTTATGATAACCTGAAACAGAAAGTCCACAGGACTCCTAAAATTTTAGATTACTGACGCCAAAACGACACATCATTTAACCGTCGGAAAGGCATTGACAGGCAGCTCAGCTGCCTGTCACTTTTTTATCCCTCCCACCGACTCCATTACCCATGAGCATCCGTGAATCCTCATGCGAAGCTCGTTCATGCCACGGCTGTGCTGCACCCCTAATCAGGAAATACTGAACTTCAGGAAAATTCAGCATGTGCAAAATTTGCACATACTGCTACCAATGGCAAGACCGAAAACAACTCCTTTTATTTTCTTGATGCGTTTATTCTGGCTGAGTATCTGCATCGCTTCTGTCATACCAGATTCTTTGAAAATTGATTAGAATTATTATACATTCTATATATATGTTGACACTTGACGAACTGAATTGAACGGTTTTCTTCAAAATGAACTGTTCGATTTTTTGGAATAGTTCATTCTAAAGAGGATGTTTATTTCTAGGCATAAGTCCCATTATCAGAAGTTC
>JAAVDJ010000025.1 GCA_014801875.1 Bacteroides sp. | reverse complement strand
TTTCGCACAGCCTATAATAGCCGGATATGGTGTAACTAACGGTTTTGAGGTACATATTCAGGATTTTTCAGACAAGTCGGTTAAGGATCTTGAAAATGTCACACAGGAGTTTATATCGGAACTCACAAAACGACCTGAGATTGCAAGAGCCCAGACCTCATTCAATTCAAATTACCCTCAATATAAGGTTGAGGTGGATGCCGCCATGTGTAAGCGGAACGGGATTTCACCCATTGATGTCCTAAGAACACTTGGAGCGTACGTCGGTGGTTCATATTCTTCCAATATAAATAGATTTTCAAAGCTTTACAGGGTAATGCTGCAGGCTCCGGCAGAAAGCCGGGTAAGCGAAGAATCTCTGAGTAACATTTTTGTCCGCAATAAATCCGGACAAATGTCACCGATTTCAAACTATGTTACATTGACAAGAATTTATGGAGCTGAAAACTTGACTCATTTTAATTTGTTCCAGTCGATTGCCATAAATGGAGCACCTGCCGATGGATATAGTTCCGGACAAGCCATAAAAGCCATTGAGGAGGTTGCAAAGGAAACGTTGCCGAGTGGATACGGATATGAATTCGGTGCAATGACACGCGAGGAAGTTGAAACCGGCAACAGTTCGACATGGGTGTTCATAATCTGTGTGATATTTATATACCTTATTCTTGCTGCGCTATATGAGAGTATTACTATACCGTTCGCCGTCATCCTGTCAGTGCCGTTTGGTCTTAGCGGAAGTTTCCTGCTTGCTTGGATGTTTGGATTGGAAAACAACATTTATATGCAGACCGGAGTCATTATGCTCATTGGCCTTCTTGCAAAAACAGCAATCCTTATCACCGAATATGCAGTTGAAGCCAGACGAAACGGTCATGATATAAAAACTTCAGCACTATTGGCTGCCAAGCATCGTCTGAGACCGATTATTATGACCTCAGCGACAATGATACTTGGATTACTTCCAATGATATTCGCTTCCGGAGTAGGCTCAAATGGCTCAAAATCCCTCGCAATAGGTGTAATCGGAGGCATGTTTCTCGGCACAATCGCATTACTGTTTATTACTCCCGCACTTTTTATTCAACTTGCAAACAGAAAATAATATGGGTTATACCATTTTTAACAACGCGAGTTCGGGATAAGAGATACTTTTAGAATAGTTATTTCCTTGCTTTTCCACTCGATCTTTTCTTCTTGCGAGTTGGTGATGACGATAAGGTTGTCGCAGTGGAGTTCTTCAGCGGCTTCGACGAGGGCATCGAGTTCACGTTTTCTGGTTTTCTCGGAAGACATATTGTAACACACCTGTATGAGCTGTTCTACTTTTGAGCCTTTTCTGGTTACAAAATCAATCTCTTTATCGTTGCGTGTGCGGTAATAAAATAGAGTTCTCCCGGGAATGTATCCACGACGAAGCAGTTCCACAAACACTTGGTTCTCCAACAGTCTGCCGAGGTTCTCACTGAGGTTAAAGGCTGTGCTTTGCACAAAGCCGTTGTCAACGACATAAACCTTGCTCGGTGCTTTCTTCATCAGTTTCATCTTGTTGTTGAAACGTGGAAGATAGAAGAACAGATACGGCTCTGCCAGATAATCGCAGAATTTTTTGGTCGTCGTTACGCTTGACAGTCCCAACTCCGCTGCAAGATCATTTGCTGAGATTGGATTGCAGAAGTTGGAGAGTAGATAGGTAGCGAGATTATACAAATCTGTCGTGTTTCTGACCTTATGACGTTTGGCAACATCTTTCAACAGAATAGAGTCGAACAGAGTTGATAAGTAGCTTTTGGTGATGTTGCGAGCCTGAATAGTTTCGGGATAGCCTCCGTTACGCATATAATCGTCGGCAATGACGACAGCCTGTGCCGACTGCTCTTCAAGATTGGGATTGACGTTTTTCCAGCGCATCGTTTCCTCAAGACTGAAGGGAAGCATCTCAATCTGGAGATAACGACCCGTCAATACCGTCGCCATCTCACTGCTCAGCATCTTGGCATTACTCCCTGTGATAATCAAATTCTTGCCTCTGCGATACAGTTTGTTGACCCATAAATCCCAATCAGGCAGGTTCTGTATTTCATCAAGCAGCATGTATTCATAGCCCGGATAGACCTCATCAAGCATCTGCATTACCAAATCCCCGTCCCAGTGTTCAAGCAGAAGATTGTCATCAAAATTGAGATAGGCAAAGTTCTTACCCCGCAACATGAGCAATGCAAATACAGACTTGCCGACGCGACGAGGCCCCGTAATCAATTTGATTAGCGGATTAGCGAGTAACTCATCAAAATCATATCTGGTGTCTCGCTGCTGATATGGACGAGCCATCAGCTCATCACGCTCAGCCCTTTGATTGAGGATTATATTTTTCATTTAGCAGTCGTATTATGCTGCAATTCTCGTGCCAATGAGAGCAAAGTCAAACTTGTTTAGACTTTGCCGAGTGCAGCCGAGAAAAGCCGGAGGCAAAGATAATCAATTTTATCCAATAAATCCACTGTACTGGATAAAATAGTATGTTTTTTATCCAATAAAAGGACGTGTGTTGACTAAAATAGGTAGAAAAATTGTTACTGATTTTTATCGGACAGCAATATTAAGATTATACAATTCTTCAACATCATCAATAGATACAACAATCTTACCGTTTACAATAACTATATAATTATCAATGCTCCAATCGTCACCCTCTCCAGTCTGAATTTCTTGGAGTAATGTTTTTGTTATTGTCTCTGAGTATAGAATTTTGAGGCAACTTAATATCCTGTAAAATGTTCAAATTTTACCGCATCAGAAATAGATTCTGTTGTAAGTTCGTAGTTATCGCAAAATTTTGCCAAATGATATTTTAGCATTATACCAATAACGATTTAATTATTATTGGAATAAATTAACTATCCAGCCTCTTTTCTTGCCTTCGGGACGGGCAATGTACCCTTTTTCGGCGAGGTTGTCCACTTGCTTTTGGATTGCGGAGCGGCTTATGCCGAGGATTGTGGATATAGTCGATAGGGATGCATTAGGGTCTGATTGGAGTACGCGGAGAATACGTCCGGGGGTAGTCGTAGAGAAGCGTATGATTTCACCTTCATGCCACCACATTGTTTCTCTGTCGCCTGATAGAAATTCAAGCATAGCAGAAATATCGGCTGACAATGCCTTCTCCATATAGTCCACAAATGGGGTAATGGATTTAAGTGATGCATGTGCACCGTCTGCTGGAATCTGACCAACAGAGGAATCTGCACGTGCCAATGCATTCAGATAGGCTTTCTTATTTTTACTACGGATAACCATCATCGGCCATTTCTGGCGACGTAAAATAAAGTTGACCATCAGTCGAGCGATACGTCCATTGCCATCTTCAAAAGGGTGAATACGAATATAACGGTAATGAAACAATGCCGCAAGTTGAATGGGAGACATTAAACCATCTTCAGCAGCTTCGTTATACCAAGAAACCAGATCTGTCATTAAGGCCGGAGTTTCGTCTGGTGAGGCATATTCAAACCGTTCACCTGCAAAGATACAAAATATACTACTTATGTGAAAATCTACCACCTAAAAAGTGGTACAAATAATAATTTCAATCAGAATGTACCACTATATAGCAATTATACCACCTTTTGAGTGGTATAATAAGATAAACGAATTGAAGCCTGTTCATTGTTTATGTATAATCCTCCCGTGAGTGATGCCTGCCATCTGCGTGATTCATTACTCTCTGCGTAACCGGGCAGAAATACTGACAGTATCAATGCAATTAAAATGGTTGTTTGTAGTCTCATTCCCTTACTCAGATTTAGAAGCTTGCAGCTTAATTTGTGCCATATCCTTTTCATATTCCGATTTAACGTATCCCGTTTTTATTGTCCCTTCGTCAGATAAACGCCACAACTCCATAAGAAAACCCGACAATCATAGCCGAGGTTTCCGTGGAGTATGAGTTGCGGTTTTGCTATTGTAAAATTCCTGAAGATGCCGAGCCTGATACACCGGGTTCGTTATCACGCTGGACCTTTTTGCCGAACCCGAATGTATATGTCGCGGATAGCTGAATCAAGGCATGGCTTTGCCCATCATAAAATTGCTGGAAGGTGTCATAATACTTACTATGCATTTCCTGAGTGGCACTTTTCCAGTTCCAACGAGAAAAGTCTATCAAGTCAGCCCGTACATTCCAATTCGAGTTTGACCATCCTACAGTAATATACCAGTCGTTTTTTGACTTTTGCCATATTCCGTTCATCATACCATCGGCACTTGCATTATCGGAAATATATGTCAAAGTAAAATTCCAGTCTTTAAGATAATACCTTACTCGTGCATACCAGTTAATACTTGAATGATTTACGTTGTAAGGAGTTCCATTGTGATTAAGAAGCTGTGCAACTTGTCCCGAAAATACGAGTGTGCGATTTAGAAATCTCAGCGTACCCGAAACGCCGTACTGCCCCTGAGCAAAACTTCCCATCGGCTGTTTGATAGTTCGCAAAACACCGTCAGAAGTAGCCTCATAATCATAGGCGTATCTGTCACCTACTATCCATGCCCATGCAAAAGCGCTCAGGCTATAATTGTTGTTTGGGAGCCAAGTATATCGGAAATCTATATCGTAGCTTTTTGAGGGTACAAGGTTAGGATTACCGGTATATCGTAATAATGGGGTTGATTGGATGATATTTTCGCTTTTATAAGTAGGAGAAGGAGCCCAAGTGCTATAATGGAAGGTTGTGGAAAGAGAGTGCTTATCCTTGAATCCATATTGCAATGAAAGGTCAAACCAGGGAGATGAAGGATTATCCACTATATCTGCAAACCTCAACTTATCCCAATCCCATCCAAAACCTGTAGAACCGTAAAAATTTCCTATACTAACATTATAGGTAGCACCTATTCCAACTCTCGAAGATTTTGCTCTGTCAAGAGAAGTAGCACTGCCTGTATATTGAGTCCGGTTATATTCGTATGAACCTCTTATAAATCCGAGAAGATTGCCATATTTGCCGAAATCGTGATTGAATTTCAAATCAGCTTTCAATTGATTGCTATTATCAATAGCTCCGTTGTAAATCGGAGCGAAACCATTCTCTATATACGACGAGTTTTGCTCAGTATGTGAAAACATATAGAATGGAGTAAACGATATAGAATTGCTTTTAGACAATGCAAAGAAATAGTAACCGTTGTATGAAAGGAATTTAGAAATATTGTTAAGAGTAGAAGAATATTCAGAAGCTGGAAAGTCGGCAGGTGAATATATCACTTCGCCGGTACGGTCGGAGTGCGGTTTTCGATTTATGCTGCCATTAAACTGTGTCGAGGCTTGGATCTTATCAGTATTATATGTTGCTTTGAAGGCTGCAAAATATTGTTGCCTGTTTTCCTTTGATGAAGTCGTATTAGAATAGCGATCAAAAATTTTCATAGCACCATCTTCTTGCGGAAGCCGATAGGTTTCGGTAAGTTCCGAGCCATAATGACTGCTGTTGTGCCCCCAGCCATATCCCATCAAGTCGTAGGTCATGTTCTTATACTGCAATCTGACATTGCCTAAAAGTTGCTCTGAAAAATGCAAAAGGTTTGTGTGGTCATAGAGTTTTACATAGCCACCATATTCGTATTTAGCCATAATATAATTGACCACGAACTGATGACCTTGCAGACGAGGGTCTGAAGGATATTCGTAATATTCCACTCTCTTGACATCAGATATACGCATAGCCTTTAAATCATTTTCGGAAGCAGGGATATAATCAATAAACACCGCAACCTCCTTTCCCGAATTTGTTTGAATATTGCCGCTCAAAGTAATATTCAGTTGCGGTATTGACATCTGATCGAGCAAATCTGCTCCCGTTTGCGAGGCATTCTTCTGTCTGACAGTAGGAATATACGTTGATTTTTTAGCGTCTGTTCGCTGCATCTGCGCTTCAACAAATACCTCATTTAGTTCCTGTGTCTTGATACTGTCGTTAGTCTCACTTTGCGCTATTGCACTGAAAGTACATAGCCATATACCAATTAAGCAATATATTTGTTTCATAACTCAAAGTCATTCAGATTATAGAATTTATAATTATTCAGTTGTAAGCACAAAATCAACAAGAGTGAAATGATCTTTGCCCGGTATGATTACTCTATTTGAGGATGGCTGAAGCTGCACCTGATTGTTCTCCGACCTCATTCCCTCGTCCTACCTTTTTTCCAAAACCGAAAGTATAGGTAGCCGTTATATTGATGCGTGGGTGCAAAGTGGTACCAATATTCTCCCTATATTCGGTATATAGCGGCGTCTCGGTAATAACATCCGCACTACTCCACCCCCTGTTAAAGAAGTTTGCCGCCATCAGCCGGACATTCCAGTGGGAATTAGCCCAGCCAACAGTAAGACTGTGGAAATTTCTATTCTTATGAATCTGCGGCGACGAGGAGAGCATCTGCTTCTCAGGTGACTGATAATACGCCTGAAAGTAGAAACTGTTGAGGTAATATGTCGCTTGAGCGACTACAGTGAAAGGAGCATACGACTTATTATATACGCCGGAAGATTTGTAGAAAGACTGTTTGGGGCTTGCATAGAGTTGAAGTTTTCCTCCGAGCAGTTTCCAGTTTACGGCAAAACCTATTTCCTCTTTGATATAATTGCCACTGTTGTAGTAGTTTCTGATGAGAGCCTGACCGTTATTATATGGCTCATATATTATAATCTGTCGGTCAATGTATTCCAAAAAATTACTAAAAGCGCTCATGCCGAAAGTGTTTGTCGGCATCCATGTATAGGCAACATTTAGTGTTACATGTCTGCTGTTTTTAAGCAGCGGATTACCGGTTATATACATATATTCATTTTCTTGCAGAATATCTGATGCCTTCTGGTTTATACCCGGGCTATTGGTGGCATATTGGAAATAAGCGGAAAAAGCATTTTTGGAGTTTGGCGAGAAACGAAGATTGATATGTGTGAACGGATATGTGTCATTATATTTCTCCACGTTAATATCACTCCCTTCCCAACAAACTCCGGCATCAGCATAGAGGCTTATCTTTTGGGTCTGAAAGTTATAGCATAGCATACCGGCGGCAAACGCATTGTGGAAGCGGTCATAATAGCTGTTTGTCCCGGAATAACGTAGCCGATTGATGTTGTCACCGCCGTTGACACCAAGCATAGCAGTATGCTTTTTACCTATGCGCTTTCGCAAATAAGCGTCAACTCTATAGTTGTAAGCGTTCTCACAGGCATTACGGACGATTTCAGAAGAATTTGATGTGGAATACGAAAGATTATCGTTGCTATGCGTGTAATTGAAACGCGGTGAAATATCTATCGAAAACTGTTTAGGCAATGAGAAAAAGAAAGAGCCTTGATAGGCCAAAGAGTTGTTGCGATTTGGATTGCTCCTGTTGAAAGTATAGTTTTGCTCACTTCCAGGCTGATAGGTAAGATTACCTCGCTGGTCATAAACAGGGATATCTAAATGTGTAAAACCAACTGTATTGCGTATTTGTATTTTCTCCGAGGCGTATGTGGCACGAAAAGTTACAGGATACTGATTCTGCTTGTAATGCGAGTCATCAAGGGTTTCTGTTCGGATTAGCTGATAATCCTTACTGTCAGCATCTTTGAGCGAATAGATTCCTTTTACATTGTTTCCGATATGGTGGTTATTCCAATTGTTAGCTCCAACATAAAGGTCGTAAGTCATTTTCTTGTAGGAGAACTTTGAGAAAATGTTGTTGCGGCTTGAAAAGCCGACAAGGAAGTTTTCGTTTGTTGTCAGCTTTGTGTAACCACCATAAGCATATTCCTGAACAATAATATTAATTACACGCTGAGCACCTCGAAAACGAGGGTCAGTAGGAAATTCAAGATACTCGACTTTTTTCACGTCCGGAGTCCGCAGCCCTTCCATTTCCTCCTTTGATGCTTCAAGGAAATTTATAAAAATAGCCACCTCTCCACCGGCATTGTCAGTAACGGCTTCACTGACGGGATTTATTTGAATTTGAGGAATAGCCATCTGACGCAAAAGATCGACTGCATTTTGTGAGGCATTCTTTTGCTTGCCTGTAGGGGTATATGTTGTAGAAGTCGGTGATGTACGTTGCATCTGTGCTTGCACAACCACCTCGCTCAGTTCCCGTGTCTTTAATGTATCGACAGATTCCTGTGCATAAACAGAGATTGTTGCTATTGTCGATATAAAAATTGAAATGATAATCTTCGTCATAATATGCAGTATTATTTTTACTGTTACTGTTACAAAATTACTCAACTCACACCATACCCCCTGTACACTAAAGTGTACAATTCATGTATGGCCTGACAAATCATATTCCCAGTAGTCCGATTTATCACGGCAGTGCATTGTAGCAAGTCCGTAATCGGGCTTGCCATGCACAGCGTTTCCAGGATAAAAGAAACCTTTTATTTTACTGCTTTTCATCGTGCGTATTGTAATTAGAGTGCAAAGTTACTAAAAGTTTCTGACATACAAAGAGATATAACACTGTCTATGACTATGTATTTAATTATTATATGAATTTAATCGTTGATACAGAAAAAACAATAGACACACCAAGCATTGAAGCCTGATCTGTCTATTGTGGATTGTCAAATTCCGGAATGTCGAGCAGGAAAGCGCGGCCTACTTGTCGACATTGGATAACGGGGTTGAGGTTCAGCTACCATTGATGGTTTGCCCCCCTGCGGACTATATACCTGTTTTATAGGATTGTATTAAAAGCAAAGTTATAATGTATAGTCGAATATATTGTAGTGATAAAAACGGCAAATAGTGTAATTATTTTGGTTTTTAGCAATGAAAAGAGCAACGTAGAAATGTTTGTTCTACGCTGCTCCTTTATGTGTATGTCGTTAGGTTAATGACCTATGTTGGATTGGTTTTGGGCGTTGTAACGGTCACCCTGAATGTGTATGGTATCGAGAAAGTCATTGATACGTTTCATTTCTTCGGGAGTGTATGTCACGTTGGCGGATGTGATATTATCCTCCAAGTGATTCAAACTACGGCTACCGGGAATAGGAACAATCCACGGTTTCTGATAAAGCAGCCATGAGATTGCAACCTGTGCAGGGGTTATGTCTTTTTCGACAGCTATTCCTTTTACGAAATCTACGAGTTTCATATTAGCCTCGATATTCTCTTTTTGGAAACGAGGAACCGATGTACGGAAATCATGCTTACTGAATTTCGTGTCTTTTGTGATTCCACCTGTTAAGAAGCCCTTTCCCAACGGACTGAATGGAACAAGACCAATGCCAAGTTCCTCGAGAACGGGCAGAAGATTTTTCTCAGGTTCTCGCCAAAACATTGAGTATTCGCTCTGTACTGCTGTCAAAGGCAGAATGGCATGAGCCTTCTTTATTGTTTCTATTCCGGCTTCCGAGAGTCCCCAGTGGAGTATTTTACCTTCTTTCATGAGATCTGAAATTGTGCCGGCAACGTCTTCAATCGGAACATTGGGGTCAACACGATGCTGATAGTAGAGGTCTATATGGTCAGTGCGAAGGCGTTTCAGTGAACCTTCTACTGATTTGCGGATAGTTTCAGGGCGACTGTCAAGCACCTGCTTGAAATTGTCCATGTTCATACTGATGCCAAACTTGGTGGCAATCTTTACCTCATTTCTAATAGGTTCAAG
>JAAVDJ010000024.1 GCA_014801875.1 Bacteroides sp. | reverse complement strand
TATTTCTTATTTCTTATTTCTTATTTCTTATTTCTTATTCCTTATTTCTTATTTCTTATTTCTTATTTCTTATTTCTTATTCCTTATTCCTTATTTCTTATTTCTTATTCCTTATTCCTTATTCCTTATTTCCTTCTCTCCCTTTCATTTCCCCGGGCGGAAATATGAATGCAGAAAAAAAGCGACCGATTCACATCGACCGCTTTAACGAATTTTTTTAATAACTAACCTAACATCATGAAACGATTTACACTTATATAACACGGCGACGGGAAAAAGGTTTGGTCAGGAATGCATTTTTTTCAAAAAAAATATATCCGGACCTGAAAAAGCTTGAATTTAGATGGAAAAATGAAAAATATATTCCGTTTTCGATTGTTTAACTAATGAGGTTGTTTAAACTTTTTGCAGGCTTATTTATTTTATTAAATATTTCTGTAATGTGGAGTCTTCTTTGCCCGGCTAAATCAAGACAAAGAAAAAGTTTAAACGCCTTCAATGGAGGAGATTTGACAAAATAAATTTTTTCTGAATAAAATTAAAGCTCGATATGTATATCTACAATATAACATTCGTCATAGATCCGGCTCGTGAGGATGAATTTCTGACCTGGATGAGAGGAGAAGCCATAGCGGCGTTGTTTAATGAGAACAGTCTTGCGCGGAGCCCGCGTCTTCAGACAGTGGTTGAGACCGGAGGAGAAAAACCTTTGCCGGAGCATGGTCTGAGCATCGCCCTGCAAGCTGAATTCGACACGGAGGCCTCAGCCCATGAATGGGATTCCACCACACTCCCCCCGGTGCTCGGTGATTTTACCCAAAAATTCGGTCCGCACTGCGCGTTTTTCGCCACTCTCCTGACTGTCATTCCCCTATGATAGGAAACGGCAAAGAGCGCCATGAATCCTATCCCCCTCTGCAGTATGAGAGGGTCATAATGGGAATTGACCCCGGCACAAACATCATGGGTTACGGTGTCTTGGGAATAAACGGGAAAAAGCCGGAAGTGATAGTGATGGGAGTGATAGAGCTCAAGAAATTCGAGAGCCATTATCTGCGTCTCGGAAAGATATTCGAGAGGGTCACGGGCCTTGTGGAGCAATATCTTCCGGATGAGCTTGCAATCGAGGCTCCCTTTTTCGGAAAGAACGTTCAGTCGATGCTGAAGTTGGGAAGGGCTCAGGGAGTGGCTATGGCGGCCGCTCTGGCGCGCGACATACCGATAGCAGAGTATGCTCCTCTTTCGATAAAACAGGCTGTCACAGGAAGCGGAGCGGCCTCAAAGGAGCAGGTGGCGAATATGCTGAAATATATTCTCAAGATTCCACCGGAAAGGATGCCCCACCTCCTTGACGCCACGGATGCCCTTGCAGCGGCTCTGACCCATTTCTACGAGACGGGAAAACCGAAAGTAGACAAGGGCGCGAAATCCTGGGAGCAATTCCTGAAGCAGAATCCGGACAGGATAGCAGGTAGGAGGCGTTAGGCTCAAGGCTAACACCAAAAACCAAATTTTCATTTTTCATTTTTCAATTTTCAATTTAAATATGGATAGATATCAGAAGGCAATTGCCGAAAGCATGGTCACTACCGACGACACGGTCGTAGCGGCGAAAGTGGCTGAGATTATGGAAAAGGCTCCTGAAAATGCCAATCCGGACGTATATAAATTTCTTCTCAATTCAATTGACCTCACGACCCTCAGCACTGAGGACAGCCAGGAGAGTGTGACTCATTTCACGGAGGCTGTCAACGAATTCGATGAGGAGCACCCGGAACTTGGCCATGTGGCCGCAATCTGCGTCTACAGCAATTTCGCGGAGGTGGTGCGTTCGGTTCTGGAGGTCTCAGGAGTGGATGTCGCGGTAGTTGCCGGAGGATTCCCTTCGAGCCAGACCTTCACGGCTGTCAAAGTGGCGGACGTCGCGCTTGCTGTGGCCGGAGGTGCCAATGAGGTGGATGTCGTGATGAATCTCGGCTATCTGCGCGATAAGAACTATGAAGATCTCTGCGACGAACTCATAGAAATCAAACACACGGCAAAGGGAGCCAGGATGAAGGTGATTCTGGAGACAGGCGCATTGAAGACGGCAGAGGCGATAAAGACCGCCTCCATTCTTGCAATGTATAGCGACGCCGACTTCATCAAGACCTCCACCGGGAAAATCTATCCCGGCGCCTCGCTTGAGGCAGCATGGGTGATGTGTCAGTGCATCAAGGAATATCATTCCAAGACGGGGCGTAAGGTTGGCTTCAAGGCAGCCGGAGGAATCCGCACGGCAGAGGAAGCGGTGGGCTATTACACACTGGTCAAGGAGATTCTCGGAGAGGAATGGCTCACCCCGGAGCTTTTCCGCATCGGTGCGAGCAGCCTGGCCAACAATCTGCTTGCGGCTCTCGGCGTCACGGATTTCAAATTCTGAGCATCCCGATAAATACTATATAACGACAAATGGCGGACCCATCGCGGATCCGCCATTTGTCGTTATGGAGTAAGTCTTTATTCCTCTTCTTCATCTATGAGTTCCCACACCTCATAGTCGATCAGGATTTGATTGAATTCATCCATGCTGACGGAAGTGAAAGTCCGGTAATTTTCCGGAAGAAGGGTGAAACCCTTGTCAGCTTCTTGTATCACTTTGCCGATGATCTCTTTTTTCGACAACCCTTCATATTTATCATCAGTAAGGTTGTCGACCCAACACCATGTCAGGGTCGAGCTGTCAAGGCGTGTGACCTCAAACACCTCCGGGCTGACCATCTCCTCCCAGTTGTTTGAGTCAGGATTCTCGCTTTCCAGACCTTTTCGGAAATCCATAAGTATGACGAAATTATAACCCGGCTCATAGAAATAGCTGTCGTCCATCAGAGAATAGCTCTTCACCCCGTTGGAATCGTCGAGGATAAGATCGAAAGCCACAGTCTCGCTCATGAAATAGAGATATCGACCGTTTCCGTCGGTCCATACGCCCAGAATATCCTTTTCATCCCGGGGAGCAGGTTCATCGGAAGAAGAGCAGGAAGAGAGAGAGATGAAGGAGATAAGAATTAGTGTAAGATAAAGAAATTTATTAATCATCATAAAAAGGGATTGATAAAAGAGAAAGGCGCTTCGAGAAGGAAGCGCCTTTCGTTATAAAGAGGCCAAGGGCTTAATCTTTATACTTTTTGAAAATGATTGAGGCGTTGTGTCCGCCGAAACCGAAGGTATTGGATAGAGCAGCGTTTATCTCCTTCTTCTGAGCCTTGTTGAAGGTGAAGTTGAGGTTATAATCCACATTCTCATCATTGTCACCCTCCTCATGGTTGATTGTCGGAGGAATGATTCCGTCGGTAATAGCCTTTATGCTGAAAAGAGCCTCGAGCGCACCGGCGGCACCGAGAAGGTGTCCGGTCATGGATTTTGTGGAGCTGAGGTTCATCTCATAGGCATGGTCGCCGAATACCTGCTTCACGGCTTTGGCTTCGCCAAGGTCGCCCACCGGGGTAGATGTGCCGTGGAGGTTGATGTAGTCAATTTCCTCAGGTTTCATTCCGGCATCCTTGAGGGCATTTTCCATCACGAGGCGAGCGCCGAGCCCTTCAGGGTGAGTGGCGGTGATGTGATAAGCATCCGCACTCATACCTCCGCCGGCCACTTCGGCATAAATTTTGGCACCGCGAGCTTTGGCGTGTTCGAGCTCCTCGAGCACGATTGCAGCCGCACCTTCGCCTACTACGAAACCGTCGCGAGACCCGGAGAACGGACGAGAGGCCCGTTTAGGATCATCGTTGCGTGTAGAGAGAGCCTTCATGGAATTGAAGCCGCCGACACCTGCGGGGAAAACGGCTGCTTCAGCGCCGCCGGCCACGATTGCGTCAGCCTGGCCGAGGCGGATGATGTTGAAGGCATCGATAAGGGCGTTGGTAGAGGAAGCGCACGCAGAGACCGTGCCGTAGTTAGGACCACGGAAACCATGGTCGATGGAGATATGTCCGGCAGCGATGTCGGCAATCATTTTGGGAATGAAGAAAGGGTTGTATTTAGGCCCTTGCTCCTCGCCGTGGAGGGCAAAATAGCCTGCTTCCTCCTCGAAAGTGTGAAGACCGCCGATGCCGGCAGCGAACACCACACCCACGCGATTTTTGTCAATGTTCTCATTTTCAAGGTCAGCATCGTTGATAGCCTCTTTGGCAGCCACGAGGGCATACTGTGCGTAGAGGTCAAGCTGGCGAAGCTTCTTGCGGTCGAAATGCGCGGCTGCGTCGAAGTCTTTCACCTCGCAGGCAAACTGAGTCTTGAATTTAGACGCATCAAAATGCGTGATAGGCCCCGCTCCGCTGACACCGTTGACGGCATTTTCCCATGCTGAAGCAACGTCGTTGCCAATAGGAGTGAGCGCGCCGAGGCCGGTTACTACAACTCTTTTTAATTCCATATCGGGAAATTGGGGTTGATTGCGGATTATATTATTTTGAGTGCTCCTCGATGTAAGAGATAGCGTCGCCTACAGTTGTGATCTTCTCTGCGTCCTCGTCAGGAATTGAGATGCCGAATTCCTTCTCAAACTCCATGATGAGCTCTACAGTGTCGAGAGAGTCTGCGCCGAGGTCCTTGCTGAATTCAGCGTTGGGAGTTACTTCGTTCTCATCGACAGTCAGTTTGTCAACGATGATTGCTTTCACTTTGGATGCGATATCTTCCATAAGTCTAAACTGATTTGGTGTTAATAATTACTTTTGCGTTGTTTTCAGGCTGCAAAGTAAATCAAAAAATTCCAATTGAGGAAATTTTTCAGCAAATTTTGCACGAAAAAACATTTTCTGTGCAAAATTTTACCCTCTCTCTGCCCAAAATTCAGCAAATAATTTTTTTTGACTTTTATTTTTTCAGCATAAGGGATATTAAGAACTCTCGTCCGCGCAGCATGGAGTGGGTTTCCATCTCTGATGCTGTTCCGTAGGAGGTGTAGGAGAAATCTTTCTTGTCAAGGATATTGCTCACTCCGGCGGTAATGTCGATTCGTTTGCTCAGATGGAATGTAATCCGGGAGTCAAGCATTGCCATGTTTACGAATCCTCCTGCTGTCTGTATCCTGTAATGGTCGAGCGAGGAATGCCATACAAGCCGGGTGAAGGGTGTAAGGGTCAGGGTCGCGTTCCAGATGAAACTGTCCGTGGAGCGGTTTGAAAGCGAGCCCACCCTCATGACGTTTCTGTCCCAGCCGAAACGAAGGCTCCAGTTGACAATTCCTCCTGCAGCTCCGTTTATGAACGGACCGACATAAATCATGCGTGTTCCGATGACTGAAGGCAAGCCCTGGGAAATCATATGGTTATCATTGATTATATAGTTGCCCCTGATTCCTGCCACTCCGTTTATGAAACCTATGTTTGTGCTTAAATCTCCCCTCACGATGGTCATTTCGCTCGATGTGTCAGATTTTCTATAGGAGGAAAACACGAAATCATCCTCAACGTTGCGCACTGTCTCATATCCCGTGTGGTTCCATATTCGAGAGGCGTAGGCATTCAGAAATATTCCGGAGGGGACGTGGCGCCAGCGTAGGCTGAAACCTACGCTCTCGGCAGATGGGGAGAGATAGTCGGTGGTGCCTGTGCTGACATGCCTGTAATCGGTCAATACGGGGAAAGGGTGAAGGGTATGAAGGGAGGCGGGAGAACGGCTGATACTGCCATTGACAGCGACTGACACTCCGGGATAGGGCTTCCAGCTGAGTGTCAGGCCTGGATTAAACAGGAATTCAGTCCGGTCGGCAAGATTGGGGGAGAGGAAATAGGAGTAAAGATTAAGAGGAACATTCAGATGCGCTTCCACACGGCGGTGTGCCCATTTGAAGGAGGGTTTGATGAAGATGCGGAGATAATTGGTCAAGAGAGATTTGAAGATGTTTTGGTCCGGGAAAAGTGTGTCGGAGATGTCAGTTGAGAATGAGCGGAAGAAACCTGCCACTCCTCCCTCCATCTCGATATGCACGCGCCTGATTGCCATCCCGAAAGAGATTCTCTCGTCAGTATAGAACGAATGCTGGCGTATCTTTTCGGAATATGTCCCGTCGGGCAATGCCACAGAAAGCCGCTCAGGAAGAGAGACCCATTCATTTATGCTTTTGAAAGTCACGAGTCGGGAACCATGAATGCGTCTCATCACTTTAAAGCGGTTGCTGACATGAAATTCAGGGGAGTGAGCCGTCTGCCTGTTGTCGAGGGTGCCTGTGGTGTTCAGGCGCAGGTCGTTCCAGGAAAGATCAGCGTCAAGCACATTGGTGAGATAGAATGTCTTGCGGTTGATTTCAGTAGAGACTTTCGCTGTCAGGGCATTTCTGTGGCTTACGGAGGAGCGGTCTTCGGAGATTACCTTCTCACCCTCCGGAAGGATATATGATGTAATGGAGGAGGCGGCGGCGGTTGCTCGGTCATTTAGGTAGTCTATCTGTAGTTTTACATCGCTTCCGTCTCCTGTTTTCCAAAGATTGTTTGTCGACGCCATCCATGAGCGGTTGAGGAAAGTGGATTTCAAGCGAAGCTGTGGAGGAGACGGAAGTGACAGGGAAAGGTAAGGTGTAATTGTCTCGTCGCTATGATCGGCATAGAATCTGGTCAGTTGGTCGGCTAACCTGACCCCGGTGTTATTGGCCTTGAATGTGGTTATGTTCTGATATTTCCCCATAATCATCATTCCGAAGAGATCCGTGTCCCATACGAATCCATGCGGCTGTGTCGCCGCTCCGGCGCCTATCATGCCATGCCCGGTCAGCTTAGCCTTTGCCCTATCCTTCAGTTTCAGGTTTATGGCAGCCTGATCGGATATGCTGTATCCTTGAAGCACACGTATCGGCTGATGATTCTCCATCACCTCCACCGCCCCCACGTCTCTATGGTCGATTCCGTTGGTGGCGATTCCATATTTCCCCTCAAGGAGGTCGCTCCCCTCGATGTAGAACTTATTTATTTCAGAACCCTGATATTTAATTTTTCCGCTTTCTGCAACGTCGATTCCGGGCATATGTCTCAGCACGTCACCAATCGAGCGGTCCTGGCTCTGTGCGAAACTGCTGACGGTATAGGTCAGTGTGTCTCCCTCGGCAGTAATGGGCTTGCTTTTCACTACCACTTCCTTGAGCTGCAGCGCGCCATCCGCAAGAATGACGGTAAGGGGGGAATCGGCGTAATCCAAAGGACTTGTATAAGTTTTGTAGCCCGTGGCGGAGACAGTTATGGACAGGTCCGGGAGATTTTTTTGTATGGTCAATAAGAATTTCCCATCCGCCTCTGAAGATGCGAATGCTTTCATCTTGCCGTTGCTTTTGACAACGACATTTGCTCCGGGCACAGGAGAGCCGGAGGTCTCCTCTATGATTGTTCCTGCAAAAGTGGCTGTCTCTTCCGGCTGACCGTAGAGCAAAGAGAGAGGACACAGCAGGAGAAAAGCGAGGATGAAAGTTCTCATATCAGGTATTTAGTCAGGATAATTCATTCATGTGGATAATCTGTTTCAAGAAAATCATATTTGCTTTTACGAGGAGGTCGGGCAGCCGCCCCTTGTTTGGCCAATATTGACTGAATGCGATAAGTTGAATTGCCTTGCAATTTCTCTCTCCAAAGACGGGAAAGGACTTTCAACCGTGATTTATAGACGAAGGGATCTTGGCTTGAATAAATATATATTCCTACAGGCTGGAGACCTGAATCTGCGATTGCAGAAGCGATGAAATGATAGTCGGAGTGGGTGTCGTAAGCTTCGAGCACCAGCCCCGGGAGACCGGCAAGTTTCCACGGACCCTCCTTGAAGGGGAGTTCGGGGGCAAACCAGGCAGTCCAATGTCGACCACGATAATCACAGGTGGCTTTAAGACACTCGTACCCGAGAATCTCCTTAGTGTCCGATTCAATTGTCCATTCAGGTAGTTCAGTCTCCTCAATATAATACTCATTATCCGCACTGGATTGATACACGAGTGTCTGGTTTTCTCTGACATTCCTGAAGACAAACTCCCTTTCAAGACCCCCTATGCTTACGAAGCGTTTTTGACCGGGAGGGTTTGCTGCGCGATAAATCTGTTCAGACAGTTCGAAATTATTTGTCCGTAAAGAGTCATACCACAAACTTTTAGGGGGATAGAACATAGAGGATGTTTTCCCTATTCTCAGTCTCATCTCTTCTGAAATAATAGTTTTTTTTGCACGGTTCAGCGTGTCAAGATTTGTCACTTTATCATAAGTCACTTCAAGAATGGCCGGTTCTTTCGGTTCAATGATTGACCCGAGAGCGGAGCACAGTGAGGCAAGAGCGAGCAAAAGAAAAATCTGTCTTTTCATATCTATAAATATTTATATTTTTAAGTGTTATAATTGTGAATCTAAAATCAGATACTCCAAATCTTCAGGTTCGTAGATAGGAGGAAACAATTTGCCATTAATAACTAAACGAGGGAAAGAGGATTATAATGAAGGTGTTTAAACAACTTCCAAAATTATTTCATTTTAAATCTTAGATACTTACTGAAAAATATATCAGATTCTTATGTGAAGGATAGAGAAGAGATAATTTCGCAGTTCCTCCGGGGAAAGATATATAATTGCTCCAATGCCGATCAAGAGAGATAGGAATACCAGGAGCAACACAAGATTCCCCCATCTCACCAGAGAGGGAGGAATGTCTCCGAGCAGTTTCTTTACTTTTTCCGAACGTTCTTCCATGTTTCTATTCTTTAAGGTTCGAGGTTTGAGGGGGTTAATACCTCCAGCACACGCTTCGCCGCAATTCCTTCTCCCTTCTCCCTTCTCCCTTCTTCCTTATTTCCCTAACTCCCCAGCTCCAGCTGATTGCGCACGAGGTTATAGTATGCCCCTCGTTTAGCCGTCAGCTCGTCGTGCGTCCCTGTCTCGACTACCTTTCCATCGTCAAGCACAATGATATTGTCGGCATTGCTCACCGTAGAGAGGCGGTGGGCAACCACCACTACGGTCTTCCCCTTGTAAAAATCCGCGAGGTTCTCCACAATCACGCGCTCGTTTTTGGCATCCAGTGAGTTTGTGGCCTCGTCAAGGAAGATGAAATCAGGATTGCGGTAGACCGCCCTCGCTATCAGAATACGCTGCCGTTGTCCCTGGCTCAATCCGCGTCCGTCTTTCCCCACTTTAGTGTCGTATCTCAACGGAAGAGACATCACATAATCATGGATACAGGCGATGCGAGCCGCCCGTTCCAGACGCTCCGGGTCAATCTCATTATCATCTACGGCAATATTCCTGGCGATGGATTCGGAGAAGATCACCCCATCTTGCATCACCACTCCGCAATGTCGGCGCCACCACTTCATATTATAATCGGAAAGAGGCTTCCCGGCCACCTCGACAGCACCCTCCTCCAAGGGATAATATCCCAGCATGAGTTTCAGCAAGGTTGTCTTTCCGCTTCCGCTCGCCCCGACTATAGCCGTCACTTTCCCCTCCGGAATACCGATCGACACGCCGTCGATTGTCTTCCGCAGCGCGTGAGGGTCATAGCGGAATGAGACATTCCTGAATGCTATCCCCCGAGGCTCTCCGGCAGGAAAATCCGTAAGCCGTTCCCTTTCCGGCTCCTCGTTACGTCCGCCGTGAATCTCGTTGATGCGCTCCAGAGAAATCTTAACGTCCTGAAGGGAAAAGACAAACTGCATCAGCTGCGCCACCGGGGAATTGAGCTGCCCGACAATATACTGTATCGCGAGCATCGCGCCCAATGTGATTTCTCCGTGTATGACCGCGGTCGCGGCGAAGACAGTAATCAGGATATTCTTCACTTCGTTGATGAATATGCTTCCCGCTTCCTGAGTCTGCTGCAGACGGAGAGATTTCATCTGCACGGCAAAGAGATCCGCCTGGCAATCTTCCCATTCCCAACGCCTGCGGCGCTCGCAGTCCTGAAGTTTTATCTCCTGCATGGAGGTTATGAACTGGAAAGTGCGGTTCTGGTTTATCGCCTGTTGCTCGAAGAGTTCGTAGTCAATGACCTTGCGCCGACGCAGCAAAGTGGCTATCCACGCGCCGTAGGCCACGCTCCCGAGGAGGAAGATGAGGAATATCAGTCCGTCGTATATGAACAACACAACTCCGAAAATGAGGAAACTGAAGACTGTGAAGACCACATTCAGGAGCTGGGAGGTAAGGAATGACTGCACCCGGTTGTGGTCGCCCATGCGCTGGAGGAGATCGCCTGTCAGCTTTGTGTCGAAAAACGACATCGGGAGCTTCAGAAGCTTTATGAAGAAATCACTCAGGAGAGAGATGTTTATCCGCATGGAAATGTGGAGCAGAAGCCATCGGCGTATGAAGTCGGTGGCTGTGCGTCCGGCCACTATCATCAGTTCGCCGAGCAGGATGAGCCAGATGAAACCTACATTCTCATGACGTATTCCGACATCGACAATCGACTGCGTGAGGAAGGGGAGGATGAGCTGCAGGATGCAGGCGAGGAGCAGACCGAGGGTGATCTGCAGGAAATATTTACGGTATTGCCTGACGTAGCCGAACAGGAAGCGGAATGAACGTTGCTCCTCGCCGCTCCAGACGTCGTCTTCCATCTCCCCGAATTTCTCGGTGGGTTCGAGAAACAGTGCCACTCCCATCTCCTTTCCGTCGCGCGAGGTGCTTATCCAGTGCTGTCTGAATTCCGATTCCGAGAGGGAATAGAGCCCTTTTCCCGGGTCGGCGATATGGAACCGGCGCCCGCTGCGACTGACCTTACGGAGCACCACGAAATGGTTCTGGTTCCAGTGGAGTATTGCCGGGAGGGGAGCCGCTGCGAGCTGGGAAGGGCTGACCCGCGCGCCGCAGGTTTCGAGCCCCAATCGTTCGGCGGCATCGCTTATTCCCTTGAGCGAGACTCCCTCGGTGGTGGCATGACAGAATTTCGACACGAAATCGAGGGAATATCGGGCTCCGAAGTGGCGGCACACCATGGTCAGGGCCGCCACTCCACACTGCATGGCATCTCTCTGCTTTACAAAATCCTTATCTTTCATTCCCTATAGTTGTCAGTGTTCCTTTATTTCTCCTTCTCGAAACGGATATAGTCTTCCGCGTTGCGCACTTTCCCGTTTCCGAAGCGGAAACGTATGTTGATGCCTGCGCACCATGACCCTGTGTTTGTGAGATTTTGAGTCTGAGAAAAAGAGAATCCCGGAGCTGAGATGAAGGTATGATTTACGGCAGGGAGCAGGCGGGTAGGTATTATTCCGAAAAGGGCTACAGAGAGACGATTCTTTAGAAATAGTTTGAAAACTGAAAGATTCAGACCCTCCTGCCGCGCGATCTCCCGACCCATTGGAACAGGTATTCTGTCATCGCGCAGGAAATATTCAGCTTGTGCCACATATCCTTTCCCCATTATATTCCACTCTGCGGAAGCATCGAGATACCATGTGCGCCCATATCCTTTCGAGGCATCATATTTGCGCTGATACCACTGGTAGTTGCCGAGAATGTCTATTTTGAAATCGCGATGGAGATTGCGGAAAAACTGTATGCCCGCATACTGGTGGATGATAGTGCTGTTGGCGTAAGTCTGTATGACTCCGTTACGATAATCCTCAGAAGGAAGATATACGGTCGAGATGTCATTGGCAGCCCGTCTGTACATATATTCGATCTTCAGGCAGTTAAGAAATGTTATCTGTGGATTGGCATAGTGCATCACTTTTGCTTTCAGTTCCGGATTGCCGACATGGAGCACACCGTCAGCCACTTTCCATTGCTGAGGGGAGAGCAGGTCGAGATTCGGATATTCCACATCACAGTAGTATAGAGCTATTATTTTCATCCATTTGAAGGGACGCCAGTAGATTCGGGCATCAGGCATGAAGGATGATTCCGAGAGTTTCATGTCGTCGTTACTCTTGGAAATATGCTGCCAGCTTCCTCCAAGGCGAATATTGAAGTTTGAGACAGGACGGAAATAAATGTCTACGTTGGGAAGATTGCGTGTCTCGGAAAGATTGGTTCTCACTTCCGCTTGGCTGACAGTATTATAGTCGCGCCAGGTAAGGTTATATTTCAGGGAGATTCTCCATTTTTTTGAAGGACGCCATGAGGCGGTGAGATATGTCTGGATATAATCCTTGTCTCCGTCGGTAGAGGAAAATGAAGAGGAGAGGGGTTGGGAGAAATCACGGTTTTCCCTGATTCCATATCGGTTATAGATGAAGTCGGCAGAGAGATTCCAGTTATCACCGAGGGCTCCATGATAGAAAATTCCTCCAACGAAGTTATTGTTGCGATATTTCTGAAGATAGTATGAAGTGAAGTTGCCGGCGGGGTCTGACATTAGCTGATCTTCGCTTTTGCGTGCATTTGTGTGGTCATAGCTGAACTGGGCTGATATGACGTGTGAAGAAGAGAGGTTGCAGTCGATTCCAATCAGGGTCTTCCATGAAAGTGTACGTTGTGAGATATTAGGGTCGGACGCAGGGGGCGTGTCAGCCACAGTCGGCGAGAAACCTTCCGAATGTATGGAATACCCCTCCGCCTCTTTCCATAAAGAGCGAGAAAATTCCTCTGAGGCATATAAATTCCATTTTCCGAAAGTGGAGGTAACATTAAATGCTTCCCCCTCGTTGTTGGAGAAACCATTCTGCAGGAATTGAGTGTATTTCCCCTGAAGACTGAGGTCGATGCCCTGATAACTCTTATTCAGGATTATATTGACCACTATATTAGAGCCGGCATATCTTCCGGAAGGATTTCTTTCAATCTCAATAGATTTTATTCGCTTCGAGTTGAGGCTCATGGCATATTGGCGGGATACTTCCTGCCCGTCTACTATTACCTTTATGTCGGATTCCGTGCCGATGCGGATAGTTTCCGTAGCTTGATTTACGCTCACTCCGGGAAGTTTGGCAATCAGGTTGGCTGCGTTATTGGTATTTTTTCGCATTTCGTCAGTAATGGTGAAAATCTCTTTTCCCTCCGCATCTCTTTGGATGGATGCGGTCACTTCGATTCCCTCAAGACGTGTTTCTTCAGGAGAGAGTCGAAGTAGAATTGAATCGGTTCCTTCTTTGAAAGGAACCACAGACGGGGCATATCCCGTAGAAGTGCCTTTTATCAGGAATGGAGTTTCAGCCAATATAAGTCTTGCGATTCCGTCAGATTCAGAGAGTGAGGCTCCAATCAGGGTGCTGTCGTTGCGCAAACCGTAGACAGTAGCCCCGGGAATAGCTTCGCCGTTAGGTTGCTCCACTTTTACCACAAGTGTCCTGTCCGCCATAATTGAAGAAGTAAAGACCAACAGGGAGATGAGGAATAATATACGTGAAAACATGTTATGAAGAAGGAGAGAGTATAATTGGTTTTCGGTTTTATGTGTATGGCGTAAAGTTACGCAGGTCTCTCTGAATAATGACTACAAGACAGTTCCAATTTAATTCCAAAATGGTGGTTTGGAATTCGATTTAGAACTGAATTCTGAGGGTAAACGGTTTATAGTCAGTATTCTAATATATGGAGAGAAAAAGCTGTTTGGAATTCTTGCGATACGCTGTCCGCGTTCCGGATCCGAAATTTTCCGGAGTTATTGATGAGGATAGTTTTGGAAATCGTCTTCATGTTCAAATTTTTTTGGCAAAGTTACAAAGTTGTTCCCCCCGTTTGTCAAGGAAATGAGTACCGTTTTTGTACCAAATTACAATTATTTGGTGCATTGATATTTATGAGGGTGTAAAATGATGCTTTTAATATGAGTAAACGAAAAAAGTTTACTCATCTTTACGGAATCTTTACCGTCTCGGTATGTATCTTTTGCTTCGTCACATTCAAAAGCGCGTTCGACAAAAGGAAAAGCCGGGAGGATAATGAATGCACAGGTTTCGCTCCAATTGATAAGCCGAGGCACAATTGCCTCGAAGAATTTCATTGTATTCATGGCTGCCACGCAAGGATTCCTGAGGTATGGAGGTCGGTATCATTCAGCTCGTTCCCTTTTTTGACTTTTTTCCCGAAATCAATGAAATATGACGCGGTCAATTCTATAGAGGCATGTCGGGTGTCACCATATATTCCCTGATGATAGGAATAATATTTGGAAGACATCTTCAACGAACCGGATTCCCAGTTCCATCTGGTCAGATCGTAAGCTGTCAGCCGCACATTGAAACCACCCTTGCTCCACCCGATATTAAAATTCCATGTTGATTTGGTTTTCTTCAGTCCGCTTGACATATGGTTGTCAGAAAACTCATTTGGCGACTGATAATAGAGACCGAAACTGAATTTGCCGAGATAATAAAAAGCCTGAATACTGTAATTGAAAAATGTATGGTTCCAGCCTGCCGGACCGTTATCATGGATATGGTTCTCAGTAATTGATCCTTTCAGCATCAGGCTTCTTTCGAGCAGACGGAGCGTCAGGGTGGCCCCCATTTTTTGGTTTATATATTTGCCGGCGGGCTGTATGATTGTACGCAACAATCCCTCCTCGTCGTCATAAGGGATATAGTCGTAAGCACACCTTCTGTTTAGTCCCATAAGAGAGATGTAAGAGGAAAAGGATATTTTCTTAGAAAGCATCAAAGAATATCTCAATGCGAGATCAAGGGCTCCGTATTGTTTCAAATCCGGATTACCGGTAATCCACAAGAAAGGACGCGAATATATTATGATGTCACTCTTTTGATTGGCCGGCGGTGTCCACACACTCAGGTGTCCTTCAGCCGATATTTTTTGCTTATTGTCTATTCTAAAGTTCACATTCAGGTCAGCGTATGGACCGTAGCTTATCACATGGCGAGCGTTGAGTCTGGAAAGAGTCCGAGTCCATCCCATCCCGATGTTGGTATCCCATTTGCCCCGCCTGAAATAATAGCTTGCTCCTCCAAGAAGAAAAAAGGAGTGAGAACGGTCGTCAGCCAAGGTAGATCCGTTGTATGAGGTATTGTTAAAGGAATATATTGTGCTCAAGGTAACTCCTAAAGAACTGTATGGAGAAAAAGAATGAGAATAGTATACCACCCCCCTCAGATCAGATGAGACATCTTTCGCTCCGTTGATGATTGATGATATGGATGATTCTGCGTAAGATGAGTTTTGGGAGGTGTTAGAGACGACAGATTGAAGCATCATATTGAGGCTATTTCCTTTAGGCAGGGAGAAGAAATAGTTTCCGGAATAAGAGATATATCGTTTGATGTAGTCAGACTCTGAACTATAATTTGAGCCGGGGAGGACGGATGGAGTGTAGCTGACATCTCCGGAATAGCGGGCAATCGGTTGTCTGTCAATTTTAGCGGACAAAGTGGAGTTGGCAGAAATCTTATCTGAGGAATAGAGCGCACGGAAAGAGATCGTACCATTCCTATCTTTCTTTTTCGCTTTGGAGACTCCGGATTCGGCAACGAAACTATTAACGGGATAATTTGAGGGGAAGGAGAGGGACTCAGAAAGAGTGGTATATGTATGGTTGGATTCATCATAACTCCCAATTCCCATAAGGTCGAAGGTCATTGCCTTAAACTTCAATTTCATGTTAGCCCTTATCGAACCCTCATCAGTAATGAGAGTGCCTTTAGGGTTTATTTTGATATATCCCCCATATTGATATTGCAACATAACAAAGTTTACTACCCTCCGTTGTCCCATAAACTTTGGGTCGGAGGGATTGTCAAGAACTTCTATATATTTCACGTCTTCGGGACGCATTGCCCTTAGTTCCTCGTTGGAAGCGGGTACTTTGTTTATGAAAATTGCTATTTGCCCTCCGTCAGTAGAGCTTATACTCTCCGTAGCCATATTGACTGAGAGCTGAGGGATTCCCATTCTGTTTATGAGGTCAGCACCGGTCATGGCAGCGGATTTCTGTTTCCTGTCAGGTGTGTATCTCAGACCTTGGTCAGTCATCAATTCCGACTTCCCTTCAATCACGACCTCATTGAGCCTATTTGCGACAGTATCTTTCAGTTCAGGTGCTGTTGTCCGGGATAGACCGTAAAGAGAGCCACAAAAATATGCCCATAGGAATAATCCTAAAGGAAATAGCTCCGGCATATGCCGTAATTTGGAGTTTAGTATTTTCATAATTATAGAGAGCTAATGTAGCCTGATCAGCTTTTAATTTTTTTCCCACCTCTCACAAGGAGGCGAAGTTCTAACTCCCCTTTTAGATAATCTTTTAAAGACACATCTATTGAGTTTAGGTTGCATATTTTCTTATTAAAGCCATTTTGTTCAATAATCTTTTGACTACACGGCCCCATACATTGGGGAAGCATAACACAATCAAGACATTCAGAATTTTCAAATGTTGCCTTTCCCTGTCTTTTTGCCTGTATGATTGGATCCCAAACGGGATCACCTTCTTGTGATAGATAACCTTCTCTTGTAGATTTAGATAGAGTTCTTCCATTACAACGGAATAAATCGCCATCATAGTTTACAATCATGTGGCTTTTAACCTCAGCAGGGCATGAAACTCTTTTTCTGCTAAAAGAACCATGACCTACGGAGAAACCTAGATTAATCAGATTTCTTATTGTCTGATTTAGAAGTATACGTTGTTCAGAGTTGATCAAGTGTCGTGTTTGCCACACACGTTCAAGATGAAAATGAATAGCTTTTCTGTCTATGTCATTTAAATCTGTCAATAATGATGATATGTTTTTTAGTGTAGTATTATCGTAATTAATACGAATTGTAATTATAGGATTGGTGTAAGTTTCCGGATTGTAAATGTCTCTCGTGATTTTTTTAATAGCACAAATAATGTCATCGTATGTTTCCTTAGCACCCTCTTTACGTATACGGACGGTATTATGTTTTGTCCTATCTCCGTCCAAAGTAATTTGAAAATAGGGATTAATCTCTTTTAGAAACCTTACTGTGTCATCATCTATAAGAGTTGCATTTGTAATAAAGAATGTATTGAATTTCTTATTATGAGATTGTGCAATTTCCTTAATCTTTAATGATAACGGATAGGCGATAGAGGCGAAATCTGTCAAAGGTTCTCCTCCAAAAAAAGATAAAATAATCTTTTCATAATTTTTTATGTTCTTCGCAACGTACTTTACCACTCTCTCTTGTATATCGGCAGACATTCTTGTATTTGGAATATGTGATTCATAACAATACCAACATTTCAGATTACAATCTTGGGTAGGATATACCATCAACGTTAATTGATTGGGAGCGAATGCCTCTACTTTATTTTGAAATCTTATTTCATCTAATTCGTCCCTATTTTTATCAATTATAAACCCTAATTCAACAAGATGTTGAAATTGATAAGGGAATTGCTCCTTTAAAATTTCAATGCCACTTACTGAATTTAAAATTGAATGTATCTTTTCTGGAAGTCCGATATATTGATCGGTAAAAGAATTGTAGTAGATCTTGTATTTTTCAAAAGGTAAGATAATATTGTATCGGCTAAGTTTCATGATTGTTACCTTGTTAAGATTTGTTTTCTATATGGTAATCAATTTTTTGATTACCATATAGAAAATTTAAGTTGTAAGGATGAGGGAGAGTATGTTCGGATGTGATAGTGGATTTACACAGGTCTACCTTCAGGAGGAGTCTCGATTCCATTATCATCACCATCTTCACTACTATTGCCTCCACAATCGCCGGAGCAATTAAGTCCACATTGGTTGCCACAACCAACTCCACAACCTTGGCCACATAAAACTGCAGTTTCTCCTCCTGCAATTAGTAGCATTTCATCATCAGAGAGGAACATATTTTCGTATTCCTCCACTTTTAAGATAGAAAACTCCATAGTTAAAAATTATAAATTATTAATGCAAAATAGCCTTTTGGAAAGGGTATCTAATTATTATGCTTTTATCCAGCCGGCGAGCGAATGGTCGCTGAACCGGAACACGATACGGAAATCTCCTTTTAGAGAGAAAAGGGTATCAATGAAAGCGGCTTCGTCGGCGAGTTCGGCGACAGTATTTCCGTAGGCATCGAGAATCTCGAAGCTCACGATCTCGGCGTTTTCAATCCCTGAGATTTGGATTCCATCCACTCTGCTTATGGAGCAGAATAGGGGAACAGCGGGGCATCTTTCCTTCCTAGGGAAAAAAGGGGTGAGTTTCGGTTCTTCATCGGAATCATCCGGTCCTGTGGTTGTAATATCCACAAGGTAGGTTTCAAACTCCATATTATCATCTGCTGAGGCACATTCAAAAGAGCCTACGACAAAAAGAAAAGCCAGGAGGATAATGAAGAATTTTTGTTTCATGTGGGCAATGATTTGTTTTGTGTTGTCGGCAAAGTTAGAATAAAAATGGTTGATAAACAATAAGTAGGCTAAAGAAAAAGTGAGATTAATTGAGACTGGAGCCTGAAAATCTCACTTTTTTCTCCTTAATCTCAATTAATCTCACTTTTTCTCATATTCGATTTAGGCTTCCGCAGAGATTTTTCTGTTCTCAAAGTGATTTTATGACACGATCTATGAGGCGTGTGCCGATATTCCGTTTGAATATCTTTTTAGATATGTTACCCCGATGTCGGGAGACAGTACCCGGTTTTATGTCCAGAATATATCCAATCTCAGAGGGTCGGAAGTGACATCTTATCAACAAAGCAATCCGGTATTCGGCGTCCTCAAGGGAATTGTTGGAGAGCAATCGCAGATTCTCCCGAAAATGGGGTGATTGTTTCAACACCTCCTTTTCCAGAACAAGCCAGTCGTCAGTGGAAATCTCATTTTGCAAGATACAATCTCTGAATTTTTTCAGGATATCAGATGATGCCAACTGAATCTCAAGTTGAGGATTCGGCTCCTCTCCGTTGATAATGGGCATAAGGCGAGAAAGGAGTATCTTTCCCTTATTTTCGGATGAATCCGGATTTTCCTGAGGTGTATTATTCTCTTCAGTTGGAATAGTCTCATCTATTCTGTTGTTGGCAATCTCCGCTTGCGACAAACGCTCGGTCAAGTCAAGAATGTCTTTTTGAAGGAGGATAATCCTGCGACTCTTATTCCGTTCACGAATGAGAAAGACGATGGTTACGATAAGTAAGACTATAATTGCAATTACCACCCCTGATCTCCATTTCATCATTTTATTCTCAGCCTTAATTCTATTACGGTCATGAAGGTCGTAATTATAGAGAGACAATTGGTGAAGACTTTGCATGGAGTCGCGCCGTTCGTAGTGTAGGGCAAGTTCACGTGCATATTCTCTGGAGAGGATCTTGGAGGAATCAGAATCCATTAAGTCTTCAAGACCGGGATCCAGGAGAACCCTGTAGGCGGCAATTTTATTCTCGAAGTCGGGAATCTTAAGAAGTTTTTTTGCAGCCTTGATTGCATCCTGTCGCTCTCCTCCTTTCAAATAAATTAGGGATGCCATGGATAAATAAAGGGATTTAGAAATGGAATCAACGAGGGGTTCAATCCTTTTGATCTTATCAACCGCTTCATCTATTTTTCCAAGTTCTGCCTCAGTATATGCTACCTGAGTAATTATTGAAATTGTGTCAGGAAGGGAGAGATCTACATATTTTTTTTCGGCATTATTTAGGGAGGAGATTGCCTGAGAGTATTTTTTCTGGTGGAGCTGTATATGACCCAATAACTCATAGAACCTGGCTTGTCTCAGTGTGTCATTCTTAGCTATTGCCAACTGAATCGCCTGCTGTGCAACCGAGTCAGCGCTTGAATAAAGAAATTGGGCGCAAAGGTTCCAAGCCAACCCATATAGCACCCTGAATCTGAGAGGATCATAAATTTTATTGGGAGGTATTATATTCAGACTTTCTTCATAATATTTAGTAGCTTCCGGGTAATCACCTAAATCGGAATACACGCTTCCGGCATAATATAGTGCTTCGGGATAATAACCACGGTTCTGATGTTTTTCCTCATATTTTAGGGATGATAGGATGAGGGAGTCGGAGGTATGAGGAATGTAAAGTTTATCATCAGCCTTTACTGAGAGAAGGGTGTGGAGGCTTTTATCTCCTTGATTGAGATTATTTTGAGATATATCCTTAAGTATCCGGACGGCCGCTTCTATAGAGTCAGGTTCGTTGTCGAGAATGTATGCTGCGTGAAGGAGCTCCGGGTTATCCGACGTTCCTCTTCGGCAGGCAGCTGCGAAGAGCAGGGTTGCAGCCAAGGTCAGTATGTAGAGAAAAGGTTTGAGAGGCATAAGTTAAAAATTTGAG
>JAAVDJ010000023.1 GCA_014801875.1 Bacteroides sp. | reverse complement strand
TTCGTTTCATTATTAGTTCAAAGATAGCATATAATGTTTAAATATAAAAAGGTGTGGATAAATTGCGGTGAAATTTAGGCTCGAGGTGCGTCACAGCCGTGGCATTAACGAGCTATTGCTTCGTCAGTGTATCCAGCGAATACCCTTAGGCAGAAGGATTGCTTCGTTAGCCTCATGGCTAAAAACTAAAACCTAAAATTTGCATATTTCACCCACAATTACTACTTTTGTAAAAAATTCAGGCAATAATGGCTAAACCGCTCCTTTCTATCCTGGCTGACATCAATAGGAAAATTACTATCCTGAATGATGAAAAACTGGCTCTCAATGCTAAAATCTTAGAGCTTGAAGAGGCTAACAAAAACCTTCAGCTGGAACTCAAGGAGACTCAAAGCAAGCTCGCTAAAGCGCTGACCGACGCCGAATTCCTCACCGTTTCTCACCGACTCGCTGAAGACCCCGACTCCATCATCGCTACACGACGCCGTATCGCCCGTCTTATCCGCACCATCGACAGCTGCATCTCCATGATTAAGGAGGAATGACGATGAAAGAGACTGACAAGGTTAAAATGACTATAAATATCGGCGGAGAATACCTCCCCATCTCCGTCCCGTTCAACAGACAGGATGCCGTGCGCGACGCTGAGTCTGCCGTCGCGCAGCTTTTCGACGCCTGGAAATTGAAATGGCCTAAACATTCCGACACACGTGTCCTTGCCATGGTCGCATACCAATTCTCCATGGCCTACAACGACCTCCTCTCTCTCCACAAAAAAGCCGTGGAAAGAGCCGAGGAATGTGAAAACCTCCTCAACCTTTTCCTTGACAAGGAGAAGGCTTGAGATTGCACTCTTTTATTTCCCCCTTTTGACTTATTTTTTGCAGTTTCGCCGGAGCTCCATCAGTTACGGCTTCTCATGTTGCGGCGTGCCCAAAATTCGAACATCATCATTAAAATTATAAGAAACTCAATTAAAACATTTGAATAACAGTCTGTACACATGAACACTGCAATATGGATCATAATCGCAGCTGCCACCGCCATAATAGGGTATGTCGTCGCGTCGGTCTTCGCCAAACGCAACGCTCAGTCAGCTGCTAACATAATCATCGACGAGGCTCGCCGTGAAGCTGATGTGCTCAAGGAAAAAAATATCCTCAAAGCTAAAGAGGAGGAGATGAAAATCCTTTCCGAAGCTGAGCGCACCGCTGCACAGAAAGTGCAGAAAGCTCAAGCCTCCGAAGCTCGCGCGCGCCAGAAGGAGCAACAGCTCAATCAGCAGCAGGGTGAGCTTAACCGTCGCAAGAAGGAGCTCGACTCAGCCAAATCGGCTCTCGATTCCCGCGAGCAATTGATAAACAACCGCTCCGAACAGGTGGAACAGCTCCACCGCGCCGCTCAGGAGGAACTTGAGAAAGTGTCCGGCCTTTCAGTTGAGGAAGCCCGCGACAAACTCATCGAGTCGCTAAAGGATGAGGCGAAAACGGCTGCCGCGGGTTATATCAATGACATCATGGATGACGCGAAGCTGACGGCATCTCGCGAAGCTAAGAAAATTGTAATCCAGTCTATCCAACGCGTCGCTACCGAAACTGCGGTCGAAAACTCCGTCACCGTCTTCCACATCGACAATGATGAAATCAAGGGGCGCATCATCGGGCGCGAAGGTCGCAATATACGTGCCCTCGAAGCTGCTACCGGTATAGAGATTATCGTTGACGACACTCCGGAGGCAATTGTCCTCTCCGGCTTTGATCCCGTTCGTCGCGAAATTGCCCGCCTGGCTCTCCATCAGCTCGTTGTCGACGGCCGTATTCACCCGGCCCGAATCGAAGAGGTGGTTGCGAAAGTGCGCAAACAGGTTGAAGAGGAGATTATCGAGACCGGAAAACGCACTGCCATCGACCTCGGTATCCACGGTCTGCATCCGGAACTAATCCGTATGGTCGGCCGCATGAAATATCGCTCCTCTTATGGTCAGAACCTCCTCCAGCATTCCCGTGAGACTGCCAACCTTTGTGCGGTCATGGCCTCTGAATTAGGTCTTAACCCCAAGAAAGCACGCCGCGCAGGTCTGCTCCACGACATAGGGAAAGTGCCTGACGACGAGCCGGAACTCCCTCACGCACTCCTCGGCATGAAGCTTGCCGAAAAATACAAGGAGAAGCCTGAGATATGCAACGCCATAGGGGCCCATCACGATGAGATAGAGCAGACATCCCTCCTCGCTCCGATTGTCCAGGTGTGTGACGCGATTTCAGGGGCACGCCCGGGCGCTCGCCGCGAAATAGTAGAGGCTTACATCAAACGTCTCAACGACCTCGAACAACTCGCCCTCTCCTACCCCGGTGTGCTCAAGACCTATGCAATACAGGCCGGGCGTGAGCTCCGAGTGATTGTCGGAGCAGACAAGATTTCCGACGAGGAGACTGACAAACTCTCCACCGAAATCGCTCGCCGTATCCAGGACGAAATGACTTATCCCGGACAGGTGAAAATCACCGTAATCCGCGAGACTCGCGCTGTTGCGTTCGCGAAATAACCATATCCTGTTCAATCTATGGAAAATCAGGATAAGGATATTTTTTCTACCGGATGCGCCGACTGCCGCAGCGGAGGGTGCCACCACGGAAGCGGTGGCTCTGTCGGATGCGAGGCGTGCGTGGGTTGTCCCCGTCGGGAACCACGCGGAAAACTCGTGGCTACCGACTGGCTGGCTGACATTCCAGGTGATGACAAGGTAGGAATCGTGCAGGTGCTTTTCAAAAACACCCGCGCCGGATTCTATCTCAACACGGCAAACCTCCCTTTGAAAATCGGTGACATCGTTGCTGTCGAGGCTGCCCCGGGCCATGACATAGGAAAGGTCACTATGGTCGGTCCCCTCGTGCATCTCCAGATGAAGAAAAACGGGATTCGCTCCACATCCGAACTCAAGAAGGTGTTCCGCCTGGCACGCCCGGCCGACATCGAGAAATTTGAAGAGGCGCGCGCCCGCGAACATTCCACCATGATCAAGGCGCGCCGGATTGCCGAAGAACTCGGACTCGCTATGAAAATCGGCGACGTGGAGTATCAAGGCGATGGCGGGAAAGCGATCTTCTATTATATCGCAGACGAGCGCGTGGATTTCAGGAAACTCATACGCGTGCTTGCTGACACCTTCAAGGTACGCATCGAGATGAAACAGATCGGAGCACGCCAGGAGGCCGGAAGAATCGGAGGTATCGGTCCCTGCGGACGCCCTTTGTGCTGCTCCTCTTGGATGAGCCGTTTCGTTTCCGTCGGCACGGGAGCCGCTCGTGTGCAAGACCTGTCGATGAACCCGCAGAAGCTCGCCGGGCAGTGTGGCAAACTGAAATGCTGCCTGAATTTCGAAATCGACGCATATGCCGAGGCTCAGAAAGAACTGCCTACGAAGGACATCACGCTTGAGACCAAAGACGCAACATATTTCCTCTTCAAGACCGATATTCTTGCCCGCACCGTAAGCTACTCCACCGATAAGGGTATCCCGGTAAATCTCGTCACTATCGACGCTCGCCGTGCGTTTGAGATTATTGCTCTCAATAAGCAGGGAATCCGTGTCGAATCACTCGCCGGAAGCGCGGAGAAGGAGGAGCCTCAGAAAGAATATGGCGACATCATCGGACAGGACAGCCTGACCCGTTTCGATAAAACCAAGAAGAAGAAAAAGAAAAAGAAACCTCAGGCACCCCCGACTCAAGGTCAGCCAAAAGCCGGAGATGCGAGACAACAGCCAAAGCCGGGGGCTCCGAAGCCTCCGAAAGAGCCGAAAGCTAATCCGCAAGGGCATGCCGGCCAGAATCAGCAGGGGCAACAGCGTCCTCCGAGGCAGAATCGTCCTCAGACCCAGAATCAGAAAAAGAACAATAAGCCGAAGCCTCAGCAGGAGGCTTGACTCGGCCGGACAATCGTTTGATATATGACCCGTGGTCTTCCTCACATACAATCCATCCTGCGGCGCGCTCTTCGGCGCCCGGCAGGATGGATTGTCTTTTCTCTGCTCCTCCCGGGATGCACGGATGTCACTCCCGTGGAATATTCCCAATTTGAAAATTTCAGCTTGTCGGGCATCCCTCAAGGATGGGTGGGGGTCTTCACCCCGGTCCCTGCAGATTCAGCGGATTTCGGGAGCGCTCGATATGACGTTGTGCTCACAGTGAGATTCAACAATCGTTCCCGCTCCAGGAATGTAGTGCTCGATGTGGAGCAAGTCTCCCTGGCATCAGAAGCGCCGGACACCTCTCGTGTGGAGTTGCCTCTTTTCTCCGACCATGGGAAACCCTTGGGCTCCGGCAACCTCGGACTCTACGAGCTCAGCGACACTCTGCATAGGGGTGTGACGATTGACGAAGGATACACGATTACGGTCTCCACTCCCCTTTCTCCTAAAGAGACAGCGGGAATAAACGCGGTCGGAATCTCCCTGATAAGAAGCGGAGCCCATTCTCCTCTCAATCTGAAGAGCCTCAATCTGAAGCTTTAGGAATAGACTGTCTCCCAAAATAAACATTTTATGATTTCCACGCCATCAATCATTCGATGTGCAGATTGTTATTATAAGAAGAGAGACAGTATTCTCCAAACCATAAACGGAATTATTATGAAACTCATTGCAGATGATTTAAAGGGCGATATCCTGAAAAGGGTATCCTCCATACAGCGTTACATGAAAGAGGATGGAATGGATGCCCTCCTCATTGCAGGGAACGCCAACATATATTACACCACCTCTCGCTTCTTCCGGGGATATGTCTATATTCCGGCTGAAGGTTCACCTATCTGGTTTGTCGTCAAACCGGTGGGATTTGAGGAGGAGAAGGATGTTGTGTATATCCATAAGCCGGAGAATATCCCTGCGGAACTTGAGCGTCTCGGCCTCCGTATGCCGTCAAACATAGGGTTCGAATATGATTCCCTGCTCTATTCCGATGTTGTCAGGCTGCAGGCCGTCTTCCCGTCAGCGACCCCGAAAAATGGCTCACATCCAATAAAGAAAGCGAGAATGGTGAAGACCCCTTGGGAACTTGACAGAATGAAAGAGGACGGCATTCATCAGTCGGAGGCATACCGAAGGGTGACCCACTGCTACCGCGAGGATATGACTGATGTAGAGTTTCAGATAGAGATAGAAAGGATTCTACGTCTTGAGGGAAATCTCGGCTTCATCCGCACCTCCGGCAACCTCATGGAAATAAACATGGGATCTGTCATCGCCGGCGACAACGCCGATGTCCCCAGTCCGTATGATTTCTCTATGGGGGGAGCAGGAGTGGATCCTGCTCTTCCCGGAGGAGCAAACGGGACAACTATGAAACCGGGGGAGACTGTAATGGTGGATATGTCGGGGTCTTTCAACGGCTATCAGACCGATATGACGCGTGTCTGGAGGATTGGTGAGATTCCTGAAAAGGCCTATAAAGCTCACGAATGCTCCCGCTCCATCCTGCGGGCTTGTGAGAAGATGGGGCGCCCCGGTGTGCGTGTGGCCGACCTCTATGACAAGGCCATTGCGATAGCTAAAGCTGAGGGTTTCGATCAATATTTCATGGGTCACCGCCAGAAGGCACCTTTCATCGGGCACGGGATAGGCATTGAGCTCAACGAGCTTCCTGTGGTGACTGCCAAGAGCCGTGATGTGCTCGAAGAGGGAATGACAATCGCTCTGGAACCAAAATTTGTGATTCCTTCGGTGGGTGCTGTCGGAGTGGAGAATACTTACGTGGTCACGGCGGAGGGACTGAAGCCCCTCACCGTCTTCCCGGAGGAGATTCAGGAACTCTGACCGGCTTTCTCAAAATATAAAATTCTAAATGATGAATCTTAAAGAAGATTTAAAACATCCGATATTCAAGACAATTGGGGAAGTGGCCGATAAGATGGGCAGGGAAGTCTATGCTGTCGGCGGGTTCGTGCGCGATATTTTCTTACGCCGGGAATCAAAAGATTTCGACTTCGTCACCGTCGGCTCCGGAATAGAGCTTGCGGAGAATGTGGCGAAGGCCCTCGGCCCGAAGGCACACTTATCTGTCTTCCCTAACTACGGCACGGCACAGGTGAAATTTCGCGATCTTGAGCTGGAATTTGTCGGTGCGCGCCGTGAATCCTACACCCGCGATTCAAGGAATCCCATCGTTGAAGACGGAACTCTTGAAGATGATATGCGTCGCAGGGATTTCACCATCAACGCAATGGCCGTCTCCCTCAATG
>JAAVDJ010000022.1 GCA_014801875.1 Bacteroides sp. | reverse complement strand
TGTGCCTTGAGCCTCGAATATAATTCAATTTCTCGAGCCTCGGGCCTTGTGCCTTGAGCCTCGAATATAATTCAATTTCTCGAGCCTCGGGCCTTGAGCCTTGAGCCTTGAATATAATTCAATTTCTCGAGCCTCGGGCCTTGAGCCTTGAGCCTCAAATATAATTCAATTTCTCGAGTCTCGGGTCTTGTGCCTTGAGCCTCGAACCTAACACCTAAACTATGGATATAGCAAAAAAAGTAGCAGCCGAACTTCTCGGTATCAAGGCTGTTTTTCTCAGCCCCGCTAACCCCTTCACATGGGCAAGTGGCATAAAGAGTCCTATTTATTGCGACAATCGTCTTATCCTCACTTCTCCCAAAGCCCGTAAAGTCGTGGAGGAGGCAATCGCCGCTACTGTCAAGGAGAAATTCCCCGAGGCGGAGGTGCTCATGGGCACAAGCACTGCCGGAATCGCTCATGCCGCTATCGCAGCGTGGATTCTCGATATGCCTATGGGATACGTTCGCGGAGGTAACAAAGACCATGGTCGCGGAAACCGTATAGAAGGCAAACTGGAGAAAGGTCAGAAAGTTGTGGTCATAGAAGACCTCATCTCTACTGCCGGAAGCTGCATCGAGGTGGTCGAAGCTCTCCGCGAAGCCGGGGCAGACGTGCTCGGTGTGGTCAGCATCTTCACCTATGGCATGAAGAAAGGTCTTGACCGTCTTGCTGCCGCTGATGTAACAAACTACTCTCTATCAAACTTCGATACCCTCTGTGAGGTGGCTGTCGAGGAAAAATACATCACTCCGGAAGAGGAGGTCAAACTGAAGAAGTTTATGGCCAATCCTTCCGATGAATCCTGGATGGCATGAAACATCTCATTGACCCTACCGATCTCTCAAAAGAGGAACTTGAAGAGATTATAGACCTCGCTCTTGATATAATCGACAACCGTGAGAAATATTCCGAGGTATGCAAAGGGAAGAAACTCGCCACTCTCTTTTACGAGCCTTCCACTCGCACTCGCCTCAGTTTCACCGCGGCTATGATGGAGTTAGGTGGAAATGTTCTCGGGTTCTCCGATGCCAAGAATTCATCCGTAAGCAAGGGTGAGACATGCGCCGACACGACTAAGGTCATCAATTGTTTCGCCGACATTATTGCGATGCGCCATTTCGAGGAAGGGGCTGCGACTGTTTCAGCTATGAATTCCAATATCCCGGTCATCAATGCCGGCGACGGAAGCCACAGCCACCCGACTCAGACACTCACCGACCTTCTTACCATTCGCCGTGAGATTGGTCATTTCGACAACATCACAATCGGTTTCTGCGGTGACCTGAAGTTCGGTCGAACCGTTCATTCCCTCATCAAAGCCCTCTCCCGCTATCCCGGTGTGAAGGTCGTCCTCATAGCTCCTGAACAGCTTCGCCTCCCTGACTACATGAAGGAGGAGGTCTGCGACCGTTATGGTGTAGACTATCGCGAGGTTGACACTATGGAGGAAGTAATGGGTGAGCTCGATGTGCTATATATGACCCGCGTCCAGAAGGAGCGTTTCTTCGATGAAGATGAATATGACCGCGTGAAGGATTTCTTTATCCTTGACTCCGAGAAATTGAAACTCGCACGCCCCGAGATGCGTATTCTTCATCCCCTCCCTCGTGTCAATGAAATCACGGTGGATGTAGACGCAGACCCGCGAGCTGCTTATTTCCGCCAGGTGGAAAACGGCAAATTTGTTCGCATGGCTCTCATTGCCAAACTTCTCGAATGGGCCAAAGACCCCTCAAAGACCACGAAGCTCGTCCCCGACGACGCCGTGAAAGGCAAATTCATCTGCCGCAACAAGCGCTGCATCTCCAACATGGAGACCGGTGTGGAGAGTCTTTTCCGCCCCGCCCACGACGCCTCCGGCGGCTATCGCTGCGTCTACTGCGAGTCAAAACCAAAGTAAGCAAAGGCCCCGGGCCATAAAATGAAAGGCCCCAGGCCGTAAAAAATGTGTTATTGAACAAAAAGCCATGGTTTTTTGTACAATAACACATTTTTTTTGAAAAATTCATGAACCATTTCCCTCCCCCTCTGTTATAATATCAGAAAATCGTTTCATGATGTTAGGTTAGTTATAAAAAAATTCTGAAAGCGGTCGATGTGAATCGGCCGCTTTTCTTTTACACCTGAATAGATCCATATAAATTATCACCCAATCTTAGGCCAGTGTGTACATTAAACTAAAAAACTTAGTTACAAGGCTTAACATTTTATTTCAAAGATATAATTACTTCATTTAACCATCTCAGTAAAAATAGTATCAAAGGTTTTTCCTCTACTATTATTTCGGCTCTACCGTTCATACCATGAATAAATCTTAGGTCTCCTTTAAAAAATGGTTGATTGGAAAAGTCAATTCTGAGATCTCCAGTGTACCACATTTGACTTTTATCAGCATTAGTAACTATAGATTGAGCTGTTTTCTCAAGCCGTCCTACTAAATAGCCCTCATCATCCTTTGAGTAATCATTTAAATATATTTTGACTAAGGCATTTTCATTAATTTTCCCCGCATTTATTGTAGAAAAAGTTAGTTCACTTTTAATACCTTCCTCTTTTGGAGTCACTCTACAAATTTCCGTTCCCTCTCTTACAAATTGACTGTCCTCTATTTTATAAACATTTTCCAGTATTCCTGATATCGATGATTTCAAAACATACTTATTTTCCCATGACTGAATGGCATTTTTCAAACTTTCTAAGGCAAACTGAGTCTTTACAGTTCCATATTCTTCATTTTCTTTGTTGTGTAAATTCGTTTCTTTAACTTTTATATCAAGACTCAATAATTCAATTTCAGCTTGATTAATGTTATTTTTTAAATTCATCATTTTTTCACGTTGTTGTAAAAGTTGAAAATACGTTTGCTTTACAGTTTCAGAAGTGATGGCAGATTTCTCAAATAAAATTGAATCTCTTATAAATTCTTCTTCTTTTTGTGACAATATCTTTTCCTGCAAATTCAAAACTTCCTTATACCCATTTATTATCGAGAGCCTTTCCATTTTATCAACCTCAATTAGAGATTTTAAAATATCGTCAGTATTATAACACCTCTGTATTTTTACTTCTTTTAAAGTATTTATGAAAGCTAAAAAAAATTCTTTTATTTCTCCGATTTTATCTACCACTATTTCATTTTTATAATTAATCCAATCTGTTTCTTCTGAGAAATTATTAATAACATTTTTAAGCTTTTTTATCTGATAATAATCAGAACCATTCTCAATATATGCTATCTCTTCATCTTTTATAATCTCTACTCCATCATTTTTTAAATAATGTACTACTCCAGAGGATTTACTGTATAAGCACACGGGTTTCTGAACTGTGTAAAGAACTACTTGCCCTTCAACAATGGTAGGCCTTTTTATAAACAACAATCCTATAACCACAATAATAATACATCCATAAAAAAAGAATAAACAAAGTGTAATAAAATGTTTATTGATATCTGGTATAAAATCTATATCTCTCATTTTTCATTTAAGTTGTTATTACTCATTAGATCATGCCATGTCCCTGCACCTGCTACAAATCCACTATTTAAGGAATAAATGAATTCAGCATCTTTTATCCCTTCAAGCTGATGAGTAACATAAATCCTTGTTTGGTGTATCAACCATTCGTCAATTTTTGAGATAATCCTTAATCCAGTAACCGAATCAAGAGTATTCGTAATTTCATCAAAAATATAAATATCCGCCCTTTTGTATAAGGCTCGTGCTATAAGTAACCTCTGGACCTGACCATGACTTAACCTTATTGTTCCATCTCCGACTACAGTTCTAAATCCATCCTTTAAACTCTCCATTTCTCTTCTTATTGCAGAAATTTCTAATACTTTAAAAAATCGATCTTCCTCAAATTCTAGTTCTCCTATAACATTTTCTATTATAGTTCCTCTAAACAAGGAACACTCTTGTAGACATACAGAAATACTCTTCTTCAAAAATCCTCTACATAAGGATAACGTATTCATTCCACCCAACTTGTAATCTCCATAGGAAGGTATAATAATTCCTGCTATAATTTTTAGTAAAGTAGATTTCCCACTGCCACTAGGTCCAATAATACCATACTTTTTCCCTTCCTTAAAGTTAATAAATACTTGATTAAGTATTCCTTTTCCATCTGGACTTCGATAAGAAACCCCAGCCAATATTATATCTCTGTGTTTCGGCAGGAACGTATTTTCCTTTCCTGTATCACTGGTAGGCAAGCTATAGAAACTCTCGATTCGATTTAAACTAATCATTGTCAACTGAGCTTGACTAAAAAAATCAGCTATACTACTAAGTGGAAACGAGAGACTTCCAATCAAATACTGAATAGCAAATAAGGATCCTAAGGTGATTTGACCTTCTACTACGTAATAACAACATAAAAAAGTTAATATCATATTCATCGATTGTATTATAATTTTTGAACCGACATCTTGTATTTGATTAAATATCAAATATTTAGAGTTCTGTTTATATAATTCTAATAAATTAGACTTCCATCTTTTTAATAGAATATTCTGCATTTTATGTGTTAGTAAATCAAAAAAATTCGAATGCGCATCTACTAATTGTCTATTACTCTCACACTTTACATTCCAGAATTTAAAATCTATTTTTTTCCGTTCTTTTATAAATAATAAGTTCCAACCCATATAAATAACAGATAGTGTTAACGCTATGCATCCAAATTTAAGATTTAATATGGCAAAGCTTATATAATAAACTAAAAGGAAGAGGCAGCTTATCAACATACTTAATAACGAATTAACTACAAAATTCTGTATCCGTTCTATATCAGTAGCTCTTTGCATTAGATCTCCACAATTAGAAGTTAAGAAATGAATATATTTTAATTTTAATATTTTTTTAAAGTATTCGTTAAGCATTGATGATTTTACTCGGTTAGATATATGAGAAAAAAGAAAAACCTGTATAAAATTACCAATAATCAGTGACAATGTCAGTACTGCCATGCCAATTAAGATAAGTTGCAGAAATGAATATGAAGAAGTTTGAATCCCCACATCTATTATAGTTCGTGAGATAAAAGGCAAAATCATTTGGACAATGGCCATAATCACTCCAATCCATAATATAGTATATAAATACCTTTTGTAAGGTAGGTAATAGCGCCAAAAACCCATTATTAAAGAAAAACCTGTTAATGGTTTACCAGTTGGAGAAATGTTAACTGGAGAAATAGCAAGCAATATGCTATCACTTCCTACGATTGATAAGAACTCCTCAAACGAGTAAGTAAGCCCACCCATTGCAGGATCAGCAACAAATACTTTTCGCTTTGTAACTCTATATATCACCACATAATGATTTTTTATAAGCATCACTACAGGTAGCAGTATATGATTTAATAATTCACTTGAAAAAGAATTAATTTCTACATTTAATCCATAATGTTCAGAAGCTCTAATAAATGTCTCGACGGACCATCCTTTATCAGCACATAATGGGAAGGTTTCTGTAATATCCCATGCAGGAATAAAATGATTATAAGCTGATAGAATCATCCTGAGACATGCTGGACCACAATCCAAAGATGAATTCTGACGATAGACTCTAAATTTAGTTCTCCTCATGATTAGCCTTCTTCATTATATTAATTATCAATGTTCTTTCCTCAATAGAAAGATTAAACATATTAGCAATCGTCTCCATAAAACTCTGGATGAAAGAAACTTTTCTCATCCACTCATTGTCTACTAATTTACTATACATGATATTTTCTATATAAACTTTTAGAGATAGAGGTGAATAATGGGTCAAAAGATTCTGCACAACCGTCTTATTTATCACCTGATCTTGAAATACTATATTTATAGTCTTAATGTCTACTTCAAACATGTTCTTTAAATCTATTTTTCTCGCTGATTCAAGTGACCGGCTTCCCTTAATCTCATATATACAATGGTTCCTAATATTTGTATCTTCTAGAACTTTAAATAATATCTCAGAGGTTGACTTTTCAATTTTAAGATATTCAAACCAATCAATAGAAGACATAAAAGTAGAACACCACTCAACTTTATCATCCATCTTCGATAAGTTGTAGACTCTTGTAAGAATTTCCATTATTTCTTTATCATTTCCCCAATGACCAGTTAATGGATTAATAGAATAGGGGTAATCTATTGTCTTCACTATTTCAGAAAAAGGGGAATACATAAGTTGGCTTTGAAACATCTCTATACGAGGCAATAGTTCTCGATTTATACAATCTTTCCTACCCATACAAATCACATAAAGACCGGACGGTAAAGTTTCGTTGAACTGTATAAAATAGGGAATTATTGAAATTTTATCCATCAAGGTGCTAATCCTTTTAAAAAAACAATCTAATACTTTTGGCAACATTGCTCTCAAAAGAGGACTTCCCTTATCTCCCATAAAGATAATCAGTCTTTCTCCCTCAATTCTATCCACTATTTCTCGAGTTGAGTAGAAATGATTTTCTCCTCCAATTGATTCTAAGAAGTTACTTAAAAATTCAATTGAAGAACTTTTATCATCTTTCATCAAATCCTCAAAGACTCCTATAATTTTTCTTTCAAAATTAGGTTTAATTTTTAAAATTTCCCTAGCAGCTGCTTTCCCTTGAAAATTCCATGTTGGGTAGGATCTAAAAAGTACTTCTAAAATTTTTGGCATTACATCAATCATGCTAAATAACAGTTCAATCCTTTTGTTGCTGCCTTTTATGTCTTCCAATCTGGATGTGATTCTACCTCTCAACTGATCTAATTGGAAATCTGTCAAAGGCACTGGTCCCTGGTTATAAATACAAGCCGCCCTTTTCTTTACATTATTCAGAATACCTATTGGATCTCTCATTATATATCCATTATGTAATTGGTGTAGATAAATCCCTCCTCCTATAACAGCATCTTTAAGTAGTAGTTCATCCAACTCATTTGTCGGTAATACAATTGCTTGCAATTTTTTACCCTCAAATTCATAAGATTCAATATACACTTTTCTATATAAATTCGAAAGGACAATAACATCAATATCAGAAGTCGCATTATAAAACTCAGTTAAAACACTTCCCGTTAACATTATCCCCTGATTGTAAGGGAATAGATCTTCAACAAATCTTTTAACGATACTTAATACATTCTTGAAATTATTTCTTTTGAATATTTTATCGTTGATTTTCATTTTTCTCATTTATTACATTATTCCAATAGTTCTATTATACCATAGAAAAGTCAATGAAATTTGGATAGTAGTGTTTTCTATTATACAGTCCTTACCAAACTCTATACTTCATATTTTTCTCCTGTGTAAAAATCCATTAAGAGTAAACGAGATATTTCATAATAAACTTTAAATATGCTTTCAAGGGTTGTTATAAGGTCTAAATCTAATTGATTTATACTATCCCATTGTTTTATAAATTCGCCATAAGGTATAATGCCCTCCTTTAACAGATATATTTTTACTTTTATATTATCATTGAAGACTTTCTTTGCAGTTTCAATGTAGGAAAGATAGTCTTTCTTTTCGGCATATACACTCAATAATTCCTCTAATCTATTCCCTTCATTTAAATCTTCTAAAGAAGATTTAATCATGTAATTTTCCAGAGTTAATTTGGCAATTTTTAATTGTTTAGCCTTTTGTTTAATGTCAGTTAAAGAAAAACTAATAGCCATAGAGATATTATAGCTTATCTGACCTTTATCCCAAACATCCCTAATATTATTTCCCGCCCCAGACCTCCCAATAGAGGCTTGAAGTGTAGGAACCACCATTCTTTCATTACGCAGTTCTGCTATTTTTTTCTGGTAATCTACAATATTTTTCTCATTATAATCCCTTTGTAATATAACTAAGCGATTCTTCATGTCTGATTCATTTAAATCAAATACTGGCACACCTGGCAATACAAATTCAGTTTCTTGGGAGAGTAAAATATTATACTTATCATTAATATTCCTAATTTTAGTTGCAAAAATTCTTTTTTCCTTTGCTACATCTAGCTGGATTTTTCGCTTTGTTAGCAAGATTTCATCTAATTCGAGTATCAAAATATTCCCGATCTTATGCATAACTGATAATTGAGAAATAAGAGTATCTAATTGGCTATTAGTTCGATTCAAAATTTCAATTCGTCTCATCGATAAAATTAAAGAAAGATATTCTTCTGATAATATTTCTTTTAAATTAAGTTTTTCTTTAATTTCTTCTCGCACGCTAATCGATTTATTCGCTAGCAAAGATCGTTTTGACCATTTATATGAGCTAAAAAAAGAGAGCGGTTGTGAATACGTCAAATTAAAAATACTGGATGAATAATTTGTATAACTATTTAACTTATTCATATTCTTGTATATATTTAGATTACTTCCTACTGAGATTAATCCTCCTGTATAAATAAGAGGATAACGTAAGGATATAGAAGGGGCAGCCGAGATATTATGAACATTACAATCTTTTAATGTGCCATCTGGTTGTATCACTGAGGAAATTGATCTTGAATAATTTGGAGAGATACTCAGATTAAGAACAGGCATAAACTGGAATTTAGCATTTTCAAAATTTATTTCAAATATTTCTTTTTTAATAGCCAATTCTTTCCTCTGTTTTGAATGTAAGTAGCCATAGTCTACAAAATCTGCAAGAGACATCGCTTTACAATAACTTCCTACAGACATCCCTATCAAAATCAAAATTATCTTACTTAATATTCGTAAATCCATATAATCGTAAAATACTAAATAGTTAATTCTCCAAGTCAATTCTGTGCGATTTATCAGAAAGATTTCAAAATTTAGAGCAGAGGAATAGAGTTGTCATCCTCTTTTTACTGCCAATAATATTTTTAATTTATTATCTTAAGAAATAGTAAAGTAATTATACATATACTCCATGGTAACAGGACATATAAAAACATAATCTTAATACCATTTACAAAGCTATATAACCTTTTTCTTCTTACTAAAGGAAATCTGGTATAGCTTACATATAATTTCTCCAAATATTGTTTTTTCTTCTTCGGTAGGATATAAAGCCAAGCTAAGAAATAATTCAGTCCAAAAAGAAGCAAAGCTAAGAAAGGCCCTGGAATAAAGTGAAATATTGGGACATTTTTTAGACTGCCATAAAAGTAGATATATACAAACATACCTGTCAACTCTAATGGGTACAATTGCAGAGCTATCAAGAAAGTAACAATTTTATAATCTTCTTGGGTATTGAATTCCTGTTTAAAATAAAATTCCTGAGCAGCCATTCTTGATAACCACCATTTTGTAAAAAACTGTTTCATATTATAATTTTAATATTCTTGATTATCATTAGAGCCTGAATTTGCCATGCTTATAAATCCACAAATTATAGAAATACCATCAAAAACCAATGCAACAGGTGGACAACAAAAGTTACATACAAAACCAGCTACCCCTGATACTGCTGCCGCCATTCCCCACCAGTCAATTTCATCAATAGAATTAGCTTCGGCTGCATCAGTTATGGTTAATACCGCGCCTAAAATAGCATTCGCTCCACCTAACATTCCCCCGAATGATTTTCCCAGAGTCTTTAATGTAAGTGGGTCAGCGTTTGTAATTTTTGAAATCAAATCGGCTTGAGTTACTGGAATATTAGTGGCATTATTAAGAACCGTTGCCACTTTATACGCGTTGCTATCAGTGCTTTTTTCTACATATAAAGCTGTCTGATTCTTTATTGAATCAGTAATTATTCTGGTAACTTGCTGACCCTTTTCTATTAGTTCTTGATCACTGACGTTACTCGATCCTCCTATATGATCGGAACCAAAACCCCAAGAATTATCATTGTCATGGTTACTCCCCCAATAATTATCGTTATCAGAATTACTACCTCCGCCTGGGGTTACTATAAATTCCCGAAACCAATACCCATCATCATCCCATCCTGTGATGTAATAATTACCGCCATGTCGCTCTAACATAAACCGCAGTTTCTTTTTGGAATCAGATGTTGGATAACAGTCCATTTTATTTGTCTTAGTCATAGACACATTAATTATTAGAAGTTTGATTTGTGCAACAAAATTATATAACTTTTTTTTTTTTTATCAAATAAATTAATCTTTTTTAACTATTATTAGATATTCATTAACTATTCAGCGAACAGCTAATAGTGATTATTTCTGTTGCCAGAGAGAAAATAATCTGTTAATTTATAAGAAAATAATAGCGATTTTACTTGCATATGTCAGAAAATACCATCTTTATATCTGTGAAACAGCAGGTTAACGACATATCCGAGACTCTTGCGGGGCTTTTGTCCGAACTCCAGTCGTTGAGAAAAACGGTCAATTCTCTATATGCGGAAAATCGGTCGCTTAACCGTGATGTTGACAGGCTTCTAAAGGGAAACCGCGAGTTGCGTAAACGTCTGGAGAAGTATGAGAAGCCTCCGAAAGACTCCAGCAACAGCAGTACGCCGCCATCCAAGAAACCGATAAAGGCAGAGATAGAACACAGGACAAAATCCTTACGGAAGAAGTCGGATAAACCTGTAAGTGGTCAGATCAACATAAAGGGACCACACGCAAAATGGTGGATACGCCTGATGAAATCGAGGAGGTGTCATCACAATATTGCCGCGAATGCGGATGCTGTAACTGTGATTATGCTCCACGCCGCAGAGGCGGAAACGCCATTACTTTCGGCAGAAATATCCGTACCATAGCGATATTTCTGAGCGTCGTGCAGTGTATGCCTTACGAGCGGTCGCAATCTTTGTTCGCCAAATTGTTCCACGTCAGCATCAGTCAGGGGACACTTGCCAATATCGTCCATGATTGTGTAGATTGTGAATGTCATTCTCTACAAGCTAAAAAATGGTTGCCGATAGCGGCCTCACCAGGAGTAGCTCTATAACGAGGAAATCTCTTCACCCCTCCCCCTCGCGAAGCTCCATCTTCACTGCCCTCTATCCCGAAGCCAGGTACTGTTATTAGGGCCTTTGGCTCTCGGTTTGGGTCTCTTGCGCTCCCGTTTGAACCTTGTGTCTCAACTGTCCTAATAATTACCTTTTTTGTTCTTTCTTTCTTATTTACTCGCTTTTGTTTTGCCATAACACCGAATATTCCTAACTTTGCGCTCTCATCCTTTTACCAACTTTTACCTTTGGTCTAACGCCTCTGGTCTAACGCCTAAATCAATGAAACTATTTAAATTCCTTTTCCTCCTTACAGCCTTCCCTCTGTTGGCCTCCGCCGCCGGAACTAAGTCCGATACTCTGCGTATCTCAAGGGAGGAATGTATCAGAATCGCCCTTCAGGATAATCCAACAGTCAAAGTGGCTGACCTGGAGGTTAAAAAATTCGATTACGCCAAAAAGGAGGTGATCGGTTCCCTCTTCCCATCAATTGATTTTTCCCTATCTTATCAGCGCTCGATTGAACTTCAATCGCTGAGCATGAATATGGGGGGACAGACAAATACAATCAAGATGGGCACAGACAACAACTGGAATACCGGGTTCTCCGCATCCATGCCTATCATCAATGCCTCCCTATGGAAGTCGATAAATATCTCCGACACTCAGATTGTGACGGCTCTCGAACAGGCCCGCGGCTCGCGTATCGACCTTGTCAACAACATCAACAAAGCATACTATGCCCTCCTTCTCGCTATTGATTCTCGTGATGTCGTAAAGCAGAATTACGACATAGCAAAAATGAATGCCGAAATCTATCAGAAACAATTTGAGCAGGGCACAGCTTCTGAATATGATGTTATCCGCTCCTCTGTGCAAGTAACCAACATCGAGCCGGAACTCCTCCAGGCCGATATTGCAATACGTCAATGCCAGTTGCAACTAAAAGTGCTCATGGGAATTGACGCGGCTGCAAACATATGGCCTACTATACATCTTGAAAATCTGCAACGCGAAATGTATGGCCTTCCCGATGGATTCAACTCCGATTTCTCACAAAATTCCTCCCTGCGCCAGCTTGAACTCAACAGGAAGATGATGAAACAGAATGTGGCTCTTCAAAAACTCGCCTGGCTCCCTACCCTCGGAGTGCAGTTCAACATCAACTGGAATGCAATGTCGAACGGCAATGCTCTAAAGAATCAGACTTTCAATCCTTACAGCAACGTGGCTCTTGCCCTTAATCTCCCGATCTTCTCGGGGGGCAGAAAACTATATGCCCTACGGCAGGCTCAGGTGCAAATGACTGAACTTGATTTCCAAAAGGAGAATCTCACCGAGACCTTGAATATGCAGGTGGAGCTTGCTGTAGACAACATAAATCGTCAGGTGCGCCAAATCGCTGCCAGCGAAGAGGGTATGAAGCAGGCAGCCAAGGCATATCAAATCATGCAGAAGAGTTTTGAAATAGGAGCAGCTACCTATCTGAATCTCCGGGACAGCGAACTCGCCAATACTTCTGCCCGTCTGGCATATCTGCAATCAATCTATAATTACCTCGTCTCAACAAGCGAACTCGATGCCCTTCTCGGCAAAGACACCCCAGCGAAATAATATTCCTTCATTCATCTGATAATTTTTTTCCCTCATGAAACTAAGATATGTTTATTCCCTGACTCTCCTTACCGCCGCTTCTCTCCTCGTTTCCTCTTGCGGTGGTTCCGATAAGGAAAATGATAAGACTGAAACAAAAGATACCGCTCCGGTAGTTTCCGTCGAGACCGTAAGCCAACACGCCGTTGACCAGATTGGCGAATACACTGCCACTGTGGAGCCGGAACTTATCAACAATATCTCTGCGGCAGCTCCCAACCGCATCAAGGAGATATACGTCGATGAAGGTATGAGAGTGGCCAAAGGGCAACGGCTCGTACTTATGGATGATGTCAACACCGTTTCTTATCAGACTCAGGTCGACAATGCGAAAGCTAATCTCGACAACGTGAAATTGAATTATGACCGCGCTGTTGAACTCTTCAAAATCGGTGGAGGCACCAAGCAGCAGGTCGACCAGATGGAAACCCAGCTCATAAACGCGCGCAACAACCTCGCAGCGGCCGAGAGAACTCTGCGAAATGCCAGCGAAAACACCGTCCTCGTTGCCCCTATCTCGGGTGTGGTCACCGCCCGCAACTATGATCCGGGGGATATGACAGGGTCACTGCCAATCCTTACCATAGCCCGTGTGCAGCCTGTCAAGATTGTGATAAATGTCACGGAAAGCGAACTCTCCAATATCAAGAAAGGGATGCCGGCAAACGTGACTTTCGACACATACGGAGATGAAGTATTCTCCGGCACTGTCTCTATGGTGGCTCCGACAGTCGACCCCGCCAGCCGCACTTTCGGAGTGGAAATTACGTCTCCCAACTCCGACAACAGGATTCTCCCCGGCATGTTCGGTCGCGCCACTCTCAACCTCGGATCCAGAGAGAGAGTCGTGGTGCCTGACAAATCGGTGGTGAAACAGCAAGGCTCAGGCGACCATTATGTCTACGTCTATAACCCTTCTGACCAGACTGTATCATACAACAAAGTTGAGCTCGGGCGCCGTCTCGGCTCGGAATACGAACTTATCTCCGGGGTGGAACCCGGCTCGCAGGTCGTTGTGTCAGGACAGACCCGTCTTGCAAACGGTAAAAAAGTAACTATTAAAGCTGGGAAGAAATGAGCATCTACGGTTCGGCGGTAAAACGCCCCATCATGACCACCCTCTGCTTCGTGACCGTCATAATACTGGGTCTTTTCTCTCTTGCGAAGCTTCCTATAGACCTCTATCCCGATATTGACACTAACTCAATCATGGTCATAACCATGTATCCGGGTGCGAGTGCAAAAGATATTGAGCAGAACGTCACAAAGCCTCTTGAGAACTCCCTCAATGCCGTGGAGCATCTAAAACACATCAGCTCCACATCTCGCGAGAACACTTCGGTCATTACTCTCGAGTTTGAATACGGATATGATATCGATGTCCTGACCAATGATGTCCGCGATAAACTTGACATGGTGAAATCCATGCTCCCCGATGATTCGGAAAATCCCATCATTTTCAAGTTCTCGACCGATATGATTCCTATCTGTCTCCTTTCTGTGGAAGCCAAGGAGAGTATGAACGGTCTCTACAAGATTCTTGATGATGCTGTGGCCAATCCTTTGGCTCGTGTCGACGGTGTCGGCTCCGTGTCTATTTCAGGCGCGCCTAAGCGTGAGATCCACGTCTATGTTGACCCCGCACGCCTTGAGGCTTACAATCTTTCTGTTGAAACAATATCGGCCGTCATCGCGGCGGAGAATAAAAACATCCCGGGCGGTTCTTTCGACATCGGCTCCAACACATACGCCCTGCGTGTGCAAGGGGAATTCGATGATTCCTCGCAGCTTGCCTCCCTCCCGGTGGGTTCATATGGCGGAAAGACTATTTTCATGCGTGATGTTGCCAAGATTGTAGACAGTCTGGAGGAGCGCACTCAGCAGACCTACATCAACGGCAACAAAGGAGCCATGATTATCATCCAGAAGCAGAGCGGAGCAAATTCAGTGGAGATTTCAAACAAGGTCATGAAGATGCTCCCCTCTCTTGAGAAAAATCTCCCTTCCGACATTAAGATAGGTGTGATTGTCGACACATCCGACAATATCCGCAACACCATCGCTTCCCTTGTGGAGACGGTCATGTACGCCCTCCTTTTCGTGATGATAGTGGTTTTCTTCTTCCTCGGACGCTGGCGCGCCACAATGATCATCGTCATTACTATTCCGGTCTCGCTGATTGCTTCATTCATCTACCTCTTCGCGACCGGCAACTCCCTCAACATCGTCTCCCTCTCGGCTTTGTCCATATCAATCGGTATGGTGGTTGACGATGCTATCGTTGTGCTTGAAAACGTCACTACCCATATCGAGCGTGGCTCTGATCCGCGTCAGGCTGCCGTCCACGGCACTAACGAGGTGGCTGTCTCCGTAATCGCTTCAACACTTACCCTTATCGCGGTGTTCTTCCCCCTTACCCTTGTCACGGGTATGACGGGCGTTCTCTTCCGCCAGCTCGGTTGGATGGTCACCATCATGATGATCATATCGACAGTCTGTGCCCTCTCCCTCACTCCGATGCTCTGCTCACAGTGGCTTCGCCTCCGCAATCGTCAGGCAAAAGGGATGAAATGGTATGCTCCTATTGAGAAGGCCCTCGATAAATTTGATGATGCTTATGCTTCTTTGCTACAAAAAGTAGTCACCCACAAGACTGTCACCATTATTGTCTGTCTCGGAATTTTCGTTGGTTCTTGTTTCCTCATGAAACATGTCGGCACTGAATTCTTCCCTACTCAGGATGACGGACGTCTCGGTGTGAACCTTGAGCTCCCCATCGGTTCCCGCGTGGAAGAGGCAGAGACATCGATGGCACGCCTTGACGCTATGTGGAGAGAGAAATATCCCGAGATTCAGGTGCAGAGTTACACTGTCGGCCCTGCAAGTTCTGACAATACATATGCCTCCCTATCTGACAATGGCCCTCACATCATCTCCATGAACATACGCCTTTCAGATCCTGTGGATCGCAAACGCCGTATCACGGAAATAGCCGATGAGATGCGTAAGGATATTGAACGCGATTTCCCCGAGTTTAAAAAAGCTCAGGTGATGGTGGGTGGTCGTCAAGGTGGCGGAATGGGCGGTCAGTCTACTGTCGATTTTGAAATATATGGTTATGATTTCGACAACACCGACCGAGTGGCGCGTGATCTCTCGGAGATTCTCCGGGGCATCAACGGCACTGCCGATATCATCATATCCCGCTCTGATTACCAGCCGGAATATCAGGTTGATTTCGACCGCGAGAAATTAGCGATGCACGGAATTTCTCTTCAGACGGCAGCCTATTATCTACGCAACAGAATAAACGGCTCCACTGCCTCTCAATTCCGCGAGGATGGTGAGGAATATGATATAAAGGTTATGTATTCTCCCGAGAAACGAACTCAGATTTCCGACATAGAGAATATCATGATATATTCCTCTACAGGACAAGGAGTGCGTCTTAAGGAATTAGGTACTGTCGTGGAGCGTTTCACACCTCCCACCATCGAACGTAAGGACCGCGAACGTCTGATCACCGTCTCTGCTGTGGTCGACGGAGTCCCGATGAGTCAGGTGGTCGCTGACGCCGAGGCTCAGATGAATTCCATTGAAATGCCTCCGGGCGTATCCATCCAGATTGCCGGTAGTTTTGAAGACCAGCAGGATTCTTTCAGCGATCTTCTCTTGCTCGGTCTCCTCATAATTATCCTCGTCTATATCGTCATGGCCGCTCAGTTCGAGTCTTTCACTTATCCGGGCATTATCATGACCTCTCTTCTCTTCGCCTTCTCCGGTGTATTCCTGATTCTTTGGCTCACCGGCCACACACTGAACATCATGTCTATGATCGGAGCGATTATGCTTATCGGTATTGTGGTAAAAAATGGTATTGTGCTTATCGACTACATCTCTCTCAACCGCGAGCGTGGCATGGGCATTCGCACTGCCGTAGTCGATGGTGGTAAGTCACGTCTGCGTCCTGTGGTGATGACCACTCTCACCACAATCCTCGGTATGGTGCCTATGGCATTGGGCTCAGGACAAGGTTCTGAAATGTGGAAACCGATGGGCGTGGCAGTGATTGGAGGTCTGACCTTCTCAACAATCCTTACCCTGCTGTTCGTTCCCACTCTCTACTGTGTCTTCGCCGGAAACGGTGTGAAACGTCAGCGTAAGAAATACAAGAAGGCGTTAGGTCTTAGGCATTAGACTCAAGATTCGGGGAATCGCGGCATAGCCACGGCACGGACATGCTTCGCGTCGGCTTCTGCCTAATGCCTCGTGCCTTGAGCCTCAAACCTTTCATCTTTCATTTTTCATTTTTCATTTTCATAAGATGCAAGCAATATTCATATCATACGACCAGGCCCATCATCAGGCCATAATAGAAATTCTTGACCGATGTTCTTGCCGGGGGTTTACTGCTTTCGGCAATGTTCAGGGGCGGGGTTCTCATAAAGGTGAACCCCACTACGGCTCCCACGCATGGCCTTCACTGGCTCAGGCCATGCTGACGTTTGTGGAAGACGAACGGGTAGACACTCTGCTCTCCCGTCTTAAAGCACTCGATGAAGAGAAACCTCGGCTCGGTCTGCGTGCTTTCGTTTGGCCCATAACAACAACTATCTGAACATCTCCCCTTCCCTTCATCAAATCAATCTCGCTCAAAATAAGGCCGCTTCCCACAAAACTGAAGTGTACCCCAAAAAGTTAGACAAATACTTTTGGGGTACACTTCAGTTTTTATGTTGTTTTGTAAATTTTACTATGTAGCAATCAATAATGGTCTGAAATAAGTCAATCGTTTTAGGACTTAGTGACCTGACAATGGACGATTTATTCACATAATTATTTTTTGATTTTCTACTGTTACGTTTGCGCTCCTCAATCGTATTAATAGTAGAACACAATGAAAAAGGACGTACTGACATCATCATTCCTTGACATTCGGAGCAAAATGCACCGGATTGCAATGAGGCTTCTTCACAACGACGAGGATGCCAAGGATGCTGTTCAGGACACATTCGAAAAGTTGTGGTCAAAGATTAAAATTAAATCCGATGAAGAGGCTCGCTACAAATTGGTACATATTCTCCACAATACCTGTATTGATCGTCTCCGAGGCAAGCATACTATTCAAATGGATGTATCAGAGATGGAAAGTGCAGGAAGTTACGAAATACCAATAGAAAATTTAGCTGAGTATGAGCGATTGATTTTAATTGGTTTGACCGATTTACAGAGAAAGATATACGTTTTGGTCACCCATGATTGTCTCGAATATGAGGAAGTCGCAACTCAGCTTAATATGACTGTGGAGTCTGTGAGAATGAATATGAGCCGCCTTCGGAGACGGATTGCCGAAAACATCAAAAAAATTGACCAATGAAGACTGAAGAATTAAACTTGACAATAGATGAACTGAACAAGCTTTGTCATCTCTATATGGACTGCAAGCTCTCAGTCTTGGAAGAGAAAGAACTTGAATACATTCTTTCCAAAACTGCCTTGACTTCACCATCAATTGAGGAGGTCAAAAATCTTATGAAAATTCAGGTTCTTAAACCTCAATATATAGTTCCCCGAAAAACTACTTTCCGAAATTGGAGGTATATCTCAGGAATTGCAGCGAGTCTTGCGATAATATTTTCAATGGGATATTATTTTTCCTTTTCCAAATCCTCCAGCTCGTTACAGAATGATTCCTCTGTCTATATTGCAGCATACAGCCATGGTAACCGACTGAGTGATAAAGAGGCTATCTCCGCTACATATTCAGCAATGGCAAAGGCTGATTCTCTAATGAATCTCGCTTCATTAATTGAACGAAAGAATATGCTTAAGGCTAATGATATAATCAACGAAACACTCATCAATTAAACCGATGCTCCATGAATAAATACATATTGATTTTAATATTCACAATATTCTCAATAACAGCATTTGCAAAAGCTCCCAATCTTCATGTAGAGAAGATGTTTGACGGCTCTTATAATGCTAATAAAAGTGTTTCCCTGAATGTTTCCAAGACTCCGGAAAAGTATTTTAGAGGTTGCACCGTGACAAATAATAAATCCCTTCTCAACATAGTATCACAATTGTTTGAGAAAGACTTGCCGAGAGCAACTCGATCACAGGACATAACAAACATGGGTTCGCGCTTCCGCTCAATGGTAATAATTAACAATGGAGAGGAGATTTACATAGGGCTCAGCTATGATGAGAACAATGGCTGCTACTTATTTATAAGCGGTTCACAGGAAGCATTTAAGTAACTAATTTTCAATATACATATGAATAACTTTAAGAAGCTGCTTTTTGGAGCGGCCATACTCCCTGCATCCCTTTTCGCACAGGAGGTCAACGACTCTGTGACCGATTCTTGGGAGAAAGAGCTTGAATTAAAGGATGTGGTGGTTGTTGCCAAAAGGACTGTAGTGAAACAACAGGAAGGCAAACTCGTCTATCTTGTAAAAAACGACCCTTATGCCAAAGGGCTTGACGGTGTCAGTCTGCTTGACCGCATCCCCCGTGTTTCTGTAAACAACGGAACCATAAGTGTAGCTGGTAAAGGAAGCATCCGTTATATTATTGACGGGATATTGATGGAACTCGATGCCTCAGCCATGTCGATGCGCTTGAAAAATCTCCGAGCGGAGGATATTGAGAAAATAGAGCTTATCTTGACACCCCCTTCTCGTTATGCCGTGGAACCTAATGCGGTGTATATTTCCATAAAAACGCGCAACGAGACTCTTGGAACGTGCGGAAGCGTATATGGGTCACTGAATCAAGGAAACAAACTTCGTGAATATTTCAGTGGAAGTATCAGTCATACCAACCGCAAAATAGACCTGTCACTTGATGCGAGTGTGTCTAACTACTATAATAATAATGACAACCATATTGAATATTCGTTTGCAAACGGAACTTCCCGTATATCTTCCACCCGCACCCTGTCGCATAGTTTTGATGCGGGATTCAATGCCATGTTCCGTTACAAGTTTAAGCCGAATATGAACATAGGTATCATTACGAACTATAATTATGAGACTATATCAAGCAACGGATCTAACTTTACCGATTATGGAGGTTATTACTCATCATCTCAATCTCTTACGAAATCACCCTCCAATAATTCCCTTACACTTACCGGCTTTTACGACTGGACCTTCGGAAACAAGGGTGAATCAATACAGTTAACCTACAATTACTTCAACAGACACAGTCCTACTACATCTGAGATCACTACATCATACAATAATGACGCCGCAGATTTTGGCATTGTTGAGAATGGGAAAACCGATTACCGTTTTCATAGTGGAAAAGCTGACTTCAAACTTCCCTATGCTTGGGCGCAGTTGGAAACCGGTGTCGCATATACCGACATCCTCAATTCTTCCTACAACTCTCTGAAGCGTGTATATGGTAACAATTCCGCTCCGGGAAGCGAATCAAATATTTTTGACTATACAGAATGCATAGCCGCAGCATACATAACTGCATCACGCAATCTTGGCCCAGGCTTCTGGGGTAAAGTTGGATTGAGATATGAATACACCTGGACTAAGGGAGAACAAAAAGAAATATCTCAAATTGACCGGGATAAATACGGTCATCTCTTCCCAACGGTCAATTTGTCATGGAATAAAGACCGCATAGGGTCTTTCAACATTACTTATTCTATGGGAATGGGTCGTCCAAATCTTTGGGAGCTGAATCCTTTCAAATATTACTCCACCACAGATGAATATGCCGCCGGCAATCCCGCTCTTAAACCAACTATCTATAACAACGCTGAAATCAATTACTATGGACTCGGCGGATTATACGCGGTGCTATATACTTCATTTGCTTCTGACGCAATCGGATATGTCAGAAGATTTGATGCAGAAGGGATAATTAGTACCATGCCGTATAATTACCTCTCTACTAATAAGACAGGACTATATGCCAACTATAAGCGGACTTTCTTTGATCGATGGGAAATGAAAGTCGGTGGTGAGGTCTTCCGGTCATATTCAAAAAGTGATATTCCGGATTTCAAGGTCAAAAACATGGAAGATTGGTCAGGCAAACTTGAGCTATCTACCAACGTAATGCTCAATCGACAGAAAACGTTAATCTTCGGAGCACAGTTTTCCCATTTCTTCCCTTATCAACAAAATCTGATAAATTACGAGTCTTTCCAACTTTTCAATTTATCGCTAAGATATTCATTGCTCAATAATCGTCTTAATCTGCAATTTAGGGCTAACGACATTTTCGGATGGAACAAGACCCGTTCAAAAGAGCACTACACAGACTATACTGTCTGTCACTTATTCAACGCACATACCGCGTATGTTCTGTTTGGAATAAGCTATCGTTTTGGCCGTGATAAAGTCAACGGAGTGTATCGTGCTTCTAAGGAAGACCAATCCGGCAGAACAAAATAACCATCTGATTTTCTTGCAATAAATAAAGATCTTGACAGTAATGTTGGGATCTTAGTTTTTCTTATATTGATAGCTTTGTTCCCGACATTCTGGTGTCAAGATCATCATAGGGGGATTTATTTCCAACCTCCCATTCTCGATTCAGAGGGAGCAAACCGTAGCTTAGAAATGAAAAGAATCCATTATTTCACATTTATGTGAAATAATTATCGTACATTTGCGTTATAATAGAAAACAAGACATTATGAGTGAAGTTGAGCTATTACTTTTGGATCAGACAGAGAACTGTACCGTATATACGATACAGTTCCTTTCCGATGACTTGAACGAGTTTGAGAAATTTGTCGCAAAATTTCAGGCTGACGGTGAACTGAACAAGGATTTCCGTATCATCGCCAAATTTATTGATCAGATTCTTGATTTCGGTGCGTTGGAAAGATATTTCCGGCCCGAAGGTAAGATGAAGGATGCCGTTGTTGCGTTACCCACATTAAGATCCAAACTCCGTCTATATGGATTGCGTCTTTCGGATAGAATCCTTATACTCGGCAACGGAGGTCAGAAGAAAACACGTACCTATGATGAAGATGATACATTAAGTGGATACGTCCTGACATTGCAGCGTTTTGAGGAACTACTTAAGGAGGGTGTAGCCGATGGAAGTGTGATTATCACTGAAAGCGAGATTAAAACAGATAAGACTTTTGATATATGAAAAGGGCAAAGACTTCTCTACGTGAATTATTAGGTGAAATCACACCTGAAGAAAGGGCTGAGGCCCGGCTTTCATTTCAGATCTCCAACCGTCTTGACTTTCTGATGCAGGAAAAAGGATTGTCAAAGAAGCAGCTTGCCGATGCCATAGGCAAACGACCGAGTGAAATTACACGTTGGTTGAGTGGAGAGCATAATTTCACTATCTCAACCCTCGCCATGCTATCCTCATTCTTCGGTCAGCCGATTATTACCGTTGGATAAGGAATAATGTTTNATTTAATAAGCATAAAATGTTAACATTGTGAGATTTGAGGCATTTCAATATTTTAATTTTTTAGCCACAATCCTTATAGGATTGTCACTTGCCTCATGTACACATAAACAGAGTGCGTCTGATATTATTTCAGAAGGATTCCGATTGGCGAGTGAAAAGAAGTATGATGAAGCNCAGCTCAAGGGTTTACAGGCGGAGGAACTGCTTAAGGAGGATTCCCCATTGACGGAGCGAGAATCTTTGGCACGTCTCTATGGGCAAATATATTTTGAACAGAATAGCAAGAATAAAGCAAAAGAATATCTCGCTGAGGCATTAAAGTTTGCTGAGGAATTGAATGATTCTTCACTGATGGAGATGAATCTTTTTAATCTCGGTCTATGTGCTACAACTGAAAAGGAAGCAGTAACCAATTTTGGACGAGCCGCAAACTTGTCACATAAGTCAGGGAATAAACTACTGCAATCCTCTGCTCTTGAAAAATTGGCTCAGGTTTACATTTCCTCAAATAAATATGAAGAAGCACAACAATCTCTTGATGAAGCAATAGCTTTGTGTGAAGAAAAAAGTCCCCAACAGGGAGAAATAGCTATGACTCANTGTGGGCTTTGGCTCGCTGAAGGGAAATATGATGCAGCCGAGCAGGGATATAAATCCATGGAATCCCTGAATGTATATGGCAGGTTGACCAAGGTAAATGGTATACATGATATTCTTGTTCAAAAAGGGGACTACAAAAATGCGCTTGCCTATAAGGATAGCATCTATCTTTACGCGGACTCACTTAAGAAACTTGATGGTTCACGACATGTTGAAGAGATAGAAAAGTTTTATCATACAGATATTGAGAGGAAGAATCAACGATTTCAAATACTTCTTTGGGCTTCGTTTTCGGTGTTGACTTTCATCTTGATTATCCTGTTTTTTGTATTGAAGACNCTTCGGTTAAANAAACATCAGATCGAACTGAACGATAAAATATCTGCCCTCAATGCTCGTATCATGGCTCTAATGCCAGATCACAACAATGATGAAGAGCAGAAAGATTCAAATGATNAAAATATAATCTCCGTATCGCGTCTCATAGAGGAGAAATACGTGCTGTCGTTTGAAGTGTTTAAAACTCTTCCGCAATATGAAACTCTGAGAAAACTTAATCTCATNAGAGACACCAGTCCTGAATATAAGNTGGAAATTAGAACTGTCTATGANGCCATCCTCGGAAGATTCTCAGGTTGCTGTTCAGATATGCGACAAGCCTTTCCCGGAATGACAAACGATGACTGTGTGTTCTGCTCATTGAACCTCATAGGCTGCAGTAAGNTGGTCATTTCATCTGCCATGGGTTCATCCGAGGAGGCGTTGAGACGCCGTAAGAGCAGNATCAAACAAAAGCTTCCGGAGAATCTGTTCCGTTTTTTCTTCTCAAAATAGCCTGAAANATGGGACAAAAGCGTGACATTTGGTCGGTGTCACGGTATTGTNCTACCTGATATTCGGTGTCTTANGTTTAGACATGCTAATTTTGCATCATCAAAATTCGTAACTCTAAACCATCCGAATATGAAAAAACAAATCATCGTTTTTATTCTTTGCTGGATTATCTTGGCAATGTCCGCTGTAGCACAGACACGGCAATTCTCTGCCCGTGTCATTTCCGCTTCAGATTCGAGTCCTGTGGAATTTGCCACAGTAAAACTCATGCAGCCTGATTCTGTAATGATTAGTGCAACTCTTACTGATGCGAATGGGATTTTCAACTTTGATGCACCAATATACAACGGAATGTATCTGACGATTTCTTTACTGGGGTGTAAAAGTCTAGATGTTGCTCTTCCATGTGACTCGGTTATCTACCTTGAAAATTCAAATGAGTTATCAGAGGTTNTTGTACGTGGAAGCAAGAAGTATGTAAAAGGAACGTCAAGAGGATTGCAGATCTCAATGGAGGATAATCCTATCTCAAAACTCGGGAATGCTATGGACGCGATAAAACAACTTCCGATGATTGACTCCTCCAATGGTGGGATTTCGGTTTTCGGTCACGGTACGCCTACCATATATGTAAACAATCGACTGGTCAGGTCAATGAGTGAGTTATCTACTCTATCAGCAGAGGATATATCCAATGTGGAAATTATAACCAATCCTCCGTCTAAATATGGAGCAGATGTTTCGTCTGTGATTCTTATTAGGACAAAAAAACTAAATGAGGGATTTCATACTGTAGCAGCTGGTAATATTTCTGCCAGTGAGGAATGGTCTGAATCCGCTGAAGTGTCCTTGAACTATCATACCGAGGGTGGCTTGACTGTCTTTGGTGATTTCTCTTATGGGTTTTCCAGCTTCAAACAGAACAGGCATTATTCAGAATTGTTTTTCTCTGACAATACTACTAACCCAGCATATTATACGGATACTTATGCCAAAGCACGAAGCAGAAGCCAGTCGCTTATGGCTGATGGCGGTCTGAACTATGATTTCGGAAAAAATTCTGTTGGATTCAAATATACATTCCACCGTACTCCAAAAAGTCATTATACAGGCCTCGCTGANTCAACAACCGATTACAGGCAAACTGAAGATGTGATAGCTTCCTTAAGCAACCTATACACGCAGTATTCCATGCACCATATAAATACATTCGGCAACTTTGTTCTTCCCGGAGAGATCGTATTGAGAATAGATGCAGACTATGTCAAATCATTGAACAGTTCTAATTCTAATGTCGATGAAAATGAATCGGAAAATGTGGTGGTAAATTCCAATGCCAGCAATGGAAATTTGTGGTCTGGAAAACTGGTGCTATCGAAAAATATCTACAATATGGAATTAGAAGCAGGCACTGATGTCTCATATACTCACAACACTCAGGATTATATGGGCAGATCAACGGCCAATCCGGATTTCATCAAGCCTGAAACTGATAACGTAAAGCAAAATCTTTATGCAGGATTCATAAGTTTCGATTGGAACCCAAACAAAAAATGGAACTTGTATGGAGGATTAAGACTTGAATCAACAAAAACTGATTTTAGACAGAACGATGTTTACCAAGAAGATTTGTCAAAGTCATATACTGATTTGTTGCCAAATCTTGGAGTTTCGTTTAATTCGTCAGTTCAAATGACCCTTTATTACAGAGCTTCCATATCCCGTCCGGGATATCAGTCCTTGGATAATACATATGTATATGTGACACCTACACTTTGGGAAACAGGAAATCCTGAACTCCGCTCAACCCTCCGTCATAAAATCGGTTTGAATATATATTATAAGAAATTTATACTTCAAGGTTATTTTACAAGGAGTAAGCGTAACATAGCTTCAATCTACAGACATGACAGTAATGACAGTAATGACGGTATAAATCTGAACCAGCCAATTAATCTACCTGATTATAATTCACTTCAACTCGTAGCTATTCAACGGTTCGATTTTAGCTTCTGGCATCCTACTCTACAAGGCGTATTCTATGTCCAAAATTTAAAGTATGGAACTCCTATAAGAAAATATAATAAGCCATTATATACCCTTTCTATGAATAATCGTTTTGATATTCCCGGAGGTTTCTATGGCTATCTCAATATATTTGGCCTCGGGACAGGCAATCAGGATGTACTTTATAGTAACGGTTCATGGCAAGCGTCAGTGACATTAAATAAAACATT
>JAAVDJ010000021.1 GCA_014801875.1 Bacteroides sp. | reverse complement strand
TCCGTGGTGCGCGCAGAGCGCGTATATATGCGTCAGCCCCTCGTTCCGTGGTGCGCGCAGAGCGCGCATATATGCGTCAGCCTCTCGTTCCGTGGTGCGCGCAAAGCGCGTATATATGCGTCAGCCTCTCGTTCCGTGGTGCGCGCGGAGCGCGTATATATGCGTCAGCCTCTCGTTCCGTGGTGCGCGCGGAGCGCGTATATATGCGTCAGCCCCTCGTTCCGTGGTGCGCGCGAAGCGCGTATATATGCGTCAGCCTCTCGTTCCGTGGTGCGCGCGAAGCGCGCATATATGCGTCAGCCTCTCGTTCCGTGGTGCGCGCGAAGCGCGTATATATGCGTCAGCCCCTCTTAAGCCTCNTGCCTCGAGCCTCGTGCCTTGAGCCTCGTGCCTTGAGCCTAATAAGCATACATCGCCTCTATTTCCTTGGCATAACGCTTGGCTACTATTGGACGACGAACCTTCATCGTGTTGGTAACCTCTCCATGCATTATTGAGAAATGATTGGGCAGCAACGTGATTCGTTTTATTTTCTCATAGGAAGCCACATCTGCTTGCACCGAATCTATCTGCTCCATCACAAACTTCACCACTTCCGGCTGAGATACAAATTTCTCCGTGTCGGAATAGTCAATCCCTTTTTCCTCAGCCCAGCGGCGTAGCTGAGACAGATTGGGGACCACAAGCGCGGTGACGAACTTCCGCTGGTCGCCTATGACGGCCACCTCGTCGATATATTTATTTTCTGCCAGACGGCTCTCAAGCATCTGCGGAGCTATGTATTTTCCGTTGGAGGTCTTGAAGAGATCCTTCACCCTCTCGGTCAGCACCAAAGCTCCATGCTGATTGAAATAGCCGGCGTCCCCTGTGCGGAAGAAACCATCTTGCGTGAAGGCCTCTTCGTTTGCTTTCGGATTCCGGTAATATCCCGGCGTTACGGTTGCTCCCTTCACGAGAATCTCGCCGTTATCGTCAATCTTCACTTCAAGTCCCGGAAGAGGAATACCCACCGTGCCTATTTCATAGTCCACCTGCGGATAGAAACTTACCGTGGCGGTGGTCTCGCTCAGGCCATACCCTATTATGATATCTATACCTACGGAGCGCATGAATTCCACTATGCGGTCGCTAAGCGGAGCGCCTGCCGTCGGGAAAAAATTCGGGTCAGGGATTCCTATGGCATGCTTCAGTTTCATGAAGATATTCTTGTCCCAGAAAGAATACTCCTTCTCGAGCAGCCAGGGCACTTTCCTGCCTCGGCGCACATAGTCGAGATTTCTCTTTTTCCCGCATTTGAGGGCTCGCTCCACCATCTTTCGTTGCATCTTGCTCATGCCAGCGATTTTCTCCCTCACTCCGGCATAAACTTTCTCCCAGAAACGGGGCACACAACACATTATGTTGGGATGCACCTGATGAATGGTGTCCTGGATGATACGCGGGTCATAGTTTATAGCCACAGCTATCCCCTTCGTGAGGCAGAAGAATGTCCATGCCTTCTCCAGAATATGACTCAGGGGGAGGAATGCCATGGAGAGGTCTTCATCGTTGATCTGAGTCAGCAACTTGAGATGAGCCTCTATGGCGGCGTCATAGTTTGAATGGGTGATCGCCACCCCCTTGGGCTCCCCTGTCGTACCTGACGTGTAGATGAGGGTGGCCATGTCTTCGGGTAAACCCCTATCCATACGGGCCTCCACCTCTTTGGCCACTTCCTCTCCCGCCTCCATTCCGAGACGCACGAAATCATCCCAGAAGATTGAAATGGTGTCGTCGGGGTAAAGGGCGAGGTCAACATCCTTGAAGACAACTATCCGGGTGACTTTCTCCGGATGTTTCTTCCAGTAGTTATAGGCCAGCGGATATTGGTGGGAATCCCCTACGAAGAGCACTTTCGCCTCTCCGTTTTCCACTATGAAATCGTATTGCTCCTGAGATGAGCTTGAGTAAAGCGGTATGGCCGCTATGCGGTTGCGAAACGCCCCTAACTCTGTGATGAGTATCTGGGGTGTATTGGGCGAGCATATCGCTATCTTGTCTTTCTCCAGAAGCCCGAGGCGTGCCAACGCTTTCCCTGCCACTTCCACCTGACGGCTGAAATCGCTCCAGGATGTCGACTGCCATTCTCCGTCCTTACGCCAGCAGAAACGGTAGGCTTCGCGGTCGCCGAGACGGCGACCTTGTTCTCTGATTGTCTCGACTAATCTGTTTGCCATAATATTTTCCCTTCGGGGATAAGGTGTCAACCCGCTGGGAAATCGGGCGTAAAGTTAACATTTTTTTGCGAGATTTCACCTCGCATTCCTTTAAATTATCACATATCCTCTCTGCGCAACTCCCGAAAGTAGCAATCAAGCACGTCTTTGGCTGCCGTGAATGACGACTGTTCGTTGTTCAGGACTCGAAGTTCCTTCTGCTCCAAAAGAGCGCGCACCGCCGGCGTGTTATAGAAATTGCTGCGAAGCTGCTCGTCGATGGTCTCTATCATCCAGTATTTGGCCTGCTCGTTGCGTTTCCGTTCAAAGTAGCCGGTCTTTTGCACGTATTCGAAATATCGGTCGATCATATCCCAGACGAGATCTATTCCGAGTTCGTAATACCCGCTGTAGGTGATGACTTCCGGTTTCCATTTGCTCGGCGTCGGCGGAAATAAGAAAAGGGCGTTGCGGAATTGACTCGCCGCAAGCTTCGCGCGGTCTACGTTGTCGCCGTCACATTTGTTGATGACTATGCCGTCGGCCATCTCCATTATGCCGCGCTTGATTCCCTGAAGCTCGTCGCCGGTGCCCGCAAGCTGGATGAGGAGGAAGAAATCTACCATGGAATGTACCGAAGTCTCGCTTTGCCCCACTCCGACAGTCTCCACAAATATATTGTCATATCCTGCCGCCTCACAGAGCACTATGGTCTCTCTTGTCTTTCTCGCAACTCCTCCAAGCGACCCGGCCGAAGGGGAAGGTCGAATGAAGGCATCTTTCTCCTGGGAAAGCTTCTCCATTCGGGTCTTGTCGCCAAGGATACTCCCCCGGGTGCGCTCGCTGCTTGGGTCTATGGCGAGAACGGCAAGCTTTCCCCCTCTGCGTAGCACGTGCAGACCGAAGACATCTATTGATGTGGATTTACCGGCCCCCGGGACTCCCGTGATGCCGATGCGACGAGATTTTCCTGAATAGGGCAGACATTTCTCAATAACTTCCTGCGCGATTGCCTGATGAGACTCAGCCGTGCTTTCCACAAGAGTCACAGCCCTGCCGAGAACACTTACATCCCCCTTGAGGATACCCTCGACATATTCCCCGACACTCAGCTGGGGCGCTCGCCGCCTCCCTTTTCGATAGGGATTGGTAATTGGTTGTGAGCCTACTCCACTGTTTACCTGCAATCCTTTATAGGCTGAATCGTTTTCTGGATGTTCCATGATATGATTTAGATTTTTCTTTGGCCGGAGTTACCTGCAAATTTTTGGATATCCCTCTGCTTTATCTGTAGATAATCTCCCGAATATGTTGTTTTATTATTGAAGTTGTAGATAACTTAATATTTACGTATCCCGACTACCCTTAGAGTCTTAACCGGATTGAGGGGATCCGTGCTTACTATCTCCACATTTATACGGAATGGTCCTTCTGCCAGTTTCGAGGGGTTGACAGTGCCCTCCACAACTCTCCTTTTCCCCGGCTTTATCTTACCGGCTGCTTTCTTCAGTCGCACAGCTTCATTCTGACAATAGACTCTGTTGATTTCCAAGGGAGACGTTCCGTCGTTGACAATCTCAAAACGGAATTGTCTGAACCCCTCCCCCTCCACTTCTCCAAGATCGGCAAACTCCTGAGGCACATAGATATGTCCCGCGTTGGCAGACTTCTCATTCGCTGTCTCATAGGGGTTGGGCAGAATGTTGGCGGTCAGCTTCAATTCCCTCTGTTCTGAATGGGGATCATCTTTGTCGGCTGTCAGCAATATTGTGTAGTCCACAGGTCCCAACTCTTCTGCAAGAGGGGTGCGAAGATAGAAACCGAGCGTACCTATGTCGCCGGGGGCGAGTCGTGACGGGGTAAGTTCAACCTCGACGGCTCGCGGATTGCCTGAGAGTTTCGGTGAAATGGAATCTTCACTTTGATTGTAGACATTCACGAATAGGTGTCGCGAACTTCCTTTCCTTATTTCACCTACCCCCACTTCGGTCTTCTCTATCCTGAGCGGACCGACTGCGTAGGGATAAGTCGTCTTCAGTGTCTCCGGCTCCCCTATCACTGTCCCTTTTATCCGGACGATTTTCATGCGGTTCTCCTGACCGAGAAAGACTTTAACGGTCTTGTCGAATTTCCCCGGCCGACCGTATGGATTATAGATGAAACTTACGGTGGCTGTGTCGCCGGGTTGTATCATGCTTTCCGTATATGCCGCGGCCGTACATCCGCAACTTGGGCGTACACTGTTGATGAATGTCGGCTCAGTGCCTTTATTCACAAAGCGTACAGACCCTTTCTGCGGCCCCGCAGCCTCTCGGAATGTGCCGTAGTCATATTCTTCCTCAAGCCATTCCACCTGGGCTCGCCCCATCAGGGGGAACAGAACAGCTGCTATGAGAAAGACTATCTTTGATGTCTTTAAGGTCATATTCATTTATTCTTCGGAGAGACAGTCCCTCTTATTTTCAGACGAATCTTCGAGGGTGAGCCGTTTGTTCGCAATGTGACAACCTTTTCAAAACTTCCGGGGCGACCGAGTGGATTATAGGTGACTTTCACTTTTCCGCTTTTCCCGGCTCCTATCGGGGCTTTGGGAAACTCCGGACGTGTGCACCCACAATCGGCTTTGGCGTCGATGACAATCAGATTCCCTCCCCCTTTATTGAGCAGTACGAACTCAGTGCTTATCGGTCCTCCGTCTTCTTTTACTATGCCGAAATCGTGTGTGGTTTTCTCCACAACTCCGTGCGGCTTATCTCCCCCCGCCAATGCCGGAAAAGCAATTGCAAGCAACACTGCCGAAAGCAGCAGCGGAAGCAGTCTTCTGAGGTTTGTGTTTCCTTTCATATCCTTGATTACGTTGGTTTATTTCCCTTTAAATTTCTTTTTGGAAAGGTTATACAACTTCTTTGCACCTTTATGTATATCCCTACTTATTATAGACGCTAATTTTCCTTGTTTAGTTTATCTCAGATGTATCATTTTTAAACCAATTTTTTAGTCAGGGATATTGTCCGTTTAAATATTATTAGTAACTTTGCGCAAGCAAATCGGGCTTCCGATATGCTTTCCATACCATTATTATTCAAACTAACCACGTTTTACCATGAAATATAGAGCAATTTGCCATATTTTATATGCATCTTCTCTTTTTGTATCCTTTCCTCTCGCGGCCGAGGAAGCTCCGGATGCCGACAATAGTCTTCTGCGACTTGGGGTTACTGCCCGTGTAGACTGGCAACTTAACCGTCAGGATGGACACACAAACGATGCCAATTCCGGATTCGAGGGGAAATACCTTATGCTTCGGGCTGACGGACAGATTGTGCCGGGTCTAAACTATTCCTGGCGCCAGAGATTAAACAAGATGCATTCCGACACCAACTTTTTTGACGCCACAGACTGGCTATACGTCAACTATGCGGTGCAGGGATGGCAGTTCGAGGCGGGTAAAGAAATAGTTGCTATCGGCGGCTGGGAATATGACCGCGCTCCTTTTGACCTTTACGGCACTTCTGTTTTCTGGAACAACATAGCCTGTTATCAACTCGGTGCTACTGTCGGATATAACGTAGCTCCGGCGGACGCCCTTTATCTCCAGGCGGTGCAAAGTCCTTTCTTCACGAAACAGAACCGCAATATGTATGGCTACAGTCTCCGATGGAACGGTTCACACTCCTTTTATAAACCAATCTGGTCGGCAAACCTGTTTGAATACGAAAAAGGGCATTATATCAATTATCTCTCTCTCGGCAATCGTTTCGAGTTTGGAAAATGGGTTGTCGAGGCTGACTTCATGAACCGTGCCGCTTCCCATCAGACTTTCTTCTTCAAAGACTGCTCGGTGGTCGGAGAGGTGTCGTTCGCTCCCAACTCCCGTTGGCGCATACACGCAAAGATGACTTATGACGTCAACCACAGCGGTACAGAGGCTGACTATAATGTACTGGACGGAACGGAACTGACCATGGCCGGGGCCGGAGTGGAATTCTATCCCCTCATAAAGGACAAGACCGACCTACGCATCCATGCCTCTGCCTACTATTCCTGGGGAAAGAATGCCAATTCTGCCGATGTAATGCAGCAAAAGACTCTTCTCGCTAACATCGGCCTGACATGGAATATGAATTTCCTCAACATCAAACGAAAATAAATCTTTAACATAAACGAGTGACTCTCTCCTCCAATTTCTTTTAAACCTTTATCATTATGGATTCATCTACAGTGCAGGATTTGCAAAGCAACGCAACGACCACAAAGAAACAATCTCTGCTGAAAAAATATTCGGGNGTGATATGCCTGCTGGTGGTCTTCGGTATATTCTATGGCCTCGGTCGTGTAATGGGGATGGCAAACATGCTTAACACGATGATGAAGACGGCTCACGACCTCCTGCTGAACACTGTGTTATATCTTATGGCTATCTGCGTGCTCACCGGGGCGCTTGGCCAGATTTTTGTGGAGTTCGGTGTGGTGAGTCTCCTTGAAAAGATTCTTCGTCCGCTGATGAAGCCCCTGTTCAATCTTCCCGGCGTAGCATCTTTAGGTGCGGTAATGACTTTCCTCAGCGATAATCCGGCTATCATAACTCTCGCCCACGACAAACGGTTCGGAAGCTATTTCAAGAAATTCCAACTCATNTCCCTCACCAATTTCGGCACTGCCTTCGGAATGGGNCTTCTTGTCATTGTGTTTATGCTCGGNCAAGGCTATACGTGGGAGCCTCTCGTTGGCTTTGTCGGAGCATTCTTCGGCTGTATGGTCTCCACTCGTCTGATGCAGAAATTCGTAGTGGCAGCCTATCCAAAATTCCTGACTGAGAATGTTGTGGAGGCTGAGCCTGTTGAGGAGAAAGAGGAGAATAAGGTAGGGAAATCCACCTTCGCACGCATTTTGAACGCCATTCTCGATGGCGGCAAGGGGGGTGTGGAAATCGGCCTCGCGATTATTCCGGGAGTGCTGATAATCTCCACTTTCGTTATGCTTCTGACCTTCGGACCGTCGGCCGACGGAACCTTCACGGGTGCCCCTTATGAAGGGATAGAATTCCTCCCTATGGCGGCGCAGAAGATTGGGCCCGTGTTTGAATATCTCTTCGGATTCCACGACCCGCATCTCATTGCTTTCCCCATCACTGCTCTCGGAGCTGTCGGAGCTGCTCTCGGCCTCGTTCCAAATTTCGTCAGCCAGGGATGGATTGACGGNAATGCNATCGCAGTCTTCACCGCTATCGGTATGTGTTGGAGCGGTTACCTCTCTACCCACACTGCAATGCTTGACTCTTTGGGCTATCGCGAACTGACCTCCAAGGCAATCCTTGCCCACACAATTGGTGGCATCGTGGCGGCAATCGCAGCTCATCTCCTGTATATGGTAGTCACGATGATTGCCTGAGAAAATCAGAAAGGTTACTTCATACAATCAATATCGAGACAGATGCCTCCGGGCATCTGTCTCTGTTTTTTCTTTTCATCAACGAACACCTTCGCTCCCATACCCCTAATCTCCTTAAATTTCTATTTTTTTTCATTTTTGCCTTTTTTTTTCTAATTTTGCAAAAAATCCGGTCGTTCGGAAGTTTTTTATTTACCAATGGAGAAGATAATTGACCCTATCGACAGAGAGCTGATTAAGGAGGAACTGACTCCCGAGAGGCTTCTACGACATGCCAACAAGGGCGACAACGAGATATACGTTGTCGATGCTTTCAACGCCCCCAACACGATGAAGGAAATCGGTCGTCTGCGCGAAATTGCATTCCGTGACGCCGGAGGTGGCACCGGACTCTGCTTTGACATCGACGAGTTTGACACAATGGAGAAACCTTGCCGTCAGCTTATCGTCTGGGATCCCAATGCTTTTGAAATCGTCGGCGGTTATAGATTCATCCTCGGTGAGGATATTGATATGAAAGACGGTGTGCCTAATATTGCGACTTCCCATATGTTCCGGTTTTCGCCGGAATTCCTTGAATCATATCTTCCCAAGACAATTGAGCTGGGGCGGTCTTTCGTCTCGGTAAAATATCAGAGCACTCGCTCCAACCCTAAGGCCCTATATGCCCTCGATAATCTTTGGGACGGCCTGGGAGCGCTGACCGTGATATATCCTCAGATAGAATATCTGTTCGGAAAAGTCACCATGTATCCCGCATATGGTGCTGATTGCCGCGATATGCTCTTAGGATTTCTGCATAAGTATTTCCATGACCCTGATCATCTTGTCTGGCCCATAGTGCAGCTTGACAGCCGGGCCGAGAGTCCGGAAATCCAGGGGATGTTCACCGGCAATTCATTCCGCGAAGACTATCGCATCCTTAACCACACCATTCGCGAGCGCGGGCAGAATATCCCTCCTTTGGTCAACGCATATATGTCGCTGTCTTCGACAATGAAGGTGTTCGGCACTGCCATAAACCACGAGTTCGGAGAAGTGGAGGAGACAGGGATTTTCTTCAAGATTTCTGAAATTTTCGAAGAGAAGAAGCGGCGCCATATCCAGTCGTTCATCGAGACGGGGATTGTGCCGGGTATCAATATCAAATAATGTGATAATGAAAAATGTAGTAGTCACCGGTGCCGACGGATTCATTGGAAGCCATCTCACGGAAGCTCTCTTGAGGGAGGGTTGTAAAGTGACGGCGCTCGCTCAATATAATTCATTCAATTTCTGGGGTTGGCTGGAAGGGATGTCGCATCCTGATCTCACCGTCGTCTCCGGAGATGTCCGTGATCCGGATTTCTGCCGCTCTCTCGTTGAGGGTGCCGACACGGTGTTCCATCTCGCCGCCCTTATAGCAATACCTTATAGTTATGTGGCTCCCGACAGCTATGTCGACACAAACGTAAAGGGCACACTCAACATATGTCAGGCTGCTAAAGCCGCCGGTGTGGAGCGTCTGCTCGTCACATCCACTTCCGAAGTGTATGGCACGGCTCAATATGTCCCTATTGATGAGAAGCATCCCAAACAACCGCAAAGCCCATATTCAGCCACAAAGATAGGTGCTGACGCGATTGCATTAAGCTTCCATAACGCTTTCGGACTGAATGTGACCGTAGTCCGACCTTTCAACACCTACGGACCGCGACAGAGCGCTCGGGCCATTATACCCACCATAATCACACAGATTGCTTCGGGTATGAAGCAGATAAAGGTGGGCGACCTCTCCCCTACCCGCGATTTCAACTATGTGGAAGACACCTGCCGTGGGTTTATCGCTATAGCAAAAGCTCCCGACACTGCCGGAATGGAGATTAACATCGCCACCGGGAAAGAGGTCAGCATGGAGGAGACGCTCAAGACAATCGCCAGACTTATGGAGGCCGATATCGAATGGGTCACTGACCCGCAACGCCTCCGTCCCTCAGGCAGCGAGGTCTTCCGTCTGCTGGGGAGCAACGAGAAAATCACTTCCCTCACCGACTGGCGCCCGCGTGTCAGTCTGGAGGAGGGGCTGCGTCGCACTATTGATTGGGTATGCCGCGAAGAGAATCTTAAGAAATACAAACCGGAAATTTACAACAGATGAAAAAAGAGAACCTCAAGATATTGTTCCTCGGAGGAGGACGTCGTGTCTCGCTCGCCGAGTTACTGATGAAAAGCGGCGAAAGCATAGGTTGCAATGTGGAGATTGTAAGCTACGAGCTCATCGAGGAAGTCCCTATCTCCCTGGTGGGGAAAGTGGTCAAGGGGCTGCCATTCAACAACCCGGACGTCGTGGAGGATATTCTCAATGTCGTCAAGAAAAATGAAATAGATATCATTCTCCCCTTTGTCAACGGTGCTATAGAGATTGCTTCGGTGTGCAAGCAGAGGATGCCGGAACTGTTCGTTCCCGTCACTGACTTCGACATTGCATCACAACTTTTCGACAAAGTGGAGGCAGCGGCCGTCTTCAAAGAGGCCGGACTCCCCATTCCTCGCACTTACTCCGTGCTCTCTGCGAAGATGCCGGCTATCGCCAAACCTCGCAAAGGGCGCTCGTCAAGAGGTATTCAGATTTTCCACAACATGGAGGATTTCATGCATCTCGAAGACATCAAGAATTATCTTGTGCAGGAATATATCGAGAATAGTAAGGAATACACTGTCGATTGCTATATTGACATGCAGGGGAGAATACTCACCACAGTGCCTCGCGAACGACTTGAGATAATGGGTGGAGAATCAAACCGCACNCGCACCTGCCATAACGAAATAATAGAGAAACTCAGTCGTGAGGTCATCGAGAAATTTTCCCTCCGCGGCCCTGTGAATCTACAGTTCATTCATGACCTCGAAGCTGACCGTTATCTGCTGATGGAGGTCAATCCGCGATTGGCCGGCGGTGTGATTTGCTCAATTTCTGCCGGCGCGCCCATCACCGATTATATCCTTAAGGAAGCCCTCGGAATGGAGCTCGAACCTTGCGACAACTGGGCCTCTGACACACTCATGGCCCGATATTTCAAAGAAGCCATATTCTTCAACAAATAAAACATTTTCTGAATTCAGCCTGCATTATCACCATTCATGTCTCGACCGCTTACAATTCTTAAAAACAAATACGGCTATTCATCTTTCCGCCCGGGCCAGGAGGAGATCATCAAGAATGTCCTCATGGGGCGTGACTCTCTTGTGCTGATGCCAACGGGAGGTGGAAAATCTCTCTGCTATCAGATTCCGGCTCTTTCCCTCCCGGGTACTGCTATCGTCGTCTCTCCCCTCATCGCGTTGATGAACGACCAGGTGCAGGCTCTTCAGGCCAACGGCATTCCGGCTATGGCTCTCCATTCCAACCAGCCGGAGGAGATAAACGCACGTGCGCTTGAATTGGCGGCGAAAGAAGAGCTGAAAATGATTTATGTCTCTCCGGAAAGGTTGATGTTAGATATCGAAAAGATAGCCTCTACGGTCAAGGTAAGCATGGTGGCTATTGATGAGGCTCACTGCATCTCTCAGTGGGGGCATGATTTCCGGCCGGTCTATAAGGAACTCCGCAAGGTAAAGGAGAAGTTCCCTAAAGTGCCGGTGATAGCACTGACCGCCACAGCCGATCGTCTGTGTCGCTCCGACATAGCGACTTCGCTCGCCCTTGAGGACCCTTTTACATGGATTGGCTCGTTTGACCGTCCGAACATTTCTCTCAGCGTCATGCCTGACCCCGGAAAGAAGAAACGACTGGCCGTTATCTCCGGATTGATTGATGCAAATCCCCTCGACTCCGGCATCGTGTATTGCCTGAGCCGTAAAAAGACTGAGGATATGCATAAATCCCTTCTGGAGATGGGCTACAAATCGGTTTGTTATCATGCCGGAATGCTTCCCGCCGACCGAGAACGTTCGCAGAGAGCATTCGTCAATGGGGAAGCGCAGGTGGTTTGTGCTACTGTGGCCTTCGGAATGGGTATCGATAAGAGTAATATCCGATGGGTGGTGCATAACAATATCCCGGGNAATATCGAAAGCTATTATCAGGAGATAGGACGNGCCGGGCGCGACGGATTGCCGGCCGAAGCCATAATGTTTTATAATTATGGGGATTTCATCACGAGAAAAGGTTTCGTTGAAGAAAGCGGACAAAGGGAAGTAAACACCGAGAAACTGGAATTCATACAAAAGTATGCNGAAGCTTCTATATGCCGTCGCAGGATATTGCTTAGCTATTTCAGCGAGGAGGCGTCTTGCGACTGCGGCAATTGCGACAACTGCCGTAACCCGCGAGAGAAGTTTGACGGCACTGTGCTTGCCCAGAAAGTGCTCAGTGCCGTAATAAGAATAAATTGTGCAGAGGGTATAAATACGGTAATCGACATCCTGCGCGGTCTCAACAACAGCGTAATAATCCAGCGTAGATACCATATGATAAAGACATATGGAGCGGGGCGAGACCTATCTTCAGGGGAATGGCATAGTTATATCTTGCAGATGATTCAGCTCGGTCTGCTGGAGGTGGCTTACGAGGANAGATTCCACCTCCGCCCTACNCCTTACGGGATGAAAGTAGTGCGCGGACAGGAGAACATACAATTGAGTCTGTTTCGCGAGACTAAATTTTATGACCCCAAGAAGCGCAAGAAACCGGTTGTCGAGGAANNGCTCCCACGGTTTGCTTCGAAAGAGGAAGAACTTTATTTCCAGCTTAAAATGCTNNGGCGNGACCTTGCNACNGAGGAAAGAATTCCTCCTCACACTGTGTTCAGCGACGCAACGTTGGTGGATATGGTTGCCAAACGCCCGGTTGACATTGAGGCAATGGCTAATGTTGAGGGTATGAGTGCCGTTAAACTGGGAAAATATGGAAGGAAGTTCATCCCCGTTATACGGAAATTCATAGGTCTGAAGCCTAAACCTCCGGGCACAAGTTTGTCTGAAACAAGCGCCCTTTTCGATGCCGGTCTCAGCGCGGAACAGATTGCCGAGGTCAAGGGTCTTAAACTTTCCACCATACGCAATCATCTTGCCGAGCTCACTGAAAAAGGGAAAGTGACCGATTTCCATCGGATAATCTCNGAGATGGATATTACTCANGTAGCTGAGGCNATGAAGAANCATGGACCGGACGCTTATTATTTCCTTAAAGAGGGAGGTATGGATCCCGGTCTGATTCGACTCGGACAGGCGATTGTAAATTATCGACAGAACAAATGAGATTTTTTCCCATTTATTGCTTGTTTTTAAAAATAAATTGCTAACTTTGCATCCGTAAAACAAAATCCTCGGGGCGTAGCGCAGTCCGGTTAGCGCACCTGCTTTGGGAGCAGGGGGTCGAAGGTTCGAATCCTTTCACCCCGACAGATTGAGAAGGAATTGATTATCAACTAAATCAATTCCTTCTCNTTTTTTCATATCTNTCNGTAAAATAAAATCAGTGATAGCGTGGGGCGGTTTCTCCGTTGTAAACCAGAAAACCATAACCTATACAACTGAGTCGCCTTAGCCAACCCTTCCGAAACACCTTCTGACTCGCATTCTTACGGCAGAGATTGTCAATATAAGCTATTCTCTCATCCATAATCCNTGCAAAAAGCTCCCTTTCATCCGTGGAGTTAAGTGCTCTCAGTGTCTCCGGTCCAACTATTCCATCCTGTTTTACACAAAGCAATTTCTGCACTCTCGTTATCCCATATTTCCCGGAGGCCCACACCCAATCCACTACCAGATTCGCTATACTCTGACACCTTATTTGGTCTCCTTTCCAGCGATTCCAATAATGAGGGCGCATCACTCGCTCCACNACNTCCTCCTCTGTCAGCATTCGNAGATCNTCAACATCAATGTCGCCATCCCCATCCTTATCATACCCCACCTGTCTCCANGTGGCAATCGTAACTCCCTTATTTGTAGCTCCACCCTTATCAGCGGGATGATTNGAAAATCCCCCNTCAAAACTGAGAATGAACGGTGCCAGTATATTGATATCAGCCATATTAAAAAGTATTATGATTTACTATCTTATNAAACACACCACAAAATTACCACCNNTTTCCCCCACCCTCTAAATAACCTGCTCCNTNCGAAAGTATTATAGGGCATATCCCCNTNATAGTATTCTCANCTTATCAATCNGCATACTCAAGTTTTTCCTAATTTTGCNTNATTTTATGCATTTAGTCCGGTTAAAAATTCCACTTTACCCTGACGCTTACCTNANACCCCTTTATGAAATTTAAAAATTATATAACACTATTATTCAAATAAATACAATTTTAATAAAAATCAATCAGGCTCAAAAAAACTCCCCCCCCGCAAATTTTGAAACGATGAAACGATATAAGCCGTGACTNCCGATAGATTGCTGCCGATAGATTAGATTANNTACCNTAAAAATNTTATTGAATAAAATTTAAACANTTTCCAAATACCACGTAAAATCATCATGCTCCACATCCAATTGNTAGCAAAATAAAGAACCTAACANTAAATACCACGAAATAATAATCTAAAGTCATTTCCTATTTATGGCAAGATAAAGAATTTTATGGCAAGATAAAGAATGAAGTTGCTTAAACTTTTTCTTTGTCNGGATTTAGCCGGATTTCGGAGGTGATTTTTTAGCTCGAAGAGGAAGTTTAGCGAGCTAAACGACCGATGAGAGATGAAAAAGCAGCCCGAAAGATGTCTAAAGACGGGCAAAGAGGTCTCCATATTAAAGTAATCTTTATAAAAATAAACAAGCCCGTAAAAAGTTTAAACAAACTTCAATATAACCAAAGTAACCTTATTCAAAAAAATCATCAAAAATTTGCACATAAAAAAAATAATCCCTAATTTTGCACCACAAAAGCGACAGCCCACCCTCAAACCCTCATAAAAGGAAAAGAGGCACAGCTCTGCGATGTAAAACATACGAACAACGCGCAAGCGTTAAAATAGGCCCAGGTGGCGGAATGGTAGACGCGCTCGTTTCAGGTGCGAGTGCTGCGAGGCGTGCAGGTTCGAGTCCTGTTCTGGGCACAGATAAAGCGAGATAACTCATTGAAACTCCAATAGTTATCTCGCTAATCTTTTATTCAACTGGCAAATTACTGGCAAACGCTCTATTTCCAGCTCAACAATTCTGCCAGTAATACTCATAGATGGTAATAGACGATAAGCATCGATTCCTGTCTGTGAGTCTTGCTCACGGACTGAAATTTTATTTGTCATTTCGTCACTCTGTTACTCTATCGTAAGCACACGGTGAAGCACGTATGCTTACGGATAAATTAGAATCCCAAGAACAACATAAAAATTATTTTCATTATTCTTGCGTATTATTTACGGTGAAACCTACGGGACGGCGATTGCGTTGCATCTTCATCTGCTGAGCATTAATTTGTTGAAAATTGCTACGTACATGCTCTTTTGTGTCGAAGAACGAGTCGAGTACAGCCTTCAGAAAAATAACATTGTCAGGACAGGCTGGATGAAGCATAATATCTCGACGGCTATGTAATCCAATGTCACCGTCTTCATCAGGTGCGGTCATGACAACGGTCGGTCCAAAATTGAAGTTTGTTGCATTCACTGCCTCTTTTATTTTGGGCATATCTGGGTCTTCACCTTTTATGCCAGCCCACATTGGATCCCAGATTCGGACATATCTACCTCCAAACTCCAGATGAAAGTTCTCCCCCTGATAACTGACACCAACGGAGCCATCTTTATATACTTCCGGCTGACATCCAAGTTCAGTCAGACAACTAATTGCAATTTCTTTAGCTTCCTTATCATTCTTAGAAGTGATTCTCTGACCAGCATTCTTCATATTATACCAAATGCCCAATATCATGCCAAATATATATGGGAACCCAAACAGGACAGGAATCACTATGGTTCCCCAATTGAGTATATCAAACTGAATACCCAATGCCACAGCAATAGTAAGAGTAATTGCTAAAACCGGGTGAATCCATTTTCTCAATGCGGAGTTCTCCCACCACTCCTTTAGACTATCAGGAAGCATATCTCCGCAATTATAGATTATAACTGCTGCCAGAATTGCTAAAATACCGTACATGATAACTATTTTGAATGGGTGATGATTAGTTTTTTACCGGGATTATCTATTTCTATTGAGCCGAGTCGTCCAAGAACTGACTGACCAAGCAGAAGAGGTGCTTTTTGATTCCGGACAACAGAGGCTCTGACATTATTAAGCTTTAACCCTCCGAAATCCACATCCCTAAGGTTTACGATAGTACCCTCGGATATATCTCCATTGGCATCTACGAACCGACCGGAGCCTACAAAGTCTTCTCGTTTCAGATAGCCATTCTTCAGCATAAAGTTGGCTTCGACCTGCGACAAAGATACTATACTTGCGCCAGTATCAAATATGAAACTAAGAGGGAGTTCGTTGATAGCGCATTTTACAGATACACAACCACCATCGGGAATGAAGGGTATCTCTACCCGTTCACTCATCTGACCTTGTTCTGGCTCGACAGCGTTTTCCTGTTCTTTAATAGCGGTGTATTCATCCATGAGAGTTTTGAAGCCCTCTGTTGCACGCAACGCGTCCAAATCATCATCTAACATAACATGGTGGAATCTTCGAAATCCATTTTCAAAAGCTGTTCGTAAGTGTGCCAATGATTTTTCAAGGTCTCCAAGTCGAGAATAGAAACATGCTCCATCATAGTAGTTCCCGCAATCTGTGGAATCATTAGCGATTACTTTCTCCATAAAATCCACTGCTTTGTCCCTCTCGCCCAGAGCAAGGAAAGCATACATAGCGCATGATGAATTATTTAGCACTGTATCAAGTTCTATGACCTTTCGATAGGCTGCCATTGCTTCATCAGGCTGTCCTTTGCGCATCAGCATATCTCCTTTCCCCAGATAGGAATAAGCATTATCCGGATTAAGCATTATCGCCATATCATAGTCTTCTAATGCCTTATCAGTCTGACCGGAATTATCCTCAAAGAAGCCTCTGCGATAGTAACCTCCAAAGAAATCAGGAGTCTTTTCGATGTATCTTGTCCATTCGGTAATTGCACCTTCAATATCTCCGGACTCGCCAAGTATATCGGCTTTAGAAGAAATAAGATCAAGGTCATCGGGCCTCATCTGTTGCGCCTGTGTAATGGCTTCAAGAGCCTGAGTATATTCTCCAAGTTCCTGATGGCAGTCCGCAATCATTTCAAGAAATACCGGATGGGCGTCAATGTCAAATGCTTTACGAGCAGCCTCAATCGCCTCGTTATATTTCTTTTTGTTCTGATACAGCTGAGCGATATAGTATTGCCATTCAGCATCATGAGGATTTTTGACTGACATTCCTCTCAATTTAGTAATGACGAGCGTCAACTGATTATCAGGAAATTCAAAAAGATAATGATGAGCTTTGGCATCATTGTCTATTGATAATGATTTCATAATGTCGTCAACCGCTTCAAGGTACTTACCCTGTTT
>JAAVDJ010000020.1 GCA_014801875.1 Bacteroides sp. | reverse complement strand
TTAGCTCGAAGAGGAAGTTTAGCGAGCTAAACGACCGATGAGAGATGAAAAAGCATCCCGAAAGATGGCTGAAGACGGGCAAAGAGGTCTCCTTTTTAAAGAAATCTTTATAAAAATAAACAAGCCCGTAAAAAGTTTAAACAACTTCGTTACCACTCTTTTATAAAATCACAACCTCTATGTCTAAAGTATCTTGGCGTCCGGGAACGCAAATATACCCCCTCCCGGCTGTTATCGTCACGTGTGGCAACAAACCGGAAAACTGGAACATGATTACAATCGCCTGGACCGGAACAATATGCTCTGATCCGGCCATGTGTTATATATCGGTGAGACCGGAGCGTGCCTCATATCCTCTGATTATTGAGAATATGGAGTACACAATAAATCTTACGACAGCAGATATGGCCCGCGTCACGGATTGGGTCGGTGTGCGCTCCGGGCGTGACTACGACAAATGGAAAGAAACCGGACTGACCCCTCTCCCGGGCGAAATGGTTGCTTCCCCTACAATTGAGGAGTCGCCACTCTCGATTGAATGCCGTGTGAAATCAGTGGTGCATCTCGGAACTCATGATATGTTTATCTCGGAAGTGTTGAATGTCAGAGCCGACACTCGCTTCCTTGACCCCGTGTCCGGAAAATTCTCCCTTGAAGACGCCGGACTGCTCGCTTACTCCCATGGGTTCTACCATTCTCTTGGGGAAATCATAGGTAAATTCGGTTTTTCCGTCAAAAAACAGTAGGGAATACCTTATAATGGCTATCTGGAAAACCTTTTTTACCTATTTATTGTGATTGTGGAAACTGTATTTTTGCAGTAATTTTGCAAGCGTAAAAGATGAGCAACTGGTGCTCCCTTTTGAGAAAAATTTGAGTTATTAGTTATTTAGAGTTAGATGATGGACATTCTAAAGGTTCCTTCCCCTGCCATGGGTCGGAGCCTTTAGCCATGTTCAACCAAAACTTTTTCGAAATATGACCTCCGTATCCCATACATCGAGATACCTGCCCTCCGATAAAATGGCAGCCCTTATTTCCGACCATTACCAGCTGATTCAGGTGATGAGCCGTTTCGGCATTCCCCTCGGCTTCGGCGACAAAAGCGTGGAGCAGACCTGTCGCGAAAACAGTGTTGATTGCGAGACATTCCTGACTGTCGTCAATTTCGTGCTTGACGGCTTCGCTAATTATGAAGCCGCCCCGGAAGTTTCGATTGAGTCTCTTCTCCACTATCTCCGTCAAAGCCATATCTATTTCCTGGAATATTTCCTTCCTGCCATTCGCCGCAAGCTCCTTGAGGGGATGCCCTTGCGCACTGATGATGTCTCCTTTCTTATCATTAAGTTTTTCGATGAGTATATGCGTGAGGTCAGGACCCACATGGAATATGAGGAGAAGACAGTCTTCACCTACGTCCGTTCTCTTATTGAAGGGGAAGAGAGATCCGACTATAAAGTCAGCACCTACAGCGACCATCACGATCAGGTCGGCTCTAAATTGAAGGAGCTTAAAAATCTAATCATCAAGTATTGCCCTGAGAGCACTGACTCAAACATGCTGAATGACGCTCTCTACGATATTTTCCGATGTGAGGAGGAACTGGAAAGCCACTGCCACGTGGAAGATTGTCTTCTCGTCCCTGCAATCGTACGTCTGGAGAAAAACTCCCGGTCGGCTTCCTGACAAAATCTCTATAACCCGGAATTTTTACAATTTTTCAAATCAGTCATGCCTCGTAAAGAAAAGACAAACATTGTCATTGCTGAATCCTCCCCCGTTCTCGCAGCAGGTTTCGCTCAATGCCTGCGCCGGATTCCGGGATTGCAGGCGAATATCCTTGAAGTCAGAACCTCTGCTGACCTCAGGGAATGTGTTAAATCGGCTAAACCGGACATTCTGCTCGTAAATCCAACTTTCGGTGGGATTTTCAATCCCGAAGGTTGGAAAGATGACAACTTTTCACCAGAAACCAAAATCGTGGCAATTGAGCTCGGAAAACTAAACCCTGCCACTGCCGCCCTTTTCGATGAGGTAATCTCCGTAATCGACGATATGGATACCATTTCCCGAAGAATCACCAACCTTTGCACAGTTGACGGCTCAGCTGAGGAGAAGGATTCTCTCACCCTGCGTGAGAAAGAAATTATCTCCTTGGTCGTAAGAGGTTTGACAAATCAGGAGATAGCTGACAAACTTTTCATTTCAATCCACACCGTCATTACTCATCGCCGAAACATCGCCCGTAAACTCGAGATTCATTCTCCCACCGGTCTTACCATCTACGCCATCGTCAACAAAATAGTAGACATCTCCGATATAAAAATATAATCCCTCAATATTCCCCCTCCAAGACCATTACGCCCCGCACTTTCTCTCGCTCTCACTTTCTATCTTCCAATATTTTTTGTAATTTTGCATTTGATTCATGAAATTGTGTCTGCTTGTAACCCCATTGCAGACCAAATTCGTTACCAACCCTCAAATTCCGAGAATAATGGCTGACAACCAATTCAATAGCAAAAATACAAAAAAGAAATCAGATATTGCCGACATAGATCCGGCCGCTCGCAAACGTGTGGCTCGAAATCGCACAGTAGTCAAATGGCTATGGGTGTCTTTCCTTGGATTCGGTGCTATTATAGCTGTTTTCCTGCTCCTTATCTATAACGGAGTCATCGGCTACATGCCTCCAATCGAAGAACTTGAAGACCCCCACGACAAACTTGCATCCGTTGTCATTGCTTCCGACGGCACTACAGAGCTGGGGCGTTATTTCGCAGGCGCCGGTAACCGCGTGAACTATGATTATGATAAGGTTTCCCCATACGTAATCGATGCTCTGATAGCCACTGAAGACGAACGCTTCTTCTCCCATTCCGGCATCGACTTCATCGCCCTCGGGCGTACCGGAGTAAAGACTCTGCTGCTTGGTGATAAATCTTCGGGCGGTGGCTCTACAATCACCCAGCAGCTTGCGAAACAGCTGTATTCTCGCCCCTCGTCCAACCTTCTCAAAAGGGCGATGCAGAAGCCTATCGAATGGATGATTTCAATCAAGCTTGAGAGATTCTATACCAAGGAAGAGATAATCAATATGTATCTCAATAGATTTGACTTCCTTAACAACGCCGTAGGCATAAAAACCGCCGCCAACGTCTATTTCGGGAAAGAACCTCACGACCTTAAAGCTGAAGAAGCTGCTATGCTGGTCGGTATGCTCAAAAATCCGAGTTACTTTAACCCTCTCCGACACCCGGAAAGAACTCGTGAACGCAGAAACGTGGTGCTCGAGCAGATGGTTAAAGCCGGTTCTCTGTCTCGCGAGGAGGCTGATTCCCTGAAAGCCCTCCCCCTCAAGCTTGACTATCATCGCGTTGACCATCGCGAAGGGGGTGCGCCATACCTGCGCGAAGAAATCCGCCATCTCATGACGGCAAAAAAGCCCGTGAAACCTCTCCGCAAAGATTATTCCAGCAATCTCGGATATACCCTCGCTTTAGGTCAATGGAACACTGATTCCACCCAATGGGCTGACAATCCTCTCTACGGATGGATTATCAAGAACCCCAAACCGGATGGCTCTCACTACGATATCTATACTGACGGCCTCCGCATATACACCACTATCGACACCCGTATGCAGCAATATGCCGAGGAAGCGGTCTACGAACACCTCGGAGGCACACTCCAGCCTGCTTTCTGGGCTGAAAAGAAAGGTCAGTCAACAGGTCCTTACACTACCAACTCCGATGAGTTAAGCAGGTCAGGTGTCGAAAAATTAATTAAGAACGCCATGAAGCAGACGGAAAGATGGCGTATATTCAAGAAAGCCGGAATGTCGGAAGCAGAAATTGAACGCACTTTCCATAAGCCGTACCAAATGGATGTATTCACTTACATCAAGGAGAATGGGAAATATCGTCCCGGTTCAAAGACCGTCACAATGACTCCGTATGACTCCTTGCTCTACATGAAGTCGATTCTCCGGACCGGCATGATGAGCATGGATCCCGTCAACGGATATGTCAAGGCTTACGTCGGAGGTCCGGATTTCAACTATTTCCAATATGACATGGTGTCGCGCGGAAAGCGTCAGATTGGTTCTACCGCCAAGCCTTTCCTCTACACTCTCGCAATGGAACAAGACTACACCCCTTGCTCTACATTCTCCAACACACAACCTACTTTCGGAAATTGGTCTCCCCGTAACTCCGGAAGCGCTCGTGTAGGAGAAATGGTTGACCTCCGCTGGGCTTTGACAAACTCGAACAACTGGATTTCAGCTCGCCTCGTCTATGAGCTGGGGGCAAAGAACCTTGCCAACAAGATGAGAATGTTCGGCGTCACAGGGCATATTGACCCCACCCTACCTCTTGCTCTCGGCACTGTTGATGTGCCCGTGAAAGAAATGGTGGCCGCATACACTACGTTTGCCAACAAAGGTATGAGGGTTGACCCTGTCTTCGTAACCCATATCGAAGACAATCAGGGTAACCTTATCTACAGCAGCGCTCCACACCTGAGCGAGGTGACCAGCGAGAAATCTTACTATAAGATTCTTTCCATCCTCCTAAATGTCGTTGACAGCGGAACTGCCGCATCTCTTCGCGGCAGATACGGAATTTCTGCGCAGATGGGTGGTAAGACGGGTACGACAAACTCCAACTCCGACTCCTGGTTCATGGGCTTTACCCCTGACCTCGTGACCGGTGTCTGGGTCGGCGGTGAGGAACGCTATATACATTTCAACACTATGGCGCTCGGTCAAGGCGCAAGAGCTGCCCTTCCGGTCTACGGCTATTATATGCAGAAAGTTTATGCCGACAAGAAGCTTCCCTATTCGCAATCCACAAAGTTTGAATTCCCCTCGGATTTCAATCCTTGTGAAGGAGAAGTCTATGTCTCCTCCGGTGCGGTGGAGGAACAGGCTGTCACTGAAGGGTTCTTCGACTGATAATAATTAGAAAATTTTTAAATCCATGATATTACCGATTTATTTATACGGCCAACCGGTGCTCCGTAAGGAGACCGAGGAGATTGAAGAAGATTATCCCGAGCTCAAGAAGCTCGTGGAGGATATGTTTGAGACGATGTATCATTCCGACGGCGTAGGGCTCGCCGCTCCTCAGGTGGGTCTTCCGATCTCTCTTTTCGTAATCGACGGAAACGTTCTCGCCGAAAACTTCCCTGAATGTAAAGGTCTAAAGCTGGCGGCAATTAATCCCGAACTCGAAATTATCGAAGATGGTCCTCTCGTGAGTCGTGAGGAGGGTTGTCTGTCTGTGCCGGGGTTGTCCGAAAATGTAAAACGCCACGAACATATCCGTCTGAACTGGCTCGATGAAAATTTTGAGGAACATGAGCAGGAGTTCACCGGATTTGCTTCCAGAATCATCCAACATGAATTCGACCATCTTCTCGGAACAGTCTACACCGACCGCATCTCCCCTATCCGCAAACAGATGATCAAAAACAAACTCACCAATATTGCGAAAGGGAAAGTGCATTGCGACTACCGCACCAAAGCCCCCGCTAAATAAAATTGCCGGGAACAAACCTTCTCCGATTGTCTGATAATGAAAAAGGCAGACAGATGTATAACAATCATAAATTTTAACTTTAAACTAAACATATCGTGGCAGACGACAAAAAGATAATTTTCTCGATGGTGGGAGTAAGCAAAATCATCCCCCCCCAGCGACAGATTCTCAAAAACATATATCTCTCCTTCTTCTATGGAGCCAAAATCGGCATCATTGGTCTGAACGGTTCCGGAAAATCAACCCTTCTCAAGATAATAGCCGGAATTGATAAGAGCTATCAGGGACAGGTTGTTTTCTCTCCCGGCTATTCCGTAGGTTATCTTGAGCAGGATCCTAAACTTGACCCGGAAAAGACCGTAAAAGAGGTAGTGCAGGAAGGTGTGCAGCCCGTGCTTGACCTTCTTAAGGAATATGACGAGGTAAACAATGCTTTTGCAGACCCGGAAGTGCTTGAAAATCCTGACAAAATGGATGCCCTTATCAACCGTCAGGCTGAACTTCAGGATAAACTTGATGCCTGCGATGCCTGGAACATAGACAATAAGCTTGAGCGTGCAATGGATGCCCTCCGTTGTCCGCCGGACGACAAGAAGATAGCTGTCCTTTCCGGTGGCGAACGTCGCCGCGTTGCTCTCTGCCGTCTTCTTCTCCAGCAACCCGACATCCTCCTTCTTGACGAGCCCACCAACCACCTCGATGCTGAATCAATCGACTGGCTCGAACAGCATCTCCAGCAATATCCCGGCACTGTAATTGCCGTCACACATGACCGTTACTTCCTTGATCACGTTGCCGGTTGGATTCTCGAGCTTGACCGTGGCGAAGGTATTCCTTGGAAAGGAAACTACAGCTCCTGGCTCGACCAGAAGACAAAACGCATGGCTCAGGAGGAGAAACAGGCCAGCAAACGACGCAAGACCCTGGAGCGTGAGCTTGAATGGGTGCGCATGGCTCCCAAAGCTCGTCAAGCCAAAGGAAAGGCACGTCTTTCAAGCTATGACCGTCTCCTTAATGAAGACCAGAAAGAGCGCGAAGAGAAACTGGAGATTTTCATCCCCAACGGTCCGCGTCTCGGCAACAAGGTCATCGAGGCAAAGGAGCTTGCAAAGGCTTATGATGACAAGGTGCTCTTCAACGACCTCAATTTCATGCTCCCTCCCAACGGCATTGTTGGTGTTATCGGTCCTAACGGTGCGGGAAAAACCACTCTTTTCCGTCTCATCATGGGGCTGGAAAAGCAGGATAAGGGTGATTTCGAGGTTGGAGAAACGGTTAAGATTGCTTATGTCGACCAGAACCATAAAGATCTTTCCCCCGACAAGACCGTCTATGAGGTTATTTCCCAGGGTGTTGATTCATTCCGCATGGGTGGTCGCGACATGAATGCCCGTGCTTATCTCTCGAAATTTAATTTCACAGGTGCTGACCAGGAGAAGAAAATCGGAGTGCTCTCCGGAGGAGAACGAAATCGTCTGCATCTCGCAATGGCTTTGAAGGAGGAAGGGAATGTGCTCCTGCTTGATGAGCCTACCAATGATATCGATGTCAACACTCTTCGTGCCCTCGAAGAAGGTCTGGAGAATTTCGCCGGGTGTGCTGTCGTAGTCAGCCACGACCGATGGTTCCTCGACCGTATCGCAACCCATATCCTCGCTTTTGAGGGTGACAGCAAGGTGACTTTCTATGAAGGCTCCTACTCCGATTATGAAGAATTTAAGAAAAAACGCGATGGCAACGACACTCCCCATCGAATCCGTTATCGTAAACTGATGTAAAAAATCTCTTCAAAATAACATTTGGAATAAAAACAGAAGACCGGAGACACTTGAAGCGCTCCGGTCTTCTGTTTTTTATTTTATTCCAAAGGTTAAGACTGCTTCCCTCAAAAATGAAGAGGTCTAATGCTCCATCCGCTAAATATCTACCTGGCTTGAAAGGGTCAGTTTCTTCGTCGGTGACACCTTGCTCACCTCTGAAAGCAGGGGCATTAGATTTGTATAGGCATGGGCAAGAACCACAAGATTCAACTCAGTCTCCTCCTTCTCATAATTATATTCCACATAAAAGGTGGAAAGGTGAATCCCGTGCTCCTCCAACACTTTCCGATAAGGGGTAAGGTCATAATGTATCCCCTCGATCGTTAGCCCTATCACTTTCGACACCTGCCCTAACTTTTTCCTTTTTTCATATTGTTCAAAAGTGACAAGAGTCAAAAGGATAAGAACTGTTGCGCCTATGGAGACAAGATACATCCCTATTCCTATGGCCATTCCTATGATGGCTGTCATCCAGATGCCGGCTGCTGTGGTCAACCCTCTGACAGCTCCCTTCATATGAATCATGGCGCCGCCACCGAGAAAACCGATACCCGTGATAACCTGCGCCGCTATTCGTCCCGGATCGCCATTCTTCAACCCCATATACTCCTGCGGAACATATATGGAGAGAATCATGGCCAGACAGGCTCCCATGGAGATAAGCGCAAACGTGCGGATGCCCGCCACCTGCCCCTTCCGTTTTCTCTCAGCCCCTACCACCATGCCGAGCACCATGCTCAGCACAAGACGGAAAGTGCTGTTGACGAGATTTACCTCCAGAGAAGTGAGCTGTGTGTAAACCCCTTCAAAGATGTGTATCGTTTCCGAATACATATTTTGTCCGATGCTCAGACAAGCTTGATCCACTCGTCACGATCGCCGGGAAGAAGATCCACCACCGGAATCTCTATCATGGTGTAGCAACCCGGCTGAAGACGCATGGAAGCACGAGCAACGCAGACAAGCACCTGTCCGGTAAGCGCCGGATTGTTGATTTTCATGTCGAACTCGAAAAGCTGGTTCTGTGTCTTCCCGCTGACACCTTTGCGCACGAGATTCACTCCATGACCCATATCCTTGAGGGCGTCTACGCTCTCCACCTGCATCACGTGTGTCTCATCTGATGCGAAATAGGGGTCTGTCTTTATCGCGTTAGCAACAGTCGCGAAGTCATGACCCGGTTCAAGTTCGATATAGACCATGCGGCGATGAATACCTGTGCCAACAGGTATAGTCATGGACAGAGCCGCTTTCACACCCTCCACGGCCTTCACTGCAACTGTGTGGCCCATGCTCATGCCGGGACCGAAATTTGTATAGGTGATTCCTTTCGGAGCGATAGCCTCCAGAAGGGCTCTAACCACTGAATCGCTACCCGGATCCCAACCGGCGGAAATCACGCTTACCGCGCCGTGCTCCTTAGCTGTCTCTCCGAGACTCTTGCGAAGAGCGGCTATCTGCCCGTGAATATCGAAACTGTCAACAGTATTGATTCCTTTTGCCAGAATTTCCTTGGCAAAACCCTCTACGCTACGAGTCGGGGTTGCGAGAATAGCCACGTCAACATCCTGAAGCGCGTCGATATTGTCTACTACCGGAATCTCAGCCGGAATATCCTCTCTATTGGATGCATCACGACGAACAACTCCTGCAATCTCGAAATCCGGAGCTGCCTCAAGCGCCTCAAGCGTGAACTTGCCGATATTGCCGTAGCCTACTACGGCTGCACGTATTTTCTTCATAATACCTGAAAAGTTTAATTTATGCTTTTTTTACCACTGCAAATTTAATAATAAATCGTAAAAAATAGCTAATTTTGCAGTCGATTTTCACTCACCCTCCCTCTGCGGAGGGCATCAACTAATTAATTAACCTCTTTATCTAACTTTTATGGATTGGTTATTCGATCTGCTTAGCCCCGGCAATTTGTCGCTTGCAAGCACGGTCCTACTCTACTCCTTTGTCATCTTTGCCGGCATTTTTCTCGGTAAAGTCAAGATTTTCGGAGTCTCTTTGGGTGTGACTTTCGTGCTTTTCGTCGGTATCCTGCTCGGTCATTTCGGCTATGCCGTGGAGGGTAACACCCTTCACTTTCTCCGTGAGTTCGGTCTTATTCTTTTCATCTTCTCCATCGGTATGCAGGTGGGACCCGGCTTCTTCTCCTCTTTCAAGGAGGGGGGGTTGAGAATGAACATGCTCGCCATGTTCGCCATTCTCCTCAATGTGGCCATCATGCTTTCCATCTATTTCATCCAGGGAGGAGCTGAAGGCTCGACATCTATCTACGATATGGTGGGCGTGATGTGCGGAGCTATCACAAATACGCCCGCGCTCGGTGCTGCTCAGCAGACCATACTTCAGGTAAATGCCAACGCCTATGATATCAGTCAGCAGATGTCTATGGGGTATGCGGCAGCCTATCCTCTTGGCGTGGTCGGCATAATCGTGACGATGATTGTGCTGAAAGCAGTATTCAAAATCAACATCGATCAGGAAATAAAAGAGATTGAAGATGAGAAGAAAGCTTCGACTCAGGCTCCGGCTATCAATACCTTCAAGGTGACAAACGAGCTCGTGTCAGGTCTCTCAATGGTTAAACTCCACACACTCATCTCCGTAGACTACACTTGCTCACGCATCCTTAAACCGAATGGCACAGTTATTGTCCCGACTGCCAATGACACCATCGAGATGGGCGACCTTTGCCTGATTGTTTGCAGCCAGAACGATGTGGAGCTCTTCTCCCGCTTTATCGGTCAGAAAGTGGAGATGGATTGGCCTATGGACGAGGGCCCGGTTGTATCCCGCCGTATCGTGGTCACCCAGCCTTCCTACAATGGTGTGAAGCTCGGTTCGCTCCATCTTCACGATGCCTATCAGCTTAACGTGACCCGTGTGAACCGTGCAGGTATGGATCTTCTCGCAAGCCCCAACCTCCGCCTCCAGATTGGCGACCGCGTTACTGTCGTCGGTAAACTCGACCATATCGATCTCCTCGCCCGCAAGCTCGGAAACTCCATGAAGCGTCTCAATGAGCCTAATCTCATTACGATGTTCATCGGCATCTTCCTCGGTATAATCGTGGGCTCTCTGCCTCTGCAATTCCCCGGAATGTCTGTACCGATGAAACTCGGTCTTGCCGGCGGTCCTCTCGTGGTGGCAATCCTTATCGGTGCATACGGACATAAATTCCACCTCGTCACCTACACCAACTCAGCGGCCAACCTTCTCCTGCGGGAAATCGGCATATGCCTCTTCCTTGCCTCCGTCGGCATCGCAGCCGGAAAGAACTTCGCCGCCACAGTCTTCAATATCCACGGTGCGACATGGGTGCTCTACGGTTTCATAATTACTGTCGTGCCTCTTATCGTAGTCGGCTGTATTGCTCGCGGGAAATATAAGATGAACTATCTCAGCATAATCGGTATGATGAGTGGTAACTACACCGATCCCCCGGCATTGGCTTACGCAAATAAGGTTGCCAACAACGATGCTCCGGCTGTGGCTTATTCCACAGTATATCCTCTCACGATGTTCATGCGTGTGATTGTGGCTCAGCTTGTGGTGCTTTGTTTCCTTGAATAAATACTTATTTCTAAATAATGTTGTCTGAAGTATGGTGGAAATAAATCTTCCCTTCATCCTTGAGGCGATTGGTACAGTGGCAGCCGCAATTTCGGGTATCCGTTTGGCTGCCACTAAACGTTTCGACTGGTTCGGAGCCTATACAATTGGTCTTGTGACTGCTATCGGAGGGGGCACGCTCCGTGACCTTCTTCTTGACATTCCCGTCTTCTGGATGCAGACATGGTGGTATCTTGCGGCAACTGCCCTCTCCCTTGCCACTGTGATTATCTTTCGGAAGCTCCTCGTGAGTCAAGACAAGATTCTTTTTATCTTCGACAGTATCGGCCTCGCCCTCTTCTGCGATATAGGTATCCACAAAACCCTCGCTATAGGGTATCCTATGTGGGTTGCCACGGTGATGGGTATAATCACCGGTGCTTTCGGTGGCGTGATTCGCGACATCCTTATCAATGAAGAGCCGCTGGTTTTCCGCAAAGATATATATGCCACAGCCTGTCTCGCCGGTGCACTGGTGTATTGGTTGCTCCTTGAGACCGGTTTCTCCGATTTGACACAACAGCTTGCTTGTGCGGCGACCATCATCTTTCTGCGAGTCCTCGCCCTCAAATATAATCTTTCACTCCCGATTCTTACCGGTTATTCCGATCCTTCCCGGAAGATTCGGAAACCTCGCAAATAACCCTCTCGAAGGATTTTCAGCTGCATTCCGAATAATTAAAGGGGTCTCCGTCGATGGAGACCCCTTTAATTATTCGGAATGATTTCTGTCTGAAATTAAAGTTTTTTAAACTTTTTCTTTGTCAGGATTTAGCCGGATTTCGGTTATTTTCTTAGCTTCAGAGTGCGGCTTGCCCCGTCAGCTGCCACGACTTTCAACACGTAAACTCCCGAAGGAAGTGAGCTCATATCGGCCTTTGCTTCTGAACCTGCTGCCTCAGTAGCCACATGGCAACGTTTCCCGTCGAGTGAATATACCTCTATACTATTGACGGCGCTTTCTCCGGTTATCGTTGCAATGCCTGTGGACTGACTGTAGCTGACTACGAGAGGATCGCTTACCACTATCTCACCCACTCCGGTTGTATCAACCACAAAATATACAAAAAGCTCCTCTTCAGATGAGTTACGTATATAGTCATCGTTTCCGCGTAAGAAAGCGTAGAACTCTCCATCACCGATGCTACTCAAATCCAATTCTGCCTCTGCTGTGGCTTTACCATCTTTAGCTATTTCCATTGTCCCTATGGAATACTGGTCGATGGCTTGCAAATATGCTCCGCTATGCACCATGACATAGAAGGAGATTGGGTTATTGAAATACCCTCCCTTATTGGAAATAGTGCAACTGAAGGGCACTTTTGATAAATCTGTAACCTTATATGTGGTCAATCCCTGAGAAGTCTCTTTTTCAATACCCGGCATTGTGAACGATTCGCCCACCAACTCCGGCTTCTCACCTATCTCCATTGTCACAACCTTTGAAAATCCCGGATAAATCCATAATTTGGATGGATCTCCATAACTATCTGCATCGTTCGGATCGTAATATTTCAGGTTGTAACTTGTTGTTACCGTCGGAGCGCTCCCTCCATCATATGGTTCGAATAAGCATTCAAACTCCTTTGTAATGGTAGCTCCCGCTGCAATATTGAGTGTGACCCCTTCCGCTGCCAATACCGGAGTAATCCCCTCGCAGAGCACCGGATAGAACGACTTGGTGACATCTCTGTCCGTGGGGTTGTTCACGGTGATGGTCAGCTTGGATGCCTGGCCATACACAAGCTGTCCTGCCGCTCCTCCATCTGTAACCTTCACATTCTGCGACTTGTTCTGATGCACCGTGAATCGGTTGCCGCTTTTCACTACTGTAAGATAGTTGTATTCAAGCGTCTTTGCCAATACCGGTCTCCAGGTGTCCGTTCCGGTTGTTTTTAAACAGAACGTCACCTTATAGGTGCCATCAGGCATTGAAGCACTGAGATTAACCGGAAGCTCCAGATTGTTATAAAGGTAACCTAATTGAAGTTTCGCATTCTCCCACCCATTAATTGGAACAACCTTATCATAGCTTCCTGCTTCGTTCGTGATTTTCGCTCCCAAAGCAAACTCGAGGTCCTTGCCGCTGGAATTATAAAGAGAAGGTATGGCCATTGTCAAAGTCTGTCCCTTGATACTTCCCGTCATAAGTCCATCAATCAAAAGGTCGTGCCCCCAGTCCGGACCGGTCTGAGGCTGAATACCCCTGACTATATCCTGAAAGAAGTTGTAGCCACCTCCATTCGCACCTATACCCAAAGAACCCGGGTCAAGGGCATTTAGCAAGAAATAACCGTCGCTCATGCCTCCCCAGCCCCAGTTGAAATGATAATAGCCGTCGCTGCTGTAGCCATCGCATATAAAAGAGTGCCCTCCTATCGTCGACTGTCCGCCATATACAATCGGGCGTCCGGCCTCCAACTCACCATATACCATATCCTCCCATTCTGACGGTGTGTAGTAGTCGCGAGAGCAATACTGTAGGTTCTTATTATAGGAGAAGTTGTCCATAAGAGCCTGTGCCACGTAGAGGGATGCAGCTCCGGATTCGTTTGATGTGTAGGTCATTTTCACTGCATAACCACACGCCTTCATCAGATAGGCTACTGCATCTTTCTGAGCCTGTGTGGAAGTGCCTGCGTAGATATCAAGCATATTGCTCCAGTCGAATTTCTGCTCTGAGAAACTCATCTTGTCAGTCGTATCACTCCCTGAATTATCTACTACAGTGCATTCTCCGCTTCCCTTCCCTATCTCAGGATAATTCCAATATTTCATCACCTGAGCCATCGATGTTGCGACACAACCCGTCACGCAATGCTTTCCATCCACAGTCGGTGTCATCCCGTTGTAGGGTGAACTTTGATTCCATTTGGTCTTTACCAACGGTGCGATTCCCTTTCGATCGGCACGTGTGGTCCGGGACACATACTCCCCTGCACCGTGAGACTTGGCATACTCTATCTGCCTTCCGTATTCCCCGATCCACCAGCGTAGTTCGGCAGACATCTCCCTTTCCTCAAATTTCCCGACCTCGGAATAACCTAACAAGGGAGCAGCACAGTCATCGGCACTCAGAAGCAGATAGCCACCGTCGACTGAGTTATTGAATACATACACGGCTGCCTCCCCGGCGGTCTGTCGCGAAGTAAAGGCAAGCTGCAGTGAATTCCGGTTGACTGCTCTGGTCTCACCTCCGAGACGTGCCAACGCCTCTTGTGGTGTCAGAGGCGCAGCGGCCGCCCCAACCCAGGCACCCAGCGCCAGCATAAACAGTAAATTTCTCCTCATTTATAATTAATTTAGGTTTAATTCATCTGACCGTAAAATTAATAAATATTTATCAAATTCCACCAAATCAAACATAAAAAAAGCGGAGCGACTTAATTCGCCGCTCCGCTTCCCAAAATAGTGTATGTTAGAAAATCGGTTTATTTCAATTAGCCGACCACTGGAATACCAACACTTCAGGAGAATAGTAGGCCTGAGGAGCACCCTCTCCATAAGCTATATATCCATTCAGTGTGTAAACATCTCCATCGTTAGTGAAGCTGCAACCCATAGATGCGGGGCAACCGATGAAGAATTCATAACCCTGCTGGAACTCACCCATTGACTGCCAGCTCGGGAAGCTTGCAGCATTATTGTCTGCATCAACATAGAACTGGAGGTTATAACCCTCTTCTGCATAGTCAGGTTCCATTACCCAGTAAGGTGATACAAGACGATAAAGTTTCATTCCGCCGGAAAGCACCACATTTGAAGCATACTGAACGGGGATTGAGATGGGATCTGTATTACCTACCCAATCAGAGACCGCCTCGGCTGTGCCGGCTGCTGTCCAGTTGATAGCCTGAGAGATGCTGAAAGTGAAAGTCTTGTTGTTTGGATTAACATCAACCTGGGTCTGATTATCTGCAACCTCGGGGTCTTCCAAGGAAATTTTAGCATAATAGGTTGTGCCGGCCGACAGACCGTCTGCAATGTTGATGGTGTAGACCGCCTTATTGCTTCCAGCGGGGAAAGTCACTTCATCAGCACCGGAAAGAAGCCCTACTGACACTTCCTGACCCGAAGAGTTAACCTCAGAGAATATCACAGGCACTGTGACTGCCGCTCCGCTTGTATTGCGCATTACAGTTATCTCATATGTGCTCGGTGCTACTCCATCAGCAGGCACACTCATTGTCTCAGCAGGCTTAGGGAAGGCATATACCTCTGCCGGATTGGAAGCCTCGTCCCAATACTGGCCTTCACCGCAGGATGTCATGGCGAGTGCCACACCTGCTGCAAAAATATAAAATTTATTGAATTTCATGTTTTAAGCTTTTATTGGAACAAATTATATGTCGTCAACTGCAGTAGGACGGATCCAGCTGTCGTTGTTGGATGTGATGGCCGAGTTGGTCTCCATCTCCTGGTTCGGAACCAGGAACGGTTTGAGAGGTGCGGGCACATTGTAGACCCAAACTGCCTCTATGCCTGTGCCTCTACGGTCAAGACCCTTATTCAGACGGAGAAGGTCCATATAGCAGAATCCTTCACCCCAGAGCTCGATGCGACGCTGATTCCAGACAGCCTCCTGAACTTCTGTTGAAGTTGTTGCTGTTGTTGAATATTCAGGATTGCGGTAAGTCTGGACAAAGTTCTCAAGCATTGTCTTGCCCCCCGCTGCGTTTCCTGCCATTGCAGTTGCCTCAGCCTGGATAAGATACATCTCCTCTACACGCATCAAAGGTACGTCGTTTGCATTGGTGGTTGTACCCACGACTCCCTGATAAGGTCCGAACTTAACCTGTGTGTAAGGATCTGCTGCATTCGCAGTGATGAATTCCTGCTGATTGTTGTTGAGGTTTGAGCTCAAGCCGTTCTCGTCAAGCCACCACCCTTTGCGGCAGTCGGTTGCCGGAATTGAGCTGTAGAGTGACTTGCTTATCATACGGAATGCACCAACTGCCCAATAGCCGTTGTCGTTGAAAGAACCCATGTGGGAGGGGAAGTTGATGATACCGGAAGTAACAACTCGGTCGCTTGGCTCAATGTAAATACCCCACATCCAGTTATGGTCTTCCGAATCATAGAAACCGGGTTGACCGGCCTCTGCAATTGAAAGCGGAGTTGCACCGGACACCTGGATTGCCTTAGCCGCATCGTCAGCTGCCGCCTGCCAGTTGTTCATGACAAGATTTACGCGAGCACGAATACCATAAGCGGTGCCGAGAGATACAAATCGCTTGGCGCCTACATCGGCAATCTTTGTAGTAGAGAGACCACATGCGTCAAGCCATTCGATGGCCTTGTCAAGGTCAGAAAGAATCTGGTCATAGACCTCCTGCACAGTTGAACGGGGAATACCGCTCGCTGCATCGTTTGAGTTCAGCTCAGTGACGATAGGCACACAAGGAAGTGTCTCATGCCCTTTATAGGTGTACTGGAAGAGCTGGGCAAGCTCGAAGTACATGAAGGCACGGTTGGCATAACCCTGTGCTCCGAAAAGCTGGAGCTGTGCGTTGTCTGTCTCAGGGTCAATGTTGCCGATAACGTCATTGGCTGATTTGATAATCTTGTATGCGTGATACCATGCAAGATTATTCATGTAGTTGTTGTTGTTACCGAGGTCATACTGCCCTGCGGTAGCAAACCAGTTGTAGCCGATGTTATATCCATAAAGGTCCGGACCCATGCTGTCCATAAAGAGCATTACGGAAGGCCAGCCGAAGTCAATGTGGTTGGCGTAGACTGCCTCATACTGTTTATAGGTCGAAGAGATACCTACCACACCGGCCGATGCGAGCGACGGCTTGTTGACAATAGCGTCTGCCTTTTCCGTTGCAGTCACATAGTTATTCTGGGGCTCTGTATCGAGGTCGTTGCAGCTTGTCAGCGACATCGAAGCCAGGATTGCGCTTGCGCCGAAATATAAAAATTTATTTTTCATTGTCGTTTTCTGCGTTTTAATTGATTAGAACTCGATTCTCACACCGCCGGAGATTGTGCGCATTCCTTTATAGGTTGCACCCTGTGAATTTACGTAGCTCTGACGGGGATCGAGACCCTTGCGGGTTGACCATAGGAAGAGGTTCTCTCCTGATGCATAAATACGGATATTTTCCATGCAGAGTTTGTTGACGATGCTCTTCGGAAGAGTATAGCCGAGAGTGACGTTATTGAGAGAAAGATAGTTGCTTGAAGTCAACCAGCGAGTGGAGGTAGAGTTGGTATAAGAATCCTCAGCGTCAAGACGCGGAACGTTGGTGTTGGTGTTTTCCGGTGTCCATGCATTCAGGATATCCTTGTGCCAGTTCTGACCCATGTTGGAGCCGCCGTTGTGCATGAGGTCCTGATAAGTGTAGTCCCATACTTTACCGCCGAACTGATATGCGAACGAAAGTGAAAGGTCAAAACCGAAAAACTGAAGGTTGGTGCCGAAACCACCATAGGCCTTAGGCATGAGATTGCCTGTGCTCTTACGGTTGTAGCTGTATGCGTGGCTCTGGTCAGTTGAAAGATACTGCTCACCTACGATGTAGTTGCCCTTGTCATCTTTCATATCATTGCCGTTATCATCTTTCAATGGTTCTGCATCCCAGTAGAGGGCAAGACCGGTCGCGGGGTCTACTCCTGCATATTCTACGAGGTAGAGCTGATACATTGATTCTCCTTCGCGATAGATACGGCTGCCGCTGATAAGCTGGCCGTGAAGATCCGGGTGGAGTTTGAGCACCTTGTTGCTTACACCTGTGATGTTGAAGTTAAGATCCCAAGTTACGTTCTTTGTCGCGATCGGACGTACGTTAAGCTCAAGTTCTACACCGTTGTTACGCATTGAACCGATGTTCATCGGGATTGTAGAGTAACCTGCGGAGGGAGATACAGGCTTGTTGTAGAGCATGTCTGAAGTCTGACGGTTGAAGTATTCGATAGTACCGTAGAACATGCCGTGGAGAAGACTGAAGTCGAAACCGATGTTGAAGTTGTTTGAAGTCTCCCAAGTGATATCGGGATTACCTTTGCGGTAAAGAGTACCGTCTGACCATACGCCGTCAGCACCGTTGATTGAATACTGATCCTGCCAGGGATAGTTGCCTCGGCCAAGGTTATCGTTACCCTGCTGACCGAATGACACTTTGAATTTCAACTGATCAAGCCATTCTGCTGACTGCATGAACTGCTCCTTGGAGATATCCCATGCGCCGGAGAGCGACCAGAATGTACCCCAACGCTTGCCGGGTGCGAAACGTGAAGAGGCGTCACGACGAACTGATGCACTGAAGAAATAACGGCTGTCAAATGAATAGTTCACACGGCCGAAGAGACCACGGGTTGCATATTTGTCTACATAGCCATAAGTCTTCTTGTCGTCAATGGTGTTGTTCATTACCCAGCTGTCCGGGAGATAGAGGTTGTAACCTACACCCTCGATGAGTTCTGAGTTCCAGTCATAGCTTTCATAACCAAGCAGGATGTCAAGATCATGCTTCTCTGCAAATGTCTTGGTGTAATTGATAAGACCCTGGAGATTGATTGAGCGGTTGCGTACATCATACTGCATTGCTGAACCACCATATAAAGCGCTCTGTCCGTAGAACGGGTTGCCGAGGTTATGGCAACGAGTGTTGTCAAGGAAGTAGCCAAGGCTACCGGTGATATTCAGACCCTCGATCGGGTTGATAAGAAGATACCACTTACCATTGAATACGTCTGCAAGATATTCCTCTGTATCGTAGGCGAGGTTACCCGCAGGGTTGGATGATGACATCCAGTTACGTGCGTAAGGCACAATCTTACGGTCACCGTAATCATAGACGGGAAGACCTGTCGCTTCGTTATACATCATGGAGCCGTCTGCATTGCGCACATACATCGGATAGTAAGGTGCAAGCTGGTCAGCCATAAGGAAGGCGTTGCCTGAAGAATTGGATGCGTCAGTATCGTTATCACCGGGATAACCGCTGTTGGTATAGACGTATGAAAGATTTGTACCAACTTTCAACCAGGGTTTCACCTGATAGTCAAGAGTTGTGCGGGTGCCGAGACGGTTGAAGTGAGAACCCTTGATAAGACCCTCATCACCGAGATAAGAACCTGACACATAGTATGTGAAACGGTCGTTACCACCTGTGATGCTCACGTTATACTCCTGACGGAGACCGTTGCGGAGCTGCTCCTTGTTCCAATCGTCCGGCTTATAGAAATATGTGCCGTCTGAATAGCCGAGAGTAGCGTTCGGGTTGACTTTGCCGTCAAGACCGATGAGACCTTCCCCGGTGGGGAGAGTATATACCTGATAACCAAGCTTGCCGAAGATATTGGCATTTGCCATAGCGTGTGCGGCGCTGGCTGAATAGGAGTTGTTGTAATAGTAGCCGTTGCGGAGTGCCTGATATGCAGTCTCGACAAATGCATCTGTTGTCTCAAGGACATCATAGCGGGGAACAGCACGTGAGTTAGAGCCCCAGCGTGCATCAACCGTAATCTTCGCGTTGCTTGCTGAACCCTTCTTTGTGGTAATAAGGATGACACCGTTCGCACCACGCGCACCATAAAGAGCGGCTGCTGCTGCATCCTTGAGGACAGTCATTGACTCGATATCCATTGTATTGATGCTGGAAACATCGCCATCGTAGGGCACGCCGTCCAAAATGTAGAGCGGGTTATTCTCAGCGTTGATTGAACCGACACCACGGATGCGGATAGTGGGAGTTGTACCGGGCTGACCGTTTGAACTCTGCACCTGAACACCGGCGATCTTACCGGAGAGTGCGTCGGTTGCTGTAGATACGAGTGCATTCTCGATTGCGTCTGCCTTAACTACTGATGCCGAGCCGGTGTAAGCTGATTTCTTAGCTGTACCGTAAGCTACGACCATCACCTCGTCAAGGTTGGTAGCTGACTCCTGAAGGGCAACGTGCATACCGTTCTTAAGAGTCACAACCTGCTCGATATATCCTACGTAGGACACGCGAGCCTGCTTAACGTTCGCCGGAACATTCAGTACGAAGTTACCGTCTACGTCGGTTGCCACGCCCTGGCCTCCACCTATAGGCATGACTGTGGCGCCCACCAATGGTTCATGGTTGGCTCCATCCACCACGGTGCCATGTATTGTCTGCGTCTGTGCCGAAATGCCCAGAGTGCATGACAAAAGTGCCACCAGGATTAAAAACAATTTTCTCATACTTAATAATTTGGGGATAAGTTATTATTGTTTTGGTTTTAAAAGTTTGTTTTGTTTACCTGTTTCTTTCTTTTTGTTAGTTTGATGTTTTTAATTATTAAATAAGGAGAAGGTGGAGCGACTATGCTCTATCTTCTCTCCATTGGAATCTCTCGTTAGCGTCTGATGTATTTCTCTAATTTTGCTTTGCATGTAGTGAAACCAATCTCCTTTTCATTAATATTCCTGATTACAGTCATACAATTTTGGTTATGTCAAGGATTACTCCTTATTATATGCAAACTGTCAAATATAACCTGAAAAGCAAACTAAAAATCACTTATTTCGAACATCCGTTCGTTTACGGGTGCAAATATATATAAAATTTCAATACAAATCTATAAAATTCCTAAAATTCCTTAATTTTTTAACATTTAATCCTTAATTTAACAATATTAACATCATTTTGAACCCGATTTCTTCATATTCCATGTATATTTATTTTATACAAAAAAAGCCACTACACTATTGTTATTGTAGCGGCTAATTAGAGTAATCCAAATTTTTTGAATAGCATTAAGATTTGAGCATCCCTTTTCTCTTCCACATTTCTGATTCCCTGTCGATATGTCAAGAGATACACACTTTTAAAAGGATATTGGGTATGTAAGTATTTAATCTCTCCCACCCTTTTCGTCAAATAATTTCTATATATACGAAATCTTTGGTTTTCATATTCATCTTCCTCCTTCTTTGTTTTTGGATCAAAAGATTCTGCACCTTTTATCACAAAAGAGCAATCCGGATATTTCTCACTCATCTCCCTCATGACTTCCAAGCAATATCCAAAGATTGTCATTATACCTTTTACACTTAGCTGCCCATGAGCAAGACTATATTTGTCGTAAATACTTTTTCTATCCCTGGATGCATAAAATTTTATAGCAAAAACGTCTTGGTACTTTTCGGAACGTATGATATATTTAATTCTCCCTATTATCTTTTTATTTCTATCTTTATGCTCAACAAAGAAAGAATAGACATAGCAACAATCAAATAAATCTCCTTTCCTGGGAGAATCCATTTGGATAAACCGAAATTTTGAGTCTGTCATGGAATAACTATATAGGAACTATCTGGGAAACAATAATCTGCCCTATTAACTTTTTGAGGTTTCAATTGTTCTGGAGTGATCGGAGAAATTTGTTTATTTTCCACATACTTCCAATTTTTTTGTTTTCCACAAGAATAACCTTTACCAGGTCTTCTATTCTCTTTTTTTTCTATTAGACTTCCCATAATATCGTATTTTTATGGTATAACGTTTCTTCCTGTATTTTAGTATAAGAATTATACCAAGAAAGCCGCAACCATCGTCATGGCTGCGGCTCTGTCTATTGTCATTCTCGACTCTTCGCTTATTTCTTGCGGTTGCCGTAACGGCTGCGGAATTTGTCCACACGACCGGCTGTATCCACAAGTTTCTGCTTGCCGGTGAAGAAAGGATGAGATGCTGAGGTGATCTCAAGCTTTACAAGAGGATACTCCTTACCGTTTACCTCGATTGTCTCACGAGTGGCTACTGTAGAACGTGTGATGAAGATTTCGTCGTTTGACATGTCTTTGAAAACAACCTCACGGTAGTTCTCGGGATGAATTTTTGCTTTCATTGCTTAATTTCTGCAGTTAATTAATCTGTTTGTTTTGGTTTTGACAGGTCGCGATCCCGTCAATCGGCTTGCAAAGTTACAAATAAATTTCCTAATCATAAAACTATCATATAATTATTTTTTGATTAAGAATTCTTTTAACTTATTTTTCAAAGCTTTACCCGTAATGTGTCACTCTTTCCCACTTTTTTTGTTATTTCTATGGTAACTTTTCCTTTTAACTCCAACAATCATGATCATTTCAAAAGAAATTTATCTACAAAGACCTCTTCCCTCCGGAAATTATCCTATTGTTATTCGTGTGTCTCATCTCGGGAAAGACAAAATTATCGATACTTTTGTATGTTGCCAACGCAGGCATTGGGATGCTTCACATAATACAGTGTCTCATCATGATGCTGCCCACTGCATGAAGAATAACCATATCGACTCACTTTATCGTAGAATTGCCGGCAATATTCAAGCGTATCTTGATAAAATGCTTGAAGAAAATCTTGAATCACTCCTTAATAATATATATGACGGAAATGACACCCGCACTCACAGTGTTGAAAAAAAGAGAAAGGTAAGTTCTGAGCCGTCTCAAAAGAGTGGCTTCGACAGTCCAAATCCCAACCTCTCTTTTTCTGCTCTCATCAAGGAGAAGATCTCTTCCATCTCCTCACTGAACACACGCAGAGGATATGAAGGTTTTCTCAGATATTTTTCTTCTAATTTCGACAACAATCTTTCTCTTGAAAATCTGAATGAAAACTTTGTGGATACATTTCGGAAAAAGCTTGAAGAAAACTATCCTGCTCAAGGCTCAATGAGACATCTCTTATCTTCCCGTCTAAATGCCGTGATTAATTTTGGAAAGGGAAAAGGAGTAATTCCTCAAAACTTCTCGTGCAAATTGCCTAATTATCCTTTATTCCCCTCTGAGCGAAATCTTTCCGAAAAAGAACTGTGTAAAATATTCAGTTTATTCAAATTAAAGATTCGCGAGGACCCTTCTCTTGAAGAATCCTCCACCCTTTCTCTCGCGCTTTTTATTCTTGACATTGCTTTTCAAGGACTCGCACCCACCGACCTGGCTTCCTTAAGGATAAGAGATCTCTCGTTCTCACGTGTGTCCACTTCCAACACGCGGTTATTGGGAGGGGCTGCCTCGGAAGATGACATAGATGTAGTCTCCATAAAAACCTTGCGGAAAAAGACTGGTTTTCCGGTCTCGATAGTTGCTCCAATCGAACCTGTCAAAATGATCCTGTCAGCCCTGATGAGAGGTAAAGCCAACGATGATTACCTTTTGCCTTGTTTCAATAAGGATAAAACCTACTCCTCGGAACAGCGTCAGAACAGGCTTGCCAATTTTTTCTACAAATTATCTGTCGCGCTTAACAAGGTGCTCGAAGATAGTGGACATAGACTCCTTTCCGGCAAGATAACCTTTTACTTCGCACGTCATGCCTACTGCAATCTGGTTGACAGCATGGATGTTCCTCGCCATCTTATACAACATCTTATAGGCCATCGTGTTACGGTTCTTGAAAGAAGCTATCTTCGAAGAATAACGCCGGCTGAACAAGCAGCCATCTCTTTACGCATATTTGCCATGTTGGACTCCAAAACCTGAAAAATCTGCTTACAATATCATACATCCCTTTATATCAGAAATTTAATTTGTGGATAGCGTAATAACTTATCCCCAAATTTAAAGTATGAGAAAATTGTTTTTAATTTTGGTGGCGCTGATGGCATCTGTTCCGAACCTACTTGCTCAGACACAGACATATCGCGGCACCGTGGTGGATGCCTCCAACAATGAACCTCTCATCGGTGTTACGGTCATGCCGATAGGTGGTGGTCAAGGTGTCGCCACTGATGTAGAGGGTAAATTCATCCTTAATGTTCCTTCCTCCGTCCATAGAGTGAAGGTGAGCTATGTTGGATATAACGAGCAGACCGTATCCTTATCAAACGATATGATCGTAAAACTCGTGTCAACTGACACTATGCTTGATGACGTTGTGATAGTGGCCTATGGTACAGCCAACAAGGAATCTTTAACAGGTTCTGTCGCAGTAGTAGGTTCAAAGGAAATTGAAGACCGACCCGTTACTGCCGTAACAGCAGCTCTTGAAGGCAATGCTCCCGGTGTTCAAGTCAACACCTCAGTAGGCTTTCCAGGTTCAGCTCCCGATATCCGTATCCGTGGTGTAAACACAATCAACGGTGTTAGTTCGCCTCTTTATGTTGTCGACGGAGTAGTGTTCGAGGGAAACATCGCAGACCTCAATCCTGCCGACATAGAGTCTATGTCTGTGCTTAAAGACGCAGCGTCTTCCGCTCTTTACGGCAACCGTGGTGCGAACGGTGTTATCCTTATAACCACAAAGAAAGCCAAGGGAGACGGTAAGGTCAACGTAAACCTTCAGATGCGTCAGGGTATGTATAACAGAGGGTTGCCCTTTTATGACAGACTCGGTGCAAACGACTTCATGCAGGTATTTTTTGATGGCATGTCTAATTGGGCAATGAGTCAGGCCGGATTCTCTAAGGAGGAAGCAACCGCTTATATGCGTGATAACATTATGACTTATGCAAATTATAATGTTTATGGTTTACCTGCCAATGAACTTTTTGATGAAAATGGCAAATGGACAGGAAATAATCCCCTTCCCGGATATACCGACCTCGATTGGTGGGATGCAGTTTCCCGTACAGGTCATCGTCAGGAATATAACATCAATGCAAGTGTTGCCTCCGAAAAATACGACATCTTCGCGTCTGCGGGTTATCTTAAGGAGAACGGCTATATGCTCCAGACCGATTTCGAACGTTTCAATGGTCGTATCAATACCAATTTCCAACCGGTGAGTTTCTTCCGTACAGGTCTTAACCTTGCCGGTCAGTACACCAATCAGAATCGTGGTATAACAACAAAAGATGATGAAGGGTTAGTAAATAACCCCTTCCTCGTTATGGATAAGGCTCCTATTTATCCTTACTACCGTCATGATCCCGAAACAGGTGAGATTCTATATGATGAGAATACTGGCGAGGTGCTTTGGAATACAGGTTCTTATCTTGGTTCTCAAGGTACAAATGTTGCCTGGACCAATCGTCTTGACAAAAAAGAATCAACAGCGAATGTCATCGATGGCTCTCTTTATGGCACAATCTTTATTCCATACGGTTTTGAAGTGACCGTCAGAGGAAATATTTATCGCAATAAGACAAATTATTGGCGTTACATGAATAACTTGAATGGTTCGGGTATCAGCCCCAATGGACGCCTTTATCAATACGATTATGAGTATAAGAACCATACATTCATGCAGCAACTCTATTGGAGCCATGAATATGGACTGAATCATATTGATGTTCTTCTCGACCATGAGAACTATCAGAGGACTTATAGCCGTCATTCCGTGGATGTGCAGAACCAGATTCTCCCCGGCATATATTCTCTTTCTAACTTTACTGAGACCAATCCCGCATCGCAGACCTCAGAGAAGATTACTTCTGAGTCATATCTCGGACGTATCCGCTATAACTGGAACCAGACTTACTTTGCAGAAGCATCAATCCGTCGCGACGGTTCCTCATACTTTGAAAAGGATAATCGTTGGGGTACATTCTGGAGCTTAGGTGCAAGCTGGATTATTTCAAAAGAGAAATTCATGCAGAACCTTACTTGGGTTGACTATCTGAAACTTCGTGCAGCGTATGGTTCAGTAGGTAATGACGCATCTGCCGGTGCATACGCTTACTATACACTTTACGATCTGGGCACATACGGCGGTGCAAGCTCAATCCTTCCCACTACTTGGAAATCAAACAATCTTAAATGGGAAGCTACAAAAACATTTGATATCGCTCTTGAAGGCTCTCTATTCAATGATCGTTTCAATTTCAGCATAGGGTATTTCAATAAACGGAATACTGACCTCATATTCAACGTTATCAAAGCTGCCTCGGGAGGTTCGGTATATGATCCTGACGAGTCTTTCGGTACAAATCCTAAAGTGCTTAGCAACATAGGCACAATGCAGAATATCGGCTGGGAACTTCAGTTTGGTGTAGACATAATCCGCAACAGGGATTTCAAATGGAATTTCTCAGTGGATGCTACCATCATGAAGAATAAGATAATCAAACTTCCTGAAGGTCATGACATGCCAAGCAACGGATGGTTCCTTGGAGAGAGCCTCGGCTCTATATATACCCGCACATGGGCAGGTGTTGATCGTGTAACCGGTCAGTCACTCTATGAGATTAACCTCAACGACCCCTCCCTTTCCTATTGGGACGAGAACGGCACTGTTCATCAGAATGAAGCTCAGTTTAACAATTACCTTGCCAATGCAGCAAACACCGATGCATTGTTCGCTGTCAAAGATGGTGACGGGTATAAATATTATACCACAACCCCTGCCTATGCAACAAGCAAGGTACAGGCTGATTCTTATCCATCTGTGTATGGCTCATTCGGCACAAATCTTTCATGGAAAGGCATCAATTTCGGACTTCTCTTCACTTATGGCTTAGGCGGAAAAGTATATGACTATAACTATATGGATCTTATGAGCCTCAGCACAACACCCAATGCTCTCCACAAAGACATACTTAATTCATGGGTTGCAAAACCAGAAGGTGTTGAGGATCATCATTCTGAAGAGATGGAAATTGGCAACTATGGTACATTCCCGGTTTATATCATTAACCCGGAGGATATTGATTCCAATCTCATACCTCAGGTTAACGCAAATAACACTGCCAACAATAATGCCGGCTCCAGCCGTTGGTTGACAAGCAAGAACTATCTTGCTCTTAAGAACCTAAATATTTCATATGATCTTCCGTCATCTTGGATGAATGCTATCCAACTTCAGGGTATTAATATCGGTATGTCAATAGACAACGTATTTGTTGCCACCAAACGAAAAGGTTTGAACCCAATGTATGGCTTCGGTTCAGGTCAAGGTAAGTATTATGTCCCTGCCCGTGTATTCTCTTTCCAGCTGAACGTGAAATTTTAATACGAACAATAAATGAAAAATACAATAAAAGCACTTGCAGCCGTAGCGTTGCTGACTGGCGTAACCGGCTGCTCAAGCGACTATCTCGATCAGCCACCTTACGAACAGGTTCCTGTGGAGAATCTCTCCCAGTCGATTGAGACTTTCGAGGCTGCCGTAAACGGTATGTGTCAGACAATGTACATCCTTTGGAATCCCAATGCCACTGAACGTTATGGCAACGGCGAAGGTTACATACAGTCTTTCTACGGAGACTCTCCAAGTCCTGATTTCGCTTACACTTGGCTTTGGGGTACACAGGCTCAGTATCAGGCGTGGGCCACGATGCAGAGAGATGACAGAAGCGGCGGCTCGTACGCATGGATATACTGCTACTCTCTAATAAATCAGGCAAACACCCTTCTCACCAAGATTGATGATGTTGTAGCAGCAGAGAACACGAAAGACTTCCTCAAGGCACAGATCCTTACAATGCGCGCACATGCTTACATCCGCCTTATGCAGGTCTATGGTCCCCGTTTTGAGGATAGCGAAAACGGCAACAAACTATGTGTGGTCTTGAAACTCGAACCAAGCACTGACAATGAGGAACTTTCGGATTACAAAACCGTCATGGCCCAGATCTATGATGACCTTGACGAGGCAATTAAACTCTATGAAAGTTCCAATGGACGTCGCTCTGCCGGCTTTCAGCCTAATCTGAACATTGCGCAGGGTCTCTATTCTCGAATCGCACTTATTAATCATGATTGGGCTAAGGCTCAAGAAATGGCAAATGCAGGTAGGCAGGGTTATTCCATCATGTCTGCTGAGGATTACAAGAAAGGTTTCGCAGATCCTACTTCAGAGTGGATGTGGTATAACAACCGTGACCGTTCTAACAACGGCTACTACTCATGGGGCGCAAGCTTCACATGCAACGGTGGTTATGCTTCAGCCTATACTTGGGCAGGCTCAGGGGGGCAAATGTCTTACGATCTTTATAAGCAGATTTTTGACAAAAATAATTCTGATGTCCGTTGTGAGCTTTTCTGGATGCCTGATAAGGTAAATAAGTATGTGAACTATAACCTTGACGAGAATATCTTCTGGGATCCTAACTATGTTCAGTCTGCCTACTTGAATATGTGGCTCATCAGCCCCGAATTAACCGAGTCAATCTCTCTTTGGCTGAAACATAACACTCCGGCAGGATTCAGCGATGGGTTTGGAATTTACGTATATGACGATGAGGATGAAGCAAGTGCGGGAAATCCTGATTTCTATAACGCGATATTCTCAGCCCTGAAAGGAGCCGGTTATCAGGCAATGGTTCAGTTTGGCGCTCAGATAAAATTCTGGAGTTATGCCGAAGATCTTGGAGACTGCAGCCATCCCTTCATGCGGGCATCCGAACTTCTTCTCAACGAGGCAGAGGCTGCTTTGGAACAAGGAGATGAATCTACTGCCCAAGCTTGTCTTGAAGAGCTAAATAAAAACCGTATGGACGAGTATACTTGCACTGCTACCGGAGATGCCCTCAAGGATGAAATCCGTCTTTATCGTCGTATGGAACTCTGGGGTGAAGGAGATACTTGGTTCTCTATGAAACGCTGGAATGTTACTGCATCCAGAAAAGGTTGGGTGGCTAATGATCCTAATTCGGGCAATTTCCTTAAAGGTGCCTATGAAGGAACCTATCCTCCCTCTTTCGCGAATGGATGGACATATCAGGTTCCGGATATAGAAACAGACTATAACCAAATTATAAATTCTCAGATTAATAAATAATAATAAGTTAATCAAACCAAGATTGAGGAGAGTGTATCAGATTTGATACACTCTCCTTTTTTAATTTAAGAAGTCTTCTAATTCTTGGGATTGCATGTCATACAAGAAAATTTTTATATAACATTCTCTAATTCTTATACAGATAAAATGATTTCTTTAACAATAAGGTTGGCAAGTGGGCAGATAATTTTATAATAAATCAGTACCTCTGTTAGGTTTATCAATTTATATTCACCATCTTAGTTTCCCATTTAATAATTTATGGTAAAATACTTATCCCCAAATTATTAAGTATGAGAAAAGTGTTTTTAATTCTCACGGCTTTGTTCATCATGGTGGCCTCTGCCCTCGCGCAGAACAGGACTGTCAAGGGTGAAGTCGTGAGTGCTTCCGATGGAGAGCCTCTCGTCGGTGCTACTGTCGTCGCGGTTGGAACCAAGACCGCCACAACAACAGATGTTGACGGAAAATTCGTCTTGTCTTTTCCTCAGTCTGTTTCTAAACTACAGTTCTCTTATGTCGGAATGAAGACGCAGGAGGTTAATGTCACTTCTGACTATCTCAAAGTAGCTCTCGAAGATGCCAACCAGCTTAGCGAAGTGGTGGTCACCGGCTATGGAGTCACCAAGAAAGCTGCGTTCACCGGAGCCGCATCTACCGTAAGTGGAACTGAGATTGATAAGAAGAATGATGTCAACTTTGTGAAAGGTCTTGAAGGAAACGTAACCGGCTTCCAATACAACAACTCAACATCAATGCCCGGAGCTTGGGGCGCTGTCTATGTGCGTGGTATGGGCTCACTGTCTTCAAGTTCACAGCCTCTTTATGTTATTGACGGCGTACCTGTAAATTCTGATTATGATTCGATGGGAGACAGCAATAACTATTTCGATCCTATGGCTGCCTATAACCCCAACGATATCGAGAGCGTGACTGTGCTCAAGGATGCTGCCGCTACCGCGATTTATGGTTCTCGAGCTGCCAACGGCGTAATTATTATCACGACAAAGAAGGGCGCAGAAGGTAAATTCGAACTTAACATAGACGTTAAGCAGGGTCTTACAAGCGTAGCCAACAACAACATGAAATATGCTAACGCGGCCAACACGATGAAGCAGTTCGCGACCGGATATGCTGCACGCACAGGAGATTCTTTTGAAGATTGCTACAACTTCCTTACAGACTATTTCGAATGGGATGGAATCTCCAATTATGATTGGGTCAACAAGGTGCAACGTACAGGTTATTTCCAAGACTACAACATAAGTTTCTCGGGTTCAAACGGCGATACACACTACTATGCATCCTTAGGATATATTGATAGCGAAGGTATCGTCATCAATTCAGGCAATGAGCGTTATTCCGGTCGTGTCAATGTTGACACCAAATACAAATATTTCTCAGCCGGTCTCAATGCCTCTTATTCTTACAGCAAAAACAACAACTTCTCTCAGAGCACAGGAGGTTCAATGGGCAATCCTATGGTTGGTGCTGTTTCCTCAATGCTTCCGTTTGATCCGTTTTATAATGAAGATGGTTCATATTATGGTGCCGGACTCATCTATAACCCTCTTGCTGTCAATGATCCGAAGCTGGGCGACCTCGATGAAGTAATCAACCAGACAATCGTCGGTAACCCCTGGTTGCGTGTTGACCTTCCTTTCGGTTTCTGGGTTAAGACAAATTTCGGTATGAATATTGTCGACCAAAGCGAATATAACTATTGGAGTGGTGTCTACAATCCCCAAGGTGTGGATTATAACGGTCTCGGTCAGAAATACAATAGCCGCATAAGCACACTCACGTGGACCAACACAATCGGCTGGAACAAGACTTTCAATGACATCCATTCATTCGATGTGTTGCTCGGTCAGGAAATGCAACGTTATGAGTATCATTACGACTACTATTCGAAAACCGATTTCCCCTTCTGCGCAATCGGACGTCGCGATATGACTACTGCAGCTTCAGATAATGGTAGCGAATACTACAAATCTCAGTCTCGTCTCGCATCATATTTCGCTGACGCACATTATTCCTTGATGGATCGTTATTTCCTCTCAGCTTCTTACCGTCGTGACGGTTCATCAGTTTTCGGCGCCGATAACCGCTGGGGCAATTTCTGGTCTGTAGGAGCTAAATGGCGTTTCTCACAGGAATCATTCCTCGAGAATGCTAATTGGCTCACTACCGGTGACCTCCGTATATCTTATGGTACTGTCGGTAACCAGTCTCTCCCTTCTCTCTACGCAGCTCGCGGTTATTATGCTACGGGTTACAACTACTCTCAGGTGCCGGGTATAACACCTGTGCAAATCGATAACCCTGACCTCACTTGGGAAACATCTCGAAAATTCGATGTAGGTTTCGACTTCGGCATATTTAACCGTGCAACCCTTACTTTCGACTTTTATAATGATGACACAGCTGACGCTCTCTATCAGGTGCCCCTTTCAATGACAACCGGTATGACTTCTTACTACAAGAATATCGGTAAGATTCGCAACCGTGGTGTGGAGGTTGGTCTTAACGGAGTGGTTTTCACTAATAAAAATCTTACGGTAAGTGCATTTGCAAACCTTTCATGGAATCAGAACAAAGTTATCAAACTTGCTGATGGCTCAATCGAAGGTACATACAGTATCATTGAGGAGGGTCGACCCTACCGTCAGTTCTACATGGTGGAATACGCAGGAGTCAATCCTGAGAACGGACGCGCCCAGTATTACCTCAATGCGGAGGGCGACGAACTTACAGAAGATTACACAGCTGCCGCAAAGCGTTATGTGGGTTCTGCAGAGCCTAAAGTGTTCGGTGCTTTCGGAGTTAATGCAAAAGGTTATGGGTTCGATTTCAGCATCCAGTTCAACTATCGCACCGGCAGCAAGGTCTATGACACAGGTCATAACTTCACCGGGTGGGGAAGCAATGCTTTCCGTACTCCTCTCCAGACAGTCGTAGACAATTCCTGGACCCCCGAGAATCCCAACGCAAAGTATCCTCAGTATATCTATGGCGACCCATACAAGGATTCAAACGGCAACTATTCTTCACGCTGGCTTATGGACGGCAGTTTCCTTCGTCTGAGCAACATCACTTTCGGTTATACTCTTCCAAAGAAAATCACTCAGAAAGCACTTATCCAGAAACTGCGTATCTACACAACATTTGACAATGTCCACACATGGACAAAGAAAGAGTTCATCGGCTATAACCCCGAGACATATGCAAGCGGTGTGATTGCATGGCAATATCCTGCCGTTTTCACCTTCACCGGAGGCATTCAGCTCACTTTCTAATCTTTACTTCCTAATAATTAGAATAATGAAAAAAACATATATCAAAGCACTTGCGGCACTCATGTTGAGTGTGGGAGCGACAAGCTGTGGCGACAGTTTTCTTGACACAGAAATTTCTAACGGTATCGATCTGGACGGCGGTCTTAGCAATGTTCAGAATATCGGATACGCTTTGAACGGCACATACTATCGCTTGTTTTATTACTATTTCTCCGGAAACTATGCCACTTCTATCGGTGACATCGCTTCTGACATAACCTACTGGAACGGTTCAACAAGCCATCAGTCTGATTTCTATCAGTTCACACCCACTCCTACTTCCACTTACCTCGAATATATCTGGAACTATGGATATAAAGTGGCTGATAACAGTTCACGCATAATCAAGGCTGCCTCCGAGCTTTCAGATCTTTCTGAAGAGGATCAGTCTAATCTCGATGAGTTTGTTGCCGAGGCTTACGCCCTGCGTGCCTATGCACACTTCATGCTTGTTAATATCTTCGGACATCAGGTGATGGTCAACGGCACTAACTTCGGCTCGCAGCCCGGCATCGTCGTTATCGATGATCCTATCCCGGCAGGTGCTCAGGTGTCGCGTTCTACTGTCGCGGATGCTTATAAATCAATAGAGAACGATCTTTTAAGCTCTCTGGAATATTTTGATAAAGCAGGTTGGGAAAACGATGGCATATTCTATTTCACTCCGGCTGCTGTCCATGGTCTTCTGTCGAGAGTCTATCTCTATGAGGAGAAATATGCTGAATCTGCTGAGGCCGCTGCGACTGCCCTTGAAATTAAGGGAATTACGGAGCTGACATATACCGATGCAGGTTACAAAGCTCTTTATAACGGCGGCGCAAGCAATAATGAAAGTTTCTTCGCCCTCAATATCAACACCACTGACAACTGGAGCGCAAACTCTTGTGGCACTTTATGGTCGACCTATTCCTACAGCCCGAGCCCTTACCTACAGTCAATAATGGCTGATGACGATGTGCGTAGAGCTGTATGGGGTTGGGCTAACAACAGCACTCCCTCAACCCCCTTCTTCAACAGTGGTAAATTCGCTGCCTTCGGTCTTGGCGGGAACTCCGCTTACGGCACGAACTATCTCATCAACGCCCCCGAGATGTTCCTCAATCAGGCCGAGAGTAATCTGAAACTCAATAAACTCGATGAAGCTAAGGAGTCTCTTCTCATTGTTGCGAAACGTAATCCCGCAATCTCAACAGTTGCTGACCTCCCCGATTCTGCTGATGCACTCTTTACCTTCATTCAGGAAGAAAGAGCACGCGAACTCTTCCAGGAGGGTCTGCGCCTCTACGATCTCCGTCGTTGGGATGTGAAGGCGAACCTCAATGCAACCGGTGCGCCGGAAATTAAATGGTTCATTCAGGATTTCAAAGTCTCTGACTGTGTATATCCTATTCCCGCCGACGAAATCAATGCCGGTTACGGTGTGACCCAGACTCCGGATTGGTCTTCAACTTTCCCATCAATCTAATCCAATAAATACTTAAAATAGAAGGGTGAGGCTTTGGCGCTTCACCCTTTTTTTGTTTATCTATGATCTAATCCTTTAGAGTCCCTATGGGAGCCACGATAACGCCATCCTCCCGTCTGTAAGCATAATCCCCTACCGCAGTCAACACCATAAGGAAAGAGGGATGTTTCATTTTGGTGGTGTCTATTTTATCGGCAAGTGTCTTTAGCGTTCGTACCCCCTGCTCTATCAAGTTGTCTCCTCCCAACTTTATCTCTATCAATCCATATCTTCCATCCCTTAAATGCACTACAGCATCACATTCCAAGCCATTCTTATCCCTGTAATGGTAAACATTTCCGTTTAGTGCTTCGGCATAAACCCTTAAATCTCGCATACAAAGTGTCTCGAATATCAATCCGAATGTATTGAGATCATTAATCAAATCGTTCGGTCCGAGTCCTAAGGATGCCGTCGCAATAGACGGATCGGTGAAATAACGTGTATCCGAGCTTCTAATAGCTGTCTTGGAGCGTAAGTTCGGATTCCACGCTTCGACATCTTCTATTACAAATATTCGTTTAAGAGCCTTTATATATCCTGCAACAGTATCTTTACTTAAAGAATCTCCTTCATTATTTTTCAGGTCTTCCATTATGCCACAAACGGATGTTTGCGCACCTTGGTGGCGTGAATAGGAACGGAGAAGCCTATGCACCCTGACAGGGTCTCTTTCCACTCCATCCGATTGCTGAATATCACGATTCTCAACAGCTGCAACATAATCGAAAGCTTGATCCAAAGCTATGACCTCTTCCATGTCGACCGCTAAAGGCCAACCTCCTCTGCATGTTAGAAACGCCATTCGCTCCAAATCAATATCACACACTCCTGCAATTTCCTCCTTACCCTCAAATAGAGAATACAGGGATATATCTCCGCTCGAATCTCCTGATTCCCACAGTGACATCGTGCGCATCCTAACCCATGAAAATCTACCCGTCCCACTATGCGTGACCTCACTCATATCGGGAGGCACACAAGAGCCGGTCAGAACATACAGGCCAAGATTTTTACTGTGGTCAACATTAAATCTTACTGCATCCCATAATAAAGGTGCAACTTGCCATTCATCTATAAGACGGGGTGTCTCTCCTCTCAACAATAGCTCCGGATTAAGTTTGGCCAGTTGTTTGTTTTGCACGATTTTCCCGGGCTCTGTCATATATAAGACACTTTTGCATATTTGCTCAGCGGTAGTGGTTTTTCCACACCATTTCGGTCCTTCCAAAAGCACCGCCCCCTTCCCTTTCAATTTTCTTGAAAGAAGGTAATCTGCTATTCGCGGTCGATATTCGCTTTTTACTGTCATACTCTTATATAAGGTTCTGTTTCAACCACAAAAATAATAAAAATATTTCTATTATGCAAAACGGCGCATTTTCAACCTGCTATTTGGCGTAGTTTCAACCTGCTGTTTGGCGCATTTTCAACCCGCTGTTTGGCGCATTTTCAACCTGCTGTTTGGCGCATTTTCAACCTGCTGTTTGGCGCGTTCAAGATATGAAGTCAGTATCAGCACAGCTGCCATCTCGTCTGCCCTACCCTTTTCCGCACGCTGCTTTTTTGTGAATCCTCCGGCCAACATCTCCCTGTGGGCTATCGTGGAGGTGAAGCGCTCATCCTGCATCTCTATACGCATATCCGGCAATTCCTTTCGGAGTCGTTGCAGAAACGGCTTGATATATTTCATACTCTCGCTCGGGTTTCCATGCATATCCTTTGGTTCTCCGACCACTATTACATCTACCGGCTCCCGGCTGCAATACTCTTTTATGAAACCAAGAAGGTCGCAAGTTCGCTGTGTCGGTAGTCCGTTTGCACTAATCCGGAGTGTGTCTGTGACGGCCACTCCGCATCGCTTCTTTCCGTAATCTATTGCCATTATTCTTCCCATGATGCAAATTTAACCATTTTACTACCTTTATCTCTGCCTCACTCAGGCATATTTGCAATTATTAACATTTAATCAGCTCCACTCCCATTTCACCCTTATTTACACGCTTTATACCCCGAATTACCCCATATCCACAGAATATCTTTCCGCTTACAAATTTATTTAAATATCTTTGCATGGTTATTCCACAGAATTCAAACGCTCTACGATAAATATGAAATTCAACAAAACAATCATCCTCGCAGCGGTAGTATTGGGTCTGCCGTACGTTGCCTACCCACAAGCTTTTGTGGAAGCACCCGCAGACTCAATATCGGCGCATATGGTGACGGCCCCACCGGCCACACCTCTACCGTCTGTATGGACTTTCGACAACTGTATCGAGTGGGCTACTGCCAATAATACGGATATCAGGCGCACAATGCTGAATATTCTTCAGGCAAGACAGGATGTGCTGGCGGCTAAAGACGCTTGGCTCCCCACCGTAGGTTTCTCCACAAACCAAAGTTTCACAAACTATCCCTCTCCTGAGGCCGGACGTAAGGGAAACGCCTACGGCAGTTCCTACAACATCGGTGCCTCCTGGACTGTCTGGGAGGGGAATGCCCGTAAATATCGTCAGGAATCAGCTAAGATACTTGAGCTGCAGCAGGCTCTTGCAGGCGACGACATAATAAAGCAGCTGAAACTCGGCATCCTTGAATCTTATCTCAACATCCTTTATGCCGGCGAAGCAGTAACAATCGCCCGCCAGACTCTGGAAGTCAGCACTTCACAGGCTGAACGTATGAAAAAACTTATGGAGGCCGGGAAAAATTCAAAAGTGGAGTATGCACAGATTGAGAGCCAGCGAGCACAGGATGCCTATAATCTCACTCAGGCAGAGAGCAATTACGAGTCTTCAAAAATGGCGCTCAAAAAGATTCTCGAACTCGGACTCGATTATAATCTTGACATAGCGGAAGTCGCTTTCCCCGATTCCGATGTCATGGCTGTCCTCCCTGACAGAAATCAGGTCTATCAATTAGCCTCACAATGGTTACCCACCCTCAAGAGCAATGATCTCAGCAAAGAGATATATGCCAACGATGTGAAGATAGCCAAGGCCGGAAACAAACCCTCTATTGACCTTACAGGCTCTCTCGGCACCGGATATACCTCCGGAGGAAAAGGGTGGGGAAATCAGATGGGACATAATTTCAATGAAAATGTCGGAGTAAATCTGAATGTCCCCATTTTCGATGCCAATTCCACAAAGCGTGCTGTGGCAAAAGCAAAGCTTGCTGAAATGGAATACGACCTTGACCGTAAAAATCTGCTTGACGACCTCTCTCAGACAATTGAATCCCTCTACATCGACGCTACCAATGCTCGCGCCAAATACGTTTCCGGTCTGTCGCAGCTGGAAGCCGTGAAGCTCAACGACGATCTCGTCAACCGTCAGTTCGAGCTTGGCCTCGTCAACCCTCTCGACCTTCTGAGCGCCCATAACAACCTCCTTAACGCCAGGCTGGAATTGCTCCAAACCAAATATATGGCAATCCTCGCCAACAAGACAATAAATTATTACGCAACTCAAGAAGTATCCCTGAATTGAAAATTTCATCAATATGTCGATCTATAAATACTCTTTTGCAGCTGCTCTCCTCATTGCAGCTGCTTCCTGCTCGGAAAAGACTTCTTACGAGCTCGAGACCGTCACAATCCAGCCTCAGTCATTGTCTGAGATCGTGACTGCCACCGGAACCATGGAATCAGTGACCTCCGTCGATGTCGGCACTCAGGTCACCGGTATCATCTCAAACCTTTACGTTGACTTCAACGATGAAGTGAAGAAAGGGCAGTTGATAGCTGAAATTGACAAAACAGTGTTGCAAAGTGAGCTCCAGAGCGCCGACGCTACTCTCGCCTCCGCAAAAGCAACTTATGATTACACGCGCCGTAATTTCGAGCGTGACAAAGCTCTCCACGCTGAAAAACTTATCTCAGACTACGACTATCAGACCTCTCAAAAGGATTATGAGGTAGCAAAGATGGCTTATGAGAAAAGTCAGGCTGACCGTGTGAGGGCTGCCAAGAATCTTACTTATGCCGAAATCACAGCCCCTATCGATGGTATTGTCGTGTCGCGTGAGGTCGAGGAGGGACAGACCGTCGTTTCAAGCATGAATGTGGCAAGTCTGTACGTCATTGCAGACCTTGACCATATGCAGGTGGTCGGTGCGGTGGATGAGGCTGACATAGGCCAGGTAAAGGTCGGACAGCATGTATCCTTTACTGTTGATGCCTATCCGGAAGACACTTTTACCGGAACCGTCACTCAAGTACGCATCAGCCCTACGACCACAAATAATGTGGTGACTTATGAAGTCATCGTCAGCACTACCAATCCTGACCATAAGCTCATTCCGGGCATGACCGCAAATCTATCCATCTACACCCTCGAACTTGAAAATACTATCGCTGTGCCTCTCAAAGCATTGAAATTCGAGCCCATGCAGGGGGAGGAAGGCTCCAAGCTACCCACTCCTGTCCCCTTGAAAGATAATACTGAAAATTCTGTGTGGGTGGTGCGTGACGGCAAACTTATGCAAACAGCAGTTTCCCTCGGCATGAAGAACAGCGTATACCAGCAGATTACATCCGGTTTAAAACAAGGTGACCAGGTAGCTTTGCAGTATCAGGAGATTAGTAAGGGTGAGAGTGGACAGAAAGCTCAGGAGAATCCTTTCATGCCGAAACCTCCGGGAGCTAAGAAAAAATAAAGTGTATGGCTAAGGAAATTATAAAAATAGAAAATCTCAAACGATATTTCAAGGTCGGCGACGAGACGGTCAAAGCGCTGCGCGGTGTCTCGTTCACTATCTTTGAAGGGGAGTTTGTGACGATAATGGGCACCTCCGGCTCCGGAAAGTCTACATTACTCAACACTTTGGGATGTCTCGACACCCCCTCTTCCGGAGAGTATTACCTTGATGGTATCCCGGTTAAAGGGATGGGTAAGAACGAGCGAGCCAGAATAAGAAACAGGAAAATCGGGTTTATCTTTCAGAACTATAACCTTCTCCCCAAGACCACATCGCTTGAAAACGTAGAGCTCCCTCTTCTTTACAACTCCTCCGTTTCAGCTAAAGAAAGAGCGGAGAGAGCTGAAAAGTGCCTGCGTGAGGTCGGACTCGGCGAACGCCTTTACCATAAGAGCAACCAGATGTCCGGTGGTCAGCAACAGCGTGTGGCTATTGCTCGCGCATTGGTCAACAATCCGGTCATCATTCTTGCTGACGAGGCTACTGGTAATCTCGACACAAGGACTTCTTTCTCGATATTGATGCTTTTCCAGCGCCTTTATCGGGAGGGTAAGACCATTATTTTCGTAACACATAATCCTGAGATAGCCCTGTATTCCTCGCGAAACATCACCCTGCGTGACGGCAGGATTGTCAGCGATGAATATAACGACGATATTAAATCCGCCGAGGAGGTCTACAGGAATCTCCCCGTTGAGGAATAACTATCGCCCGGCGCGAACAGCGCCATTTCGGGCTCTACTCTCCTCGATAGGTATTCATTGAGAAAGGATTTACGATTATCTAATTTTCAATTTTGCAAAAGTGAATGTATCAAATCTCTTTAAAATAGCAATCAAAGCACTCGGAAACAACAAGATGCGTTGTTTCCTGACTATGCTCGGAGTCATTATCGGGGTCGGGGCGGTCATTGCCATGCTCGCCATTGGACAAGGATCGAAAAACTCCATCAAGGCTCAGATTTCCGAAATGGGCAGCAACATGATTATGATTATGCCGGGTGCGGAGAGGCGTGGCGGTGTTCGACAGAGCAGCGACGATATGCAGACCCTAAAGCCTGCCGACTATGAAGCCATTGTGAACCAAGCCACGACAATCGCAAACATCACACCCACTGTTTCGTCGTCCGGTCAATGGGTCAACGGCAATAATAACTATCCCTCTCAGGCGCAAGGTGTCAACACTCAGTATCTCGACATACGCCAAAGGAAAGTAGTCGAGGGGGAAATGTTCACTGAAGCTGACGTCAAGACGGCTGCCAAAGTGTGTGTGCTGGGTAAGACTCTTGTAAAAAACCTTTTCCCCGACGGAACCGATCCTCTCGGGAAGGTGGTGAGGTTCGGTTCTATCCCTCTAACTGTCATCGGTGTGCTTGATGAGAAAGGGTATAACACAATGGGTCAGGATCAGGATGACCTTGCCCTTGTCCCCTACACCACTGTCATGAAACGTATGCTTGCCATAGACTACCTCCAGGGGATTCAGGCATCCGCAATTGATGAAAACAAGACTCAGGAGACTATTGCCGAAATTACGGATATTCTGCGTACAAACCATAAATTGCGAGCCGACCAGGCCGATAATTTCAACATACGCTCAATGCAGGAACTCGCGGAGATGATTTCCTCCACATCGTCGATGATGACTGTTCTTCTCGCTGCTGTGGCGGGTATTTCCCTCCTTGTAGGCGGCATCGGCATCATGAACATCATGATTGTCAGCGTCACCGAGCGGACACGCGAGATTGGCCTGCGTATGAGTATAGGAGCCACAGGGCGCGATATTATGACACAATTCCTTATCGAGGCCGTCATAATTTCAGTCACCGGTGGCATCCTCGGCATTCTAATGGGGGCGTTTGCCACTTGGATGATCAAGATATTCGCCAATTGGCCCGTACAGATCGACCCCTCCTCTGTCGTTCTCTCTTTCGCTGTCTGCACAGTTATCGGTGTCATCTTCGGTTTTTATCCTGCTGCAAAGGCCTCCAATCTTGATCCTATCGAGGCTATAAGGTATGAATAACGCGACAAACGGAAAATCTTTTACGGGAGCGGCCTCAGTAATTCTGGCCGCTTTCCTTCTTTTTTATCTGCCGTCAATGCTGACCCTTCTCTCTCACGACAAGGAGCCGCTTGACATGACAATCCTGAGCCTTCTCCTGGCTACAAGTTATACTGCCATCTTCTGCCTGAATTACCTTCTTCTCGTGCCGGAACTGCTGTTCAGGAAAAACGGGAAAATATGGTTTTTCATCACTAATCTAATTCTCATTGTCCTTGCCTGCTCCATTCTCCCGATTTGGTTTGAGAGTCACGGAGGGCTTCCGCGTCCGAAACATCTCAGGGCGGAACCGTTGTCTGCCGCACAATGGGTGATGTTATACCTTCGCTTCATGATCAGAGACGGAGTCATGATGGTCCTATCAATTGCCCTTGCTTATGCCATGCGTCTCTCCAAGGCAAGAGAGGAGATGCAGCGACGTGAGCTCGAACTGGAGGCCGAAAGGCGCAACATAGAGCTGCTCAGTCTCAAGGCCCAGCTTAACCCGCATTTCCTATTCAATTCCCTCAACAATATCTATGCCCTCATAGCTATTGATTCCGACAAAGCACAGAAAGCCCTTCATGACCTAAGCAGCCTTTTGAGATTCATGATATACGATTCGGAAGAAGCTTCCGTGCCGTTGGAGAAGGAGCTGATGTTTATTAATGAATACGTCCGGCTGATGGGGTTGCGTCTCAATCCGTCGGTCAGACTCCGATGTTCTACGCCCGAGGGTAATCTCAGCAGGCTCCATATCGCTCCCCTACTCTTCCTGACCCTTATAGAAAACGCATTCAAACATTTTGATTCCTCCGCCCCTCATCCTTTCATTGATATTGACATAAATCTTGATGACGAGTGTCTCTCCTGTCTGGTGGCAAATTCATGCAGGGAAGATGGGAAATCCGGACTTGAGAAAGGAAAGTCGGGAGTGGGATTGAGAAACGTGGAGCGTCAGTTGAATCTTATCTACCCTGAGTCTTACTCATTCCGTTCAGAGGAGATTGCGGGGGAATATCATGTTTTCCTTTCGATAAAGCGTGAAGTTCTGACCCCCCACACACAATCATCAAAACCTTGAATGCGTTATTAGTAAGTATGTGTCAAAAATTAATGATATAATTGATTGGTGACATATATTGATGAGATTTGACACCGGCGACAATAAATATACCAATTAATTTGTGACACACCCTTGTTAATGGATAATAAACTGAAATGCATCGTAGTTGACGACGAACCGCTCGCTCGTGAGCTTATGCGTACATACATATCGAAGACTCCGTCTCTGGAGATGGCCGGATGTTTTGAATCGGCTGCCGAAGCTGTAAAGATAGTTATGGATGGGAAAATCGATGTCATCTTTCTTGACATTAATATGCCTATGCTGAACGGTATCGAATTTGCTCAGGTTGTCCCGATTTCCACACGTATTGTCTTTGTCACAGCATATGACCGCTACGCGGTGGAGGGTTTCCGCGTGAATGCCCTCGACTATCTGCTGAAACCGGTCAGTTATTCTGATTTCATGCGCTCCGTAGCGCGTGCTCTCGATTGGAAAAAACTATATCTCGCTGCTTCTGCTCATAAGGTCGAAACCCTTCAGTCGGGCCGTATGATTACGGTCAAGACTGAAGGGAAACTTATGCAGATGCACACTGACACTATTCTTTATATTGAGGTGAGAAACGACAGGATTCTCCTTTTCAGAAATGAAGGGGAACCGATTGCATCCCTCATGACGCTTAAAGAGATCGAAGAGCTCCTGCCGGCTGATTCTTTCATGAGGGTCCATCGGTCGTTCATCGTGAATATTCCGAAAGTGGAAATGGTGGAACGAAACCGCATCATCTTCGGTAAAACGTTTATCCCCGTTTCTGAAAGCAAGCGGGAAGAGTTTCTGTCAAGATTAGGCAAATAAAGGAGTATTGTCCTCAAGAAATAGGATGGTTCAAAAAAAAACGCGGTCACCACTTGAAAGTGGATTGACCGCGTTTTTATCGCATCGTTCCCTGTATGGGAATGAATTTTTTCTTATTTCTTGAAGAAACGGTTGTAGAGACCCTGGAAGCCCTGACCATGGCGAGCTTCGTCCTTAGCCATCTCATGCACAGTGTCGTGGATAGCATCGAGATTCTGAGCCTTTGCATTTCTTGCGATTCTCATCTTGTCTTCATTCGCGCCGGCCTCAGCTGCCATTCTCTTCTCAAGGTTGGTCTTGGTGTCCCATACCATTTCGCCGAGAAGCTCTGCAAACTTAGCAGCGTGCTCTGCCTCTTCCCATGCGTAACGCTTGAAGGCGTCAGCTACTTCGGGATAACCCTCACGGTCAGCCTGACGGCTCATCGCGAGATACATACCTACCTCTGTGCATTCGCCGAGGAAGTGGTTGTTGAGGTCTTTCTTCATCTCGTCGTCAACATCTTTTGCTACGCCGAGCTCATGTTCTGTCACAAACTTCAGAAGAGCTGTCTGGTCAAGTTCTTTAAATTTTGACTTAGGTGCGCCACACTGCGGGCACTTTTCGGGAGCTTCCTCTCCTTCTGCCACATATCCGCAGATTGTGCAGATCCATTCTTTTGCCATAATTGTAGTTATCTTTTGAGTTATTTGAGTTAATGTTTTTTACGTCAGCAGCGTCTCAAGGCACAACCCTAACGACATAGCTACACGTACCTTTTAAACAATTTTACTCCGATTAAGTTCATCTCTTTTCTACTTTTTTTATAATTTCGCATATATTTATTTTTCATATGAAGACAAAATCCTCTGTAACTGCAAGATTAACCACCCTCCTCAGGCAAAAGCTTAAAGTTTCCGGACTCTCCCGTCTTATCGTGGGAGTCAGCGGCGGAGCCGACAGCGTGGCTCTGCTCGCCCTCCTGCGTCTTTCGGGCGCTGAAGTGACTGCGGCGCATTGCAATTTTCATCTTCGTGGCGAGGAAAGCCTCCGCGATGAAGCACATGTGCGTTCTCTGTGTGCATTGCTGAAAGTTCCCCTCGAGACTGTGGATTTCGACGTTCACGGTTTCATTGAGTCTAACCCCGGGACTTCCGTGGAGATGGCGTGCCGTTCGTTGCGCTACGATTGGTTTTTCAATCTCCTTGAATCTTCGGGAGCTGACCGCATTGCCATTGCCCATAATGCTGACGACAATGCAGAGACCCTTTTCCTGAATCTCTTGCGCGGTAGCGGCACGAAGGGATTGCGGGGGATGGTGGAAGACAATGGAAAGGTTTGGCGCCCTGTCCTTTCCGTGCATCGCCACGAATTGGAAGCATTTCTCAAAGAAAACAACATCCCTTTCATAACCGACTCTTCCAACCTCATCAGCGATTACAGACGTAATTTCCTCCGCAACGAGATTTTCCCCCTTCTCCGAAGCAGATGGGAAGGTTTCGACAAGGCTATGCAGTCTTCCCTCTCTTTCCTAAGAGCTGAGAATGAAGTGGTGGAGCAAGCAATTGCCGACCGTCTTCCCTCCCCCGGGGCTCCTCTTGAAGCAGAGGTAGTGCTTGATTTTGCCGCACCTGAACTCCTTGTCAGACGCTTCATTGACCCCCTCTCCCCCTTCACAACCACTGCTTCAGAAGTGGTGGACGCCATGCGTGCGGCTAAGCCGGATGTCAAAAGATGGACTCTCCGTAAGGGTTTCCTCGAACTGCGCAATGGAAAACTTTTTTTGAAAAAAGATGTTTAAAAATTGTGTGAATTGGATTTTATTTCTAATTTTGCACCGTCTAAAGGCAAATTTTATCACCGCCGATAGACAATTTGCCCTCCGCTTAATATTCCAATCCGGCGGCTTGTCGGGCAAATGCCGACTATCCCTCTCTCACGTTTTCTTTTTTAAATCAGTCGGCGTTTTCTCTTTCTTACTCAAAATTATAAAATTCACCCATCTTTTTTCCACATCCGCCCCTCCTTATGGCAGAAAGCCTGCACCCTCCATCTTATCCGGGAGGTGGTCAGCGCTGACACGCTCTCTCGGAGTCCGGGCAACACTCTAAGACGGGTCAAAATTCACCTTATAGTTGTTATGCTCCATCTCAATGAATTAGAAGAAATGGGAAAAGACGAACTCTTGAAGACCGCCGATTCCATGGACATTCAGGTTTCTCCTTCTGCCGATCCCGGGGACATCATTAACGCTATCCTTGACCGCCAGGCGGAAGTCTCTGCTAAAGACATTGTCTCTAAATCTTCTGAAAAGAAAAAGAATACCAAGGCTAAGGAACCCAAAGCAAAAAAAGGGAAAAAAGCGTCTGCCGAACTCCCTTTGGAGACCACTCCTGACACGCAGGATAACGCTGAACCCACTGACATTGCATCCCCTAAAGAGGATGAGCCGACTCCTGCTCCCAAGAAACGAGGAAGAAAACCGAAGAATGCTGCGGCGGCTCCTGAACCTCAAACCCCTGAAGAGGCTCCTGTGAAGAAGACTCGCGGAAGGAAACCCGCTGCCAAGGCTCCTCAGAAGGAGACTCCGGAGGAGATAGTCGCTGAGGAACTCCCCGTGCAGACTGATGCTGAAGTCAATGCAGCACCTGAGGTTACAGAACAACCTGTTGATACTGAAGAACCAAAGGTTGAGACGCCTGCCGAAACTCCTGCCGAAGCGCCCTCACCCTCTCCGACACCGGAACAGCCGGAGGAACATCCTAAACTTAAAGTCTTCACCCCCCGCAACGCAAAGAACAGCGCGGAGGCTGCTTCATCACTCTCTTCCTTCTCCTCTTTCTTCACCCCCTCAAAGGGGAAAACTTTCACTCCTCGCTCTCAGAAACAGCAGGAGCAACAGAAACAACAGGAACGTATCCGTGAAGAGGAGGCGCTCCCTGTGCCTCAGGCCGAGCCCATTCAGATGCGCGAGCCCGGAGCTACTTCCCAGCAGCCGCTCACCAAGCAGCAGAAGAACTTGCTCAAAAAGCAGCAACGACTCCAGCGCCAGGGCTTCAATATCCCGGCTCCTATCGAGCAGCCTGAAGAGAATTTCGATCTCTCCGGCATAATGGAGGCTTTCGGTGTGCTTGAAGTGATGCCCGAAGGATATGGTTTCCTTCGTTCCGGCGACTATAATTATCTTGCAAGCCCTGACGACATTTATATAACACAGACCCAGATAAAGGAATACGGACTTAAAACCGGCGACGTTGTGGAGGCCTCCATTCGTCCTCCCCGCGAAGGCGATAAGTATTATCCTCTGCAGAAAGTGCTTTCCGTCAATGGTCTGTCGCCGGAAAGAGTGAGAGACAGAGTGCCTTTCGAACATCTCACTCCCCTTTTCCCTGAGGAGAAATTCAACCTTACAAAAGGGGTCAGCAACAATATCTCAACTCGTGTAGTGGATCTTTTCGCCCCCATAGGGAAAGGCCAGCGTGCTCTTATCGTCGCTCCGCCTAAGACCGGTAAGACAATCCTTCTTAAAGATATTGCCAACGCAATAGCTGAAAATCATCCGGAGACCCATATCATAATGCTCCTCATTGACGAGCGCCCCGAGGAGGTCACCGATATGGCCCGAAGCGTAAACGCCGAGGTCATCGCCTCTACTTTCGACGAGCCGGCGGATCGCCATGTAAAAATCGCCAACATCGTTCTTGAAAAGGCGAAACGCCTCGTTGAGTGTGGCCATGATGTCGTCATTATGCTCGACTCCATTACCCGTCTGGCACGTGCCTTCAACACCGTTTCCCCTGCATCCGGCAAGATTCTCTCCGGCGGCGTAGATGCAAACGCGCTTCAAAGGCCGAAACGTTTCTTCGGTGCGGCTCGAAACATCGAGCGAGGCGGCTCTCTTACAATCATCGCAACCGCACTCACCGAGACTTCTTCAAAGATGGATGAAGTGATTTTCGAGGAATTCAAGGGCACCGGCAATATGGAGCTGCAGCTTGACCGCAAGCTCTCCAATAAGCGTATCTTCCCGGCTGTAGATATCATCGCCTCCTCTACACGCCGCGATGACCTTCTACTCCCGCAGGAACACCTCAACCGTATGTGGATTCTCCGCAATTATCTCGCAGATATGAATTCGATAGAGGCTATGGAGTTCATCAAGAAGAGAATGGAGATCACCCGCAACAACGAGGAGCTCCTCGTCACTATGGACAAATAAATTCAACCCTATGGCTGACAAGACCAACGCCGCCCGTATCCTCGACCGTCTGCGCATTCCTTATGAACTCGTGGAATATACCGTCGACCCTGACAATCTTGCCGCTGACCATGTAGCTGAAGAGCTTAACGAACCTATCGAACATGTTTTCAAAACTCTCGTGCTGCATGGAGACCGCAACGGTTATCTCGTCTGTGTGGTTGCCGGAAACAGGGAGGTGGATCTCAAGAAGGCTGCCAAAGCATCCGGAAACAAGAAGGTGGAGATGATTCCCATGAAGGATCTTCTCCCCCTCACCGGATACATACGCGGCGGATGCACTTCCATCGGGATGAAGAAACATTTCCCCACTTTCATCAGCGAAGAAGCGCTCGAATTTCCTTTCATATACGTGAGCGCCGGGAAAAGAGGGCTTCAGATAAAGCTGTCGCCTCAAGACCTTCTGAAGGCGGCCGATGCTGAGGCTGCCGATATCGCTACGGAGCCGGCCTGACCCCTTCAAAGCTTTTATTATTCATTTCATTACCCCTCCCTCCAACCCTGAGTATGAACACATTCGGCAAGAATCTCACCCTCACCACTTTCGGCGAGAGCCACGGACCGGCGATGGGCGGAGTGATCGACGGATTCCCCCCCGGTTATAAAATTGATTTCGACCGTCTCTATGAGGAGGTGGCAAAACGGCGTCCCGGGCAGTCTCCCCTCGTCACAGCACGTAAGGAAGACGACCGTCCGGAATTCCTTTCCGGTATTTCTCCCGACGGAATTACTCTCGGAACCCCGATCGGCTTCATCGTTAGAAATTCAGACCATCATTCTTCCGACTACGACGAGATGGCCCGTGCGTTCCGTCCGAATCATGCCGATTATACCTACATAGCTCGTTACGGCATACGTGACTACCGCGGAGGCGGGCGCCAGAGCGCAAGGGAGACGGTAAATTGGGTCGTGGCAGGTGCGTTATGCCTGCAATGGCTCCAAACCAAGGGAATTCAGATAGAGGCTGTCCTCTCTCAGGTGGGTCCTATCACCGCCGGAGACATTTTCGATTCTCTCATGACCTCCCCCGAAAAACCGTTCTCGCTCGAAGTCAATCCCGATCTCCGTCTTGCAATGGATGAATTTGTGAAGGAGACTAAAAAAGCCGGAGATAGCGTCGGGGGAAAAGTGAGTTGCCTTATTTCCGGGCTTCCGGCCGGACTCGGTGAGCCGGTGGCTGACAAGCTCCATGCGCGCCTCGCCGCCGCAATGATGAGCATCAACGCTGCCAAAGGATTTGAATATGGACTCGGATTCCGCGCTCCTTACGCCAAAGGGAGTGAAACTCTCGACAATTTCCTTCCAACGTCGGCTCCCGGAGAAACTCCCAAGACCTCTTCCAATTTCAGCGGAGGTATCCAGGGGGGAATTTCAAACGGTATGCCGGTCTTCTTCTCTGTCGCTTTCAAACCCACCCCAACGCTTATGATGCCTGTAAAGACCGTGGACACCGAAGGACGGGAAATGACCCTCAATCCCGCCGGACGTCACGACCCCTGTGTCGCTGTCCGTGCCGTCCCTGTCGTCAAGGCCATGGCAGCTCTCGTAGTGGCCGATTTTCTTGTATGATTTTTCGCAATGACTACATACAGCGAGTATCTTGGTAAAATATTTCCCGGCGTTAAGGTACAGAAAATTTCCCTTAACGCCGGGTTTTCATGTCCAAATCGTGATGGGTCGAAAGGTTCGGGAGGGTGTATCTACTGCCGGAATGATTCCTTTTCACCCTCCTATTGCATGGAACGCCGTCCCCTGCGCCAACAAATTGAAGACGGTAAGGCATTTTTCCAAAGGAAATATCCCAAGATGAAATTCCTTGCTTATTTCCAATCGTACACCAACACCTATTCCTCCTCCCCCGCGCTCCTTCGTTCCCTCTACAAGGAGGCTCTGGATGTGGAAGATGTCGTTGGGCTCGTCATTGGCACTCGCCCGGACACACTCCCCGACCACATCCTTGACGTCATGGAGGAGTTTAATGCCCGTGTTCCGGTATTTTTGGAAATCGGAGCTGAAACCTCGTCAGATGCCACTCTCAGTCTCATAAACCGTAATCACACATGGGAGGATGTATGTTCGTCTGTGGAAAGAGCCTCAGCTCGCGGTTTGCGCTGCGGTATGCATCTTATAGCCGGGCTGCCCGGGGAAAACGACGATGAGGTGATACGCAATGTGGTTAATGCCTGCCGGCTCCCTATCGACACCCTGAAACTGCATCAACTACAGATTCTTCGCGACACTCCTCTCCATTCTCTTTGGAAAGAGGGTAAAATCGACGTCAAGCCATATTCTCTGGAGGCTTATCTCGACCTCTGCGCGCGTATTGCCGATATTGTGCCCGAGAACATCGTAATAGAACGTTTTCTTGCCCAGGCTCCCCCCGATATGGTCGTGGCTCCTAAATGGGGACTTAAAAATTATCAGTTTATGAATCTCCTTGACGGAATAATACGCAAAAAACAACGTTGATTATTATAGAGGTCTTTGTGAGCCTCATTTTTAATAGAAACAAAAATATATTAATATGAATAAACTTTTATCCGCCGCCCTGACGTGTGCCATCATGGCTCCGGCGACTGCTTTTGCAGACATCACCGTGAAACTCCCGGCCGATGCCGGCCTCGATTCTCTCAATTATGATTATACCACCATCCTCAACCTCTCGAAACCGAGAGATGAGCGTGGCACTGTCTCTGCTGCTGTCCCGGTCAAAGACAATATGGCTGTGGTGCCTATTGCTGATGCCGAAGGGGGCACGCAGTATAGGTTCTCTCTCGGTGGAAGAAACATTTTCCTCGTTTATGCCGCTCCCGGCGATCAGATCACCACTGAAGTCATGGAAATGAACCCCACTAAGGCAAAATCCACCGGTACTCGCCTCTATGAAGGAGTTAATGAGATTGACGGAATCGTGACTCCCATTCTTGAGAAATTCTATTCTCTCAGAAAGCAGGAAAATCCCCCTAAGGAGGAGATGCAGGCGCTCATTGATGACTACAACAACTCTCTCAAAGACTATATCAAGGAGAATCCTACCAATCCCAATTCCGTTTATGCCCTCATGCAGCTTGACGGAGAAGATTTCCTGGAGCTTTATCCTCTCATCTCGGAAGGAGCCAAGACCTCTATCCTGACCCCGGTCATGGAAAATCAGAAACTCCAGATTGAAAAGAGTATTGAGAAGGAACGTCGTCAGCAGGAAATGGCTAAGGGTGATGTCACAGCTCCCGATTTTTCTCTCCTTGACCTTCAGGGAAACCAGGTCTCTTTATCTCAGTTCCGTGGTAAATGGGTGATTCTTGATTTCTGGGGCGGATGGTGCATCTGGTGTATCAAAGGGTTCCCGGAGCTGAAGGAGGCTTACGCCAAATATAAGGATGTCCTTGAGATTGTCGGCGTAGACTGCAACGAATCCGAAGAGGCATGGCGAAAGGCCGTAGCTAAATATGAACTTCCATGGGTGAATGTCTACAACCCCAAGACCTCTACCCTTCTTGATGAATACGGTGTGCAGGGATTCCCGACCAAAGCAATCATTGACCCGGAAGGGAAGATACGCAACATAACGACTGGACACAACCCTGAGTTCTTCACCACCCTTTCCGAACTCATAGGGAAATAAAATGAAAATGGCGTTTGCGATTGCCACCCCCGGCGGAAAATAAAATCACAGTCATACTCATAAAAGAGGCCTTTCAGCGGGCTTCTTTTTTTTTTGCAATTTAATCGTCTTATTCTAAGTCTATTACAAAAATTTGCAAAATTTTATTCAAATTTTTTATCCGAAATATTTGGAGGTTTCAAAAAAAGTGCGTAACTTTGCATCGCTTTTCGGAAGAAAACCTTGCGAAGCCTTTAGTGGAATTCTTTCGTGAAGCAATATGGTAGATGTAGCTCAGTTGGTTAGAGCGACGGATTGTGGTTCCGTAGGTCGTGGGTTCGAGCCCCATCTTCTACCCTCTCTTTAACGCCGGACAATAGTCCGGCGTTTTTGTTTTTATACTTTCCCTACCCTTTTATATAAAAATTCTGAAACTGTTGCCCCTGGAGAATGACCTGACCGTCTTACTCCGCGACAACAGTTTTTCTTTTCCCTGATTCTCTCTGAACCTGTGATTTGAAAACAGACCCTCAGCCTAAGGCAATAACAACACCTCTTTGTTTTATCATCTTATCGTACCCTATGCTCAAGTTTCCCTAATTTTGCATAATTTTACACATTTAGTCAGGTTAAAAATTTCACTTTACCCTGACGCTTATTTTATACCCCTTTGTAAAAACTTCACTTCTCATAACACTATAATTCAATTAATTAATATTTTATAAGCATCAATTAACCTCACAAAATCCTCCCCCCCGCAAATTTTGAAACGATATCTCTCCTACCCCGACACTCCCGTTAAGTCTAATGTGGTGCATGCATACCTAAAAATCTGCTGCATTCTGAGGGAATGATTGATTTTCCGGCCATCACCCTCTTGATAAATAATATCTAAGACCGCTTCTCACAAAAAATGTGGGAAGCGGTCTAAAGGTCTAATAACAGTAAAAAGCAAACAGATTCTTAAAAAAATCGTAATAAATACATCAAAATTATTCCTGATATTCAGCAATTTAAAAATCAAATAAAAAATTCTTCAAAAAAAATTCAACTTTTTCTAAACTTTTTCGAACCCTTCTTGTTATATAGGCAAACAACTTTTAACGACTAATTAAAAATTCTGACATCATGGCATCATCAAACACTTTCCAGCAAAAAATATTAGGGCTGCAAGCTAATCTTTTAAGTTTCGCTTATCAGCTTACTACTAATAAAGAAGAGGCGCATGACCTTCTTCAGGACACTACTCTTAAAGCGCTTGACAACGAGGAAAAATTCGTTGACAACACAAACTTTAAAGGGTGGGTCTTTACTATTATGCGTAATATCTTTATCAATAACTATCGCCAGACTGTTAAAAAGGCAACTGTTATTGACCAGACTGAAGATCTTTACCACCTTAACATTTCTCAAGACTCCGGACTTGAAACTCCTGAAGGTTCATTCGAAGTTAAAGAAATTTCAAACGCTCTCAACGCTTTCTCTGACGAATACAAGGTGCCCTTCAACATGTATGTTGCAGGTTACAAGTATCACGAAATCGCTGCTAAGCTTGATCTCCCCGTCGGCACTGTAAAAAGCAGAATTTTCTTCGCACGCAAGAAGCTCCGCGAGCAGCTCAAAGATTTCAGATAAGTTTTGAGCATATTCTTTCCCAAGATTCTTTTTTTGAGTAAAACTCGTTTCATAAATTAATAATTTTTCCGATGTGTCTGAGAAGATACATCGGTTTTTATTTTTTGTGCGTAGCGGTCTAAACCTTTTGCTTCTCAGAAAGTCTTTATTATAAAAATTCCACTATAGTTATATATGAAGTTTCTACGTCTCATACCGGTTCTCACCGCCCCGCTCTGCGCCATCTCTGCTATTGCCAACGTTGTGGTCGGCACAGTGGTCGATGTCGATGACTCTGCTTTGCCCGGCGTCACTGTCCAGCTCATATCTTTGCCGGATTCAATCCGCGATGCGGCAGTTATTACTGAAGCCGACGGCTCATTTGCATTCTCGAAAGTAAATACCGGCAAATATCTCCTGTTTGCTTCCATGGTTGGTAAAGATGATTTCTTTCGCAATATTGACGTCAATCAAAAGCCGGACACAATAAATGTCGGCAAAATCCTCCTGTCAGACAACTCCGTCGTGCTGAAAGAGGCCGTAGTGACCGGTATCAAGACGGCCGTCATAGCCAAACAGGACACAATCGAATTCAATGCCGGGTCATACCACACGGCTCAAAATGCTACTGTCAACGACCTCCTGAAAAAACTCCCCGGCGTGGAAGTCGGTTCTGACGGTTCGATCACATCCAACGGAAAGTCAATAACGAAAATCCTCGTCAACGGAAAGGAATTTTTCGGCGACGACCCTCAGATGGCCACAAAAAACCTTCCCTCAAACATGGTTGACAAAGTGCAGGTCGTCGACCGCAAGAGCGATCTCGCGAGGATGACCGGTGTGGACGACGGGGAAGAAGAGACTGTTATTAACCTGACGGTGAAAAAAGATATGAACAACGGTTGGTTCGGAAACGCGTCGGCCGGATATGGCACTGACGGTCGTTATCAAGGGAGCTTCGTGGTCAATAACTTCTTCAATGGAAACCAGATAACCCTCCTCGGCGGTCTAAACAACATAAATGAGATGGGATTCTCAGACCGAGGCCGTGGAAACTTCCGTGATTTCGGAGGCAACAATGGCATTAATACCTCACAAAGATTCGGCATCAATTTCAATGTCGGAAATGAGGAGGTGTTCCGTATCGGTGGTAATGTGATGTATTCCCATTCCGACAGGCATTCCATCAGCCGCCAGGCAACACAGTTTCTTTACCCCGACTACTCCAACTTCCAGGAGTCTAACTCAGACAACCGCGATAAAGGACACAATGTCAACTCCGATTTCCGTCTTCTCTGGAACATTGACTCCCACAACACAATTGAGTTCCGACCCAATTTCTCCCTCAATTTCCGCGAATCGGAGCTTTCAAGCCTTTCCACCCTTTCTGATGAACAGCAGCAAGAGATCAACAGAAACCAAAACGTTTCTACCAACAAAGGCACAAGCGTCTCAGCGGGTGGTAATATTATATACAGTCATAAGTTCGCTTCACGTCCCGGCAGGGCCTTCAGCGTGCAGGCAAGATACAATTTCTCTAACACACGCCAGAAATCCACATCCTGGAGCAATATCATTTATTATATGGTCTCCGATAAAGACGACGAAGAGCTCTATCGCTTCATCGATAACCACACCTGGAGCAACAGCGTCAACACTCGCCTCACATGGACCGAACCTCTGGGTGATGTCAAGAAAGGAAATTTTCTTGACTTTGCCTATCGCCTTTCCTATCAGTGGAATAATGCCGACAAAATGACCTATTCACTCCCTGCCCCGGAGGATACTGAAAACTTCAATCCTCCCTTTATCTCGGAGGTGCCTACCGATGCGGTTTTTGAAGAGGCTCTGAGCAACAGCTTCCGCAATAATTTCTTCAATCAGGAACTTCAGATAGGATATAAGAAAGTGTCCAAAAAGCTTAACCTGAACGCCGGTCTTCTCTTCTCTCCCTCAAGCTCTGAAAGCACTGACCTTATCAATCAGGACCGCAACATCCCGACGCGCTGGGTGTGGAATGTCTCTCCCTTCGCCAATATACGCTACCGAATGAACACTCGCTCCTCACTCCGCGTGAACTACAGGGCCCGCACGTCGCAACCCTCGATGACTCAGTTGCAGCCCGTGCGTGATGAGTCTGACCCCCTGAACATTGTCCAGGGTAATCCTGACCTTAAACCCACATTCACCCAAAATATCGGTGTGTTCTTCAACGATTTCCGCACATCTTCTCAGCAATCTCTCTTCGCAATGCTGAACGCTTCGTTCGCCCTCAACTCGATTGTCTCCAAAACTATTACAAACCGCGAGACCGGAGGAAGAACCACCACCTACGGGAATGTCAACGGTAACTTCAATATCTTCGGTATGGCAATGATTACCCGTCCCTTCACCAACCGGAGATGGCGTTTCAATGCCCGAATGAATGCCCGCTTTGCCAATACTCCGGGTTATATCAACGGAGACTTCAACCGCACCGGCAATCTTTCCCTTGCCCCCTCAGCCGGACTGACCTTCTCTTGCGATGTATTCCAGATGTCTGTCAATCCGTCCTACTCGTTCGGCAACATCACCAACTCCCTCCCCGAGCAAGACAACCGACAGACTCATTCCTACGGTTTCAACTCCGACATATCCGTATATCTTCCTTTCGGTCTTGAACTCACGACAGACCTTTCTTTCTCAAACTCTACAGGTTATTCGGCCGGGTTTAATTCAAAACAGTGGCTCTGGAACGCACAGCTCTCCTATTCTTTCCTCCGAAACAGACAGCTGACTGTCTCCGTAAGGGCTTACGACATCCTCGGAGAAAAGAAGAATATCAGCCGTTCGGTCGGAGCAAACTCAATTATCGACTCATGGTATAACGACCTCACACGCTACGTCATGTTCGGTCTCACATGGAATTTCAACACCCTCTCGAAGAAAGGGAAAGGTCCAGATGGTGAATCGGATATGCGTGGTCCCGGCATGATGCCTCCGCCCCCCGGTGGAGGTGGAAGAGGCGGAATGGGAGGTCCCGGCGGTCGCCCCCGTTTCTGATATTTACAGAACTTTTTAAGGAGTATTGCCGTTAAAAAAGTGAGTCGTTTCCATCGACTCACTTTTTCACTTTTATAAATATATCCAAATGCGTAAACTCCCCCTGTTTATATTTCTGTTCCTCTCCGTCGCCTTTGCCGGTGCATGGGACATCAACGAAAAATACAAAGGTCCTAAAACACCCGTCACTGACACTTCATGGCATCCGGATATCCTCGATGGGTATGAGGCCCGCTATGTCAATCAGGGGGAGGCTTTCGATGGACCGTGCCGCTCCACAATCATCCGCAAACTAACTTCCCGCCCCTCTAAGAAAGCGTTCCTTTATATCCACGGATTCAACGACTATTTCTTTCAGGCGGAAATGGGAGAACGGTTCGTGGATTCCGGATATAATTTCTATGCCGTCGACCTGCGTCGCTACGGACGTAGCAAAGAGCCCTGGCAGTATCCTTTCAACATTCGCAAGCAAGAGGAATATTTCGCGGACATAGACTCTGCTCTCGTTCAGATCAGACGGGACGGCAACACCGACATCACTCTCGGAGGACACTCAACGGGTGGACTAACCGTTGCTTTCATGGGTGCAATGAAAGGAAAGGATATTGGGGTGGACCGTATCGTGACAGACAGCCCCTTCCTCGAATGGAATTTCAATGCCTTCATGCGCAACGTGGCTGCTCCCACACTCGGTTTTTTAGGAAAGATTTTTCCTAATGCCAAGCAGAAACAGGGACATTGCGACGGATATGCTTATTCTCTCTTGAAAGAGTATTACGGAGAATGGACATATAACACCGACTGGAAGATGGTGTATTCCCCTCCGGTCACATGGTCGTGGGTCAATGCTATCAACTCTGCACAGAGCCGACTGATGAAGAAGCGTGAGAATATTTCAGTCCCCATCCTCGTGATGCATAGCAGCCGCAAAATCGACGGCTGCAACTACACTCCGGAGTTCCAGACCGGAGATGCCGTCCTCGACCCCTTCATGCTTCAGAAACGAGGAGAAAAGCTCGGCAAAGTAAGGGAAGTATGTACAATCGACAGCGGACTACATGACCTTATCTTAAGCCGCAAACCGGTTCGTGAGGCTGCTTACGACACAATTTTCTCCTTTATTCGTCGTCATTCAAAATAAATGAAGTTGTTTAAACTTTTTCTTTGTCCGGATTTAGCCGGATTTCGGAGGTGATTTTTTAGCTCGAAGAGGAAGTTTAGCGAGCTAAACGACCGATGAGAGATGAAAAAGCACCCCGAAAGATGGCTGAAGACGGGCAAAGAGGGTTCCTTTTTAAAGAAATCTTTATAAAAATAAACAAGCCCGTAAAAAGTTTAAACATCTTCATTATCCATTTTTCGTCCCTCAGCTTGCATATAAATTCCATTTTTTATATTTTTGCACATCCCTCCTCCCTATATTTATTCTCTCCCCTTATGCCTCAAGCCTAAAGACTTCACCCTAATGATGGATCATTCCAATAAGGACATACTCTCGATCTCGGAAAGGAGGGAGCTTATCTCCCTCCTCAACCATACACGCGAATTTATCTCCGAGCGCTTTTCTATTGAAGAGAGGGAGAAATTCGAGAAAATAATGCTCGCGGCCATGCGGCGTGCTCCGGCGGCTCACGATGCCAAGCACCTCTCCCCCGCAATCCTCTCCCTCCGCACGGCTATCCTCTTTGCCGAGGCCATCGAGCCTGACCACAACATCCTCCTCGCTATCGGGCTCTATCCCCTTCTTGCAAACGCCCTTGTCGATAAAGACGAAATCCTGAAGGATTGGGGTGAGGACGTGGCTTCTCTTCTTGAAGGATTAATGGCCGTAGACCGTTTTTCCAACAAGAATAGCGCGACAAACCAGGATAATTTCAGAGGTCTGATGTTATCTCTGGCCGACGACATCCGGGTCATCATCATCATGATTGTCCGGAATCTCGTCCTCATGCGTGCAATCAACCATCATCCTGACGAGGAATGGGTCAGAAATGTGGCTTTCGAGGCCAGCTGCCTCTATGCCCAACTCGCTCATCGTCTTGGTCTCTACAAAATCAAAGGGGAGCTGGAGGATCTTGCCCTGAAATATACAAATCGCGAAATATACACCCAGATAGCTCATAAACTCAACGAGACCAAACGGAGCCGCGACGCTTATATCAAATCATTCATCGACCCTGTGAAGGAGAAACTTCTTGCTGCCGGACTCAAATTCGACATCAAGGGGCGCACCAAGTCAATATCCTCCATATGGAACAAGATGAAGAAGCAGAAAGTAGACCTCCAGGGAATCTACGACCTCTTTGCTATACGGGTCATCATCGACACCCCTCGCGAAAAGGAGAAAAGCGACTGCTGGCTCGCATATTCCATAGTGGCGGATATGTACACCGCAAACCCGGCTCGTATGAAAGATTGGATTTCAATACCCAAAAGCAACGGGTATGAAAGCCTTCATGCCACAGTCATGGGCCCGGGCTCTAAATGGGTGGAGGTTCAGTTCCGAACCCGTAGGATGGATCTCGTCGCCGAGAAGGGTCTTGCTGCCCATTGGCGCTACAAGGGGGTGAAAAGCGACAGCACTGACCAATGGATGACAAATATCCGCGATATCCTCGAGACGGCCGAGACCGGTCCGATGCAGCTTATGAAGGATATGAGGATGGATGTCTATGGCAAGGAGGTGTTCGCTTTTACACCTAAGGGTGACCTCTTCCGGCTTGCCGCCGGAGCCACTGTCCTTGACTTCGCTTTCCTCATTCATTCCAATGTTGGCTCTCACTGCACCGGAGCCGTCGTCAACGGGCAGCATCGCAAAATCACCTACCGCATCTCTAACGGCGACACCGTGGAAATACTTACCTCCTCCAACCAGTCGCCCAAATCGGATTGGCTGAACATTGTGGTCAGCTCAAAAGCGAGGAATAAAATCAAGCAGAGTCTCAACGAGGAACTCCAACGTAAGGCCGATTTAGGGAAAGAGCTCCTTGAAAGGCGTGCCAAAAACAGAAAGATCGATATCGACGAGGCTGTGCTGATGAAGCTCATCAAGAGTGCGGGATACAAATATGCCAATGAGTTTTTCGCCGATATGAACGACGAAAAAATCGATCCCGGCAAATTTCTCGCCTCTTATGTGGATGAGGTGACTGTAAAGACCGAAGGGCCGAAAATTTCCGCCGAGGAATATCAGATGCACCGCCCTGACGAAACTCAGGGGAAAAGCGATGTCCTTGTCATCGGCGACAAATCCATCCGGGGCCTCAACTACCGCTTCGCCAAATGCTGTGCTCCTATCTACGGCGACAAGGTATTTGGCTTCATCAGCTCTGACGGCACTGTCAAGATTCATCGGTGCGACTGCCCGAACTCCGCCAATATACGCGAGCGATATCCCTACCGCATCATCCGGGCTGACTGGAGCGGCAAGGAGGGGGATTCCCTTCCGGTTTCCCTCCGCATCGTCGGAAATGACGACATCGGCATCCTCGCCAACATAACCTCCATTATTTCCAAGGAGGTGGGGGCAAATCTCCGGAATGTATCCGTCGACAGCAACGACGGGATGTTTCAGGGGGTTATTGTCGTGGCTGTCTCCGACCAAAGACAACTTACAACTCTTCTTAAAAAACTTCGCACCGTCAAAGGTGTTAAAGACATACAGCGTATTTGATATGAAGAAACTTTTGTTTGCGGCTGCGGTCGCCGCTTCATTTCTCTCAGTTTCCTCCTGCGTCGGGATAAAGAAACCCGAGGCGGCGGAAAAACGCGAGCAGTGGGTTGAGAGTCTTAATGATTCCATAGCCCGCTACAAGGCTCAGGCCGACTCTGCCTCAGAGCAGCTAAATCTGCTCCGCTCACGCATCGGTGAGATGATACCCGACTTCGACCACATCTCCAACGCCCGGGAGGTGGAAGGATATTATATCTATAAGGGGTGGAGCGCGCGCTATCCTCTGACCTCGACAAATCTTGTGGCTCGAATTTCCGAGAATGAGGGTCTTGAGCTGATTGCAGCTCTTTCAGGAGGTGTGTTCGACCGTATTTCAGTCTCTTCCGGAGGAAACTCCGTCTCATCGGCGATAGTTCCGCATGATCAGGCACTCAACTATCGCGCTGGAAATATCAATACGGTTTGCTTCACAGGGGCTCAAGCAGATTCCGTCGCCGCTTTTATTGCCGACGCTCCCGGTGCCGTATCCGTATCTTTCATTGGAGGCGCTAAAAACGCCTCCCTCTCCCTCTCCTCTTCCTCCAAGGAGATGATTGCAGCTACCTGGCGCCTTTACGCTGCACAGAAGGAATCACACTCCCTGGAGAAACTCCTTCCTCTACTCTCCCGAAAAGTCGACTTATGCCGCCGAATGCTGCATGAAAACGACTCTACGAAATAGCCACCTACAACTAAGAAATCTACAAACCCAAAATATTTGACTACTATGGAATTGAATGAAAAAGACCTTGAGGTTCTGACTCTCAAAGGAATCTCTACCGAAAAACTCGAAGAAGAACTCCGGATGCTCGCCAGCGGTTTCCCTTATCTTCATATAGAAGCCCCTGCGACTCCCGGACATGGAATTTCAGTCCTCTCTCCTGAAATGGAGGAGAAGGCAGAGAATATCTGGAAGGAGTATCTTGCCAAAGGTGGAAAAGTGCTCAAGATGGTTCCTGCCAGCGGAGCTGCTTCCCGCATGTTCAAAGACCTCTTCTCTTTCCTCAACGGAAAGAAAGATAAGCCTGACAATGACTTTATGAAGAAGTTTTTCGCTGAAATTGAAAATTTCGCCTTCTTCCCTCAACTGAATTTCCTTTGTCTTTCCCTATATGGTCTCAGCGTGGATTCCCTTATCAAAGAAAAAAGATATAAGGATATAGTTGCGGCTCTTATCGAAAAGGAGGGTCTTAACTACGGACAGCTCCCCAAGGCTTTGCTTAGCTTCCACAAAGTGCCGGGCGCTTCCCGGACAGCTCTCGAAGAGCATCTCGCCGAGGGTGCTCAGTATGCTGCCGGAAAAGATGGAAAAGTGCGTGTGCATTTCACAGTCAGTGAAGATCATCTCCCTCTCGTTGCCATGAAGTTTGAGGAAATGAAGGGGAAATTGGAACATGAGTATGGCGTAGAGTTTGAACTCTCCACAAGTGTTCAGAAACCTTCTACTGACACAGTGGCTGCAAATCTTGACGGTACACCCTATCGTGAGGATGGCGCTTTATTCTTCCGTCCCGGCGGACATGGTGCCCTCATCGAAAACCTCAACGATCTTGATGCTGATGTAATTTTCATCAAGAATATCGACAACGTAGTGCCGGACGCTCGCCGATCCGACACAATCCGCTTCAAACAGATCATCGGTGGTATCCTGGTAGGAGTGAAACAAAAAGCCAACGAATATTGCGAGGAGCTTTCAAAGGGTACCCCCGCTCCCGAACGCCTCGAAGAGATGCTTGATTTCCTCCACAAAGTGCTTTGCATTACTCATGACGAGGCAGCATCCATGACTGACGAACAGAAGGCAGAGTATATCTATTCCAAACTCAACCGACCGATGCGCGTCTGCGGCATGGTGAAAAACGAAGGTGAACCCGGCGGTGGCCCGTTCCTCGCCTATAATCCTGACGGCACCGTCTCTCCACAGATTTTGGAGTCCACTCAGATTGACCCCGAAAACAAGGAGGCACAGAAAATGCTAAAGGAATCCACTCACTTCAACCCGGTAGACCTCGTAGTGAGCACCCGCAACTGGAAAGGTGAGAAATTCAATCTCCCCGACTTCGTCGACAAAGCCACCGGCTTCATCTCTCAGAAGAGTCGTGAAGGTGTTGAAATCAAAGCTCTCGAGCTCCCCGGACTTTGGAACGGAGCCATGAGCGACTGGAACACCATCCTGGTGGAAGTGCCCGTCAGCACCTTCAATCCCGTCAAGACAGTAAACGACCTTCTCCGCGAAGCTCACCAATAATTACTCTCCATTCTTCATTAGACCCCAAAGGGGTGGCTCCATCACCGGAGCCACCCCTTATTTCATAAAAAAAGCATCCCGTTCTTCGGGATGCCGCACTTGTCTTTTTAATAGTTTTGATTTTTCAATTGTTTGGTTTTCTCTCTGCACCCTCGGAGGATGCAAGCGGAGCGTGGAATTTTATTTCAGTTCCGCTTTTGTGGATAGGATTAGGCCTTATATACCAAAGAGGCGGTCTCGCAATACCACTTTACGAATTTACTGAAAGCATGTTTCATAATCTTAAAAATTTAGTTTAACATATAGTTTGGCGGCCTCTGCCGTTAAATTATGCTTTAAAATTATGTTTTATAACATATATAACTCCTCTAACCCCACTTTTGTTGTGTTGCGACCCTAATTTTTTTTATTTTCCCTACTCTCTCTATCCCTCTTTTTATGAAATAAAATATACCAAAATACCGTCAAGATTGAGGCTATTGCAGCAAATGGACTGAAAAGGATTTTTCTTTCCATCGAAAAAGAACTAATTTTGTATTGATAATCGGTCGCCTTTTTAACTTCACTCAAAATAATGGAGCTACCGAATTATCTACTAATCTTAAGATTTTTATTTAACTACTTGACAACATGCATAACCTTCTTACACAGAAAAGTCGCCGGAGACTGGCGGGCATACTTTTGCTCGGAGCCTTGCAACTGCCGGCGGCCGCCGAGGTCACAGTCGACCGACTGAACTACACCCTTGACTACGGCAACCAAACAGCTAAACTAACGTTTCAGTATCAGGAAAACACTTCCAATTATTATGGGATAGACAGTATCGCTGTGCCTGAAACAATTACTGTTGACGGCGAGCTATTCACTGTCACATCTATCGGACCCTGGGCGCTCAACCGAGTGCAGGGTTCTTCAATAACTCTCCCTAATACTCTCACCGCTATCTATAAGGAATCAGTAGCCAGAGTTCCCAACGTGAAAAGCGTGGTTGTCCCGGAAGGCGTTTCCTATATGGAAGACAACGTATTTATGGGAAGCTATATGGAAAGGCTTGTTTTCCCGAATACTTTGGAAGCTCTCCCCTACGGCACTTGTGCCGAGATGGAAAATCTCCGTTACGTTTCCTTGGGAAAATCAATGAAAAGCATCGGAGGCGAAGCCTTTAACTACACCTATGCTATCGACACCATCGTCTGTCATGCAGAAGTTCCACCAAGCTTCGACTACGGACGCAGCAGCACCTTCACATCTTCCGTCTACAACAATGCAGTCCTCATGGTGCCGAAAGGGAGTGTCGATTCATACAAATGGGATGCAAACTGGGGACAGTTTCAGAATATCGTCGCTATTGAGGAAGTTGAGATTCCCGATCCGATTGAGGCTGTAGATTCTCCTTTGAAATTCATATATAATGACTTTGATGAGACAGCAGAGTTGACTTTCGAAGTGCAGGAATCAACCGCCAATTACATGGAACTAATTAAAATAAATGTTCCTGAGAAAGTATTTAATGACGGAAAAATATACACAGTGACCTCAATAGGACCATGGGCACTTAATCGCATTCAGGCCTTCTCACTGTCTCTCCCCGGAACCATCCGTAATATCCATAAGGAGTCGCTCGCGAGGATTCCGAATATCGAGACGCTGACCATTCCGGAAGGTGTTGAGACAATCTACGACAATGCTTTCATGGGAAGCAGCATCAAGCGTCTTTATCTCCCGGATTCATTGAAGGAACTGGCCTATGGTGCCTGTGCTGAAATGGAGCTTCTGAAATATGTCGTTCTTGGTAAAAATTTGGAATCTATTGGCGGAGAAGCATTCAACTTCACAAACTCTATCGACACTATTGAATGCCGTGCCCCCTATCCTCCCTCCATGATTAAGGGAAGAAGCGTGACTTTCACCGACAAGACCTACGAAAACACGGTTCTGCTCGTGCCCTCCGAAGAAATACAGCGCTACCGTAACCATGCCGATTGGGGTAAATTCCGTAATATCCGCGGAATTGAAACAAAGATTGTGGATGTGAAGGAACTTCCCGTTTATAACGGAAAAGTGCTAATCAACGGCCTTTACTACATTCTCTATCCGGCTGAAAGACGCGCCACAGTCACCTACGAGCTCTATCAGGATGAAAACAACTACAGCAATCCTCAGACAATCATAATTCCTCCCACATTCATATATGAAGGGATTGAATATACGGTTGACACTGTCGGAGAATCAGCTTTCGACCGCTGTTATGGCGTGACTTACATATCTATTCCTCCTACTGTGACGGAAATCGAGAGAGACGGGTTCTGCTCAAACCGTAGCCTGGAGGAAGTGGTCATCGGGGATAACGTGACGGCTATCGGATACGGCGCTTTCGCGTGGAACTATTCTCTCAAGACCCTTACCATCGGTAGAGGTGTGAAGATAATCGGCGGAGAAGCTTTCAACGGAGCAACCGAACTTGAAAAAATCACGGTGTTTGCACAAGAACCTCCCTTGCTTGATTCTTGGGGAAACTTCTCTTATGAGACCTACAATAACGCCACACTCTACGTGCCCCACGGTTGCGCTTCCAAATACCGTCAGGCCTCCGGTTGGTCTGACTTCTACAATATCAAGGAAATAAACACTCTAAGAGTGGAGCTCGACGGAGTGTGGTACGAACTTGATTTCGATACATTCACAGCCACCGTGACATACGAGAATCTGAATAGCCCTGACAACTACTACAACCTTCCCAAACTTGATGTGCCGGAAAACGTGCGTTATGAGAACAAAAATTTCAAGGTGGTTGAAGTGGCAAACCATGCGATGGCTAATTCTGTGATCAAGACCATCAACCTCTCCAAGACGATTGAAAGAATAGGTATAGGTGCGTTTGCGGCTCTTAAAGATGAGATTGTAAAGGTGGTGCTCCCGGAGTCTGTCAAAGAAGTGGGAAACAACGCTTTTGCCGGAAGCAGAATCAAGGAACTCGTTTTCAGCGAGGGAATAAAGAGCATCGGCTATGAAGCAGGCGCCCGGATAAAGGAACTTAAAAACGTCAATCTCGGATCTACTTTGGAGACAATCGGCGACCAAGCGTTTGTCAACTCGGAAAATATCGAGGAAGTCATTTCAAACGCTCTTATTCCCCCGGCCGTGAAATCTTACGAGACAATACTCTTCTCTGAGAATGTCTACAAAAACGCAGTTTTGAGGGTGCCGGAGGAAAGCATCGAGGCTTATAGAAATGCCAATGGGTGGAAACATTTCTTCAACATTCTCCCCATAAAACCCAAACCGGAAAGATTCCTTTACAATGGAATATACTATCTCCTGGACCGTGAGGATTTCACAGCCACAGTTGACTATGACCTGCTTGACAGCGACAAGAACTATAAAGCTCTTCAGGAGGCTGTCATCGCCTCTTCCGTTTCCAAAGAGGGAGTGTCTTTCGATGTGAAGGGTATCAATGAAAAGGCTTTTGCGAAAGCCGGAAACCTTGTTTCCGTAAGTATAGCGTCTTCAATAGAGAACATCGGAGCCGGAGCTTTTGACGGAGCCGTGGCTATCGAAAACATCACCTCCACAGCTATGACTCCTCCGGAAATTGACACTGACAACGGAGATGTTTTCTCTACTCTCACTTATGCATCCGCAACTCTATACGTTCCTTCCGCAAGCTTGAACCTCTACAAGAGGGCAAAAGGTTGGTCTGGGTTTTACGACATCCGTCCCATCGGCACTGTCAAAGTAGACGGTATCTATTATAAGATTGATCCCGCCACACACACCGCTGTCACTACATATCAGGAATACCAGTCGTCAAGCAACTATCTTCACATGAAGGCGGCCCTCATACCCGAAACATTCATTTGGGCCGGCGAGGAATACACCGTGGTTGGTATCGGCGAATCTTCATTCGACCGTTGCTACGACATAACCCATTTCGATATTCCAAACACTGTGACTGAAATTGCTAAAGACGGTTTCTGCTCAAACCACAGTCTGACACATGTAGTCATCGGTGAGAGCGTAACGAAAATCGGATATGGTGCTTTTGCTTTCAACTATAATCTTGAGACCCTCACAATTGGATCTTCGGTTGAGACATTGGGAGGCGAGGCGTTCAACTATGATTCCAAACTTCAGGAAGTGACCTGTCTCGCAGAAGTTCCTCCGGTGATGGAGCCGGGCAGAAGCTCTACGTTCAGCCCCGTGACCTATTCTTCAGCCACTCTCTTCGTGCCTGCCGGATGTGTCTCAGCATATCGCAACTCTGCATGGGGTCAGTTCAAGAATATCCGTGAAATCGAGAAAATGACGGAAGAGGTGGAAGAGGGAACATATATCTTCGACAATGAAAAGAAAGAGGTGAAAATCACTTATGAGCTCTACAACAATCTTGCGAACTATCGTTCGCTTCTTGACCTTGTGCTAAAGGGCATCATCAAGAGAATCATCACTACCCTTCCTTCGCGTGCTGACAGCGACGACGACAACTACACGCTCACTGTCATTGGTGAACACGCTTTCAACCATGCTCCGATAAAATCTGTGGTTATCCCCAACACTGTCATTAGCATAGAACGCGCTGCTTTTGCCAACCTGGAGAACCTTGAGTCGATTGACATACCGGCCTCTGTAAAGGAGATAGGCGACAATGCCTTCACTCGCAACTCTATTCTTGAGTCGGTGGCTGTAGGCGATGGCGTAGATACGATCGGTTACGCTGCGTTTGCCTATGACCCCATGCTGAAAGATGTGACTTTAGGGAAAAATGTCAAATACCTCGGAGGGGAAATATTCGCCGGATCAGAGGCCATAGAGTCTGTCGTTGTTTCTGCTGTCGAGCCTCCGGTTATCGGTGAAGGAACTATTGCTCCTTTCTCACTCGCCACTTACAGGAATGCAACTCTCTTCGTGCCGGATGAGTCACTCGAGGCATATCAGACTGCCGACGGTTGGAAACACTTCGTCAAGATAGTGCCTATGAGCCAAAGTGGAGTGGAGAGCATCTTCTCCCCGTCCGACAGTGTGCCCGGGCTCAGTGAGATAGCTGACGATACTGTAATCTCCGTCTTCACCACGGAGGGAGTTAAGGTGTATGAAGGCTACAAGGGGGGATTCACCCCGACTTCCGGATTATACCTTGTCGTCACCCCCGCCGGAAATATGAAACTCAGATTCTGAGGAATACTCACATAATGATTCAAGAGGGTCACGCCTGAACATTGGCGTGACCCTCTTTCTTTTTTTCATTCCTATCTTTCATGTTTAAAGATATTTTACTAACTTCGCATTATGTTTGCATATCATTCTCGGTTTTTGCTTGTGGCTTTTCTTTCCCTCGCTGTCGTCTCCGGGTTAGCCCAGAGGCGGGGTGCGTCTTTATCTAACGCTCAAGCCAAAAACAAACCTACTGCCTCTCAGAATTCTACAGATTCCGTCAAGGAGGGTTCAGCTTGGACTCTCACTTTCCCACTCGGAGACCATGTGGAATCAAAAATTGATACTCTATCCTATAATTTTCAGCGCACCTCCATTCCCGCAATGGTCACCGATGCCTACGCCTCTACCGGAAACCTCGGCGCGGAGGGTATCGACATGATATATTTCCAGCGTCCGGAAAGATCATCCTTCTTTTTCCGCGATGCTCTCGATGCATGGCTCCCCTCTTTCAACAAGCAGAAATTCTACAACGTCTATATCCCCACGACTATCCTGTCATACGGCTATGCAGGAAATAAGCAGAGCCATCAGGATCGTCTGTCGGCTACTTTCGCCGGAAACGTAAACCGCCGCATCGGCGTCGGAGCCATGCTCGATTATCTTTATTCCAAAGGCTCTTATGAAGCGCAGGCTGTGAAAAATTTCACCTGGGGTTTCTCCGGTTACTACCTCGGAGACAGATATGAGATGCAGGCTTTTTATTATAATTATGCTCTCGTCAATAAGGAAAACGGTGGTATCACAGATGACCTCTATATCACTGACCCGGGCGAACTCCAGGGTGGCGTAGACAAAATTGAGCCCAAAAGCATACCAACTCGTCTTTCTGCAGCTCACAACCGCACCTCGGGCGACCAACTGTTCATGACTCACGCTTATAAGATTGGGTTCTGGAAGACGCAGCAGGTCAACGACACGCTATCACGCGAGATATATGTCCCGATGACAAGGATTATATATTCTTTTGACTTGCGTCACAATCATCACATGTTTCTCAACACCAACTCCTCGCAGGCTCATGATTTCTGGTCGAATTTTTATCTAAATCCTGACCGCACCGATGACCACACGCGTCTGACACAGATGACAAACTCTCTTGGCATCGAACTGATAGAAGGGTTTCAGAAATGGGCGAAATTCGGTCTGTCGGCTTTCGCGTCATATCAGACTCAGAAATTCAAGCAGGCTACCGCCCTTGGATACACTGAAATATCTGACTCCCAACTTGAACAGCTCACGCCTCTACCCTCCGGTCTCTCCGTGGCTCCGACTGTCACCAAGAGCTATCTTTGGGTAGGCGGACGCCTTCAGAAAGATAAGGGTTCGCTCCTTCGCTACGCTGCCAACGTGAGATTCGGTCTGGTTGGCGACGTGGCCGGCGACCTCGAACTCGACGGTAACATATCCTCCCGCTTCAAACTCTTCGGTGATTCCGTTAAAATTGCGGCTAAAGCCTCTTTCACCAACAAGGAGACCCCCTACCTGCTCCGTTATTACATCTCAAATCATTTCGCTTGGGCAAACGATTTCGGTAAGGTTCGTAATTATAAAGTGGAAGGTGAACTGCATTTCCCCTGGACACACACCACTATCTCTGCCGGAGTGGAGAATGTGCAGAATATGGTCTATTTCAACTCCCACTCCCTACCTCAGCAATACGGAGGAAATGTGCAGGTGCTTTCAGCACGTCTTGACCAGCAATTCAAGTTAGGAATCTTACATTGGGACAACACCCTGTATTACCAGAAAAGTTCCAACGAAAGCATTCTNCCCCTCCCCCAGTTCACAATNTACAGCAACCTCTATCTGAAGTTTATCGCCTTTAAGGTGCTCAAACTTCAGCTGGGTGTGGATTGTGATTACTACACTTCCTACTACGGACTTGACTATCAGCCTGCNACGATGTCGTTCCACGTCCAGGGTGACGACAAGGTTAAAGTAGGCAATTACCCCCTTATCAATGCTTACGTGACAGCTCGTCTCTACCGCACACGTTTCTATGTGCTCTGGAGTCATGTCAACCAGGGAATGCTGTCAAAGAATAGTTTCGTGCTCCCTCACTACCCAATGAACCCGCGAAGATTGGAGATTGGNCTGTCGATTGATTTCGCCAATTGATTCTCCCTCTTCCCAACAAAGAAAACCATGAAAACAAACAGACGCCCTACCCGCTACCTCCAGACTCTCCTCTATCTTCTGCTGCTCGTCGGGGTCATAGTGGCCATGAGCATGACAAAACGTTGCTCATCATCCNCCCCTCTNCCTCCCGTCACTTCCGGCCACTCCGGCGCTGACACGATTGATGTGGCCGTCATGTACGGACCGATGAGCTATTTTATGTATGGCGACACACTCGGTGGGGTGAACCTCGATATGCTCAAAGCTTATCAAAATGCATCCGGAAAGAAACTGAAATTCTGGCCCATTGTCAATCTTCATGATGCCCTCGGCAAATTGGAAAACGGAACTTTCGATATCCTCGCGTCCCTCCCGGCCGACAATGGTGTCAAATCCCGTTTCGCTACAACTGAGAGTGTTTTCCTTGACCGNCTCGTGCTTGTGCAACTTATGGATTCCGCAGGCTCCACAAGGGTCAAATCTGCTCTTGACCTCAATGGCGATACAATCGTCATTCAGAAGGATTCTCCTGCAGCATCAAGGCTTTCAAACCTCTCAAATGAAATTGGAGGGAATATAAATGTTGTGAAGGATGAGCGCCTTTCTGAAGAGTATCTATGCATGAAAGTTGCTTCCGGTGAAATTCCGCTTGTGGTGGTCAATGAGAAAATTGCAGAGAAAATGAAACTAACATATCCGGCTCTTTCATACGACAATCCGGTCAGTTTCACTCAGTTTCAGGTATGGCTGATGCCTAAAGGCGACACTCTCCTGCTCAACAATATCAATGCCTGGCTCTCTGATTTCCTGAAAACTCCGGCATACCACGACATAATCAAGAAATATTCAACTAATTCTTCCCCCTCTCCTGCTAATTAACATTATCCTGAAATATGGATCAAAGGGTATTCGCCGAATGCCCGAACGAAGCATAATACCTTAAACTTAAACTCACTCCAATGCGTCTACCAAAAATCAACCTCCTCGTCAAAATTCTCATTGCTATTGCACTCGGCATCCTTGCCGGATACGTGCTTCCTCTTTGGCTCGACAGGATTTTTGCTACATTCAACGCTATTTTCAATCAATTTCTCGGATTCCTTATCCCGATTCTTATTCTCGGATTTGTTGCCCCCGCTATTGCGGAGATAGGTAACAAAGCTGGAAAAATGTTGCTCGCAACTGTTGTTCTCGCTTATCTTTCCACTTCCTTCGCCGGATTTATGAGTTTCGGAATAAGTGATTTTCTTTTCCCAAAANTAATAAATCCCTCCTCCGCTGANAAAATCGCTGAAGGACATGACCTCGTCCCATACTTCAACATTATCATTACCCCGCTGATGGATGTGATGTCTGCCCTTGTCCTCGCCTTCGTCATGGGTCTCGCCCTCGCCTATNTCGATGGAAAGACCCTCAAAGCCGGTTTNATTGAATTTAGGGAAATCATATCCCTTACCATCTCGAAAGTCATCATTCCCCTACTCCCCCTTTATATTTTCGGCATCTTCCTCAACATGACTGTTTCCGGGCAGGTCGCGACGGTGCTCATGGCCTTCGCGAAAATTATCCTTATCATTTTCGCAATGTCGTTTCTTCTCCTCATAATTCAATTTATCATCGCTGGAATCGTTGCCGGGAAAAATCCTTTCAGGCTTCTTTACACCATGCTTCCGGCCTACTTCACAGCCCTCGGCACACAATCTTCNGCGGCCACCATTCCCGTNACTCTTCGCCAGACAATCAAGATGGGGGTGAGCGAGGAGACTGCCGGGTTCGTCATTCCTCTCTGNGCGACAGTACATATGTCGGGGAGCGCNATGAAAATCGTTGCCTGTGCTGTGGCTCTGATGATTATGGAAGGGCTCCCTTATGATACTGAAATGTTTGCCACTTTTATATGCATGATTGGTATCTCAATCGTTGCNGCTCCGGGTGTGCCGGGCGGNGCGATAATGGCTTCTCTCGGTCTGCTCGCCACTTTCCTCCACTTCTCGGAAGCCAACCAAGCCCTCATGATTGCCCTCTATATCGCTATGGACAGCTTNGGCACAGCCTGCAACGTCACAGGCGATGGNTTTATCGCAGTCATCATCAANAANTGNTTNCCCTCCANNGCTCCTGACGATCCCGTNCTCCCATAAGAATAGCTAAANTGCTAAATAGCTGATGTAGCTAAAATAGCTAAGAAGGCTCTGAAGCACAAACTTCAGAGCCTTCTCNTTCTAATCACCCCAATCACCCTAATCACCNAATNACCAAATCACCCAATTACCAAATCACCCAATTACCAAATCACCCAATNACCAAATCACCCCAATCACCCCATCACCCAATCACCCAATCACCCAATCACCCAATCACCCAATCACCCCATCACCNAATCACCCAATCACCCAATNACCCAATNACCCAATCACCCAATCACCCAATNACCCCCAGTTTCTTTCCTACCTTGACAAAAGCCTCTATCGCTCTGTCGAGCTGTTCGCGGGTATGGGCTGCGGATAGCTGCACACGAATACGCGCCTGCCCTTTTGGAACAACCGGATAATAGAAACCTGTCACGAAGATTCCCTCCTTCTGCATCTCTGCAGCGAAATCCTGTGACAGCTTGGCGTCGTAGAGCATAACAGCACAGATAGCGCTCTGTGTGGGTTTGATATCGAAACCTGCGGCCAGCATCTTCTCGCGGAAATATTCCACATTCTCCACAAGCTTATCGTGAAGCTCATTNCTCTCTTTAAGCATCTTGAGCATCTCGATGCTCGCCCCGACAATTGAGGGAGCAACGGAGTTGGAGAAGAGATACGGACGTGAACGCTGACGGAGCATATCGATTATCTCCTTGCGTCCTGTTGTGAATCCGCCCATAGCGCCACCGAATGCCTTACCAAGTGTGCCTGTGAAGATATCGATCTTTCCATAAGCATCAAATTGCTCAGCCACACCATGGCCTGTCTTTCCTACTACACCGGCCGAATGGCTCTCATCCACCATCACCAAGGCATCATATTTCTCGGCAAGCTCACATATTTTATCCATCGGAGCCACATTGCCATCCATCGAGAAGACACCATCTGTCGCTATGATACGGAAACGACAATCTTTGGCCTCTTGAAGACATCTCTCAAGATCTTCCATGTCGGCGTTTTTATATCTGAAACGCTTAGCCTTGCAAAGACGCACACCATCAATGATTGAAGCATGGTTGAGCGAGTCGCTGATGATTGCATCCTCCTCTGTCAGCAGAGGTTCGAAAAGACCTCCGTTGGCATCGAAGCATGCGGCATAGAGAATAGTGTCTTCTGTCTTGAAATAGTCGCTGATTGCCTTCTCGAGCTCTTTATGAAGATCTTGTGTGCCGCAAATGAAGCGCACGGAGCTCATGCCATACCCTCTGTCGTCCATAGCTTTTTTAGCGGCCTCTATAAGGCGAGTGTTGTCTGCCAGTCCGAGATAATTGTTGGCACAGAAGTTCAACACCTCTCCCTTATTATTTTCCACTTCTATTTCAGAACTTTGAGGAGTGATGATTACTCGCTCATTCTTATAAAGCCCCGCATCCTTGATTTCCTGCAGTTCTTTCTGAAGATGGTCCTTAAATTTTCCGTACATCGTTTCGAGTTTTTTAATGGTTATTTTTGTAGAAAATTTTTCTCAAAGTTATTAAAAAATTCCCTACAATTCTTTAAATTTGCAAAAAATTCCAATAAAAAACGAATCTATCCTTTATTCGACGAAAGGCGGATTCGTACAACTACCTAACCTTTAAAGAATAATGAAAAATATTCTTATTATTGGAGCAACCGGGCAAATTGGCTCAGAGCTGACCATGAAGCTTCGTTCCCTCTATCCGGAGGGAGACGTTGTTGCCGGATACATCCCTGGCGCTGAGCCCAAGGGTGTCCTTCTCGAATCAGGGCCTTCCCATCAGGTTGACATCACTAATCCGGCTCAGATTGCGGAAGCAGTCGACAAATACAAAGTCGACACTATCTACAATCTCGCTGCGCTTCTCAGCGCTGTTGCTGAAGCAAAACCCCAGCTCGCTTGGAAAATTGGTGTCGGAGGGCTTTACAACACTCTCGAAGTGGCGCGTGAGAAAAAATGTGCCGTCTTCACTCCAAGCTCTATTGGTTCGTTCGGTGAATCCACTCCCCATGAAAAAACACCTCAAGACACTGTGCAACGTCCAAAAACTATCTATGGCGTCACAAAAGTAACCGGTGAACTCCTCTCCGACTACTATGCTCATCGTTTCGGAGTAGACACCCGTTCCGTTAGATTCCCCGGCATTATTTCATACGTCGCTCCTCCCGGTGGTGGCACAACTGATTATGCTGTTGACATTTATTACGCTGCCGTGAAGGGTGAGACTTTCAAGTGTCCCTTGAAGCCGGGAACATTCATGGACATGATGTATATGCCGGATGCTCTCCGGGCTGCTATAGAAATCATGGAAGCTGACCCCGCCCGTTTGAAACATCGCAATTCTTTCAATATCGCCTCTATGAGCTTCGATCCCGAAATTATAGCTGCGAAAATTAAAGAATATGTGCCTGATTTCAAAATGACTTATGAGCTTGATCCTCTCCGACAGAGCATCGCAGACTCTTGGCCTGACAGCCTTGACGACACTTGCGCTCGCTTCGAATGGGATTGGAAACCGGAATATGACCTTGACGCGATGACCCGCGACATGCTTCTAAATCTCAGAAAAAAACTGGGAATTACTGACTGAACACTATAACATGACAAACGGAAATTTTTCAATTTCCGTTTGTCACGTTTTTATACCTTTTCCTCTTAATCTAATCTCTCTCAATTTATTCTCAGCATGAGAAAATTAAATCTATCGCAATACGATTACTCTAATCTCCTTGATGAAATCCTCCGGATTCTCATGAAAAGGGGTATCAAAACAACCACAATGGACGACATCGCCATTAGCTTGTCGATCTCGAAACGAACTCTCTACGAAATATTCTCCAGCAAGAACATTATGGCTGCTGAAGCCATGTCTCGCTTTCATCAGAATCTGCTTGACCATAACATTGAATTTCAGAAGCATTCCCCGTCAGTGATTCATTCTATCATTATGTCGTTTATCCACTATCGGGAAATTCTGCTCTCAATGAATGTGGATTTCCTGAGAGATTTCGATGCCCTCCCGCCGGAGGTGAAAAACATCGCCTCTGAAGCGGAAAATAATTATATGATGAATTTTTACTCTCTTCTTGATCAAGCGGCTGAAAAAGGGTATATTCGAGATAACCTTGACTATCGTCTGCTATTCAGAATCACTCAAGTGCAGTTCACCCTTGTAAAATGCCGGGAGGAGATGTTTCCACCTGACATAACTCTGCTGCAGGTTTACGATGCGACTGCTTCAGGTTTCTGCCGTTGCATTCTTTCTCAAAAAGGATTGGAGATTTTGACGGAGGCTCATTCCTATTTTAAACTCCATCCAAAAATATCTGTCTGACTGATTCTTAAATTCATTATCCTTTCTCTCCTAAATTTTAATTCCCTTTTTAACTCTCTCCGACAATCTTTTTAACAGATTTTTTTGTAATTTTGCACTCAAATAAATTCTAACAAAAGTTTCTATGGGAGGTTTTTTCGGAGCAGCATCCAAGGATGCCTGCCGAAACGAACTATTTTATGGAGTTGACTACAATTCCCATCTCGGCACTCGTAGAGCCGGTATGGCTACTTTCGACTCCGAACAAAACTGCTTCTGCAGGAGTATTCACAGCATTGAAAACACTTATTTCCGCACAAAATTCGAAGACGAACTTGACAAGTTCAAAGGGAATGTCGGCATAGGTGTCATCAGCGACAACGATCCTCAACCGATCATAATCAATTCTCATCTCGGAAAATTCGCAATCGTAACTGTCGCCAAGATCAACAACATCGACCGTCTTGAAAAGGAACTCCTGGAGGAGGGAGCTCATTTCGGCGAATTGAGTTCCGGACGCACTAACCAGACCGAACTCGTTGCGCTCCTTATCAATCGCGGCAGCAATTTCACCGAAGGAATTGCTCATATGTTCAAAAGAATAGAGGGGTCTTGCTCTCTTCTGATTCTTACCGAAAACTCTATCATTGCAGCTCGCGACCAACTCGGACGTACTCCGGTCATTATCGGTAAAAAAATTGATGGCTCCGGCTTTGCTGTCTCTTCTGAGTCTACAGCTTTCCCGAATCTCGGATATACCCATTTCTGCGATCTCGGCCCGGGGGAGGTAGTCGAGATAACTGATGATAATGTCAGTGTCCTTTCTCCCGCCGGAGAGGAAATGCAGGTGTGCTCATTCCTTTGGGTCTACTACGGATTCCCTACTTCCACCTACGAAGGCACAAATGTGGAGGATATGCGTTTCAAATCCGGTTTTGAAATGGGTTTGACTGACCAAAGCGAAGTTGATTGCGCAGCCGGAATTCCTGATTCCGGTGTCGGCATGGCTCTCGGTTATGCTGCCGGTAAAGGTGTCCCCTATCGCCGTTGCATATCTAAATACACTCCAACCTGGCCCCGAAGCTTCACTCCTTCCGAACAGTCTCGAAGAAATCTTGTGGCTAAAATGAAGCTTGTGCCCAACGATGCGATGCTTCGCGGACAGCGTGCTCTCCTATGCGATGATTCTATCGTCAGAGGAACTCAGCTTACTGATAATGTCCAGGATCTTTATAAACTCGGAGCGAAGGAAGTGCACATCCGTATCGCCTGTCCCCCTCTTATCTACAGCTGTCCTTTCATCGGCTTCACATCTTCCAAGAGCGATATGGAGCTCCTGACACGTCGCATCATCGGCGAGCTTGAAGGCGATCCCAACAAGAATCTTGATAAATACGCCACAACAAACTCCCCGGAATACAATACCCTCGTGGAGAAAATACGCGAACGCTTCGATCTTTCTTCTCTCAAATTCAATCCGATCGAAACCCTTGTTGAGTCTATCGGACTCCCGAAAGAGAAGTTGTGTACTCACTGCTTCGATGGTTCGAGCCGCTTCCACCCATGCGGAAAATGTCATAAAAACATTGACAAAACCGATTCCTCTAAGGAATAACCAATAAGTATCTGTCACAAATTAATTAACATATCCCTGGTCGTCCTCTTGGGCGATCTTTGACACATACTCAATCCCTCCAAAAACAGGAAAGCGGACAGCTCAGCTGCCCGCTTTCCTGTTTTTGGTCGTTTAGGTCGCATCATTTTACTGTTTGGTCGTAATCTGATTTATATTATGGATTATTACGCTATTTTTGCAATATAAATTAAAAATTCGATTTATTGTCGACAATAGGATTTTTACAGATACTTAAATAATTATTTATGAAACTATTTTTACGGCTAATCACTTCATTGATGATGGCGATGCCATTATCAGCTTTCGCCGAACTCATCCAGTTTGACGACGGTATTCTCAAATATCGGCTCGACACCTCCTCCAAGGAGGCTGCTGTCGTGAAATGCCTCAAGACCTCTCAGACGAAAGAGATCGTGATTCTTGACAACATTATGACGGATGATGGCAAGACTTACAAAGTGACTGAAATAATGTCTTCCGCTTTCAGCAAATGTAAGTTGAAAAGCGTTCGCTTTCCGGTATACTTGAAGACTATCGGGGCAAATGCATTTGCCAACTGCCCGAATTTCTACAGTGGAAAGAATTTTGATGTCCCTGATGGTGTCAAGACTATTGGAATGGAAGCATTCTATGGTTGCAAATTTTCATCTCTTTCCCTCCCTTCATCTTTGACGAAAGTAGAGGAAGGTGCTTTCCAAAACACTTCTATCAAGAGCATACGGTTTTATAATCCCCAAAAATCCCTTGTGTTGGAATTTAGAGCTTTCAGAGGATGCAAACAACTGACAAGTGTCTCCATTCCCTCAGGGGTCAATAAAATGGGACAAGCTATTTTCGCTGACTGTTCTGCGCTGGCTTCCGTCTCAATCCCTTCTTCTGTCTCCTCTATCCCATCAATGGGTTTTGAAGATTGCAAAGCATTGAAAACGGTTTCTCTTGCTGAGGGAATAACCAAAATTGAATTCGAGGCTTTCGCTGGCTCCGGAATTGAAAATCTGACACTCCCCTCCTCTATAAAAACCATCGAACAGAATGCTTTCTCAGGAAGTTCTATTCGTTCTATAGCTCTGCCTCAAAGTCTTAAATCCTTGTCTTGGATGGTGTTCAGCGGATGTACGAATCTCGCTTCGGTTACTATTCCCCAACAGGTTACTACAATAGAAAGCGGAGCCTTTTATGGATGTTCCTCTCTCGCTTCCGTCGTAATCCCCGCGTCTGTCAAAACAATTGAGCAGGCTGCCTTTTATGAGTGCGACAAATTGATGAATGTAAAGAGTGATGCTACAATTCCCCCTTCATGTGAAGGGACTGTATGGACAGATGCAACTTTGAATAATGCACAACTAATCATCCCAGAGCAAGCCGTCAATAACTATAAAAATGCGAGTGGATGGTCTGATTTCCGTTGTTTGTATAGTTCAGCAGTCAGTGCAATCGAGGCGGAAGAGATAAATTGTCAACCCATATTCTTCGACCTTAAAGGGAATCGTTTACCCTCCATTCCAACCCAAGCCGGATTATATATAAAATGTACCGGAAATAAAAAAGAAAAGATAATTATACAATAACAACTTCGCTCCTTGAGTAATAAAAAAACTAACCCACAGGAAATGTCTCGCATTCACTTAACATTTCCTGTGGGTTAGTTTTTTAATTAATTGATGTTGAGTCTTATTTTAACTCAATGTTGAGTCTTATGATATCTCAATACTGTGCGTTACGCATATCTCCTGTAGAGAGGAATGCAGTGTGGAAGGAAAGTGCTGAACCGAGAGTATGAGGTGTCTGGCCTCCGGTCTTTCCGGCTATCTTCAGATAGTCGCGCAAGAGTTCGCGATACATCGGATGAGCACAATTGTTGATGATTTCTTCAGCTCTCTGCACGGGATCCTTGCCGCGAAGATCGGCTATACCTTGATCTGTGACGATGACATCCACGGAGTGCTCGGAATGATCCATGTGAGAAACCATCGGTACGATATTTGAAATCTTACCTTCCTTAGTGATTGACGGGCAAGAGAAGATTGAGATGTAAGCATTGCGGGCGAAGTCGCCTGAGCCGCCTATGCCGTTCATCATCTTTGTGCCGGTCACATGAGTAGAGTTGACGTTACCGAATATGTCGACTTCAAGAGCCGTATTCATCGCGATAACCCCAAGACGACGAATCACCTCCGGATTGTTGGAAATCTCAACCGGACGAATCACTACTTTCTCCTTGAAGAAATCGATATTGTCGATAATTTCCTGCTCAACCTCGTTGGAGACGGTCAGGGAGCTGGTGCTGCCGTATTTAATACGTCCGCTCTTCATAAGATCGATGACAGCATCCTGAATAACCTCGGTGTACATCTCAAAGTTAGGTATCTCCTTGGCATCCGCCAGACCGTAGAGCACTGCGTTTGCCACATTGCCCACACCGCTCTGGATTGGTAGGAAAGTGGAAGGGATTCTGCCGGCACGCATCTCGTTGATGAGGAATGAACAGACGTTTGCACCAATCTTGTTTGTAGTCTCATCCGGTGAAGTGAAAGCCTTGACACCCTCGTAAGAATCGCTCATGACAACACCGACAATCTTTTCCGGATCAAGCTTCAACACCGGAGAACCTACATGATCGCTCGGCTTGAAGATTGGAATTACGTCGCGGTTGGGGGGATCAAGAGGGAGATATATGTCATGAAGCCCGTAGAGCTTACCCTCTATCTTCTGATTGAGCTCAAGAAGAATTTTCTTTGCATATTTGGCGTATGTCGGAACGTTTCCTACACCGAAACCCACTACTGCCGTGCCGTCATCCTTAATGTCGCTCACCTCGATGATGGCAACGTCAAGATCGCCATAGAAACCATAACGGAATTTCTGAGCGAGCTCTGAAAGATGAAGATCGAAATAATGGCAATCATGCGCATTTATTCTCTTGCGGAGATCCGGTAGGTTCTGGTAAGGTGTGCGGATACCGATGGCATTCGCACGCGCAAGCACACCGTCACATTTATCAGAGGTGGAAGCCCCTGAGAAGATGTTGATTTTGAAAGGTTTTCCTTCGGCATGAAGGCGCTCCGCCTTCTCTGCTATAGCGCCGGGAATTACTTTCGGCGCGCCGGGGGCGGTGAATCCTGAGAGGCCTACATTATCGCCGTTGTGGAAAAATTCGGCGGCCTCCTGGGGTGTTAATACAGGAAATCTCATTTCTGCTATTTTTGTGGTTAGTTTTTGCTATCCGTGCCCTTCCTTACTCCTTGCCAGGCTTCCAAAAGGGTTTACTTTGCGAAATTAACCATTTTATCCGAATCATACAACCTAACTTCAATAATTTTTTGACCTACTCGCCTATCTTCCTTATACTATTCATAACCTCTCACCATCTTTTCAAACTTTCCCTCCAATATTTTCCTTCTCTTTACCTACGTCTCATGTCGTCGCTCGTTATCGACATCAAAAATACCTCTCTCCGCAAACAAATATTTCTTCAAGATGCCATTTCATAAGGAATTTATCATTTCCGAATTGTTATAATCTATATACGGTTGACTTCCGCTTCCGTATCTGTTTATAATTTTCCACATATTTTGCTATTATTATGGATAATCAGTCAGACTCTTTAATATCGCCGGGAGGTCCCTCGTCCGTGTCCGCTTCCTCAGACTCCAAGTCTACACATGCTCCCAATACAGACGAACACACCCTGTCCAAAGATGCCGTGAAGAAATTTCTCGGCACCGGACTCAGATATCTTGTCCCTTTGGGAATTTCGATAGGACTCATCCTTTGGCTTTTTCATAAGGTAAACTATCATGAGGTTATGAAAATTATACACGAGGGGGTTAATTTCTGGTGGATTGTGGCAATGATGTTGCTAACCATGCTCTCCCACATGATTCGTGGTGTGAGATGGGGATTCCAGCTGCGGGCAGCCGGAATCAAAAGGATGCCTCGTGTAGAAGAATGGGTGACAATCTGGGGCGCTTACGCCTTGAATCTTATCTTTCCCGAACTGGGAGAGGCATGGAGGTGCGTTTTCGTGAGCCGTCGGCAGAAAGCTCCCCTCTCTACCGTCATCGGCACTGACATAGGCGACCGTGGTTCCGACCTCGTTATGGTGATAGCTCTTCTCGTACTTGCTCTTTTCGTCGCTCACCCTTTCCTTATGGATTTTCTACATAAATATTCTTTTGGTAGGGAGATTGATGACATCACGGCCGATCCTTTCCTTTGGATTGGACTTGGAGTTGCGGTTGCCGGCTTCTGGACTATCTGCCATTTCTTCAAGACTGTGAGCTGGGTGCAGAAGCTTAACCAGAATCTCAACCGCATTTGGGACGGATTCAAGGTGATTTTCACGATGAAAAAATGGTGGCTCTACATCATCCTTACTTTCGCAATCTGGACATGCTACTATCTCCAGACCTATCTATGCTTCTTTGCATTCCCTTTCACCCGACAGCTTATCTCTGATCCTCATATGGCCTACGGTCTTATCCCGGGACTGGTAGTATTCGTGTTCGGTTCTGTTTCAATCGGTGTCCCCTCCAACGGTGGTCTTGGCCCCTGGAACCTTGCCGTAATGTTTGCCCTGACCCTCTTCGGACTTTCAAGCGTGGAAGGGACGGCCTACAGTGTTGTTGTGTGGAGCTTCCAGGCTATGATGATTATCGCAAACGGACTCTTCGCAGCAGCCTACGTCATGATAACAGGCAAAAAAGCGAAGAAGGCTGTAACTAACACAGTGCAATAGCCACTCTCACACACACAAAACTGCGCCCCCATTAGACTTTGGGGGCGCAGTTTTTTGTGTGAAAAGACGGTAAAAATAGCCCGAAGGAATTTCCTCCGGGCTATTATCGATATCTTAAAGAGAATAAATTAATATTTCTTTGCGATCTTCTTGTAGCCGTACTGAGCGTCCTTGCCGAGTTCCTCCTCTATGCGGAGAAGCTGGTTGTATTTTGCCATACGGTCTGAACGGCTTGCAGAACCGGTCTTGATCTGACCTGCATTTGTTGCAACTGCGATGTCAGCGATAGTGGCATCCTCAGTCTCGCCTGAACGGTGAGAGATAACTGCTGTGTAGTTGTTGCGCTGTGCCATCTCTACTGCACGGAGAGTCTCTGTCAGCGAACCGATCTGGTTAACCTTAACGAGGATAGAGTTACCGCAACCCTCTGCAATACCTCTTTCGAGATATTTTACGTTTGTTACGAACAGGTCGTCGCCTACGAGCTGGCAACGGTCGCCGATGAGTTTGGTAAGAGTTCTCCAGCCTTCCCAGTCGTTCTCATCCATACCATCCTCGATAGAATCGATAGGATATTTTGTGATGAGTTCTTCGAGATATTTAGCCTGCTCCTCGCTTGTGAGCTTCTTGCCGTTAACCTCTTTCTCTGCGCCGTTCTTTAAGTGGGTGTAGTCATATACACCGTTCTGATAGAACTCTGAAGAAGCGCAGTCAAGACCGATTGTGATGTCTTTGCCGGGCTCGTAGCCTGCCTTCTTGATTGCCTCCATGATGACGTTGAGGGCATCCTCAGTTCCTTCGAGCTTCGGTGCGAAACCACCCTCATCACCTACTGCTGTGGAAAGACCACGTGCTTTAAGAACGCTCTTGAGGTTGTGGAATACTTCTGCACCCCAGCGGATAGCCTCCTTGAAAGTAGGAGCGCCTACCGGACGGATCATGAACTCCTGGAAGCAGATAGGTGCGTCTGAGTGTGCGCCACCGTTGATGATGTTCATCATCGGAACGGGAAGTACATAGCTGTTTGCACCACCGATATATTTGTAAAGGGGAAGACCGAGATAGTCGGCTGCTGCTTTCGCTACTGCGAGAGAAACACCGAGGATTGCGTTTGCACCGAGGTTTGACTTGGTGGGAGTGCCGTCAAGGGCGAGCATTGCCTCGTCTACTGCAATCTGATCAAGAGCATTCATACCCTTGAGTGCCTCTGCGATAGGACCGTTCACGTTTGCTACTGCCTTCTGAACGCCCTTGCCAAGATAACGGTTCTTGTCGCCGTCGCGGAGCTCGAGAGCCTCATTCTCACCGGTAGATGCGCCGGAGGGGACTGCTGCACGGCCGAATGCGCCGCTTTCAAGGGTTACGTCTACTTCTACTGTCGGGTTGCCGCGAGAATCAAGAATCTCACGACCGATAATCTTTTCAATTTTCATGTCTTGATATGTTTTTAATATCTGTTGATTGTCTAAATTTTTCCTCCTTTGTAAAATAAGAGTACTCAGCATGTGCCCTTTTAAAGACTTTAGGGGATTATCTTACGCCCCTATGCTTTCGTGTTGCAAATTTATAAAAAAAATCTCATTCCTGACCCATTCGAACGTCCATTTTTACGGATTTTTTGCTTTTTAGTTTTTATTTCACCTTAACCCCTCTATCTTCCTTTCATCTTTCACTCATTTTTACCTTTATTCACGCTCTGCTCTTTCTCCTATTCATGACACTACTCAGTTTTTTTATTTTTTTGCATACTAAAATGATGATTTTTTATAATTTTGCATTCATATCATATTCTTCTGGAAATGGAAAACCTCGCCGGTACAGCCATATCGCTCCTCCCCTTCACTCCTAACGAAGGTCAATTCGCTCTGATTCACGCGCTCGCTACGTTTATCGAAAGACGGGGACCGCGTGATGTGTTCGTGCTTAATGGATATGCCGGCACCGGTAAGACTTCTGTGGTTGGAGCTGTCGTGAAGGCTATGCGCTCCCTTGGCAGAAAGACTCTAATCCTTGCCCCTACCGGAAGGGCGGCAAAAGTAGCCGCGGCTATGGCTCACGACCGTGCCTCTACAATTCATAAGAGAATTTTCCGGGGTAATTCCACTGACCCTGCCAACACCACCTTCTTTCTCGCTGAAAACCGCGACCCCTACGCCACATTCATTGTAGACGAGGCTTCTCTTATCACTGATTCTCCACATTTCCAGACTTCCCTTCTCCAGCAGCTTTCCCGTCATGTCTATTCCGCGCCTGGCTCGGCTATGATTCTTGTCGGAGACACCGCACAGCTTCCCCCCGTCGGGCAATCTGAAAGCCTTGCCATGAATCCGGAGCGACTGCGTCAGATAGGACTCAACCCCATCCGCTTCTCTCTTGACAAACCTGTCAGACAGGCCGCCGACAGTGGTATCCTCCACAACGCTACCCTTGTGAGGCAGGCCCTTCTCGTCGATCTTCCTCGCGAACGTTTCAGTCTGATGCTAAGTGGATTCCCGGATATTGTGGCAATATCCTCTCAGGAACTCGCCGATTCTCTTTCCGATTCCTGGGGACTCGTGGGGCAGGAGGAAACTTTGATTATTACCCGCTCCAACAAAAGGGCTAACAATTTCAACCGTGCGATAAGGAATATGGTCATGTATGCCGACTCCCCTCTTCAGCAAGGCGACAGGATTGTAGTCAGCAAAAACGACTATTATTGGAGCAAAATAAACAAACTGAAGAATTTCATCGCTAACGGCGAGACCGCAGAGGTGACATGGGTAGGACGAAACGAGAAGGCCTATGGACGATGGTTCACTGACGTCGAGCTGCGGCTGCCGGAGGTGGAGACCCCCGTGGCTGCGAAAATAATGCTTCGTAGCCTGGTCACGGATGGCGCCAACATCCCGCGTGAGGAGATGGAGCGGTTCTACACACTTGTCTTGGCGGAGGCCGAGGGCGAGATTTCCCATAAACTCAAGGCTGTAGCGGAAAGTCCTTTTTACAACGCATTGCAGGCAAAATACGCATATTGTGTGACCTGTCATAAGGCACAGGGCGGACAATGGCGACACGTCTACATCGACATGGGCGCGATCCCCCCCGATGCCGTCGGGCCTGATTTCTACCGTTGGCTCTACACTTCCATCACCCGCGCAACTGAAAAAGTCTTCCTCATAAACCCCACCGTAGAGTGTCGTTGAAGTCGGTCCTATCTCCCCCAATTTGCCATGATTCAGTTTTTTTATTAACTTTGCAAAAATATTCAAATTCAATCATAAAAATGAAAGCATACGTTTTCCCCGGACAGGGTGCCCAGTTCGTTGGAATGGGCAAAGATCTTTACGAAACTAACGCTGAAGCTCGTGTCCTTTTCGACAAAGCTAACGAAATCCTCGGTTTCCGAATCACTGACCTCATGTTTGAAGGCACGGAGGAAGACCTCAAGCAGACAAAAGTGACTCAGCCTGCAATCTTCCTTCATAGCGTTATTCTCGCCAAGAGCCTCGGCGATGACTTCAAGCCTGACATGGTGGCTGGACACAGCCTTGGTGAATTCTCTGCCCTCGTGGCTGCCGGCGCGCTCTCTTTCGAGGAGGGTCTAAAACTCGTTTCCGCACGCGCTCACGCAATGCAGAAAGCTTGCGAGGCTCAGCCTTCCACTATGGCTGCCGTACTCGCCCTTCCCGACCAGAAAGTTGAGGAGCTTTGCGCTGAAATTGATGATGTCGTGGCTCCCGCAAACTACAATTGCCCGGGTCAGGTCGTTATCTCCGGAACTGTCGAGGGTATTGACAAGGCTTGCGAGAAGATGCTTGCCGCAGGCGCGAAACGTGCACTCAAGCTCAAGGTTGGCGGAGCTTTCCACAGCCCGCTCATGCAGCCCGCGCAGGAGGAGCTCGCAGAGGCAATCGCTGCGGCCAAGTTTGAGACCCCCATCTGTCCTGTTTATCAGAATGTGGACGCAAAACCTCATACTGACCCCGAGGAAATCAAAGAAAATCTCATCAAACAACTGACTGCCCCCGTGCGCTGGACTCAGGATGTAGAGGCCATGATCGCCGACGGCGCTGATGTATTCATCGAACTCGGCCCCGGCTCAGTGCTTCAGGGTCTCGTGAAGAAAATCAACCGTTCGGTCGCTACTTCCGGCAAACAGTAATCTCCCCCTTTTAATATTTGTTTACTCTTATGAATGTAGCTATTGTTGGAGCAAGCGGGGCCGTTGGCCAGGAGCTTCTCAAAGTGCTCGATGAGCAGAATTTCCCTGTTGACAATCTCCGCCTTTTCGGTTCGCCCCGCAGCGCCGGAAGTGAATATGACTTCAGGGGCAAGAAAGTGAAAGTGGAGCTCCTTTCAAAGGATTCCGACTTCTCAGGTGTTGACATCGCTTTCACTTCCGCAGGTGCCGGAACTTCAAAGGAATATGCCGACGTCATCACGCGCCACGGTGCGGTGATGATCGACAATTCAAGTGCTTTCCGAATGGATGCGGATGTGCCTCTCGTTGTGCCTGAGGTGAACGGTGAGGACGCGCTTGACCGTCCGCGCAACATTATCGGCAACCCCAACTGCACCACCATCCAAATGGTCGTTGCCCTCAAGCCGATACATGATCTTTCTCCCATCAAGAAAGTACATGTTGCGACTTACCAGGCTGCCAGCGGCGCCGGTGCCTCGGCTATGAAAGAACTTATCGAGCAGTTCAAGGAACTAAACGAAGGGAAGGAACCTACAATCGAGAAGTTTGCTTACCAACTTGCTTTCAATCTTATCCCTCACGTGGATGTCTTCACCGACAACGGCTACACCAAGGAGGAGATGAAGATGTTTAATGAGACACGCAAGATTATGCATTCTGACGATATCAAAGTCAGCGCTACCTGTGTGCGTGTCCCCGTTCTTCGCGCCCATAGCGAGGCTATCTGGATTGAAACTGAGCAACCCGTATCTCTTGAAGAGGTACAGAAAGCTTTCGAGAAAGCTCCCGGTCTCGTGGTGAAAGACAATCCTGCTGAGAAAGCATATCCCATGCCTCTTGATATAACCGGCCAGGATCCTGTCTACGTAGGGCGTCTCCGCAAAGATCTCGCCGATCCCTGCGGTCTCAGCTTCTGGGTGGTCGGTGACCAGATCAAGAAAGGAGCCGCTCTCAATGCTGTGCAAATCGCACAATGGCTTATCCAAAACGACGAACGTCTCAAAGTTAAACTCTGACAAATTATCCCTACTCTGATAGTAAGTAACGCCTAAGATTTTTATAATCTACTGCTTACCTATATCATATGTAATAAAAAGCGTGGCTATTGATTCAACTCTGTAGCCACGCTTTTTACTGTTTTCAATCATTACTTCACAAGAAGACCAATTTTCAGAGAGAGTAACTACAAATGCTACCCTTTTTTCTCTCAAAATTCCTCCCCAATTTTGAATAACCATTTTTTATTCCTATTTTTGCATTCAATTATAATTCAATTCCCTATCATGATTAATGAATCACATACTTTAGTAATTGACCCCATCTATGATGAAGGATTTAAACCGCTTCCCACAAAAAAATGTAAACGAAGGCCACAGGCAACTTCTTTTCCAACACCCTCGGTGCGACGTGGTTGAGCAAAATATGGAGATTAGGGCATTCGCCGAATGCCCGGGTATTGCCGGAGGGTATTTAAGTGCGTGGAGGGAGTTAGCTTATTGCTACGATCGGGCATTCGGCGAATGCCCTGAGTACCCTACCACCTCGGAGAAAGGGCTAACCGGGTGGGCGCTCACTCCGTGAGTGCCCGGTGCGACGGGGTGTGAGCCGGAAGGTATTATTTCGAGGGGCAGCGACACGGACCGGGTTAATTAACACAATACTATAGTAAAAAAATTCTTTTATTTTCCTTTGTCCGGATACAACCGGTTTCGACCAAAAAGAAGATTGTTCTTCAGAGTTCGACCAATGGATTTATAATATCAAAAATATGGGAAATATGCAACGTGTATCTTTTACGACAGACAACGATATTTTCGAATATCTTAAAAGTGTAAGTGATGTGGCTACCCTCCCTCCCGCAGAACGCGGCATCTACGAAGCATGCCTTATGAGAGCAAGAGATTATAACGCAGTGCTAAAAACTGCCAAAGAAAGAGCTTTAGAAGAAGGCAGAGCCGAAGGTAGAGCGGAAGGTCTATTTGAAGCAGCCGAAAGACTTAAAGCCAATGGCGTTGACGAAGCCACAATCAAAGCTTGGTTAGGCATTTAGTATTATATGCATACGCCTATAATATTTAAAGAGGGAAGTCTCACGGCTTCCCTCTTTCTTATTTCTACTATTTTTTCGTTCTTACTTTGCTCGCTTGCTGTCCCAGATAAGGTAACCTATAAGAAGAAGATACGCCACACATCCGAGAATCTGTGTCAATCCTTCTGAAAGCGGATTGACGTATTCAAATCCGGCAAAACGGGTGATTGCTGCAAACACTCCGAACAATGCACCGCCAGCTATAAGTCCGGAAGAAAGAAGTGTACCGCGGTCGCGTCGTGCGTCATTCACCTTCTGATCATTAGAAGAATTGCTTACAAAATATGCGATTGCACCTCCCACGAGCATCGGGGTGTTTAGTGACAACGGAATAAACATTCCTAAACAGAACGCAAGAGCCGGAACACCGAGCCAGTTGAGTATGCAAGCCAGGATAGCTCCAACCATATAAAGAATCCAGGGAGTGTCTCCACCCATCATAAGTGGCTCTATGACTTTCGCCATTGCATTTGCTTGAGGTGCAACCAGAGCGTTTTCCCCAGTAAAACCATACACCTGATTGAGAATCATGATGACGCCACCTACAGTCGCAGCCGAGACAAGTGTGCCGAGGAATTTCCAGCTTTCCTGTTTCTTGGGTGTGGAGCCAAGCCAATAACCGATTTTAAGGTCTGTCACAAATCCCCCTGCCATTGAAAGGGCCGTGCAGACAACGCCTCCGATAACCATTGAGGCTACTATTCCGGAAGTGCCGTTCAACCCGATTGCTACAAAAATCGCTGAGGCTATGATAAGAGTCATAAGCGTCATGCCTGACACTGGATTTGAACCTACAATTGCAATTGCATTAGCAGCTACAGTTGTGAAAAGGAACGCGATTATCGTGACCACAGCCCATGCCACAAGTGCTTGCCATAAAGTGTGGATGACGCCAAACCAGAAGAAAAGCAGCACCGCCACCAAAGCTATGACAATGAAGAAGACGATATGCTTCATTGAAATATCCATTTGCCAGCGAATCTCTTTCGCACCGGTTGACTTACCTTTCAGCTCGCGTCCGGCAAGACCGACTGCCTGACGGATGATACCCCACGACTTGATAATGCCTATGACTCCGGCCATTGCTATACCTCCAATGCCGATCATTCGGGCATAATCCTTGAATATCTGGTCAGGTGACATGGCCGTCAGTGCCTCACTACCATACGTCCCCATCAATGGAATAACTATCCACCACACGAATATCGAACCCGCAAAGATTACGAATGCGTATTTCAGCCCCACGATATAACCGAGACCTAACAATGCCGCACCGGTGTTGCAACTGAGCACAACCTTTGTTTTCTCCGCTATCGCCTGTCCCCAGCCGGATGCGGTCGAGGTCACGTTTTCAGCCCACCAGCCGAAGGTGGCTACAATGTAATCGTAGATACCACCGATAAGGGAAGCTACGATCAGAGTCTTCGCCTGCCCCCCTTCCGAAGAACCCTTCGCCTCTCCCGAGATAAGCACCTGTGTGGTAGCCGTAGCCTCCGGGAAGGGGTATTTACCGTGCATATCCTTTACGAAATAACGGCGGAAGGGGATAAAGAACAAGATGCCGAGGATGCCTCCTAAGAGAGATGAGAGGAAGATCTGATAAAATTTCACCGTGATGTCAGGATAGGTGGCCTGAAGGATAAAGAGCGCGGGAAGAGTAAAGATAGCTCCCGCTACAATCACTCCGGAACAGGCACCGATGCTCTGGATAATCACATTCTGTCCCAACGGGCTCTTCTTTCCTAAAGCATTGCTGAGACCAACCGCTATTATTGCGATGGGGATAGCTGCCTCAAACACTTGTCCCACTTTAAGACCGAGGTAAGCAGCGGCGGCTGAAAAGATTATCGCCATCACGATACCCGTAATGACCGAATAGGGAGTCACCTCAGCCTGATCATGCGCCGGATGCATCACCGGAGTGTACTGCTCGTCGGCTCCGAGTTCCCGAAAGGCATTTTCCGGAAGACCCGTACCTGTTGTCAGGTTTTCTTCTGTTTCTTTCATGTATGTTTAGTTTAGTTGAATCATATTCTTCTTTAGATTATGTCGCCACAAATATATACAATTTAATCCATCCTGCCAAATGTTTCTTTTGGGAGTCGTAACTTTCTATGATTTTGACTGCCATACCTGAGCAAGAAATGGATTAACCCGCGCTTCCTCTTCATATCGCCAGGGTGCCGGAAGGCATTCCTTACACCAATGACCACCTTTGAGCACTACGCGGGGGGTGGCCTCAAATTCATGTCCGAACGCACATCTCCACTTCAAGGGTGTATCAAGATCTCCATTATCCATCTCTTCAGAAAGGCACTCCCCTCCCCTGAAACGGGCAGCTTCCTGCATATCTGTAATATCAAGCTCCGATTCAGCTTTTGTCTCATCATAACCATGGGAAAGATGCACAGGGTGATCAGAAGGGTGTCGCAGATCTATATCTTTCCAGCTTCCTATCTTCCTCTGCTCCTCACGACTCCCGAAAAAAGCTTCTATCTTATCTTCACAATCGTTGCGGCGCAACCAATCAAGTGTGCCATAATCCTTGGTCTTGGCAACCTGCTTCATACCCCACTTTATAAGAAATGCAGGCGCCAACGGCGTAAGACTCATCCACCATGGCATACACTTTTTCATCCGCGAGAAATAATCCTCCACACTTATCTCCTCCCGAAAAGGTATCAAAGTATTCAATCTGTCACTATCCTCATACCAGTGACCGTGGAAATTACGTGTCGCAAACCAGGCCGCATCAAAAACTTTCTCCGGAGGAGGACATCCGAGCGCTTTGAGTAAAAGCACCTCAAACTCATAATTAGTGAGGCGAAATTCTTTCCCGCTCCCTATATTATAGAAATTACGCCAGAAACTATCGGGCACATCCCTCTCACATACACCTGCCATCAGGCGTGCTGAATCTTCTACTGTTGACCATTCCAAAACACCGTTCAGTGGCACATGGAAAGATATCGGATCCGAACCATTGAATATAAGACCTTTATGCAATATTCCCGATTGGCGCAAGGAGACCCATTTTTTCAAGCCTGACTCTGCTATCAAACGCTCTGCAAGAATCTTGGACACTCCATAATAATCATATTTTGATGCCATTATCGGATCGCCCGTCCGCCCCCAATGAAAAGGCTCTTGTCGGTCTGACGTCTGGGCAACACTGCCTATGTAGACCAATGCCACATCATCCGGAGAGGGGCATTTCTTGATAGCGTTCACTATATTTCGCGCTGCTCCCACATTTACTTTCATGGTCAGATCAGGATAGCGGTCTGCCATTGGAGAAACCATACCCCCAAGATGGAGGACAACTTCTGCATCCCCTAAGGCTCTGCTTACATCCTCTTCATTCATAAGATCTCCCCATATCAACGTCACGTCAGGATGGGCAGCATACTGCTTCAGTTTCCTTCGATTCTTCTTGCTTTCTCTAACCAGCAATCTGACTTTAAATTCACCTCTCCTTAGCAATTCCTTCAAAGTCTCAAATCCCATAACGCCGGTTCCCCCTGTCAAAAATATCGTCTTTTTCATATAATTCTTAGCAATTTCCTCATGAAGTTGTTTAAACTTTTTCTTTGTCCGGCTGAAGACGGGCAAAGAGGTCTCCTTTTTAAAGAAATCTTTATAAAAATAAACAACCCCGTAAAAAGTTTAAACAACTTCCATAACTGATACAAAGTTAACATTTCCTGATAACTCAGCCAAACATCATATACAGCTTCCCACAAAAAATACCTAAATTTGCAAAATCATTATGTTTCTAACCTCATGAAGATATGACAATCAAAAGTAATAATTCCGGAGGAGCACCGGTGATTCCTTCAAAACGACAAATATTCCTTGATGCTCTGAGAGGTTTTGCTTTGCTTGGCGTCTGCCTTGCAAACTACCCTGAGTTTTCCCTTTATACTTTCCAGTCAGACGCGACTCTCGCATCTATGCCTTCGGCCGATACTGACAATATCGTGAAATTTTTCTTATACCTTTTTATCGACGGCAAATTCTATACTCTTTTCTCTCTCCTCTTCGGAATCGGATTTTCAATTATCATTTCCAATGCCGCTGAACGCGGAGCCGATGGATTCCGGATATTTTATCGTAGGATGGCAATTCTCGCGCTGATAGGCTGCACTCACCTCATGCTCATATGGAGTGGTGACATTCTTCTCCTCTACGCTCTGCTTGGAATGTTACTCCCTTTGTTCAGAAATTTATCTGACAGAAAACTCCTCACCTTAGCATCACTTCTCCTCCTTATTCCGGTCGGGATTGATGCCCTCTGCGAAGCCACAAACACATTCCTCGCCTCTTATCCTTACGAACGTTGGTGGCAAACGGCAGCGACTTATGGCATAACTGAAGAAAATTTCGGAAGCTGGCTGCGTGATGCACAAAGCTATCGGGAAGTTCAGGAGTTTCTACTTCAAGGTGCGTGGGAAAGACTTTATGAGTTTGTCGATGGAAATCGCTATTTCAAGGTGTTCGGTCTTTTCCTAATAGGGTTTACTATCGGGCGCAGGAAAATGTATGCCAATCTGGGCGCACATAAAAGACTTCTTCAATGGGTTGCTTCTATAGGCGCCGTCATTGGTATCCCTTTTTCATGTCTGTATGCTCTTAGCGGAATCAGCAGCCATTCGTTTGGCATAGGGATTCATTCATTGCTTTATGCCGTAAGTGTATATCCTCTTGGGTTCTGTTATGCAGCTCTCCTCGGCCTCATTTGCCTCCATTTCCCGAAATCTCCTATTTGGAAATGGTTTGCTTGGCCTGGGCGAATGGCTCTCACAAATTATATTTCTCAATCGCTTATTGGAGCCCTCCTCTTCTATGGCATAGGTTTTGGATTGGGAGCCTCAGTTGGATTATGGGAGACCGAGCTAATCGCGGCCTCTGTGTTCCTCTTCCAGATAATTTTTAGTAAAGGTTGGTTGCATTTTTTCCGTTTTGGCCCTCTCGAATGGATTTGGAGGATACTGACTTATGGAAAATGGCTCCCTTTGTTGAAAAAATAACCCCACCGTTTTTAAACTTTTTTTAATCCACATGGTCTCATCTCAAGAATACATTCCAAACCAAACAAAGAATTGTAGAAGAACGATTTCATTATGAGACTAAAATACATATTGCCGATATGCGCTGGATTATTTCCATGTTTCGCTTTCGCGATAGGTGATATTACAGGTAAAGTAATCAGTAAGGAAAACGGCGAACCTGTTGAATTTGCAACAGTACAGCTGATAAATGCAACAACCGGTAAACCCCTTACAATAGGAACAAATACTGACGAAAACGGTTTTTTTAAGCTCCCGGCTGTCAAAGATGGAAAGTATCTGGTCAGAGTGAGCAACGTCGGAAACATTGACCAGGAAAGAGCCGTAGAAATAAAAGGAGGCGACATTAATATTGGCACATTACGCATGGCCGAAAACACCGAAGTCCTTAAGGAAGTGGTCGTGGAGGGTATTCGCAGCCAAATGAAATTCGAACTCGACAAAAAGGTCTTCACTGTTGATGCCAACATAACAGCCGCCGGACAGTCTGCTTCCGAGCTTCTTGAGTCAATACCTTCTGTGGAAGTCGATCAGGATGGTGAAGTTTCCCTCCGTGGTAATTCTTCTGTCACAATTTGGATAAATGGAAAGGAATCAGGTCTTACCGCCGATAATCGTGCTCAGATTCTCGAACAGATTCCTGCCGAAACTATTGAAAAAATCGAAGTAATAACAAACCCCTCTGCAAAATACAGTCCGGAGGGAACAGCCGGAATAATCAACATCGTCTTGAAGAAAGACCGTAAGGCCGGTTATTATGGTAGTGCTGAACTCAGCGCAAACACTCGCGGAGGCGGCAATGCAAGTGTCAACGTCAACTACAACAGCAGCAAAGTTGATGCATTCGCCGGTGTCGGGTTCAGAATGCGCCACAATACCGGAGGCTCCATCATGCGCAGAACTTTCGATAATGGCACATACACCAATTCTGACGGTGAAAGTCCGGCGCACGGAAATGGTCTTTTCGTGCGTCTCGGTGCGACCTACCATCTTACTGACAAGGATGACATCTCGGCTAACGGATTCGGCATGTTCGGACATAATTGGGGACACTCTACAACTAATTACGTTTCAAACGTCCCGGGGAATTGGTCTTCAAATGTCAACAAATCCCGTTCAAACGGTGACATGCGAGTGGCTCACGGTGAAGTAAGCTATGTCCACAAATGGAGAGATAACCACTCTCTCGACGTAACCGGCTCTTATAATTTCTGGGGTAACAACGGGTGGACATCTTATCTTCAGGATATCCTTTATCCCTCTTCTCCTCAAGACATTGAGGAAAAGGATTATCAGGAACGCAACATGAGGGTAAGAAGCAACTCCTGGGAAGCGAAAGTTGACTATACTAATCAGCTCAACGACAACCTCAAACTGGAAGCGGGGTATAATGGAAATTTCAGTCACGAAAATTCTCCCATTGATTATTTCACCGGCTCTTCCGCTGAAGATATGACATTCAATCCCGGACGCTTCAACCGTTTCATATACTCCAACGATATCAATGCCTTCTATGCCACTCTGGGTGGTAAGGTTAAGAACTTTAGTTTCTCCGCAGGTCTTCGGGCCGAGCAATGGCAAGTGCGCACACGTTCCCTCGCATGTCTTGGTTTTGACAACGGGACTCCTGAGTTTGAATCTAAAGCTGATGTGCCGGAATATAAGAAAAATAATTTCGCTCTATTCCCCTCGGCTTACATATCTTGGGCTCTCCCGCATGACAATGAGCTCCAGATTAACTACACTCGCCGTCTTCGCCGCCCTTGGGGTGGTCAGCTGAATTCTTTCCGTGATTATTCTGACCCTACAAATGTATCATATGGTAACCCGGAGCTCCAGCCGCAATATTCCAACTCCTTCGAGCTCAACTATCTGAAATCTTGGACTTACCACATCATTTCTGTGTCAGCTTATATGCGCACCGCTTCCAACATGATCAACCGTGTCAGCGCTCTGGACGGAGAGGTGATGTATTCTACTTGGGCTAATGTGGCAGATGAAAACAACGCGGGATGTGAGATTGTGGTGAAAAATTCCCTTTTCAAAAGCCGTCTTGATTTGACCACCACCGTCAACCTTTATAATAACCATATAAGCGCATGGACATATAATTTTGTTGGTGACAACGATTTTTCCGAACTCATTTCCGGCGATAAACAGAATAGTTTCGCTTGGGATGCTCGAATCATGGCCAGTTTGCGCCTCCCCTGGAGTCTCTCTTTTCAGGCTACCGGTTCATATAATTCCAAGATGCTGACTGCTCAAGGGTCTCGTCAAGGTGGTTGGGGTCTTGACTTAGGTCTCCGCAAGAATGTAGGTGCTTGGTCTTTCTCCCTCAATTGCCGTGACGTGTTCAACTCCCGTCGCTTCAAGAGCACTACCAACGGTCCCGGATATTCTCAGTATAATGAACGTTGGCGCGGGGGTACTACTGTCCGCCTGACTATAAAATACTCTTTCGGCAATATGAAAGGGAAACAACCGCGTGAACGTGGTGGTGATGAGATGGATATGCCCTCATCTTCATACGAGGGCGGCGGTATGCAATAAGTTTTTACAAATTTCTTAATGATAAAATAAAGTTTCCGGGTTGTTTAATCCGGAAACTTTATTTTTATCAACTTCTCCGACCATGATTAATAAAAAATAATTACCTTTGCCATTATAAACCTAAAATCATTGTCTATGGATTACTGGATTATATTCATGATGATTGTCCTCCTGCTTCTCTCAATATCGAATTTCCTGAAATTAGACAGGATAAGAGCCGAGCTGCAGGAAATGAAAGCTATGTTCGACACACATAATATCCATGAAACGGGAAGGAAAGATGAGGCCTCGACCCCTCCGCCCCTTACGATGACTCTTGACAAAACATCCCAAAACCTTGCCCCCGCATCTTCGGATGAGGATTTGTCACGCCACGAGCCGCCACCCTTCTTTGCCACCCGGAGTGAGTCCGACTCCGCCGATAAATTAGATAAGGAGAGCAAACAGGAAAAGCGGTCAATATCTTTCGAAAAATACATTGGAGGAAATCTATTCAGTAAAATAGGTATTCTCGCCTTGGTCATCGGCATAGGTTTCTTCGTAAAATACGCCATTGATAATGATTGGATAAATGAACTGGGACGTACCTTGCTCGGACTGTTGACAGGATTTACAATCTGGGGGATAGCGTTTAAGTTGAGGAATAAATACAGAAGTTTCTCTTCTGTCCTTGCAGGCGGGGCTTTCGCTATCTGCTTTGTCACTATTGCAATTGCCCATCAATCCTACGGTTTGTTTTCTTGGAGTCTGGCATTAGGACTGTTTGTGTTTCTCTCTGCGATGATGATTTTCCTTTCGCTCCGATATGACAGGCGTGAGCTGGCAATGATAGCAATAATTGGAAGTTATGTCTCACCATTCCTCATAACGACTGGTAGTCATAATGTCATAATGCTCTTTGCATATGTGGCGCTCCTCTCGATAGCTATGTTCATAATTACAATGAGACGGCATTGGTGGGAACTTTCGGTGGCTGCAATTCTTCTTACATGGGCTATTGTGGGAATGAACATTTCATACGGCTATACCGCCTCGGTCTCCCCTCTTGCAACTGTGAGCTTCTCAACTCTTTTCTTCACTCTTTTCTCATTTCCAATCGCTGTTGAGCTTGAGACGGAAAAAAAGAACGGTCTTATGTTTTTCTGCCTCCTCATTATATCCGTGCTCAATCCTCTGATTTATCTCGTGTTGTCGTTAAAACTTGTGGAAGCGACTCCCCCCTTTATCTTTATGAAAGGATTCTTCCCTATCTATGTTTCCGCTGTAAATCTCCTTATATTACTTTATTTCAAACGAAAAGATTATCATTCTGTCCTCTCTTCTATCTCACTGTGGCTAATTGTGATATTCGCTGCTTTTTTCATTCCGATTCAATTCGGAACCCTTTCGGTGCAGTCAGTTGCTTTTTCCCTGTATGCCCTAATCCTTATGGTGGCTTTCATATCAACTAAGGGGAAACTACTTCTTTACGCATCTTTTTGCATATCACTCGTCACCATCGCAACTCTTCTCCGACTCACATTTGACTATTCTTCCCACTATCCTTCAAATGCAGAATTCCTCTGCATGGGAGCGGCCTATACTGCAATCTCCGTATTAATTGACCGCAACTGGGATAAAATCTCTGGCGTAAGTAATTTAATTTGTCGGAATTTTTACGGCCTGACCCTGTATCTGGGATGTGGCTTTATCTTCCTGTCCTCCATAAGATTCTTCGACAGACTCTTTGACCACATGACGTCACCGGCCGTTATCGAACTGGTTTTCATGGCGGAAATTCTTGCAGTAAGCATATTTGGTAGACTCAGTAGATACTCGTCGGGATTCCTTCCGTTTGCCGGACTCTTGTTCTTCACCCTGAATGTTGTATTTCCTTACCCCGTTGATAGTGCCGGAATAGCAATACACTGGTTGGCCGCCCTGGTTTATGCTTCCTCTTTGTTTATCTTTGCCAAAAGGATATTTGCGATTAAGACGGTGTCCGGAAAGAAAGGCTATACTGTATATTACTCTCTGACGGCAGCTGTTTTCCTGATAGTGTGTATGATGTCGGCTCTTAGTAATTTTAACCTTTCAAGATATTATAGTGCCGGTTTATCCGTGGCTCTAATCCTTTCAGGCACTCTGCTGATGCTTGCAGGTATGTATTTCAAGAAGGTCGCACTTCGTGTCGAAGGGTTGGTGTTTTTCACTATCCTCCTCATAAAACTCGTAGCTTATGATATATGGAAGCTTCCTGTGCTTGGAAGAATAATCGTTTTCATTCTTCTTGGTGCCGTTCTGCTCTGTATATCTTTCCTATATCAGAAACTTAAGGATAAACTCTTCTCCGGACTTAAACAATAGTGGCAAGTTTTGTGGGAAGCCATCTAAAAAAAGCCTTAACATAAGTCAGTGAAGACATATGTTAAGGCTTTTTTGTAAGATATAAGACCGCGTTACTTCATTATCTCCGAAGATGGGATGCATGGAATGCCCATATTGCGTATGTCGAAGATGTTCGCATTGGCAACTTCTTCGGTAGCGGCTGAACAGCAGTCTGTGACTACCGTTGTGTTGTAATCCAGACCCATGGAATCGACTGCCGTCGAGCGTATACAATTAGGATATTGCGTACCGGTGACGAAAACCTTCTTGACTCCCAGACCACGGAGCACCAGATCAAGGTCAGTCTGGAAGAATGCACTGAATCTCTGCTTCGTGATGCTTATGTCTCCTTGCTTTGGCTTGATTTCATCAGGTATTGCAGCGCCGGGGGTGCCCGCAATGCATATTGGATGTCCTTCTTCGAAATAGTGTCTGCGGAACAACTCTGCATCTATTCCTGAGGGGCGATGGATACGATATATGTAGATTACTGCCCAGCCATTTGCGCGTCCATAATCAAGAAACTTTGCTATGGCCGGAAGGGTTGCATACGCTCCTGCCACATGAAGCGGAGATGAGGGAAGAACCCAATCGTTCTGCATATCGACAACAAGTATCGCATTATCCGCTTGCGTAAGCATTCCATCAATCTTTTTATTCATAATTTATTGTCTTAGTGTTGATAATAAAACAATTTAGCCAACTCAAAAGTTCTTATCACCTACTTAGATCTCTTATTCCTATGGTCGGAAAACTCGTCGAGATGTGAGATTAATTGGTTCCCTACAGCACAATAAGTAGCTTTGGATACGGACTCATACATCCAAACCGTCTTCCCATACATCCCACATCCGATTATTTGGTCACCTACGTTCGGCAATGTAATTTTACAGCGTCAACAAGACAAACTTTAATAAAATCACAAAAAAAAAAGATGAAAAAAATCACTTTCCTGATGATGACCCTCGTCATCACACTCGCAGGTCTGCTGACCTCTCCTGCAGCTAACGCCGCTACTTCCTCCGAAAAGCCATCCAGCTCGAAAATCTTCTCCATGATGCCCAATGAGATCATCATAGAGCAGACCGCTACCCTCTCAAACGGGGAAAGCGTAACCATCTACTACAAGAAAAGCGGGAATGATTGCGAGGTTTTCTCGGAAGATAATCTCGCCGGCTATACGGTCAACGACCTGTATGCCCTCCATGACACCTCTTTCAAGGTTGTGGAAAGCCCCAAGGGTAAGCTAATCTATCGCACTACAGTTGGCAATGCCGGCAGAATCATCAAGCAGTTGGTCAACACCTATCTCTGACCCTGAAGAAAGAGGGAAGACTCCGGGGCGCTTATTTTATGCGCCCCAGACAATTAACCTCCACAGATTTTCGTTCATTCATATATGGAATGGCTTAAAATCTCGACAACAACTGAAATAGTAAGAGTGGCCGTCGACGAGATTGTTTATATTCTCGCCGACGGTAATTATTGCGACCTTATGCTGGCCAACAACACTTCTCACAAAATGACTTTCCAGCTCCATTACTTTGAGGAATATTTCCAAAAGCTCAGAAACAACCCTTTCTCAAGGGTTGGAAGAAGTCTGATTGTAAACAAAAAACACATAAGAGTCGTAAATGTGCCCGATAGGGTGATTCGTTTTGGTGGACATACCCTCGACACTCGCATCCCCGCTTTAAGAATGGTGAAACTCGGTCGCGACTCCCTGCAAAAATTAAAAAACGAATTGAACGATTATGAAGACGGATCAACCAATAATTGATATTGATGATGAAATCCGGAGCGACGACCGTCGTCCGGAGATTCCCACCTTCACTATTGAAGACACCACCGACAGCTCTCCCTTAAAGGATTCTTTCTCTCCATTCCGGGAAAAGAAGGCGCAGCAAAGAGCGAAAAGCAACAAAGGTTTGATAATAGCCTTGATTGTGCTTACGAGTTTTCTGCTGGCTGCAATCTTGATAGTGGCAACTGTTTTCTTTACGGAAAAACCGGAGGTCGCCTCTTCCGTCAGCGACAAACAGAATATTGAGATTCTGAAAGCCTCAATCCCCAAAAGAGCCGACGGGACTACTGTGACCTCTGACAGTATATTCGGTGTGGTCTTCGATATGTTTTCCCTTGACGGCCTTACTGCTTCTCTTGAAAGGGAAATGCCTGATACCACTGACTCCTCTTTAGTGCTTTTCATGCGCTCCGCTGATTATCATCCTGACGGCTCTATGTTGGGCACAGTCGTCATTAACGGTAAGGAAATGCCCGCCAAAGAACCCCGGAAACGCCCTTCATATCTTGCTATTTCCAAAGATGGAGTGATAGCTATTGGAATTTCTCTATCTGACAAGGTAGCTGATTTCGTTAAAAACAATGACGGTTCATTCTTCCGCCAATATACTCTGCTGGGCGACGGAGAGCTGCCAACGGATTTTATGCTTCACGGAAAAGTGGAAAGAGCAGGAATTGGACGAATGGCTGACGGAAAAATGTATTATGTGGTCAGCAAACATAAGGAAACTATGTATGACTTCGCAGATGCACTGCGTGAATACGGGTTTGTGGATGCAATATATATCACAGGAGGAAACGCCTATACTTTCCATCGCTCCTCCGACGGAAATATTTACATACCGGAGGAGACCAAAGCCAAACTTGTTAAATACAACACGACTGCACCTCCGGCGCCGATACTCGTTTTCAGGAAATCATCAGCAAAATAACCTTCACTTTCATCAAGGAGCACGATTGTAAGTCAATCCTGCTCCTTTTATTATATTTATTATTTTCATAGTTCGCTTTACCGTTCCACACATTAAACCCGGCTCTCCATACATCCGCCTGTCTCTTTCAATGGTCAGCCTCCTAATTCTGTTTACCTTTGCACTGTCTCAGACATTTTAATTCAAAACAATGAATATTTAGTCACAATGAAAAAGAACAGAATTAAAAAATTCCTTATTGTCTCAACAAATGTTCTCCTCTTTGGATTCATTATGCTCGTCCTCCCTTTCCGCAATCCCGTGGAAGGAGCATCTTCTTCCGATTACCATCCACAGTCTTTCTGGTATTATCCATGGGGCACCTCCATTACACATAAGGGTGTGGACATTTTCAAGAAGAAAGGCACCACCGTAAGAACCGCTTACCCGATAGAACTTGTGCTTTTCGCCGGGCACATGCCTGGAAAAGGTGGTAATTGTGTGATTACTCTCGCTCCGGGCTGGAGACTCCACTATTACGCTCATCTTGACGAAGTGAAGACCCATCCTCTGTCAATCGGAGGAACTATCGGCACTGTCGGAAACTCCGGAAATGCTGCCAATACCCCATCCCACCTACACTTCGGTTGCGCCACCCTCTATCCTCGCCCTTGGGACATAGACAACAGTCCTCATGGTTTCAGGAAATGCTTCTACCTTAACCCTATTCCACAACTCAATAAAGCCTATTAAATATGAAGATAGCTCTTATACAGCCCAAAATGAGGATGCGACCTATGGATACCACCTTGAAAACCCGAATGGCTCCCTCTCTTGGCTTGCTCACTGTAGCAAACATCGTCCGCGAGGGAAATGAAATTTCTATCCTGAATGAGAATATCGAGGATATTGACTTCTCTTCTCTCTCTGCCGATATCGCCGGAATAACTGTCACGGTCGATACCCTCCCGCGAGCAATTGAAATTTCTTCCATCCTGAAAAAGAAAGGGATTAAGGTTGTTGCCGGGGGGATTCACATCACCTCCTCCCCTGAAAGTGCCGAAAAATATTTCGATTCTCTTTCGATAGGATTCGCTGAAAAGACCTGGCCTGACATCATCGAAGATTATAGAAAGGGATGCTTAAAACCGCGTTATTCTTGCACCCGGCTTCTCCCTGAAGAAATGGCGCCCCCGGCTTATGATATGGTGGATTCGTCCAAATACCTATATGTCAATATTGTTTCAGCAAGTCGGGGATGTCCCTTCAAGTGCGAGTTCTGCTATAACAGTTGCAGCAATATTCGTAATTCATTTGTCAATAGGCCAATTGAAGATGTAATTGATGACATTCGCAAGATTGGGAAACGACACATCATGTTTATTGACGACAATTTCATAGGAAATCCTAAATGGACCCGGGAATTTCTCAAGAGAATCAAACCCATGCGTATAAAATGGCATGCAGCTGTCTCAGCCAATGTAGCCGACATCCCGGGACTCCTCGATGAGATGAAAGAAGCCGGATGCAGTGGGCTTTTCATTGGGTTCGAATCATTAAGCGAGGATGCCCTCAAAGGGGTCAGCAAAAGTCAAAACTCTGTAAAAAGATATGAGAGACTCGTAAAAGAGATTCACGACCGAGGAATTATGATAAACGCAAGTTTTGTCTTCGGTCTTGACGGTGACACCNCCGACACATTCCGCCANACTCTCGACTGGATTGTTAGAAACAAAATCGAAACCGTCACCTCTCACATTCTCACCCCATATCCCGGCACGAAACAACATCAGGACATGATGAACGCCGGACGCATAACTGACTTTGATTTACGAAACTACACTACTTCGGAAGTGGTATATAATCCTATCGGACTTTCCCCTGAACAGCTCAAAAAAGGGTATGAGAATATTTACAAGGAAATATATTCCTGGAAAAATATTTTCCGTCGTCTTCCCAAACATCAGAAAACGGCATACCTCCTTTTCAATATTTTCTACAGGAAGTATGGGAAAATGACCGAAAAGATTTGTCGTGCTCTAAGTTATCGGCAAATCGGCACTATATGCGAGAACTTTGCTATCCGCNCNAAGCNCCNACAATCGCGTTGACAAACACCGGGAATCCTCNCNGTGAGACCTCACTGGGAAGGCTCTCACTCCGTGAGCGCCACATCGNGTACCCTGGNCCGCATCCCTGCCACGCCTCTCTTCNCCGGGGCAGCTCANTCTGAACGGTATTATAAAATCAAAATTCTTTTACCTTTCTTATCCCNGGGGTATTCATAAATATAGATATATTTTTGAATAAATATGACCGGTNATGCAACGAGGAGCAATCCTTGGANGNTCTGCGTCGGTCACATAATAAAAATNTACATTTTAGTTTCTTATGGACGATNCTTATTACANAAGNTTAATCAAGACGGTTCAGAATAATGATCGGAATCTATTCAATGANGTTGATTCTGATGAGTATTTTGATGATTTCTCAAAACTATGGGAGATATTATTTGAGGNAAANCCNGAAATTTCTCCCNACACATTCTTTGAGGCGGCCGATCTTTGCCTCAATTCATTTTATGGGGTCTCTCAAGATCATGCTGTCGTATGGAATAGCNTCACAAAAAGGGTAATCGACGCCATTGGCAGACCGGATAACTATGACGAGTTTCGAGAAGCATTTATTGNTTTCTCGAATNTATTATCTGAATATGANGATCCTCAATATGCAGATAAATTCTCTGAGATGATGCATNCTGCCATTTCTAAAGGAGATGCTGATCTAATCCATGCNATCATAGATTTGGCTTTTTGTGAAGAACTTTGGGTTAATGATGAGGAATATCCGGAATGGAGNGTTTGGTTTGCTATATTCTTGGATAAGGATTTTTCTGAAGTTCCTGTCTCTTACAAGACTGTAGAGNCGATAAATGAATTGAGGAATATTTTTAAAGACGGTGATATNTCCAGCCGTATAGACAGCCTTGCATCTGCTCTCCAACTCTGACCATTTAGACCGNTTACNACAAANNNATTTGTGGTAAGCGGTCTTACNTTTCGTTCAAAATCGCTAACTTTGCGTTNAACATTATNAAANAGNAAACCTCTNGATGCGNGATNCCGTCTTCAACCTNGACGACGGCATCATCAAGAACCACACNCTCTTCGGCGANATAGTAACCAAATTAAAATAACGGAAGTTATGGATTCAATTACAATTAAAGGCTACAAGTCTTTCAAAGATATAACAGTTCCTTTGAAGCCAATCAATATTTTGATCGGCTCAAACGGTGCCGGCAAAAGTAATTTTCTTTCGCTATTTGAACTGCTTGGCAATACCTACGACGGTTATTTGGCAAGAAGTGTTGCTCAATCGGGCGGAGTGGACAAACTCCTTCATCAGGGAAGAAAGGCTACCGAACGTATCTCCATAGAAGTTAAAGAGGATAAAAATTCATACAGATTAGATTTAATGGAGTCGGACGGTACAATGATTGTGGAGAATGAATGTCTTGGNTATTCNTCCTCTCCNGNCCATTGGACTTATGCTACCATAACAAGCTATAAGCCNGAGACTACGTTGAAGGAATATAGTGGACTGACGAATTATATCAAGAGTTATATCTCTCAAATAAAAAAATTCCATTTCCATGACACCGGTAAGAAATCACCCTTTGCGGGNGAGTCTAATGTTNTCAATGATTCTTACCATCTGTATTCACAGGGTGACAATTTAGCTGCTTTCTTATATCGAATCAAAAATGATTATCCATTGGTATACAAGCGNATAGTAAAGGTAATACAGTCTGTTGCACCTTTCTTTCACGACTTCTATTTTATGCCCAATGAAGATAATGGCATCAGATTGCAATGGAGAGATAAGTATTCGGAAGTNATATATGGTCCGAATGATCTGTCTGACGGAACTCTAAGGTTTATTGCACTTACAGTATTATTCATGCAGCCAAACCTTCCCAAAGTAATCGTGATTGACGAGCCGGAGTTAGGCTTACATCCCGTAGCGATCGAAAAATTAGCAGGACTCATAAAAATTGCTGCTAACCGAGGAACCCAAGTAATCGCTGCTACTCAAAATGCCGAACTCATCAGTAATTTCAAGCCCGAAGACATNCTTACTGTAGATCAAAGGGAGGGAGAGACACAGATTGAGCGTCTTAATGCTGAGGAATTAAGTCAATGGCTCAATGAATACACAATAGGTGATTTGTGGAAACAGCGAATCATGAAAGGAGGTCAGCCGATATGAAGAGATTGATTATCGTATGCGAAGGTCCTACTGAACATGAATTCTGTATGGATGTTCTCTCACCGATACTGCAGAAGGGAGATATATACTTAGATGCGCCTTTGGTAAAAAAGTCCAATGGTGGCATTGTGTCATGGCAGAACATCAAGCGCCAAATTGAGATGCACCTTCATGAGAAAGATGCCTATGTGTCCATGCTTATAGATTACTACGGGATCAAAGATAGTTATAAATTCCCCGGTTGGGAAGATAGTAAAAACATACATCCAAAGGATGATAAGCTGGAGTTTTTATGCGAGCAGATGCAAGCAGATATCTCACCGGATTTGGCCTCACGATTTATCCCTTACATACAGATTCATGAGTTTGAGAGTCTTTTGTTTAGTGACATCAATGTGTTCAGAGATAATTTTGACAATAATGAGACGGACTTTTCAAAGCTCGAGGATGCTATCCGTGAGTTTAAAAATCCGGAGGAAATCAACTCTCGTCCCACACTTGCTCCATCTAAAAGATTGATGGATGCGATTTCAGGTTATGAAAAAGTCGTATATGGAAGCTGCATAGCAGGTGAGATAGGGTTGGAAAAGATTTTAGAAAAATGTCCCTTGTTTAGTAAATGGTTCGCAACTCTCCGTTCGATATAAGCTATTTATTAATAATACCTATTCTTGTATAGACCGCTTACTATACTACACCATACCGTCCCGACCTGTCTGAGGCCGGGACGGTATGGTGTGATTGATTTAGGGGATTATCACAAATTATTGAGGGGATTATCACAAATTAAAGTAATAAGTTCCTGTTGATAGAGGTGCGTAAAAATCGTAGGTCTGTCCTCTAAGGAAATAGCTTGTATTATAAGCCGGCATATCAATATTTGGCATCCAGCTCATGGTAAACGGGTTATAGGCGGATAAGACAGTCACGTCATACTGACCGTAGCCGAACGTATAACTAACAGTCATCGGTATTGTCCTGAAAACTCCTGTATTATCGTAACCACAGGCAACCACATTGGTTGTGCCCTGATTCGCGAAACCACCTCCGATATTAAACCCTATGCTGATGCCCGGTCGTGGAGGAGGAGGAACGGCTGGTCCGCCGAATGCGCCCGGTCCGCCGGGACCAAAGGGTGCGCCCGATCCGCCGGGAGGAGGCCCTACAGGTGCCGGATTAAATCCCCCTCCGGTCCCCGGTGCCGGCAGGGAGTTCTGAGCCATAGCTCCAACACTTCCAAGGCCAAGCAATGCTCCGACCGTCATTATCTTTATAAATAATCCTCTTCGGATTTTTCTACTTTTCATTGTGTCTTTCATAATTTTCTCCTTTCTGTTTCATTTATAAAACAAACTCCCTCCTATTAAAGATGATAATTTAAGTCCCTATTATTGTTAAAAATTGTAATCATCTTCCATCTTGCCGAATTTCTTTTCCTATCCTTTACAGCATTATCATGTTTTTTTTATAAATTTGCCGATTATTGCGCCGGCTTCCCCTCGAGCCTGATCTTTTGGCTCGACGCCCTGGCAGCCGGTTAACTCCCTTGGGCCCGCTGTGGCCTTCAAATAAATTATTATCATAATGGCTAAACAGGAAGACGTTTTCAAGACCATTGTCGCCCATGCTAAAGAATATGGGTTTGTGTTTCAATCTTCTGAGATCTATGACGGTCTCTCCGCTGTCTACGACTACGGACAGAATGGTGTCGAACTTAAAAACAATATCAAGCGCTATTGGTGGGAAGCAATGACTATGCTCCACGATAATATCGTCGGTATCGACTCCGCTATTTTCATGCACCCCACAATCTGGAAGGCTTCCGGTCACGTTGATGCTTTCAATGACCCCCTTATCGACAACAAGGATTCTAAAAAACGTTATCGCGCTGACGTCCTCATAGAAGACGAAATTGCGAAATTCGATGATAAAATCAATAAGGAAGTGGCTAAGGCCCGCAAGCGCTTCGGAGAATCTTTTGACGAGGTGATGTTCCGCCAGACAAATCCCCGTGTGGTTGAGACTCAGAAAAAACGCGATGAGCTTCATGAGCGCTTCTCTGTCGCCATGAACGCGAACGACCTCAATGACCTGCGCCAGATAATCCTTGATTATGAAATCGTTGACCCTATCTCCGGCACAAGAAACTGGACCGATGTTCGCCAGTTTAACCTTATGTTCAAGACTGAGATGGGCTCTACTGCTGACGGAGCTATGAACGTTTATCTTCGTCCTGAGACCGCACAGGGTATCTTCGTAAACTATCTCAACGTCCAGAAGACGGGACGTATGCGTATTCCATTTGGAATTGCTCAGATTGGAAAAGCTTTCCGCAACGAGATTGTGGCTCGCCAGTTCATTTTCCGTATGCGTGAGTTTGAGCAGATGGAGATGCAGTTCTTCGTTCGTCCCGGTGAAGAGCTCAAATGGTTCGACTTCTGGCGTCAGACACGTCTCCGCTGGCACAAGGCTCTCGGATTGGGAGACCAGAAATATCGTTTCCACGACCACGAGAAACTGGCTCACTATGCCAACGCTGCAACTGACATTGAGTTTGAAATGCCTTTCGGATTCAAGGAAGTAGAGGGTATCCATTCCCGCACAAACTTCGACCTCTCCCAGCATGAGAAATTCTCAGGCAAGAAAATTCAATATTTCGATCCTGAACTCAACGAAAGCTACACCCCATACGTCATCGAGACATCAATCGGCGTAGACCGTATGTTCCTCAGCGTCCTTTGCAGTTGCTACGAAGATCAGCAGCTGGAAGGGGGTGATCATCGCGTGGTCCTTCATTTCCCGGCTCCTCTTGCTCCGGTAAAGTGTGCCGTCCTTCCCCTTGTTAAAAAAGACGGCCTCCCTGAAAAGGCGCGCGAAATTCAGCATAAGCTCCGTTTCGACTTCACTTGCCAAGTGGATGAAAAAGATTCTATCGGTAAACGCTACCGTCGTCAGGATGCTATCGGTACTCCTTTCTGCATTACCGTTGATCATCAGACTCTCGAAGACAACACCGTCACTCTCCGTCATCGCGACTCAATGGAGCAGCAACGTGTAGCCATCGACGACCTTGAGAAGATTCTCGCTGAAAAAGTCAGCCTCAACAGTCTTCTCCGTAAGCTCCTTTAAGAAATCTATAATTACAGCGGAAGAGGGGATTCCCCTTTTCCGCCTATTATCATTTATCACAGCATGCATATTCTTTTGAAAAAGATATTTCTTGCCGTGGCGCTTTTCTTCGCCACTACTTCCCTCACTTCCTGCAACTACAATTCTCTCGTGGAGAAACAGCAGGAGGTCGATCAGGCATGGGCACAGGTGGAAAACCAATATCAACGCCGTGCGGATCTTATACCCAATCTTGTAAACACTGTCAAGGGTTATTCCGCCCATGAAAGCGAAACCCTTATAAAGGTGACTGAAGCAAGGGCAAAGGCCACCTCAATTACAATCGATGTCGATAACCTCAATGAGGAAACGCTTGCTAAATTTCAGGAGGCACAAAATGAGCTTTCACAGGCGCTCAAATCACTTCTCTCCGTCACAGAAGCTTACCCTGACCTCAAGGCTAACGAGAATTTCATGAACCTCCAGACCCAACTTGAAGGAACTGAAAACCGTATCGCCACTGAACGCAAACGTTACACTGAAGTAGTCAAGGACTACAACACGGCTATCAAGAAATTTCCCACCACCATTTATGCCGGATGGTTCGGGTTCTCTCCTAAACCTCAGTTTAAGGCGGAAGCCGGTGCTGAAAAAGCGCCCGAGGTTAAATTCTGACAATTATCCTTTTTTCCCTTTATGAATTTGATGAAATTTGCCCCCCTCGCTTGCTTCGCACTCCTCCTCTCCACTGCTTCGTGCATTAAGGATGACCCGGAAGAATCTTATGCTGATTGGCGCGCGGAAAACGAGGAATATATTGCCAATGCCGAAAAGTCCGGTAAGTATCAAAAGATTACTCCCGATTGGGACAAAACTTCTTTTGTGCTCATGGACTGGATTCGGCGTGGTGATGACCCAAACAAGATTAAACCGCTTGACAATTCTACTGTCGACGTGGTCTATCTCCTGACCAACATTGAGGGTGACACTCTTGACTCCTCTTTCAGTCGGACTGACAGCTTATACCGTATCCGTCCTGACCAGACCTGCACCGGTTTCAGAATAGCCCTGACAAATATGAATATCGGCGACAGTGTGGAAGCTGTAATGCCTTATTTTGCCGGATATGGGGCTTACGGCTCCGGAAGTGTGCTCCCCTTCTCCACCCTCATTTTCCAAATCAAGCTTGTCGATATCCCGGCTCTTGAAAAAGAACCTTGACCGCGAAAAACCTGAATCTAAAACCGCATATCATTATGAAACCAACCTTTCTGGCTGCCTCTTTTCTTATCCCGGCAGCTTTCTGCGCGTTTGCCGAGCCACTCGTAATACGCGATTTCAAGGCTTCACAGCCTACTGTCTTCCCTCTCCCCGTTGTCGCTGACTCCGCTTCGAATCTTGGAAACGAATTCAAAGCTTCCTCTCTCCTCTCTTCCCCTGAAGCTGCCCTGCGCGAACAGCTCCAGAATTGGACTACGATGACTCCTGACTCTGCCGGAAATCTGACTCTTGTCAAAACCTCCGACAAAGCCCGACTCCAGTCGTTCGCTGCGACAATTCGCTCTCCCCGGTTTGCCAAAGGGAAACTGAAGCTCTCATCTTCTTCTATGGCTCAAGTGCTCTTGAACGGAAAGTCTGTGATAAAGAAAACCTCATCTGACTCCATCCCCAAAGATAAGGATGCTTCTGTAGTTCTTCACCCGGAGATTGACTATACTCTACAGGTGAACGTACTCTCTCTTCCTGACGACAAAGGTGTGCCCTCTTTCCGCCTGGAGTTTGTGCCTGACCAGGATTTTGAAAATATCCCTGTCGCTTGTACAACCGATGCTCCAAAACGTTTCACTCTTGACCAGACTTTCCTTGGAAAACGAGTAACCGATGTTTCCCTCTCCCCTGACGGTAAATACCTGCTCATTTCTTCCACTGATCGCCTTGATAAAGACCATTCCAATCGGGAGACTATACTCATTAATACAGCAACCGGTGACACCGTCAGTGCTAACGTTCCCTCTTTCGCACGATGGATGCCTAAGGGTGCAACTCTTTTCTACACCCAGAAAAGAGACAAACTCTATGATGTGTTCACTCTTGAAGTGCCTTCTCTCAAACGTTCCCTTTTCGCAAAGGGGATATCGACAAATAGCATCAATTGGGCTCCGGATTGCAGTTATTTCGTATATTCCGATAAAGTAAAAGGGAAAGAACCGGACGGACCTCTCAGAAATGTGCGCGAGCCGGACGACCGTATCCCGGGAAATCGCGACAAATGGTATCTCCGTAAATACGATCCCAAAAACCGTATTTCAATACCATTGACCTATGGTGGGCCTTCCACTTCCCTCCTCGGAATCTCTCCTGATGGAAAGAAAGTTTTATTCTCTACTTCCAAACGAACACCGGATCGCTACCCATTCCGTCTGACTTCCGTTGTCGAGCTTGACGTTGAATCACTTAAGGCTGACACCCTCTTCTCAAATCCGGGTAGTCTGTCTGATGTAATCTATTCCCCTGACGGTCGCAAACTTTTCATTGCGGCCGGCCCGAGCTTCTTTGGGAAAGTCGGTGAGAACTCGGGGAAACATCCCATTGCCAACGACTATGACACCCAGGGATATATCTTTGATATAGCTTCTCGTTCAGTTAAGGGTGTCTCCAGAGATTTCAACCCTACTTTAGATGGTGGATATTCCTGGAATGAGAAAGATGGTAAAATTTATTTCCGCGCAGAAGAGGCCTTCTTCACTCCCCTATATTCTTTTGACCCTGAGACAGGAAAGTATGAGAAAATCACGACTGAGCTCCCCTCTGTTTCCAGATTTTCAATTGGTGATGAGGAGAATGAATGGATTGCATACTCTGCTCAATCGTTCACAAACACCGGAGCCGCCTATCTTCTCAACCTCAAGAGTGGCGAGACTCGACTTCTCTCCGATCCTCTCAAGGAAACTGTAGATGGCGTGGAGTTTGGCAAAGTTGAACCGTGGACATTCAAATCTAAGAATGGGGATATCATAGACGGTATCATCTGCTATCCCCCGGAGTTCGATCCCTCTAAGAAATACCCTCTGATTGTTTACTATTATGGGGGCACCTCTCCCAGCGCGGCAGGCATCACTTCCCCTTATTCTCCCCAAGTGCTTGCTTCCCGTGATTATGTAGTCTACAATCTTAATCCGAGCGGAACTACCGGATACGGACAGGAGTTTTCGGCTCGCCACGTCAACGCGTGGGGAGACTATACGGCTGACGAGATTATCGAAGGAACCAAGAAATTCTGCAAAGCTCATCCTTTTGTTGATAATAAGAAAATCGGTTGTATGGGTGCCAGCTATGGTGGCTTCATGACTCAGTATCTTCTCACTAAGACAGACATATTCGCTGCCGGAGTGAGCCACGCGGGTATCTCGAACGTAACCAGCTACTGGGGTGAAGGTTATTGGGGTTATTCTTACAACTCTGTGGCAGCTGCCAAGTCTTATCCCTGGTCTAATCCGGAACTCTTCACCAAGCACGGTTCTCTCTTCAATGCCGATAAGATCCACACTCCTCTTCTTCTCCTCCACGGAACTGTCGACACTAATGTGCCTATTGGTGAAAGCATACAGCTGTTCAACGCTCTGAGCATTCTCGGTCGCGAAGTGTCTTTCATTACTGTTGACGGAGAAAACCATATCATTACAGATTTTGAGAAGCGCACTCTCTGGCAAAACTCTATTATGGCGTGGTTTGCAAAATGGCTCCAGGATGATCCCCGTTGGTGGAACGAACTCTACGGAAAATAAATAATCGACATCATGCATTAGATGTTGGATACACTTCTGAATGCAATATCCAATGCATGATGCCTAATCCCTATGCCTATGAAATTATTTGTTTATTCCATACTTCTCCTTGCCTCTCTTTCATCCTGCTCCGGATGCGCGCAGACGGAATACACAGAAAATGTGACGGCCGAGGAGACCGCTGCGCAGATGATGGGTCGTAATGATGCCCGTTATTTCGTCAACCGGCAATGGAATGATTCTGCCGAACTGCATTATCGACTCGCCCTTATACGCCACCAGAGCGACAGCTTGAAAAAAAGCCGCGGCATGGAATTTGCCGCAGCTTATGATTCTACTTTCATATCTACCATCCGTTCGGTGAATCCTGATCTCGCATCAGCTGTTTCGCGCCTCAACTCCAATCCCAAATAACGCGAAATCATAAACCGTCGGATCGTCCGGCCTCAATGTACGGAGCAACTCTGTGAGTTGCTCCGTGCTTTTTCTATCATTGGCCTTCCTTCTCAGCAATCCCAATTCGCGCGAGATGTTTCCAACATGTACGTCCAATGGAATGAACAGTTTGCTCTTGTCTATGGATTTCCAGACACCCATGTCCACGATTCCATCGTCTCTGACAAGCCAGCGCAACGCCATATTCACTCTTTTAAGGGCGGTTTGGTCAAGATTGACAGGTAGACATTGACTGCACGTTGCTCCTCCGTTTTCCTCGCTCATCACCTTCTGCATCTCCTCCACAAGTTTCCATGACGGAGCACCGCTATCCCCTGCTCTTACGGCGGAGCTAAAAGCGTCAAGGCTCCCATAATCTTTGTAGATTCGCCTCATTCCTCGAAGGAAATATTGGAAATGTCTCCCGAAGAACGTGCGATGTAGGTTCATGTCCGGATTCAGATCTTCATACCCCTCCTCCATCACATATTTATATGGCTCGTTATCCATCAGGGTCAGCATCCTCTCGGCATCCCGACAAATCATCTTCCGATTCCCCCAGGCGATAATTGCTGATAAAAATGCTGTTATCTCTATATCCTGAAGTTTACTGAAACGGCGTGGAAACTGCACCGGGTCTTTATCTATAAACGACACATCGTTAATCCGCTTCGCTTCCATATCCAGAAGATCCCGAATATCTTGAGGCACCACAAATTCGACAACATTACCGCTGACTATATTTTCTATTCCGTCTGTCTTCATCACTTATATTCAAGCTTTACAGGGGTTGATTCCCGGTTCATTCTGTCAAGCGATGTCACTACGAAAGTTGAACCCTTTATATCATCTTCTCCAAGTTTCACCCCATGTTGCGGTGTGAGGGCGATAATCGGCAAAGACTCCCGTATATCCATCTCTTCCCCGGGATAAAACTGATAGACCACAAACTTGACAGCGTCAGTCTCATGTTCACCACGCCCATGCGCGGGAGCGTCCCATTTTAGCACGCTCTCCCCCTCCTCCTTCTCTATCCTGAGTCTTGTCACAGGTTTTGGCTTCAATGTCGCGTCTCCGAAAGCTGGAGGAAGGGCTATCGTGCTTTGATATTTATTGGCGAGTGAATCCGCCACTCCCTTCATATTACTGGTCACCCAATAACCGTGCCACCATACGTTTCCTTGAACATTGGGCAGTTTACGTGAGATCTTCACCTTTGTGTCAAGTTCGTTTTTGTCGTTGTTTCCGGGGTCAGGAGTGTTCATGGTCCGCTGCACATCCTGGCCGATATAAACGTCAACATCGTGAGCGTTCTTGCTCCACCAGTCTGCAAGATGCCGGCTCGGAGCTGCTTTCATATCAAGAGTCCAATAAAGCTGTGGAGCAAGGTAATCTACCCATCCGTTTTTTGCCCAAAGGAGAACATCTGCATAAAGGTCATCATAGTTCTGGAGTCCACTGCTGTCGCTTCCTTTCGGGTCCGACTTCTTGTTACGCCATATTCCGAAGGGGCTCACTCCAAATCGCACCCACGGTTTGGTTTCCTTGATGGTGCCGTAAAGTTGCTCTATGAGCATATCCACATTCTTTCTGCGCCAGGCTCGTCTCTCCATTCCGTCGCCAAACTGCCAATAGCTTGCATCATCGTTCTCAAAGCGCTTCCCGTTGGCAGGATAGGGATAAAAATAATCATCTATATGGATGGCGTCTACGTCATATCGACTGACGATATCCTTGACAACCTCGCAGATGAAGTCGCGATTCTCTTGATATGCCGGGTCGAAGAAAGTCTGACCGTTGAATTTCACGAACCTCTGAGGCTCCTTGTTAGCTGCGTGGTTTGCTGGAAGAACCTCTTTCGCATTGGATGTCACACGATACGGATTGAGCCACGCATGAAACTCCATTCCTCGCTTGTGAGCCTCCTCTATCGCATATTCCATAGGATCCCAGTCTTCTGCCGGGGCCTTCCCTCGCTTCCCGGTCAGCCATGCCGTCCAAGGCTCAAGCTCGGATTTATACATTGCGTCTGCGGTCGGCCTCACTTGAAAAATTACAGCATTGCACCCTGCATCCTGCAATTTTTGAAATTGGTCACGAATATATTCTTTCTGTTGAGCGGTCGTTTTATTCTGCCATTGGGATTGACCTATAACGTGCAGCCACGCTCCTCTAAACTCCCTTTTCGGATTCATTCCCTCCGGAGCATGATATTCTATACTTCGACGGTCAAGTCCTTCCGGAAGCTTGGTTTGGGAGATGGTCAATACCGGCGTCAACAAAGCCGCCCCGGCTATCAAAAGTTGCAGATAGCATCTGCTTTTATTATATATCCTCACGATATTGTCTGTTTAAACTAATTTGAGAAAACCCGATTAAATTCATACAACCGGGATTATGCAAAAATACCACATTTCCCGCCCTTACTCCTCATCCTCCTGGTTAAAAAAATTTAAATTATCAATTACGATACAAAATTACCACTCAAATGTACTTAAACAAAAAAACTTCCCGGCTCGCCAAGAAGTTTCATCTGTTCGGTCAGAACATATAATTTTTCAACCTTTCAGGATTCATCTGATTAAGCTTCACCTTTGAACTGATAAAGCAAATTCCTTGATATATGCTATTTTATAATTTTGTCATGTACTAAGTACTTTTTTACGAGGCAGTTTATTTACGTCTATACCGCCTTGCGCTATCATGGCCTGCAACGCTGCCTCCTGGGTCTTTTTGAAGTTGGCAAGCCCTTCGAGAGTTGATGTCAACGAGTCAATCTCCTCAGACCGGGGATTAAAGAATTTTGAATGTCCCGCATTTGCAAGAAGATGATATTTCGATGATTGATGAGAGTATCCGTTTCATAATGTAATCAATAATCTGTCTCGATGTAATCAACGATTCCTTTTGGAAGATATTTCGTATAAGTTATCCCTTTATAGACAACAGTATTACCTCCCGTTCTACTGTTTCGTGAGGGATTGTCGAGACATTCCCTACGCAACCGCCAGAATTCCTCACGCTTGATTGGTTCCCATTTCTCCTTACCGTATATCCGGTATTCCGGATTCCTCGCCTGCTGTATGCCGTCAGCGACAAAGCGGTATTGTCCTCCATCGCACTCCGCCTGCAAAATAATTCCCGGAAGTCCGCAGAGCTTCCACGGACCGTCGCTCACAGGAATTTCAGGTGCGAACCATGCGGTCCATTTTCGTCCATGATAATCTGCGGTCGCCATGAAACATTCGTAGCCTATTATGTTCATTGTAGAGTCCGTCACATTCCATTTGATCTGCGGAAACTGTTCCTCCAATCGGAATTTTGTGGCACTCGCAATGTCGTAAGTCAGCATACTATCATCACTTTTGGATTTGGAGATGTATAATGACCCGTCAACCCTCGGAATCTGATCCGACTGCTTCTTTTCGTAGCATATCCTTTTGAAAGTATTGAACTTTTCAAATCCTTCGGGAGTGGATTCAATGGAGTCGATAAATTCAGTTTTTGGAGAATAGAACTTTGACCGGCTCCCGTCCGTAAGAAGAATGTATTGATTGGTCACATCCGGCTCTGCGCTTCTCATCGTCTGCACAGGATGGGAATATCTATAGCTCACTTCTATGTCTGCCTTATTCTGTGCCAATGCAGATATAGCCACAAGAAACATAAAGAGTGATAACACACTAAATTTCATTTTGATATCTGATTGTGATTTACTCAACATCTTGTGTTTATATGAGATAAGACGGTTCATTCGTGATAGTCGGTTTCTAGAAAATCGTATTTGCGGTATTCTTCGGTTACTGGAGTATCAACACCTCCGCCAAGTTCAGATCCTGTTGCAGCCTTAACCATAGCATTGCCGTTTTCTCTGTAATGTCTTAACGCCCGGAGCATCTCTTTTCTGTCCATCTTCTCATACTCTGTATTGAAAATCGGGAAAATAGGCTGTGTGCTTATCTCAATTCCGGTAGCAGTAAAGCTATGTTGGCCTGACGATTCGCTTGCCTCCATAATAAGCCCGGGAAGTCCGCAAAATTTCCATGGGCCATCCTGCATAGGAATTTCAGGTGTGAACCACACCGTCCACTTACGACTGTGATAATCTGTTGTAGCCATAATGCATTGATAGTCCAGGATTGTTTTGGTGCTGTCTTCAACTATCAACCAATCTATTTCGGAGAAAGGTTCGTCATAATAGCCGCATTCACCCATCCCGGCTTGATCATATGTAGTAGAAACAGATTTTGCAAAATCCTTTGTAACATATAAACGCGAGTGATATACCACACCGTCCATAGCGCTACGATCACGATTTTGCACATATGCTGCTACCGCAGCATCAAACATCTGACTTTCCTTTGCTCGCCCCGATGGTGTGGAAAGCAACGAATCCCTATACTCTGTGCTTGGACAATAAAATTTGCTTTGCTCCTGATTGGCAAGTAGGATAAATGGTGTATTTTTCTCAACCACACC
>JAAVDJ010000019.1 GCA_014801875.1 Bacteroides sp. | reverse complement strand
TTAGCTCGAAGAGGAAGTTTAGCGAGCTAAACGACCGATGAGAGATGAAAAAGCATCCCGAAAGATGGCTGAAGACGGGCAAAGAGGTCTCCTTTTTAAAGAAATCTTTATAAAAATAATCAAGCCCGTAAAAAGTTTAAACAACTTCATAAGATACAGACGTAAGAATGAGTATAAACAAATATAATATCGACACCGAGGGTCGTCTCGTGGTGCTCGGCGGAGGCGAAAGCGGAGCCGGGGCTGCTGTCCTCGGGAAAGTGAAAGGGATGGATGTGTTCCTTTCTGATATGGGCTCTGTTCCCGAAAAATACAAGAAACTTCTCGAAGAATACGGAATCCCTTACGAGGAGGGACGCCACACGGAAGAACTTATCCTCAACGCGGATGTCGTGGTCAAGAGTCCGGGNATCCCGCCATACGCGCCTATGGTGGAGAAAATCGCGGCCAAAGGGATTCCGGTGCTCTCTGAGATAGAATTCGCAGCCGGATTCACCGACGCGAAGATGGTCTGCATCACNGGCTCGAACGGAAAGACCACNACCACCCTACTCACTTATCATATCCTCAGGAAAGCCGGNCTCGACGCAGGACTCGCAGGAAATGTCGGGAAAAGTCTTGCCCTTCAGGTCGCTGTCGANCCGCACGACATATATGTCATTGAGCTGTCGAGTTTCCAGCTTGAAAATATGTATCAGTTCAAGGCCAACATCGCCGTGATCATGAACATCACGCCTGACCATCTTGACCGCTACGACCACAAGATGGAGAACTATGTGGCTGCGAAATTCCGTATCCTCCAGAACCAGACTCGCGACGACTATTTCGTCTACTGGCAGGATGACCCCATNATTCGCGAGCAGATTCGCCACGTGCAGAGCGAGGCGCTCCGTCTCCCCTTCGGTGTAGACCGTGAGGAGGGAAGTGCGGCCTTTGTGGAGGATGGGATAGTGCATTTCTCCACCCCTACGGAAGTGTGGGAAATTCCGCGTGACCGTCTTGCCCTCTCCGGATTGCATAATCTTTACAACTCCATGGCTGCCGGNATCTCAGCTTCCGTCCTCAAGATTAAAAANGAGAGGATAAGGGAGGCCCTGGAAGATTTCGAAGCCGTAGAACACCGCCTTGAGTTTGTAGATACTGTGGAGGGGGTGCGATGGGTCAACGACTCTAAAGCCACCAATGTCAATTCCACATGGTATGCCCTCGAAAGCATGAACACTCCCACCGTGCTCATCCTCGGAGGTAAAGACAAAGGAAACGACTACTCCGAGATAGAGGAGCTGGTGAAGGAGAAAGTGAAGGCGATTGTCTGCATGGGTAAGGACAACGCCAAGCTGCTGAAATTCTTCACCGGGAAGGTGCCTGTCATTGCCGACACCCATTCCCTGGAGGAAGCCGTCGCTGAATGCCGGAGACTCGCTTCGGAGGGGGACACCGTGCTCCTCTCACCCTGCTGCGCGAGCTTCGACCTNTTCAAGAGCTACGAAGACAGAGGAGAACAGTTTAAAAAAGCTGTCAGGGACATGAATTCCAATTAAGACAAACCTATACAATTACTCTTTCCTAATGGACACTACATCTGAAGCACTCTCCCGCGGAGTGACGATTAATGAAACGATTGACGGCGTCGCTGTCGAGAAATCCCTGAAAAAGGAGAAGAACGTGGCGGCTGTCCGCCCGAAATCCGACCCCTATATCTGGGGTATATACATAATGCTGCTGGTCGTCTCGGTGGTGGAGCTATTCTCAGCCTCAAGCACCGAGGTGTCGGGGCATAACGTTTACATGCCCCTCATACGCCACAGCATCTTCCTGCTCGTGGGCTTCGTGATAATCATTGCTTTGCAAAACACCCACTACGGCTATTTCAGCAAGTTCGCCTGGTTCGCGGCCGTCGTGTCGCTCGGTCTCCTCTTCATGTCTAATATTATAGGTGTGGAAATCAACGGAGCCCAGCGAGCCATTAATNTCGCCGGATTCACNATACAGCCGGCCGAGATTGTAAAGCTGACTGTCGTCGTGCTCCTCGCCACNATTCTCGGACGCCATCAGGAACCTCGTGGTGTGACCACCAAAGGTATGATTGAGGCAGCTGTGGTAGTGATTATTTTCGGCGGAAGCCTCTGGAAAAACGGCCTCACAAATACAATCCTTCTTTTCGGNGTCTGCATATCCATGTTCCTCATAGGNGGGATGAAATGGAAAAAGNTGGGGATAATCCTCCTCCTTTACAGTGCTCTCGGCGGTGCGCTGTGGGTCTTCAAATATCAAAGTGATAAAGGTTCGGAATTCGAAAGCCTGTCTCAGACCACGAAAGTTGAGTCCGGAGGNGGGCGTGCCGAGACTCATAAGGGACGAATGGCCCGCTTCTTCGAGGGGGTCAGCCCGGATGATCCTATCGACGACTTCAACCGTCAGGTGGTTTTCGCAAANATATCTCAGGCAAANGGCGGTGTTTTCGGGCAGGGTCCGGGCAATTCACGCGAAAGCGCGCGTCTCCCACTGGCCTTCTCTGATTATATCTATTCAATCATAGTCGAAGACACCGGGCTCGTCGGAGGGATAGCCCTCCTCCTCCTGTATCTCTTCCTCCTCGCACGCGCCGGAAGGATTGCTTACCAATGCTCGAGGGCTTTCCCGGCCTTCCTTATCATGGGATGCGCGGTGCTGATTGTGTTCCAGGCGCTCGTCCATATGGCGATTGTCACGGGGCTTTTCCCCGTCAGCGGTCAACCGCTCCCTCTCATCTCCAAGGGGGGTACGTCTATATTGGTGATGTCTGCCGCCATAGGAATCATGCTCTCCGTGAGTCGCTTCGCCGTCACTAACGGCAACAAGCAGGCAATCAAACAGGANCTCCGCGAGCTGCCGGAAGATATGAAGGCTGCAAACTATTCAGGAATCCAACAAGAATCTGCAAGATGAACCAAGACTACAATATCCGCCGTCCTCTCCGCGTNATCGTCAGCGGNGGAGGCACGGGGGGACACATATTCCCGGCTCTCTCGATTGCCGACGAACTCCGCAACAGATATGGAGCGGAAATTCTATTCGTGGGGGCTGAAAANCGCATGGAGATGACCCGTGTGCCCGAAGCCGGCTACAAGATTATAGGCCTCCCCGTCGCCGGGTTCTTCCGTAAGAAAATATGGAAGAACCTCGGTGTGCTCAAGAAACTTTGGAAGAGCATGGGCATGGCAAAAAAAATTATATCCGACTTCCGCCCCGATATCGTAATCGGGGTGGGGGGATATGCCTCCGGCCCGACATTGAAGGCCGCCCAGAAAGCCGGAATCCCGACCCTTATCCAGGAGCAGAATTCCTTTGCGGGAGTGACAAACAANCTCCTCGCCAAGAANGCGGAGAAGATATGTGTGGCCTACGAAGGTATGGACCGTTTCTTCCCCTCAGACAGAATCGTCATGACGGGAAACCCCATCCGCAGCTCCCTCCTTCAGAATTCCCTCTCAAAGAAGGAAGCGCGTGAGAGTTTCGGGCTNGACCCGGAGCGNCCGACNGTGCTTGTTGTCGGAGGNAGTCTGGGNGCGTTGACTGTTAACGAATCTTTGGAGAAAGGTCTACACACTCTGACCGACCATGGCATACAGGTAATCTGGCAGACCGGCAAGAATTTCGGTAATCGTGGGACTGAGACTGCAAAAGGGATGAAAGGAACTGTTGTCACCCCCTTCATCTCGAATATGGCCGCGGCCTACCGGAGCGCTGACCTTGTGGTCAGTCGTGCCGGAGCCGGCTCGATAAGCGAATTGCAGGCGCTCGGGAAACCGTGTGTGCTCGTGCCCTCACCGAATGTGGCGGAAGACCATCAGACCTTCAATGCCCGCGCTTTGTCTGACCANGGNGCNGCCGTCCTCGTGAGGGATNCCGACGCGAGGGAAACTCTTGTCGACACCGTCCTCTCCCTTATGAAAGACCCTGCGCGCCGAAAGGAGATGAGTGAAAAAATCTCAGCAATGGCGCTGACAGACAGTGCTCCCGTTATCGCACGCGAGGTGATTGATATCATCAACTCTAAGAATCNGGATAAATGACCCATAATAACATACAGGCTCCGGCCGATGCCCCTTTCAGCAATATTTACTTCATAGGCGCGGGGGGTATCGGTATGGCCAATCTTGAAAGATATTTCCTCAGTCTCGGTCATAAAGTGGCCGGATACGATCGCACACCCTCCGCTCTAACCGGAGAACTGGAGAANGAGGGGGTAAAGATAACATATACTGACTCGGCAGACCTTATTCCGGAAACATTCCGTAACCCGGAAGATACACTCGTGGTCTACACACCGGCCGTTCCCGCCGATTCCGAGATACTTTGCTGGTTTCGAAACAACGGGTTCGAGGTGATAAAAAGGGCTGCTCTGTTAGGGAGAATCACACGCTCCACCGACTCGATATGCATCTCCGGCTCTCACGGCAAGACAACAACCTGCTCAATGACAGCCAATATNCTGAGAGATGCGGNAGTGGGATGCAACGCTTTCTTAGGAGGAATCCTNCGCAACACCGGGAGCAATCTCGTGCTCACTCCGGGGAGCCGCTGGTCTGTCATCGAGGCTGATGAATATGACCGTTCCTTCCATCACCTCTCCCCCACCATCGCAGTAGTGACATCCACTGACCCCGACCATCTTGACATCTACGGTGACGAAGAGGGTTATCTCGAAGGATTTGCCCATTTCACCTCCCTGATTCGCCCGGGNGGAACACTCATCCTGCATACCGGACTAAAACTGAGACCNCGTACATCTCCGGNAGTGANAGTNGTCACCTACAGNGGCTCAAGCGAAGGAGACTGGCATGCGGAAGATATCACATTCGGCAACGGCACACTTACTTTCACCATCGTAGGNCCGGNCCACAGGATAGAGAATGTGGAGCTCGGCGTGCCTGTCGAGATTAACATAGACAACGCCGTTGCNGCCGCCGCGGCCTCCCTATATGCAGGGGCNTCGGAAGATGATGTGCGCCGTGGCATCGCAAGTTTCCGCGGAGCCAAACGCCGCTTCGAGATTATCCGCGACGGNCGCGACGGAAGCACCGTCCTGCTCGACGACTACGCCCACTCCCCCAACGAAGTGAAGGCCTCAATCCGCTCTGTCAAGAAGCTATATCCCGGCAGGGAAGTGACNGTGATTTTCCAGCCACACCTTTACTCCCGCACCCGCGATTTCGCGTCGGAGTTTGCCGAAGCTCTNTCNGAAGCTGACGAAGTCATAATGCCGGAGATATACCCGGCCAGAGAGCTTCCCATTCCCGGAGTGGATTCAGAATTGATTCTCAATAACGTCAAAGCTCCAAAAAAATCTTTTTGTCTGCGAAAAGATTTGCTAAATATGATAAAAAATCGTAACTTTGACATTCTTATGACTCTTGGAGCGGCAGACATAGACCGTCTGCTCCCGGAAATAAACAGTATCCTTCAAAATCGACTCTCCGACTGAAGATGAAGAAAACGATACTTAAATGGNTGTTGCTCATCATATTGATAGCCTACGCCACGTGTGTGACGNTATGGGCCAGGAATATGGCGGACAGCAACCNGTGCAANGGAATCGACGTCTATATCGAGAATTCCTCAGCGCCTGACACAATCACGCGCCACGGNGTGCTCGAAGAGCTCAGTCGATTTCCCCAAAAAATCATAGGAACTCCGGCTACATCGATCAACACTCTGGAGATCGAGAGGTATCTGGGGCGACTCTCGAACTTTGAAAGCGTAAACTGCATCGTCAACACTGACGGACGTCTGGACGTAAGGGTGGTGCCGATGATTCCGGCAATGAGGGTGTTTGACGGCGACAAGAGCTACTACATCAACAAAGACGGTAAAAGAATTGAGTCGAAAGCTTCCTTCTTTGTGGATGTCCCGGTGGTCTCAGGCAACTTCTCCGAGAAATTCCCCGCAAGGATGGTNCTNCCGGTCTGCCGNTTNGTNGAGAATGACCCGGTTTTGTCCAAAGTGGTCGCGATGATAAAGGTTGACGACAAAGATAACATCTACCTCGTTCCCCGTATACACGGCCACATAATCAATTTCGGCGACACAACCAGACTGGAAGAGAAAAAAAACGCACTCCTGGCGATGTACAGGAAAGTGCTCCCTTACAAGGGNTGGGAGACTTACGACACCATCAGCCTGAAATTCAACGGGCAGGTNGTNGCCTCGCGTAAGGATAAACGGGGTGGAAACCACGGAGCCGTCTATGATGACGACCTCGATCCGGACGAAACCACACTCTCCGAGCTTATCGATGAGCACGAAGAATGACATTTCTTCAAAACATTCCGCGTGTCGGCGCGGTTTAACATAAAGAGAACAACTTCACAGAATGAGTGACAGATATATCGCGGCTGTAGAAATAAGCAGCTCTAAAATAATAGCCGCCGTGGGAAAGGTCGTCGGTGAAGGCCACATCGACGTCATTGCAGTCGAGCAGGAAAACTGCCTCGACGTGGTCAGATACGGCATTATCCAGAACCTCGAGGATACTTCCAGNAGGGTCAGGAGGCTTATCAACCGCCTTGAGGAGCGGACCGGAATAGTCCCTCGNAAAATCAAGGGACTTTTCGTGGGACTTTCGGGGCGATCTCTCAAAAGCATTTCAACCACTGTAGAGCTCAATCTGCCTCCCGACACCGAAATTACCGACGAGATTATCTTAAAACTACGAAACGACGCTATGCGACATGCCGTCGATTCTTCTCTGGAAGTGGTCGATGCTGTCCCTCGTTTCTACAAGGTCGGACACGCCGAAATGCATAATCCCAGAGGCACNGTCGGCAATCATATAACCGCCACTTTCGACCTAATCGTCTGCCGCCCGGAAATCAAGAGAAACCTGAACCGCTCAATCCCCGAGAAACTGAATGTCAGGATAGAGGGGTTCGTGGTCACTGCCCTCGCTGCCGGACATCTTATCCTAAGCCCCGATGAGAAAAGACTCGGATGTATGCTCGTCGATATGGGCTCCGAAACTACCACGGTGACTATCTACCGTAAAGGATACCTNAGATATTTCGCCACTCTCCCCTTAGGCGGACGAAACATCACTCGAGACATCACCTCCCTGCATCTTCTTGAAGAGCAGGCGGAAGACATCAAGATACGCACCGGAAACGCCATCCCCAGCGAAACNCCCTCCACTCTGAACATCAACGGCATAAAGGAGTCGGAAGTAAGCCAGTTTATCGTGGCGCGTGCCGAAGAGATTGTTGCCAACATCATCGAACAGATAGACTACGCCGGTCTCAAAGACACGGACCTTCCGGGGGGAATAATTTGCATCGGGGGTGGAGCACGCCTTAACGGAATGACCGAACTGCTCAATCTCCAGAGCGGCCTTTCAGTGCGCACTGCCAAACTCCCCTCCTACGTCTCCGTTCAGGATCCGGGAGCTATAAAGAAAGACATTATCGAGGTGGTCAGCATCCTTTATGCCGGGGCCACTCTGAGCAACCGTGAATGTCTTGAAATGCCTGAGCCGGAAATCTCTACCCCAATCAACCCCNCACACGTGGAAGAGGAGATGCAACCGACCGACGANCCGATACGTCCGAAAAGAAGAGGGTTCTTCGATGGGTTCACCCGTCGTCTGGGCAGCCTCTTCAGCGGGCCTGACGACGACTCGGAACTCATGGAATGATACCCTCTCCCTCCCTTTTTCCTTAAACTCTCTCAATCTCTAAGAATATTCCGATATGGACGATAATAACGAGATATATAATCTGACCGGTGATCCCGACTTCCTCGACGATCCTAACGCCTCGATTATCAAGGTGATTGGTGTCGGNGGNGGTGGTAGCAACGCCGTCAACTATATGTTCCATCAAGACATCCCGAATGTGAATTTCGTTGTCTGCAACACTGACAAACAGCATCTCAACGAAATGCAGGTTCCCACGAAGTTGCTGNTGGGCTGGAACGTCACGAAAGGACGCGGAGCCGGCAATAACCCCGAGGTGGGNCGACAATGCGCCGAAGAGAGTGCCGACAATATTAAGGCTCTCTTTGAAGACGGCACCGAGATGGTCTTCATCACAGCCGGTATGGGTGGTGGCACCGGCACGGGNGCNGCNCCCGTNGTGGCGCGCCTTGCGAAAGAGGCCGGAATGCTGACAATCGGCATCGTTACTGTCCCCTTCATGTTTGAAGGAAACAAGAAGATCATCAAGGCCCTGAATGGTGCTGACGCNATGAGGGAACACGTAGACGCCCTNNTGGTCATCAANAACGAAAACCTCATCGAACTTTATAAAGACTACAACTTCTTCAACGCTTTCGANAAAGCCGACGACACGCTGGCAAACGCCGCGCGAAGTATCTCCGACATTATCTCTGAGAAATGCTACATCAACGTCGACTTCCAGGACGTGAAGACTACCCTCAAAGACAGCGGCACGGCAATCATATCNACTGCCTACGGCGAAGGGGAGCACCGCATCTCGAATGCCATACACAACGCNCTCCACTCCCCGCTTCTGAAGAAACANGACATTAACACTTCGAAGCGACTNCTCTTCAAGTTTACTTGCTCCAGGGAATCGAAAAACGCACTCCGTGCGGAGGAGATTGCTGAAATAACTCAGTTCACGACCAAACTCCCCGCGAGCATCGACGTGAAATGGGGTATCGGCGACAACCCTGAGCTCGGCGATAAAGTGAAGATAACAGTGCTCGCTTCCGGTTTCGACCTCACTCTCCGCGAAGGGAGCAAAGACCCCTCAAAACCNGACTCCAANACAGGCGCCATTATCTTCGAGAGTGAGCCTAAGAAACAAGAGGAGACNGTTGACAATTCTCAAAGCACCGAGAGAATCGCTGATTTCTACGGCTCNGATAAGGTGATTCGTCAGCGTCGATCGGCTGCAAGAATGAAATATGCCGTGCTGAAGCCCTCGCAATTCGACAACCACGATGTCATTGCCCTTATCGAGAGCTCTCCGACTTTCACACGTGACCCGAAGTTTAACGAAGANCTGTCTCGCCTGACAAGCATGGACGGATTCTCTGTCCGTACTAACTCCCAGGACGACTCCCAGGGGGGCGGGACTATATCCTTCGAGGGTATGATTCCCTGACCCTTCAGTCAATTGATATTAAGTATCTGATTTAACCTTAACCAGTCATAAACCGAATAAGGCTCCGGAAAGGGGAGCCATTTGTTAACAATCTGATGATGGAAAGTAAATTCCGGATGGTGGCAAAGACCTTCCAGGGTCTTGAAGAAGTGCTTAGGGACGAACTCATCGACCTTGGCGCAGAAAACGTTGAGTTAGGCCTTCGCATGGTGACATTCGAAGGTGATCTCGAGGTGATGTACCGCGCCAATCTTTGCTGCCGCACTGCCCTGAGAATCCTTAAACCCATAGTGATGTTCACGGCCGACTCTACCGATGAACTGTATGATCATGTGCGTGAACTTGATTGGGAACAGTTCATGACCGTCGACTCTACATTCTCTATTGACTCGACTGTGAACAGCGCAGACTTCAACCACTCCAAATTTGTCACTTATCGTGTTAAAGACGGTATTGTAGATCATTTCAATGACAAATACGGACGCCGCCCCTCTATCAGGCTGCAGGGTGCTGACATCCAGCTCAACGTCCATATCTCCGACAATCGCGTCACAATATCCCTCGATTCAAGCGGTGAGCCGCTATCGAAGCGTGGCTACAAGGTGGAGCAGACTGAAGCCCCCATCAACGAAGTGCTCGCTGCCGGAATAATCATGAAGACCGGCTGGCGCGGCGACTCGGATTTCCTCGATCCGATGTGCGGCTCGGGCACATTCCTTGTGGAGGCCGCCCTGATTGCCGCTAACATAAATCCGGGTATCTACCGCGAGCATTTTGCTTTCGAGAAATGGCCCGACTTCAATGAGGAGCTTTTCGAAGATATATATAACGATGATTCCGCGGAAAGAGACTACGCATATAAAATCTATGGCGGTGACATCTCTCCGGAGGCTATCGCTATTGCGCGTAAAAACATAAAATCAGCTCGCGTGGAGGATATGATCGAGCTGCAGTGCAAATCTGTCACCGAATGGACCGACAACGCTCCTGAGGGTATCCTCGTGACAAATCCTCCCTATGGCGAACGCTTGCGCCCCGACAACATCAATGCTCTTTACAAAAATATAGGCTCCACCCTCAAATCTTATTTCAAGGGGTGGCANGCTTGGATAATCGGATACCGCGACGAGCAGTTTGCGGAGATTGGGCTGAAGCCGTCTGTCAAGATTCCGCTCCATAACGGAAGCCTTGAATGCAGTCTGCGCGAATATGTCCTTTTCGACGGAAAATATTCTGACTTCCGCGCCGATGGNGGNTCTGTAAGCAATTCATCAGCAAAAAAGGAGCAGGGCCCGAAAAAGGTGCGCCATATCTCAGACGACGACTGGGAAAAACAAGCTCGTAAATTCAATGCCGGAAAAGGTCTGACCGACGACCGCAACAAGAAAAAGAAGAACTTCACCCGCGACGACAAGAAACATAACTACGATTCCGCCCCGAAGGGTGGATTCAGCAGGGATGACGATGATGATGAATTCCCGGCCACATTCGAACGTCCCGTCAACCGTGACGANCGCAAACCGTTCAACCGCGACGACCGCGAGCGCAAACCGTTCAACCGCGACGACCGCGAGCGCAAGCCGTTCAACCGTGACGACCGCGANCGCAAGCCGTTCAACCGTGANGACCGCGACCGCAAACCGTTCAACCGTGACGATCGCGAGCGCAAGCCGTTCAACCGTGACGACCGCGAACGCAAACCGTTCAACCGNGACGANCGCGAGCGCAAGCCGTTCAACCGTGANGANCGCGANCGCAAGCCGTTCAACCGTAACGACCGAAAGGGTGGTGTTACATATAATCCCTCCAACTCACGTGGTCCCCGTCTGCCGGAATCATCCGAAACGGTGATTAACCCCGTGCATATGCGTTCGCGCAAAAGCTGGAAAAAGGAGGAGGAAGATTAAATCCCGGTCATGGTCAGGAATCGAGACATTGGCAGGGCGGGCATAATCGGCACATCCCTGATGATGGTGGGGATGTGCGTGGTTGCTTTCATTCTCCAACCGGAGAAACCCCTCACGGGGAATCTGGGCATATGTCTCCCCTCTCCCAATCTTTGGGATATAAATCCGGTGTCGTCATGGCTTATTAATCTTGTCTTGCTCGGCACTGTGGCGGCTGGCGGTTTCTTCATGAACCGTACCTTCAACTTCATACGTTCGACAGAGCCTGTCCTCCCGGCGATTTTCCTTATCCTGGCCGGCTCATGTCCCTGGATAACNTACTCNCTCTCGGCCTCGACGATTGTCTGCGTGGTCAACCTCATGTCTCTTTCNGTGCTGTTTACGACCTATAAGTCGCCAAACGCCACTCAGGAGATGTTCACCATCGCCACTCTCCTATCGGTAGGGTCTATGTTCCAGTATGCCTTCATTCCCATGATATTGCCTTACATCCTCGGTGCTATATTCATGAAGGTATTGAGGATAAGAGAATTACTGGCTTTCCTGATGGGAATTCTCGCTCCTTATTGGGTAGGTCTCGGACTCGGACTGATAAAGCCTGAATGGTTTGCCATGCCGGAAATTTCAAACCTCTTCACAGACTTCTCCCGTACTCCCGAACTCTATGTGCTCATGGCTGGAGTGGCTCTCACGGCTTTCGCCGGAACCGTTCTTGCCCTGAACAACAGCATCAAACTTTACGCCGGAAACTCACAGGTGAATGCAATGAACCTCTCGATAACGGTGCTTGGTGGAGTGTCGATTATTTGCATCGTAGTGGATTTCTCCAATATGATCACATACCTCGCCACTCTCTTTTTCACCGTCGGTGTCCAAGTGGGAAATTTCTGCGCTCTCTGGCACATAAAGAAAGGGTGGCTTGTGGTGTTCGTGCCCGCTGTCATCTACACTACTCTCTTCCTTATAACCGTACTTTCCTGAACCCTTTTGATTCGAAAATCTACAAAGTTACTTTTCTTCTGTAATGAAAATTATAATCGACAATAAAATACCATTCATCCACCAAAGGCTTGAGCCCGTGGCGGAGGTGGTATATGCCGACCCGGCTGAATTTACACCTGAACTTGTAAAGGATGCCGACGCTCTGATTGTGCGCACGCGCACAATCTGCGATGCAGCCCTCCTTGAAGGCTCATCAGTCAGACTTATAGCTACCGCTACAATCGGAATGGACCATATCGACAAATCATGGTGTGAGGAAAACGGAATAACAGTGGCTAATGCCATAGGATGCAACGCGCCGGGGGTCGCCCAATATGTCTGGGCTGCCCTGCTGAGAAATGGTTTCGACCCGAAGAAACACACTTTAGGGGTAATAGGCAAAGGCCACATCGGGTCTATTGTGACAGACTGGGGCCGGAAATTAGGGGCGAAAGTCATTGTCTGTGACCCGCCCCGCGAACGCGCCGGGTTGACCGACGAGAATTACCTGCCTCTCGATGATGTCCTCAGGGAATCGGATGCCGTGACCCTACACACCCCTCTCATCCGCGGGGGTATCGACAACACTTTCCATCTCATAGAATATCACGAACTCGAACTGATGAAAGACGGCGCGATTCTCGTCAATGCAGCTCGTGGACCCGTGGTTGACAATGAGGATATGGGAAGTGCGGCGGCTACAGGGAAAATAAAGGCTGTCGTGGATGTCTGGGAGGGTGAACCGGTGATTGACCTCACTCTCCTGGAGGAGGCTATGACGGCCACTCCTCACATTGCCGGCTATTCTCACGAAGGGAAGGAAAGAGCCACAAGGATGGTTCTGGAGGCGGTCGAAAAGGCCTTCGGTGTGACTGTCGACAAGTCCGGTCTCGAAGCTGACTATACAGCCCCCGAGAAGATTTCTTCACCTCAAGTCATACTCCTCTCCTACGACCCGGCGGACGACACATCTGCCCTGCGCAGCGCCCCCTCCGAGTTTGAAAAGCTGAGGAGTGAATACGAATACCGTCGGGAGCCCTCATTCAAATAAGCGCATATATGGCCAAAGGGAAGAAATTTTATGTCGTGTTCAACGGGAGAAACCCCGGTGTGTATGACGACTGGGAAGATGCCCGCGAGCAGATAGAGAATTTCGAAGGGGCGAGATATAAGGGCTACGGCTCTGCGACGGAAGCTGCCGAGGCTTACCGTAATTCCTTCGGAAAAGTCGACAATGCCGACCTCGGCCGATTTCTCGCTGCTTCCGGCAGCCGACAACTCCCAAAAGCCGGACAACCCGATTACATGACCAACCCGGAGGTGGATCTCGATGCTTGGGCAGTCGATGCCTCATGTCTCGGAAATCCCGGGAAAATGGAATATCAGGGGGTGGAGCTTATGACAGGACGCACTCTATTCAGGGTCGGTCCCTTTGACGACGCTACAAACAATATCGGAGAATTTCTTGCAATTGTCCATGCTATGGCCCTTATGCAGCAGCAGGGGAAATTCCACAACATATATTCCGATTCGGTCTCCGGAATGGCCTGGGTGCGCAACCGCAAGGTCAAGACCCAGCTGAAGACCACTCCGCGCAACGGAAAAGTGTTCGAACTGATGGCGCGCGCGGTGACATGGCTCAACAGCCACACATACCCCGGGAAAGTGCTGAAATGGCAGACCGACCGCTGGGGTGAGATTCCGGCGGATTTCGGACGTAAATAAGAAAAGTTATCAAATAATGGATAAGGAGAGCGTTAGGGCTCTGCTTCTTCGCTCTGGAGCGGTGGCAGCCGGGTTTGCCGCCGCTTCGTCTGTCGGAGAAGAGGTCATCGCGGATATGGAGGAATGGGTGCGCGGTGGAAATAATGCCGGAATGGATTATCTGGCTCGCCACACGCAGCTCAAGAAAGACCCCGGGAATACTCTTCCCGGGGTCTGCACTGTCATTTCTCTTGCTTTCAGTTTCAATCCCTCCGCAGAGCGTGATTCCTCGCTTCCTGTCATAGCCTCCTACGCCCTGGGGGATGATTATCATGATGTGCTCCGAAAGCGCCTCGCTCCAATCGTGGAGTCGCTGCGTCTGGATATGGGGGGAGACTGGAGAATATGTATCGACTCTGCCCCGATTGCGGAACGCTATTGGGCTGTCCGCGCCGGAATCGGATATATCGGACGAAACGGAATGGTCATTGTGGAGCCTTACGGAAGTCGGGTCTTTCTCGCCGAAGTATTGACCACTATTCCTTTCCCCCCTGACAAACCTGCCTCCGGAAACTGCTGCGGATGCGGACGATGCGTGGAAGTCTGTCCGGGGAATGCTCTGTCGCCTGACGGAAAAGTGGATTGCCGGAGATGCCTCAGCTATCTCACGATAGAACACCGCGGAGAATGGCTCCCGGAGATGATGGAGACCATGCACACCCCGGCCGGGAAGACAACACTCTTCGGGTGCGACCGGTGTGTCTCCGTCTGTCCTCACAATCTAACCTCTCCCCCCTCAAGAATTGAAGAGTTTGCACTCCGTGAGTCTTACTCGATGTTGACGGCCTCACGGGCCGCTTCATTGAAAAGAGAAGAATTCGCTCCCCTTTTCAGAGGTTCGGCTATTAAAAGAACCAAATATGACGGATTTCTACGAAATGCCCTCAATCTCTCAATACCGGAAGGAGGAGCCTCCGAGAAACTCACGCAACAATGATGTCGTGGGAATCTGTTCCGCCGGGATGGGATGAAAATAACTGAGCAGACGCAGCAGGCGGTATGCTTCCGAATATGCTTCGTCATCGCGGGGAACCTGACGCAGGATTGGTTCGGCATACTCCTTCATCACCCCTAACTCGAAAATAAGGGAAGAATTGAAAGTAGCGTCGGCATTCTCGCTGAAGGGGAATATCCATTTCTCCTCACCTCGTCTTACGCTCGGCCAGCGGCGGATGGTAGACAGGGCGCTCGTGTGGCGGTATTTATGGTCGCGAACGATTCTTCGCAGAAGACGGTTGTCGCTCGTCGATATCCAGTTGTGGTTGTCTATCTTCAGGGTTGTCAACGCGGAGACATACACCTTATACACCTCATCCGGATTGATCGAAGCGGTAAGCTCCGGGTTCAAGCCATGGATACCCTCGATCAGCAGCACATCGTTTTTGTCGAGACGCAACCGCTTCTCCTTTTCTATCCTTCGCCCCAATTCGAAAGAATAGGTAGGGAGATTTATCTCCTCTCCGGCAAGAAGTCGCGTGAGGTCGGAATTAAGTCGTTCCAGGTCGAGGGCATAGAGACTCTCATAATCATAGTCGCCGGTCTCGTCGCGGGGGGTCTTGTCCCGATTCACGAAATAATCATCGAGGGAAATCATCTTAGGCACGATAAGGTTTGTCATCAGCTGGATGGCGAGGCGTTTGGTGGTTGTGGTCTTTCCGGAGGAAGAAGGACCGGCGAGCATCACTATTCCGGCCGAACCCTCGTGGCGTCGGCGTGCGATGTCGTCGCTGATACGTCCGAGCAGTTTGTCGTGCATAGCTTCGGCCACGTTTATCAAATCGGATGTCCTCTTCTCCTCGACTGCGATATTGAGTTCTCCGACATTCTTCACCTGTATCACTTTGTTGAAAAGCAGTTGGTCAGTGAAAGCCTTATACATCTTCTCTTGCGGTGGATTTCTCTTCAGCACCTCCTCTGTCTTTTCGGGGGAAAAAGCGAAAAGGAGAAAACCTTCTTTATATAGACGCAGGTCAAACTCACGTATGAATCCTGTGCTCGGAGCCAACGGACCGTAATAACTGTCAGCAATATCACCGAGTTTATAGTAGGTGGTGTAGAGCTCGTGCAAGGTTTCGAGAAGTGTCACTTTTGCCGTCAGCCCCTGACGCCGAAAAGTCTTTATCGCATCCGCGGTGAGCCTTTCCTTTCTCTCAAACGGGATATCAGAGTCGGAAATTTTTCTGACATGGCCGAGAAGAGTCGCGATGTCTTCATTGGTGAGCCTGACCGGCTGCTCATCGCGTAGAATACGGCAATAATGGCCGTTTGAGATGGAATGCTCGATGCGTAGCATAGTGCCCGGGAACACCTCTTCCACAGCTTTATACAGCATCATACAGAGGGAGCGTACATACACTCGTCTCCCTCCCGGTGAGTCAGCACCCATAAACTCCACCTGACGGGGGGCGAACAGGGGGAAACACAAGTCTTCCGTCTTGTTGTTCACTCGTGCGCATATCGGAGTGAATGGCAGAGTGGTTCCTAAACGGGGCAGAAGGTCTATCACTTTCTCCCCCCCTAAGGCGGAGATATATTTCCCGATATTCTTACAGAAAATTTTCATGGCTTCTTTCTTTAAAGTTCAACTGCAAATTTAGCGAAATTTCCCGTAAAATCCCCATTCCATCCTCTTTTTATGACAACAAATGTCAGCTGTTCCAAACCCGCAAAAGAGGATTCTTAGCATCAATAGTTGAGTCCGAACTGCCAAAGAGGGATAATGTTGGAGTGTCCAAATTCAATATCATCGCGCACTACAAAGCCTTTAGGATCTCCTTCAAGCTGCCTGCTTCCTTTCTTCGCACCCCCCACCTCGAAAATACTGTCTCCTATACGGAAATCAGTGTGTTTCGCTGACACAACCTCATTGTTTACACGCATCTGATTATAGAAGAAAGTTTCCCGCACACTTCCGATATTGGCCCTACTACCCTTCAGCGCATACATAAGGTTAGTGTTATCGATGAAAATCTTCTCCACTTTTCCTAAACCCCTAAATCCTCCTGTCTCATCTCTAAGCTGCGAAATCATTCCGGCCTTTTCGAGATACACAAGATAATCCGGTAAGTCATTCTTGCTGACTTTCAGTTCAACCGTCAGGTTGCTCATATTTGGTTTATACGGAGCCGATTCTGAAAGAATTGCCAAAAGTCGCGCCAATTTCCGAGAGGTTGAGACATTCATCCCTGCATACTGGGGTATATCAACCTCAAGCGTCTGGTTCATTATCTGTTGGAGGAGAAGTTCATATCCCGGTTGCTCACTGAACGGATAGTAACCTTTCGAGAGATACTCTCGAAAGTAGGGTAGCGGATGAAAATCAAGCGGCAGTTCCACTTTCTGATTCAGTATTTCCTCAAGCGAATAGGTGGGTAATTCTATATCCTTCGACATTTTCAGATATTCCCGAAAGGAAAGTCCCTGCATTTGAAAAACCAATGCCCGTCGACTTAAATCAGCCGCCCCTTGATGAATATCCAGGATAGAACTTCCTGTGAAAATTATCTGTAACTCCGGGTGGGTATCATATATCTGCTTGAGTTCTCGTGACCATCCCTTATACTTATGAACCTCATCTATGATAAGATGCTCTCCGTTTTCCTTTACCCATTCATCTGCAAGTCCGGTCAGTGTGTGATTATAGAAATAGAGATTATCCGCCGATATGTAGAGCCAGCGTTCCCTGTCGGGTTGTCGGAGAATATGTTGCTTTACCATCGTTGACTTCCCTACACCTCGTGGTCCCACAAGCCCGATCATTCGGGCTTGCCACAGAATACGATTGTACATATATCGTAAGAAAGAGGTCGGAGTCCGTCGGAGTTCCTCCTTCATGTATGTGATAAGGTTAAAGTCTGTCATACTTTTGTAGATACTATTACAGATGCAAATTTAATGATAATATCCGAGTAAATAGGCACAATTAAGCAAATTTGTCACCCTTTAGGGGAAAGTTTTTTCAAATTCTTTCCCCTAAAGGGTGACAATTTTAATTACCACCACCTTTNATCCTATTAACACTCAANCTGATTAACACTCAAACTGACTTAGTCTCCATACATAATAAGCCGAAAATTAGATTGAGTCAATAAGAAAAAGGTTTTTTGAAAATCTTACGCAAAAAGCTTGGTTATCCCACAAATTATTCCTAACTTTATAGCGTGTTCCACAACGACATCTAAACTATCTCATCAACCTGACCATGAAAGCTTCCCACACCTCCATATCCCTATTTATATTATCGGCCTTCCTTTCGGATCCTGCTTCTATGAGGCACCCACAAGTGCACGGACAGCGACATAGAGAATCTCGCTTTCTGGTATGACAAAAGGTATTCATTATAAAATTAAAAAATAGTATGGATATTCTAAAGATAAATAAACAATGGCAAGAAATATTCAATCCTAATCTTGGATTGATTGTGGACGCATATATTTTCCTTTATGCCGGAATGATAGGAATAATGGCAAGTTTTGCAGGTTTATTTAAAGCCTCAATCTTACCGATAGGTGCATTTATATTGTTAGTGGCGGAAGTGATTCTCTATCTAATTTACATCTTGATAAATCATCTTCTTGTAAAATATGTCATAGGACACAAAATACCCCTTATAATAGAAACATTATTATTGATAAGTTTGATTTTATACTTATTATTCTATCCCTACTTTAATTTCTTGAAAGCTCCAGATATAAATATGGCAGCTTAGTGATCAGTTTTTGCGATAATAAGGTCACAGCTAAATTTATGGAAATGAAGAATAAAATTATGAATATATGGGTCCCGTAAGAAAAGAAAAACTTTATAGGATAGGTGCATATCTATATCTTTATATAGTATTTACAATTATTTTGAGTTTTGCTATGATTTCAATTGGAATAAAAACTGAAAGTACTCTGAAATATATTATTGTAGTGTTATGTATGACTCTGTTAATTGCGTATTCTTTGATTAATCATTTAAAACTCAATAAGTTCATAAAAGATAAGTTTATAATTCAATTTGAGATTTGTCTATATTTTATGATAATAATCGTCATCTGCTGTTGGAATTGCCACTTGTGAGGCAACTTTGAGCTGATATCTTGATATATATGGAAAATCGTAGGTTACCTTCTGGATAGACCGGAAATGAACATCAGACATGTATGGCATCGTAAACTAACTGCCGTAATATTGGATGGTTTGTATATCACAGATCAGATGGCGGAAATAGGTGATTTAAAAAAATCAGGACATCTGACAGATTGGAATATTATGAGGAATTCTCTTAACATAATCATGACAGGAGTCGGATATTGTGGTTGGGGAGGACTTTTGGTAAGTTTGGGGTATTATCTGTTAGACGCCGGTGCAGGGGACGCAATATGGATGAAGGTGTCCGATGGGGAAATATATATAATCAAAGAAAGAAAATAGTAAATAGTAAGTAAAATGGTAAATCCAATCAAGTCATTATATTATCAATATTTCTGGTGGCAGAGAAAACAATCAGGACCCTACCAGGGTGTTGCTCAATGGTCTTCATTAAGTTTTTTGGTTATAGCTTTAGAATTATATCAAGCTACAGTTATTTACCTATTATTAGGATTTCTACCAATAGATATTTATTTAATAGGAAATATCAATAAGGCAATGGTTGGCGTGCTGTTTATAGTATTGTATTACTATCTCATATATAAAAAGAATTGGAAAAGGATAGTCAGAAATAAGAAATACAATACCGTGTCACAGAAAATATTTGCGATATTTTTTCCTATATTCGGTTTAGCATGTTTCATATTGTTACTTAAGGTTTAGCCTTCGCATTGGGATCAGTCCTTATCGTACGTTACATTAAGCAATTTATAAATATAGCATAGATATGACGTAAGAAAGATTTTTCCCTGAGTTATCCATCGACTGTGGATCATTTTGTATCAAGGTATAAAAGGGCATATGAGGAGAGAGCATTGCTATTTTCCTACACTGTTTGGTGTGTAACCGGTATTGATATGATTTTAAAATCTCAAGATTTTAACGGAATAATTGAAGATATGATAAATCCAATCAAGTCATTATATTATCAATATTTCTGGTGGCAGAGAAAACAATCAGGGCCCTACCAGGATATTGCTCAATGGTCTGCATTGAGTTTTTTGGTTATATCTATAGAATTATATCAACTTCCAATAATTTATCGTTTATTAGAACTCCTAATAAAGGGTAGTGAATACTTTTATTTAGAGGAAGATATCAATACGTCATTGATGGTAGTGCATGCTATAATATTGGGATGTTATCTGCTAAATAAAAAGAATTGGAAAAGGATAGTCAGGAATAAGAAATACAATACCATGCCACAGAAAATATTAGCAATCCTGTTTCCTATATTCGGTTTAGCATGTATGATATTGTTACTTAAGCTTTAGCCTTCGCATTGGAATCAGTCCTTATCGTACGTTACATTAAGCAATTTATAAATATAACGTAAGAAAGATTTTGCCTTGTATTATCCGCCGATCGTGAATCATGATTGCAAATGGTTATCAAAATACTATAAAAGAAATAATTATTAAAAAAGATACTAATGAGAAATTTTTTATTATTTATCCTTTTGTGCATTGTATGTTTTGACGGTAGTGCGCAATTGGACAGTTGGCAAGTGATACGTTCCTTTACCAAGGAAAATCCGGCATTCGTAGTTGACACTATTTCAGGTGGTACGGAGGTGAAGATTATCTGTAGCCATAAGAGTTATCACACATTCATCATTTTGGGTCAAACAGATATTCGAAGGCTAACCGACAAAAATATTTTCAAACACCCGAATATCTGTCTGTTTATGACAGACTTTATTAGAAATTATGGTGATGCTTTACCTGACGAGAAAATTCTGCCTTATCTGGATGCTGTGTATAAATATAACTAGGCTTATGTGAGTACTCTTCCGAAAGCTGTTGAAAACTACGATAGCAATAATAATTTTTATGAGTTAAGTTATGGTAGCAACTCACCCTCATTTTATTTATTGGTATTGATACAGGGTAAGTTCTATAACGATTTGACTTATTATATGACTTTTGATTACTACCTTTCTCCTCTAAAATTTCCAGATCCAAATGCATACTATCCTCTATTAGTACCAATTTTTAAAGAATGACAATATATCCAACCACGGAGTAATTATAAGACTGGCACTGGAGAACAAAGATTCGTCTGCCGGACTCTTCACAATGTAATTTCATTTCTACCAGACTCCTATGCAGGAGACGCAATATGGATGAAGGTGTCCGATGGGGAAATATATATAATCAAAGAAAGAAAATAGTAAATAGTAAGTAAAATGGTAAATCCAATCAAATCATTATATTATCAATATTTCTGGTGGCAGAGAAAACAATCGGGGCCCTACCAGAGTATTGCTGAATGGTCTGCATTAGGTTTTTTGGTTATGTGTATAGAATTATATCAATTTCCAATAATTTATCGTTTATTAGAACTCCTAATAAAGGGTGATGAATACTTTGATTTAGAGAAAGATATCAATACATCATTGATAGTAGTCCATGCTATAATATTGGGATGTTATCTGCTAAATAAAAAGAATTGGAAAAGGATAGTCAGGAATAAGAAATACAATACCATGCCACAGAAAATATTTGCGATCCTGTTTCCTATATTCGGTTTGGCATGCATGATATTGTTATTTATGTTTTAGCCTTCGTATAGGGATCAGTCCTTATCGTACGTTACATTAAGCAATTTATAAATATAACGTAGATATGATATAAGAAAGATTTTGCCTTGTGTTATACATCGACCGTGAATTATCTTGCCTCAAGATACATAAGGGTATGCGAGGGGAGAGCATTGCTATTTTCCTACACTGTTACGTGTGTAACCGGTATTGCTCAGGTTATTGCTGCGCTGAGGGAAACAGTATGTAATTTTGCACTCGAATCAAGGCTGCAACGCCATGATGAGAGTACATTGAAATTCTGTCAACCATTCCGGCTTCCCTGATAACCCGGTCCGCTCCGTTGCGTTCCTGTCGCTGAAAAAAAAAAAAGCACCCCTTTGTTGTGCAAATGAAGTATGCACGCCAGCCACAAGCGGTTTGCCGTAAGGCAATCACAATTGTAGCGTAAATGTAGTGCCTGCTCAAACTCAGCGTCCGTACGGCGCAGGCAAACTGTCCGACTGATTCAGCGGTGTCCCCACCCGGGGGCTTACTGTTACGGTTCAAGTGCCTGTGTCCGATTGCTGCCGAGGCGGCACCGGGGAAATGGATGACGATGATGGCGCCACTGGCCTCGCCTGCAAAGGTTTTAGCTGAGGGTCTTCTGTCAGTCGCCGCATCTTGCAGGAGGCTTCCGTTTAAAAAGAATGCAGACGGTGGCCGGCCCGGTTCTCTTTAAGGTGGAGGATTCGACGGCTTAAGTGTCGTGTCTGCC
>JAAVDJ010000018.1 GCA_014801875.1 Bacteroides sp. | reverse complement strand
GGATTGGGAGATTGGGGGATTGGGAGATTGGGGGATTGGGGGATTGGGAGATTGGGGGATTGGGTGATTGGGTGATTGGGGGATTGGGAGAGTGGGAGATTGGGAGATTGGGGGATTGGGGGATTGGGGGAATGGGGCACGACCCCCAGCCGGGACAGAGTTTCGCGAGGGAACTGCCTGTTTTCAATTTTCTTTTTCATTTTCAGCAGGGGGGAGGGTCACTTTCACTTTGGTGATTCTGTGGCGTTCTATCTGCATCACCTGGAAGCGGCAGGGTCCGCGCATGAGCATCTCCTTCAGCGTCGGGAAGTCACCTTTAATCTCCAGGAGCAGCCCGGCCAACGTCTCGGCCTCACCGGAATCTCCAAGCTCCTCCTCTTCAATACCTATGATGTGGCAGAAATCCCCGATAGGAATTTTTGCATCGAAGAGATAGGTGTTGGCATTGATTTTCTTGAACATCGAGGTGTGTTCGTCATATTCATCGTCAATTTCGCCTACAATCTCCTCGATGATATCTTCAAGCGTCACCATACCTTGAGTGCCTCCATACTCATCCACAACAATGGCGATGTGGATTTTCTTCTTACGGAAATCCTCAAGGAGGTCGTCGATATTTCGGCTTTCAGGGACAAAATACGGCTCGCGCAGCAGAGTCTGCCATCTGAAAGAATCCCCCTGCTTCCCGATATAGGGGAGGAGGTCTTTTGAATAGAGGATACCGCGGATGAGGTCCTGGGATGTATCGTAGACAGGGATACGGCTATAACCTGATTTCAGGATAACCTCCATCACCTCCGGCCAAGTGGCATGATATTCTATATCAGTGATGTCGACACGTGAAATCATTATGTCGCTGGCCTCCTTCTCGCCGAAAGATAGGATACCTTCGAGCATCTCCTTGTCTTCCCCCTCCTTTATGTCGGAGATGCGGAGCGCTTTCTCCAGCTCATCGGTGGAAAGGTTTTCATTTTTTTTGGTCACTACTTTGTTGACCAGATAAGAGGAGCGCACCATAATCTTGGCCAGAGGGCCGAGGATGTTGTAGAAGACGGTGAGAGGGGAAGAGGCGAAAAGCACCCACTTGAGAGTTCTGCCGCGAGCTACGAGTTTGGGAAAAATCTCCCCGAAGAGGAGAAGAAGGAAAGTCAGGAGGACGGTCTGCACCAAGAAATCAAGCACGCTGGAATTAAACTTGAGCACCTGATTGAAGGCGAAGCTGAGAAGCACCACCATGGTGATGTTGACCAGATTGTTCGAAATCAGAATAGTCGCGAGGAGGCGTTCGCTGTTTTCCAATAAGTGGCACGCCTTGCGGCTGGCGGGGTCGTCATCATCCTCCAGCTGCTCTACTTCCGCTTGGGTAAGGCCGAAATAAGCAATCTCGCTTCCGGAAACGAAAGCGGAGACAAGAAGGCAAATACCGGCGATAACGACTATCACTCCCCAGGAAAACCAGCTGGATGGAGTAAGGAACTCAACTGCCTGCGCAGCCATAAAGGCAAGCGATAGGAAAGGTGTCGGATATGGTAAAGGATCTGTATCCAAAATTTAGAAAGTGTTGGTTTTTATGTTGCAAAGTTAATTAATTGTGCTGAATTTTGCAAATCAAAGCTCACACTCTTACTATCTTCCCCTCCCTGACATACCAGATAAAACCCTCTATGTTCTTGGGACGGACAGCAAGTCGGATAAGCTCAACATATTCCCTTACCTGCTCTATATGCTCATCACCATCGGGCACGGAGCCAAACTTATAGTCAACCACAATGGCTCTTGAACGGTCAGAATTGAACATGAGTCGGTCCGGACGGCGGTTCTTCATGCCGGGAAGGATAATCTCCCTCTCGTTGGCCACGCGCCAGCTGCCGTCGAACCATCCGGCTACCTCCTTCCCTTTCATAGCCTTTTCCAGCATTGGCTCCCATTCATGCGCTTGCTCCAGGGAAATCATCCCCCTCATGCGGAGAGTGAGCACAGCGGCGTGAAGGTCGTCTGCTTTCTTGACACGCTCCATGACGGCGTGGAGAAGATTGCCCTCTGAACGAGGGTCTTCGTCAGGGTCAGGCACACTAAGGTCAGAATCTTCCGTTTCCACTATATGAAGAATCGCAGGAGTGCTGTCAGCATTATATGCACCGAGCACCCTTTCCTCCACCTTTTTCCCCTTCTTTCTCCCGGAATCTGTATCCTTAGGCATATATACCGGTTTTTCACCGATGCAGACAACAGTCTGGCGGTCGTCCCATTCCACTGTATCAGCAGGGAGAAGCAGCTCCTCCTCTACGCCCGAGGGGAGGGAAAGCTCCAGCGCTCCCTCCTCGGGAGGAAGAAGAATCTTCTTGAGCAGAGGGCCGAGAGCATTGCTGTTTCTTGATTCACGAGTAAAGATATAGAGTTCATCCACGGCGCGAGTGAAGGCCACGTATGCCGAGTTGAGTTTGTCCATCATGAAAAGGTCATGATAGTCGATATATATCGAGGCGTGTTCGGTCTCCATAAGTCTTCTTTCGGTCTTAACAGGCACGAACGGGGGAAGACCGGCATCGGAGAACACGGAGGCCGGCTTCACCCATCTCCATTCCGACTGTGTCGGGGAAGGTTCGAGTGCGCCGTCGGCAAAAGGAAGAATCACGCAGCCAAATTCAAGCCCTTTCGATTTATGTATGGTCATAATCCTTACGGCATCCGTCCCCTCGGGAGAGGATATCGAACGGAAACGTCCCTTGGAATCCCACCAGTCAAGGAAAGAAGCGGCATCGGCCGGATAGCGGTCGGTGTAGTCGATGACCATATCCTGGAACGCGGCGAGATACACCGCCTGCTCGCGCCGCATCACCTCCGGCACGAATTTCTCCGTCATAGCCTCCACAATACCGGTGAGGGTTCGCGCCTGCATGTCGGCCATGATCGCATCCACCTCCTTCTGCGGCGACTCCTCCCCTAAAAAGCCGGCAATATGTCCGGCGGGAGAAAGTTCCGGGTGGCGCAGGGAGAAGAACGAGAGGTCCATGTCAGCTCCCGTGGCGAGATACCGCATTATGGCCACGAGAATACCCACCGCCTCCGACTGCGACACGAGGAGCGCCTCCTCGCTGATGAAATCCACCGGCGGAGTTCCGGCCGGACGGTTCTCATTATATTCCACCAAGGCTGCGATTATCTTCTTCCCCTCCTCGTTTGTGTCGGTCAGGATTGCGATATCCTTCTGAGCCACTCCTCTTGTCTGCAGGGAGGCTATCAGCGGCCCCATCTCCTTAAGCACATTCTCCTCAATCACATCCGCCACACTCTTTCCGGCACTCTTATCCTCATCCGAAAGCTCAGCCGACATGAAACGCACCTCCACATATCCACTCGGGTCTCGATGGTTGGAATATTGGGCCACATTCGAATAGAGGTCTTTGAAATCAAGCTCCCCTAATTTCAAGGAATCGACAATTCCGGCCAGATTGCTGAAAAAAAGATTGTTGAATTCCACAATCCTACGTCTTGAACGCCAATTGGTGTTTTCCGCGCGGGTCAATCCGGCAGGTTTGTGGGAGGGGAAGAGTGAGGGCACCACGGTTGTGATTAGAGAAGGGTCGGCATTGCGGAAACGGTAGATGCTCTGTTTGGCGTCGCCTATGATAAGATTGTCTTCACCTCGACTGTCGCTCTCTTTCAGGAGGGGATGGAGGTTGTCCCATTGCATACGGGATGTGTCCTGAAACTCATCGATAAGGAAATGGTTTATCACGCTCCCCAGACGTTCGTAGATGAAAGGGGCGTCGTCATCGCCTATGATATCCTGAAGCATTGAGTTTGTCTCCCCCAGCTGAATGAGATTATTGCTCTCGAGAAATTCATTCATCTTCAACCTTGCCTCGCCGAGAAGACCGAGATAGGGGAGGAGAGGGGCATAGACCTGCCAGTAGACCCATTCCGGTCGCCCCCTCAAATCAAGCCAGAGATTGTAAGCCTCATACATATCGATTGCCATATCGGTAAGCTCCTGAGCCTCGGGATGGGAAACCCCTTTCTTCAGGAGAGATTTCCCTGCGAGCTTGAGAGGGGAGAAGATATTTCTGTCGGAAGAGGAAACATCCGGCGTTAGCACATTAAGTTTGGCGAGATGGCCTGAGAAGTTGCGCAGACAGTCGGTCGCCGGGTCAAGCCCGGCTTTTCTAAGTCGGGCTTGCAGTCTGTTCCCTAATCCGCGGGCTCTCTCAAGAGCTTCGAAGACGGGAGTCTCCACACGTTTCTTCAGCGCCACATACACCTCTTCAAGAGGAAGAGTTTCCGCAGTGTTGATGAAATAATCGTCAAGGCTGGTGCGTATTTCCTTGAAATCCTCACTCTCTATCATCTTGAGGGAACGCCGGAGGGAGGAATAGACAGAACTATTGTTGTTGTTTTTCTGAAAGACATTCCATTTTCCACCGTTTTCGGAAGCCTCCCGGGTAAGAATCCTTATCCATTTTCCGGCCGGGGTTTCATCCGTGCCGGGTCGGTTAAGTTCGTTGAGGGTGGCGTCGATAGAAGCCATAATGAGATAATCGGTGTCTATTTCGACCTGATAAGAATCATTGAGATTCGATTCATAGGCGAATGTGCGGAGCACAGACTGGAAGAAAGAGTCGATTGTAGAGATTCTGAAATCAGAATATTCATTGAGCAGCACCGAGAGGGCATAGGCAGCCGCTTCCCCGACCTTGGATGGGGGGACGGACAGAGTTTCGGCAAACTCCTTGAGATAGGGAGTCTGCGCCAGGAGGAGGGGTGAGACGGGCTCTTCGGCGGCTACCGCCATCGAGGCAAGGTTATCCACGATGCGAAGTTTCATCTCATTGGTCGCCTTGTTTGTGAATGTAATGGCGAGTATCCTTGCCAAACCGTCAGCTATTTCGCGGCGCGTCCGGAGACGCCAGGGTCGATCCGGATTCTTTATGGCGATAAGAAACCAGATGAATTTCTTGGCAAGGGTGTAGGTCTTTCCCGACCCGGCGGAAGCTCTTTGAATCTGAAGCATAAAGATGTTTAGGTTGGGGTGTTCGGATTTAGGGTGCCGGTTCTCGTAGTTGAGATTCCGAGCGAGGGGGGTTGATAATCTAACCCTTTACTTTGAAACCAAGCTCCTTGAGGATTTTTTTGACATCCTCCTTGCGGTCACCCTGGATGAGAATTTCACCTCCGCGGGCGCTCCCCCCCGTCCCAAGTTTCTGTTTGAGAGTTTTCGCGAGGTCCTCAAGCTCTTTGTCGGAGCCGGCGAACCCCTCTATGATGGTTGCTGTTTTCCCTTTTCTCCCTTTTCTGTCGATGACCACATGCAGGGGCTCAGACATGAAAGAGATGTCGGGAGATGTAGTCTCGTCAGGGTCAGGGGTGTTGTCAATAGGGATTGCTCCGGAGTCTTTTAACGCTCCGAGCGCATCTTTCCAATCGATAGGCATATGATGAAGGATTTAAAGAAGTTTCAGAAGAGAAGCATGAGGCGGGCCTGGAAGACATTGAGGGTGGTGGTGTCGAAATTCCGGTGGTCCCAGACGTGGGTGAAGGTGTAGTTCAGTCGAGCTGTGATGTAGGGATTGAAATAATAGTTCAGCGTCACGCCCATTGAGTTGGCCCTTCCCCCGAAAATATTTGCCTTGAGGTCAGACAATGTGGAGTAATTATAGTTAAGCACACACTCCAATGTCTTGGGAGCGGGGTTGGCCAGCATTGCAGTGGATGATGAGTAGGTGTAACCTTTTCCGATTATCTGCCCGCGCAAGGTCGCATATCCGCTTTGCGCCTTGTAAGCACTGAATCCCTCCTTACGGTTGATTTGCTGGAAGAAATATTGACCTTCGAAAGCCACACGACCCGCCGCGAAAAGAAGTTCCGGGGTGAATTTGAAAAGATTGCGAGCATCTCCCACGGAAGACCCCACGGCCAAATCCTGCACTACCTTCGTCGGGAAATTAGCAGTCGTTGAGAATCCGTCGTGGACATCCTCCAGACCGTCGAGAGTGCGCTGCGGAGTGGCGAAGCCGCCGCTAATCCCGACGTGGAATGTCTTGTCATCATCAAAATTTTTGCTCCAAACGAGACGAGTCAGCAGTCCGTAGCCCTGCTGGTTGAAATAAGGGACATTCATCACTTCCTTGAGCGCAGTAGATTCCACGTGGAAACTTGCCGCCGCATAGAAAGAGGGTTGATGATGCACGAACATCGCGCCAAGTTGGAGGCCCGGAGTGAAGAGTGCGCTTGCGATAGGCTGCTCCATGGTGCATTTCAGCGAGGATGAGTTTGACTGCAGGCCATACTGATGGATGAAATTTCCGACACGGAGGGAATTTCCGGGATTGAAGGCATATTCTATCCAGGCGTTTCGGAGACCAACCTTGTTGTAGGCATAACTTGCGTCGATCATTGCCGACCAATCATCATAAAAGAATTTACCGCCGATTCTCACCTCCGGGATAGCCATACCGTCCGGGAAGGATTCTTTCTCCGGAGAGGCATACAACGCCCCGTCGACAAGAATCCTCCCCGTCGGAGATACTTTGAATTTATGATTTTCGTCGGCCGAGAGAGGAAGCAGGGAGGCGGCGCAGAGAGTGGCCGCCAGAAAAAATTTCAGCATGATTTTGTCAGGTAGATATGGAATTTAAACGAGACACAACCATACCGTATCTTGCTCATTTCCCTTTAGAAGGAGCCACTTTTCCCTCTTTGTTGAGTTTTGCAAACTCTTTCTTGGCCTTTTCGAGCTGTTTGTTGAAATTCTCGTCGGCATGGAGACGCGCCACGGCTACGGCTCCGGTGATTCTTCCGGCGTCAACGTCGCTCTGGAAATGGTATCCGCAGATGACACGGCTTTCCCCCATTTCGTATCCGCGCTCAAGAATCTCGTTCTGGCGGTCAGGGTTGATTTCCGTAAGCACGAGGGCAGTTGCCCAGCCGATAGAGGTGTGGCCCGATGGATAGGAACCGTTTGTGGACAGGTTCACCTCATCCTCAGGGTTGCAGGTATGGTCGTTGAAATAGATATACGGACGTGTGCGCATATAGTGTTCCTTGGCGTCGCGTGTTGCGAGATCTCCCGCATCTTCACGCATTCCCACGATGAGCTTATATATTTCAGGGGTGTTTTCCTGAGAAATCTCTACACCGAAAGCCTCCGAGAAAGCGCGGGGCACACCGTCTCCGCCGAGCTTAGAGTCTTGATAAGCCTGCTCTCCACGCTCAGTGTTGCGGAGGTTTTTCCCCCAGTCATAGCGAGCCCTGTCGAGAAGGAACGCGATTGAAGACGGGTCCGGAGGAGGGGGAAGGAGCTCAAGGCTGTTGGGAAGGTCTCCCTCATTGAGAAAATAGACGTCAGGGTTTGAGACATGACCGCGCACCTTCATGTCGGTGTTCTGTGCGGAAGCGAAGAAACTGCCAAGCGCCATCGCGAAGGCCAGGGAAATGGAAAAGAATCTCATATCGGCAAATATTTAAGGTTAAACATTCCGCCGGCGGAGGGGTAAGAGATAAACGTGGAAGAGATAGTCGCCCACTCCGCAGACGGTTTATAACACATAAACATTTAAGAACGATGAATGTTCTCCGCACAGAAAGAAGAAAACGACTCAGAGTTTCTTCCGGAGGTCATCAACGGAGAAAGCACGATCAATGAGCTCACCCGAAGCTGAATATACGAAATATGCGGGAAGCGCCCCGACATTATAGCTGAGAGCGTTTTTCGAATAGGCTCCCTCCGGATCGAAGACAGTGGTCCAGGGAAGGTTGGAGGCGGCGTCTCTCCAGGCATACTGGTCATCGTCGAGAGAGACGTGATAGAAGCTGACGTTTCCGCCCATGGCCTTGTAGAGATTTGAGAGGGCGAGGTTCACCGCCGGAGAATCAGGATGGTTCATGACAGAGAAAATCAGCACGGTCTTTTTCCCTTTCCCAACAATGTCGGAGAGCTTGACCTCCTTCCCCGTTTCGTCCGGGAGAGTGATGTCGATTAAAGAAAGCTCCTCGGCCTCTATCTGGCGATGTAAACCCTTCTCCTGGTTGCGTTGCTTTATGGCGCGGAGAGAAGTCTGTTCCAGCAGGGCAGTGTGGGGATCGTTCGGACGCTTTTCCTTGAACCCTGTCGCCACGGCCGCGAAATATTTATAGTCGGAAGTGGTCGGGTCGAAGAGTGGTTTGTCGCCAATAGTCTTGGTCAGTGTGTAATAGGCCACGATGGAACCCTGTGCGGATTGCATATATTTGGTGAACACACTTTTCTTGAAAGCGGCGAGAGAGTCCGGAGAAATGTTGTCGGGGAGGGCGCGGACCTCTTTCTCGAAGCGTTCGAGAGCTTCTGCGGAGGGGGATCCGGCAAGAGAGAAGTCAGTGCCGAATTTATCGAGCGATGTCGAGAGAGAGACCGTCTCTATGGAATCGACGGGGAAATAGATATATTTTCCGTCCATAGCGAGACGGAACACTTCCGGCGCCGCGGGAGCGGGGCGAGAAATCGAGAAAGCCCCCTTCGCATCGGTGCGAGTCGAGTCGATTGCCACCCAACGTCCGTGGAAATCAGATTTTTCGAGGACCACCGGCTGATTGTCGGCGCCATAAATTTCCCCCTTGATTTTAAAGCGAGCCTCGCCGCAAGAAGAAGCCAGGAGGGCAGTCAGGGCAGCTGCGCATGCAATGCCGGCGAAACGGCATGATTTAAGAAGTTTCATTTGTCTCATAAATTTTTGGGCACAAAAATACATAAAAAAGCTCAAACAACTGAAGAAAAAAGGGAGGAAAGCGATTTTTCCATAAAATTAAGGAGAAAGGGTGGGTTGGAACGGAATAAAAGTGTTAACTTTGCACTAATTTTCACTCAGCGAAGAAAAACAAGAAAGAATTTATATGTTAAAGCCAGTAAAAAAGACCATCGAGCTTGGCGACGGCCGTCAGATAACCATCGAGACGGGCAAACTTGCAAAGCAGGCTGATGGCGCAGTGGAGGTTCGTATGGGGAACACCATGCTTCTTGCCACTGTTTGCTCAGCAACGGAGGCCAACGAAGGGGTCGATTTCATGCCCCTGACAGTGGAGTATAAAGAGAAATACTCCTCGATAGGGCGTTATCCGGGAGGCTTCCTGAAGAGAGAGGGGCGTGCGAGCGACTACGAGATACTTACCTCACGCCTTGTGGACCGTGTTTTGCGTCCCTTGTTCCCTGACAATTACCATGCGGAAACCTTCGTCAACGTCACCATGTATTCGGCAGACGAAAACGAGGCTCCGGATGCCCTCGCCGGCATAGCCGCTTCAGCGGCGCTCATGTGCAGCGATATCCCGTTCCAGGGTCCCATCTCGGAGGTGAGAGTGGCCCGTGTGGATGGAGAATGGGTAATCAACCCCACATTCGAACAGATTGAGAAAGCCGACATCGAGTTGATGGTGGGCGCGACCTACGACAACATCATGATGGTGGAGGGCGAGATGGACGAAGTCAGCGAGGCAGACCTTCTCGAAGCGCTCAAGGTGGCACACGATGAAATAAAGAAGCATTGTGTCGCTCAGATGGAGCTTATGAAAGAAGCTGGCAAAGAGGTGAAGCGCGAATATAACCACGAAGTTAACGACGAGGCCCTCCGCAAGGACGTAGAGGAGAAATGCTACGACAAGGCCTATGCCGTGGCTCGTACGGGAAGCGCCGACAAGCACTGGCGCAACGAAAGCTTCAAGGCAATCCGCGATGAATATATCGAGAATCTCCCCGAGATGACCGAGGAGCAGCTCGAGCTTTATACCCCTGAGCAACGTGTGGCGATGGTGAAACGCTACTACCACGATGTGGAGAAAGAGGCTATGCGCCGCTGTGTGCTCGACGAGGGAATCCGCCTCGACGGCAGAAAAACTGATGAGATTCGCCCCATTTGGTGTGAAGTGGATTATCTTCCGGGTCCCCACGGCGCGGCGATATTCACACGCGGCGAGACACAGGCGCTCGTGACAGCCACACTCGGCACAACCCTCGACGAGAAGATTGTGGACGATGTGCTCAACCAGAGCAAGGAGCGTTTCCTCCTTCATTATAATTTCCCCCCGTTCTCAACAGGCGAGGCTCGTCCGCAGAGAGGTGTCGGACGTCGTGAGGTGGGTCACGGTAATCTCGCTCACCGTGCGCTGAAAAGGATGTTCCCTGACGGCTTCCCCTACACCTGCCGCATTGTGAGCGACATCCTCGAGAGCAACGGTTCCTCTTCAATGGCTACTGTCTGCGGAGGCACACTCGCTTTGCTCGATGCAGGCGTGAAGATGAAGCGCCCGGTGGCAGGCGTCGCCATGGGTCTTATCTCCGACGCGGGGGCAGTGAAATATGCAGTGCTTTCCGACATCCTCGGCGATGAGGACCACCTCGGCGACATGGACTTCAAGGTGACCGGCACGGAGAAGGGTATCACCGCCACACAGATGGATATCAAATGTGACGGCTTGAGCTACGAGATTCTGGAGAAAGCACTCGAGCAGGCGCGTCAGGGTCGTCTCCATATCCTCGGGAAAATCCACGACACAATTCCCGAGCCTCGCGAAGATTACAAGCCGCACGTGCCCCGTCTGGTGACCATGGAGATTCCCAAGGAGCTCATCGGCGCTGTCATCGGTCCGCAGGGTAAGGTTATCCAGGGTATTCAGGAGGAGACAGGTGCGACCATCTCTATCGACGAAGATGAGAAACTTGGCATTGGCAAGGTTGAAATCGCATCCAAAGACAAGGCAAGCATCGAGGCAGCCGTGGCCAAAATCAAGGCTATCGTCGCTCAGCCCGAAGAGGGAGAGGTGTATGAGGGCACAGTCCGCTCGATCCTCGATTTCGGTGCTTTTGTTGAATTCATGCCGGGACGCGACGGTCTTCTCCATATCAGCGAGATTGCATGGAACCGTCTTGACTCCATGGATCAGAGCGGAATCAAGGAAGGCGACAAGGTTAAGGTCAAACTTATCGAAATAGACAAGAAGACCGGCAAATATCGTCTTTCCATGCGCGTTCTGACAGAGAAACCGGAAGGTTATGTAGAGCGTGAGGCACGTCCCCGCAGGGAAGGCGGCGACAACCGTCCCCGTCGTGAGGGTGGCGACAACCGCCCGCGTCGTGATGGCGACCGCGGTCCGCGCCGCGACAATGACCGTGGGCCCAGAGGTCCGCGTCCGGATGGAAACGGGCAGCCGCGTCGTTTCACTCCGCGCCACGAAGATTGATACAAGATTGATACAACCAAATAGTCAGCCCCCCTTGCTTCCATCGAAGCGAGGGGGGCTGCTCTTATCTAAGACCGCTTTTTGTGGGAAGCGGTCTTAGACATGGGGTCAGAAATTCTGAAGAATCATAATCTGGCGGGGAGAGAAAGTCATCTCCTTCTCTATGGTTATCGTCCGGCCGGAAATGATATCCTTATAAGAGGAGCCGACTGGAAGAGTCTCCTCGGTGCGAGCCATAGAGACAGTCAGAGGTTCGTCTTTACCGTTGAGAAGAACAGTCACGGATTTATCGCCAAGTGTACGTGTGTATGCATAGAGGCCGTCAAGAGGCATGAAATGTTTCAGTTTCCCCTTGGCGATGACTTCGTTGGCCTCGCCGCGACGCCACTGAAGGAGAGAGGAAAGGAAATCCCAGGCTTCATTCTGGAGAGGCGTGCGCCCTTCCGGAGTGAAGGCATCGGTCTTGTCGCCGGGAAAACCTCCGGGCATGTCTTTTCTGACATATCCGTCGCTTCCCTCCTTGCTGCCGTTCATAAGGATTTCAGTGCCGTAATATATCTGAGGGATTCCTCGTGAAGTCAGGAGGAAGGCCTGTGCCTGTTTCCAGCTCCCGAGGGTGTCGGGGAGCTCAAGAAGAAAGCGATCAGAGTCATGGTTGTCAAGGAAAGTGAGCACATGCTGAGGATCGGGATAGAGGAAGTCATGGGAAAGATGGTCGTAGACCATATTGAGGCCTCCCCATGGGTCAGTGTCTGAATTGAAAGCCTTCCTTCCGTTCTGCAGGAAATAGAAATCCATCACAGTCGGAAGTTCAGGGTCTGACTCCTTCAGCTTGTTTCCTTTCTGCCAGAAAGCGCTTCCCGCCTCGTTAGTGTACCAGCATTCGCCGACAATATTGAAATTAGGATATTCCTCCAGCACAGCCTTGTTCCACTGAGCCATACCGTCAGCATCCGCATAGGGGTATGTGTCCATGCGGATTCCGTCGATTTTCGCCGATTCAATCCACCATATGGAATTCTGGATAAGATATTTCATCAGATGAGGATTCCGTTGGTTCAGGTCCGGCATTGAGCGAACGAACCAGCCGTTTACGGTATGGTCAAGGTCGTAGTCGGAGACGTAAGGGTCATGCACGGTCGTGAGGCGGAAGTTTGTCATCACGTCTCCTTCGGGATGGTTTATCCAGTCGGAGGAGGGGAGGTCTTTGAGCCAGGGATGCGCCGAACCGCAATGGTTGAAAATCATATCCATGACCACCTTCAACCCCTTGTCATGAGCTTTCCCAACGAGAGCGGAATATTCCTCATTCGTCCCGAAGCGAGGATCGATGCTGTAATAATCGGTAGTGGCATAGCCATGATAAGATCCTCCCGGCATATCATTTTCAAGCACAGGGCAGAACCAGAGGGCAGTGACTCCGAGGGAATCGAGATAGTCAAGGTGCTTCTCAATCCCCTTGAGGTCGCCTCCATGTCTGGCATTTGGATTATTACGGTCTACAGCCGGGTTATGATTGAGACTTTTCCCATCTGTCTCTCCTCCCTTTGCGAACCGGTCCGGCATAAGGAGATAAAGCACATCGCGAGCATCGAAACCTCCATGCTTCTCCATTCCTTTATCCCTCTCTTTCAGCTGATAGGGTACTTTGATTTTCTTCTTACCGTCAGAGAGGATGATATCCATTGTTCCGGCGGGGGTGTCTTTCCCAATCACAAAATATAACAGCTTATAGTTCGGGCTTTCCAGATTGACTTGTTCGGCCAATCTGACCCCTTTGTAGTCTATGGAAGCATGGGTGGAAGCGATATCCGGCCCGGTGAGCATCACCTGCAGCGTGTCTGTTTTCATATTAGTCCACCAATAAGGGGGTTCGACCTTAGTCACCGCCGGAGACTTCGGGGCAGCAGATGAGGCCATTCCCAATCCGGCCAGGAGACCGAGGGAGAGACTGATGATTTTTTTCATTTCGGATTATGATATGAGGTTAAATAATCGGGGAGTCAGGGTTGGAGACATCTCAGAAACGAAACCCGACATTCCCGGAGAAATTGCTGATGTTGCTGAAGATGGTGTAGTGAGCGCTATGGTAAATACTCCCCTCAATACGACCAATCGCGCTGAAGAAGAAGTTCCCAAGATTGTAGGTGATTGAGGAACTTCCGATAAAATTCCCCCCTAACATGGTTTTTGACCCTTCCTGAGAATCTTCATAGCAATGCGTGACTGCCAGAGCCGGGAGAGCTGTGATATTAATCAGCAGACGCGGATTAATCACCCAGTTGAAGCCATACCCCACAAGCGCACCAACCGAGCGGTAATGGAAGTAATAATTGGCCGGAGGTACAGTCAGGCTCGGACGCAGGTTGTCGGGAAGTTGGGTGAAATCAAAGTTGATTTTTCTTGTGTTGAAGGTCACTCCCGTAATCATGGAGCCGGCGCTTTTCTTCTGGAATTTCGAAAAATTGTAAGCCGCTCCGTGAGAATATTTCCTGTTGTTGATGAAATAGAAAGCGTCAACACCGAATTTATAGAGCGACACTCCCGAGAACTTCTGCCTGAAGAGGTGTCCCTTGTTATAGTCACCAAACTTTCTGAGGTATGTTCCTCCGGTGTTTTCGTGGTATCGGAGCTCGACATTGAAGCGCGCACAGTTGAAACCGAACTCATATTTCCGATGTTTGAGATCGCCGTTTGCTCCGAAGAAATTTCCAATGTCGTAAGAATATCCAACGCTGACAGCCATATACTGAAGGTATGCACCGATGTTGGAGTAGAGATTGCTTGCCATGCCAATGTCAAGGCGATCCGGCTCAAGGAGGGAAAGCCAATATGAATCCATCCAGTTTTCACTGCCTACCCTTACTTTCCATCTTTTCCCTGTCCCGACGACATATTCGGAATCATAAGAATTGAAAAACTTGTCGGCCCAATTGTAGACCTTTACGCAGAAACCGAGAAAAGCGGGATAGCGCACGGTTGTGTCAGCAAGGTTGAGGCGATGCTGTTTTAGCCGTGTCCACCACCATCTCTCACTCTCCGTCGGAGTGTAGGGGGGGAGGGAGTCTATTCGGACAGGATTGGCGGCCAGAGGAATTGAGATGTCGATCACCTCCGCCGGCAGTTTGCGGAATAAGGAGTCTGAAGGAATGGTCGCGGCCTGCGCACCGTAGAAGGCTATCAGTGCCAATGCGATTGTCAGGAGGCGAAGTTTCATTTAAATATGGTGAGGTTTTGTCAGATAAGAATACAGTCGGTATGGAATTATTTTATCCCCAGTTCATCGAGTGCTTTCTGATAGCGTCGTGCATTCTCAAGATGAGTGGAATAGTCTTGCGCGAAATTATGATAGCCGGAAAAATCCTCTTTTGCACACATATACAGAAAGTCGTGAGGCTCGGAATTGAGGACGGCATCTATGGTGGCCACGCTTGTGGTGCGGATAGGACCCGGGGGGAGACCGGAGACAAGATAGGTGTTATAAGGCGATTCGGTCTTCAGGTGAGCCCCGGTCACTCTCTTGATGGTGAAATCCCCGACAGCATAGCGCACGGTAGGGTCTGCCTGGAGTTTCATTCCCCTGTTGAGTCGGTTGATATAGAGGCGCCCTACAGAGCCTTTCTCGTCAAGTTTGTTTGTTTCTTCATCGACTATAGAGCAAATCGTCATCACCTCTGCCGGAGTGAGCCCGAGGTCGGCGGCCTTGCGCACCCTTTCTTCGTTCCAGACGTTCTTATAGTGAGCCCCGACCTTACGGATGACATCCTCAGGGGTAGAAGACCAATAGACATCATAGGAATCATCTATGAAAAGCGAGAGGGCCTGGTCGGAGTCAAGACCGTATTCTTTAAGGATATTCTCATCTGAGGCGGCTGTCATGAACTCTTCGGCAGTGAAATCGATACGTCTTTCAAGGCGTGATGCGAGATTCCCCAGCACCCGGAATCCGTTTATGGTGATGGTGACAGGTTGCTGAGCCCCTTTGGCGAGCTGATTTGCGGCCTTCGCGGGTGAAGTGCCTTCCGGAATAAGGTATGCACCGTGGCGTTTGGAGAAATCGGCGCCACGCAGGGAGGCAGCTCTCATGACTTTGGAGGCGTAATCTTCCCCGAGATATTTCGCTACGGAATCAGCCACATTCCGGCTTGTTGCATCACGAGGAATCCTGATTATCGTGTCAGCCCGAGCCTCCCCGGTAAAGAGAGGGAGGAAAAAGAAGAGGGCGAAAACACAAATCAGGGCGGCTGCCGAGAGGAGACAAATTTTCCCCCATGGCCGCTTTTTCACATCAGCGGAGGGGTTTTCCGCCGAGGAAGCGGGGTTAATATCCGGTTTTATATCATCCATATTGATTTACAAATCACGTGGCAACGGCTCCCGGGAGGAGACGTGCCACGTGTGTTTTCAGTTATATCAGACTTTAGGGCCGGAGCCCTTGCCGATCAATTATTTCTTTTCCTTGTTTTTTTCGAGTTTGGGCTCAAGAGCTGCGAGGGCGAGATCGATTGCCTCTTCGAAAGTGTCGGCTGTTTTTGAAGCGAAGAGCTCTGAGCCGGTGAGGTGTATCTTGATTCCGGCCTCCTTGTTTAGGGCAGCCTCGGGCTTTACGAGAGTGAGGTTTACGTCCACATCGTTTATTGCTTCGAAACGACGGGCGAGCTTATCGATTTTCTTGTTGACAAACGCAACGAGCTTTTCAGAGATGTCGAAATGGATTGCTTTGATTTTTACTTCCATAACATTCGGATTTATGGTTAATATAAAAAGGATAAGTTGCGGAGGCAGCTTCAAAGAGAGGGTGAAAAGCCGGGAGAGAGCCACCGGTGTCTACAAAGTTAACAATAAAAAGTAAAAAAATGATTAATCGGGGGAATAATTTTTGAAAAATTATTTGTCGGGGTGCTTGGCTCGCGGGTGAGCCTTGGCATATGCCTTTTTCATTTCAGAGAAAGAGATGTGTGTGTAGATCTGCGTTGTCGAAAGTGTGGAGTGGCCGAGGAATTCCTTTACGGAGTTGAGGTCAGCACCCTCGTTCAGCATAGCTGTTGCGAAGGAATGTCGGAGAGCGTGGGGGCTTTTCTTTCTTGCGGATGTTGGCGCCAACTCTTTTTTGACGATGGTGTAGACTTGAGAGGGCGATATTCGTTTCCCTTTGACCACGAACAGAGGGCGTGGAGCAGGCAGGTCGGGCCAGAGTGTGTCGCGGAGTCGTTGCCAGCGGGAGATGTCGTCGGCAAGTTTTTGAGGAATAGGCACAATCCTTTGCTTCGATCGCTTTCCGGTCACTTTCATTTCTCCGGCCGTGAGGGAGAGGTCGTTGTCGCTGAGGGATATTAGCTCGGCGCGTCGCAGCCCGAGGGAATAGAGGGTTTCCACGATGAGATGGTTTCTCAGTTCGGTTTCCGTTTCCGGGGAGGGGAGTGCATCGGGTGAGGTAATGTCACGTATAAGAGCTTCTTCGTCAGCAAGTATTTTTTCGATTTCCTCCATCCGGACATGGTCGGGAAGAGGTTTTGGAATTTTTGGGAGAGTGAGTTCGCGTGTAGGGTTTTTCTCTATCACGGCTCTTTTGAGCATGAATTTGAAGTAGGCCCGAAGGCTCTGTGCCTTTCTGCGGAGTGAGCGAGGGGCGAGCCCTTTGCGAGCGAGAGAAGCGAGCCATCCCCTGATGTCAGCCGGCGCGACATCCTGAGGATTCAAGGATTCGGCGTCCATACCTACCCAATCGGCAAATTGGGAAAGGTCGCGAAGGTAAGCCTCGACGGTGAGAGGAGCGCGGTTTAGTTCGTGCAAGAGGTATGAATGGAAGTCAGGCATGAGCTGGTGTGATGTGTTAAGGTTTGAGAGAGGAGGAAGAGGGAAGGGGCTGAAAATGGAACGGAGCCGGTCGGAAAGACCGGCTCCGTTTGATAGGATGAAAATGTATGATCACGACAAATTGTCGGGAGGCGCGATTACTGCTCGGCCTGACGGAGCTGCTGAACGTAGGCAGCCTTGATCATTTTCTTGCGGTTTGTCACTGAGGGCTTCTCAAAAGCCTGACGACGGCGCAGTTCCTTAACGATGCCTGTTCTTTCAAATTTACGTTTGAACTTCTTGAGTGCTTTCTCAATGTTCTCGCCCTCTTTAACTTGTACGATAATCATTTGTTATTTTTTTCTTTTTTTGTTGTTTGAATTTTTTCGATTTATAACTAAGGAATCCTCCCTTCAGAAGAGAGGAGGTATATTCCGGGTGCAAAATTAGTTAAAGTTGTTGGTCTGACAAAATTTTTAGCCCGAATCTTTAGTTTTTTTAGTAAAATAAAGTCGACGGCACCCATCTCGGGCGCCGTCGCAAAATATATCGGATGATAAAGACTAATCACCAATATCGGCGACCAAGCCTGAGAGGAGACAGACGCCGGTCTCAAAATGTTCCAACAAGAAATAGAACGGACGATCAAAAACCAAATCTACGTTTGGCCCACCACCAGAGCAAACTATTTCACCATCCGTAACCACCACAGCTTTAGCCCCTGCTTCATCGATTGAAAAAGACGCGTTCTGGTTCATCTTGACAGAACCTGCTGTTTCCGGAGTGAACATTGTCAGAGCTCCTTTCAATTCCGGAATATTCGCAACAGTCGCCAGCTCTTTGAAATCGATACCCCCTTTGACTGAGAATCTGGGTAATTTTATTGAAGTTGATTTGTGTGTAGGAAAATCTATTGAATGTTGAATCTGTATTATATCAGCAGGAGTAAGCTGAGATATAACGTCTGTTACCGAAGAATTTTCATTTGGAAGAATTAGTATCAGACGGAAAGCAGTGTTCCCAAACAGGAGGCTGCAGGCAGTATAATTGTCTGATTCAACGTAGAAAGTAAACCCTTGTTCACAATACATCATATCAACAGTCTTATCTCCTTTAGAACCGTGGAATTTTCCCTTCTGAGTATTTTCAATATTAAAATCGATCCATTCTGGTGTCCATTCTCCATTGAAATATAACGTACTTAGAAGTATGGCCATTATATCCGGATCAAGTTGTTTAAAGTAGTTTAAACTTTGATTTTTTGTGGCCGATGCAATCCAGGAGTTTATATTAGTCGTTGCAGCGGATTGTTTAAAATCCAGAGGATTCAGAGAGGCTGAGTAATTATCCTTTAGGAGTGAGGCAAAATTTGGGTTGACTTGGCGGTTGATGTCGTACCAAAAAGAATTGTTGATACATACCTCAGATTTTCTATCTGCCGAAGGTAGTTTTTCAATAAGAATTTTTGAAAGCCGGTTCACAGATGAGATATCCGATACACCAAGATAGTCAACAATTTTATCAGTCGTTTTTTCTTCAAATCCATTTGCGAGCATACCTAAAAGGACACCGGCAGAAAAAGGGGATACAATGACGTTGTCGGAATTCTTGATGTCTCCTTTTGTCGAAGATTCAATCGCATCGATTGTAAATCTGGCGTAAAAGTCAGACAATTCGGAGACTGTAGTGGAAAGGTCTGTATCAAGGTTGAGTTTAACCAAAGTATTGTCGAATTCCTGCTCTTCCACCGGCTCGTTGTCAGAGGAACAGGCATAGTTGCAAAGAGAGCATAGAATCAATGTAATCGCCCAAAATTTTGATTTCATAATGTTTTTTTCCATAATAGACTTATTTTATGTCAGAACGTTTGAGAATTGTGCGGTTATATTTGTAATCCCTATTGTTTGAGTTCCAAGACCCCGTAGGGTAATACATGGTGGAGTTGTTGCTTAGGTCGTTCCCCCAGTTCATGGATATTCTGTCGGAGGTGGATGTCCTCTCCACTTCGTTAGTATAAGGATATCCTATGATGTTTCCGTATTCATCCCTTTCATTATCTTCCCAGGGGTTGGCTCCTTCTCCTGTCCACGGATCAACTATCAAACCATAAGTATATTTATATTCAGTAGTTGTTGTGGAATACTGGTCTATAAGGAAACGGTGTCCGAGTTTATCGGAAGATGTATAGGAAGCCCTTGCAAAAACAGGATACTTACTGTCAATCGATCTCATTATATAATTCAGATCAAAATCGGCTGTAGTGAACTGTTTGTTATACACCTTGTATAGGTAACTTACCTCATTCTCGACTGTGGTGGTAGTTTCATCAATTTCATATGAGGAACTCGTCTCAGCTCCAATATATCCAATCAGAATTGCGGCATTTTTGATTTTGGTCTCATCCTGAGAGGAGTCAAGAGCCATCTGTTTCCAAAGAGTAGCAGTTGGGTTTGCGTATTCCCATCCCCACATAACGCCAAGATTTGCCTGACTGCTATTCAATGCTACGAGTGTTGACGGAACCTTCACTGTTGACGGAACGCCATCTTTGCTGTTTGTGTAATACTGGTACTGCGCAATTGCCACTGGCGAGCATCCGGCTTTGGTATATAGAAACTGGTTATTGATGTAGTAGAAAGGAGCACATGTGTTCCATGGATAATCCTCATCCCAGGAGGTCTGTATTAGCTTGGGTGAGGAGTAAGTAGTTTCCGAGACTTTTTCGGTGTTAATAAGGACCCAAGTTCCTGGAGGTGTATCCGAGTAAGCCATTGTAGTCTGTACCCCATTCTTGTTGAGCGAGACATTTCCGTTTGCCAATTCACTTTCCGAGACGGCAGTGGGTCCCCAAGATGCATCCAGATCTGAAATGTCCATGGATTTAGAAATCCTGACATTCTCCAACTCAGCCTCCAGCAGTGTTCTCATTGCTTTGGGCATCTTTTGGTCATCCATATCGAAGACACCCTCATCGGATGAGAATATGAGCATGTTCGTAGCCGGAGACGCGGAGTATAGTTCCCATCCCTTTTCATACTGCACGACATACATCAGAGTGTCGCCATCCTCGGTGTAAGGAGTGATTGAGAAGGCATTTTCGGCGCGTGTGTCGGGCTTGTTTTTGTGGTACCCGTCGAAGCGGTTGGTCAGGATATTGACGTAGATGTCGTGGGCGGTGCCTGTGAAAGGATCAGACACAGCAAGCTGTGGCGAGTCAGGAGTCATATCCTCCTGCTGGCTGCATGCCCCGAGAAACAGAAGGAGCGTTGCGAAGATAAGTTGTTTCTTCATGGGAAATTGTTGTTTAGGTTTATAATTAGAAATCCTGCGGTTTGTAGGTCGCGTTATAGTGAGGGTATCCCGATGTAGAGAGGATATTGTTCCGAATGCAAAGTAAAATAAATTGCCTCAGACAGCCAAAAAATCGATTATGCAAAATTATGCAGGCAAAATATGTTGAAGTACAGATGATTAGATATTAATGATAAAGCGGATGTCAAAGGATATTGAATGGAATCAACATATTTTTCGAGCCTTTTCTCTGTTGCTGTTAACAACAGGGAGATAAAAGAGACGGCACCCATCTCGGGCGCCGTCGGAAAATATATCGGATGATAAAGACTATTCGGAGAAATCAGCGATGCGTCCCGAGAGGAGACATGCTCCTGTGCTTGTTTCAGTCAGGAAGAAATAGAACGGGCGGTTGAATTCCAGCTTATATTCCGGTGTGGGAGCAGAGTAAACTATTTCCCCACTTGATGCTACCGCGACTTTCGCCCCTTCTTCATCGACAGATAGAGAGGTGGCCTGCCGAAGTTCTATTGGATTATTCATAGGGTCGTCAAACATTGTGAATGTGACGTTACCGTTTATTTCCGAAAGTCCAGCTGTCTCCAACACGTCGTTCAAGTCTGTGCTGTTTGATAGTTTGAATTTGGGGAGAGAAAGTGTTATGAACGGGAATTGGTCGGAGGCAGTCAGAGCTTCCAGCTCTTCCACTGAAATCTCCGGCATATCCGTTTTACGGGTTGCTTCGGCTGTGGGAAGAACCAGTGTCAGTCTGAAAGCTGCGTTGCCGAAATATAATGTGCATGCTTTGAAGCGATCATTCGCTCCATATTGAGTGCGTATTATGGAGCAATGCATCATTTCAACGGCACTCTCTCCTGAGAATCCATGGAATGGTTCGGAGACGGTGTATTGTGGATTGAAATAAGTATGCGCCCACTCCCCATTGAAGTAGAGGGTGTTTAGAAGAACAGCGACGGTGTTTGCGTTGATTTCAGAGTAATCAAAATAGGAGTCAATCACACCGCCTGTAGTGGAGGAGACCCAGTCGTTTACAGTGTTCAGAGCTGAAGATTGCGAGAAATCAATAGGACGCAATGTAGCCATGAAGTTTCTGGAGATTGTGGACGAGAAGCTGCTGTTGAGGAGAAACCTGTCATTATGCCATACAGAATTGGAAATGGAGAGTTTTGATTTTTTGTCGGCATTTGGCAAAGCCTCTATCAGATTGGCAGCTAATGCGTTTAAAGCTGCGAGATCTGAAACACCGAGATATTCTGAAATCCGGGTTGCAACCTCATTCTCGACACCGTTTGCGAGCATACCGAGCATCATGGATGCAGAAAGAGGGGAAACAATCACATTGCTTGAAGTCGCATTTGGATCTGCATCCACAGTGTTGATTGCGTCTATTGTGAATTTCTGATAGAAATCTTTCAATTCATCTGCTGCTGCGCGGGAGGAAGCGGAGAGTTGAATGTCGTTTCTGATGTTCTCCACCTCACCCTCCGGTTCCGTAGAGGAGTTGCAGCTTNNCAAAACAGAGGACCAACCCAATGTGACCAAGGCCAGNCTGAAAACATTAAATGCTAATCGGTTCATAGTTATTGTTCTATTTAGATTGAAATTATTATTGTACGTCAACCCTTCTGATTATGGTATGATCATAGTTATAGTTGACGTTTCCCGATTTCCAATCACTAGAAATCCTACGGTTTGTAGGTCGCGTTATAGTGGAGATTCCCCACATATAATGAAATGGCATAGACCTCACCTTCTTGAAGAGGGGTAGGGAGGTAGTAGATTCCGGGAGCGGTTTGGTTGTAAACCACAGTGCCGAAAGAGTCCCATATTTTCAAAGTTGGGGGAACGGAAGAGTCGAGACCCTCAGCTTTGATTTCAACACAGTCTGTGATGAAGAGCTTGGGNNAAGAGGGNGNNANNGATCTTTTNNNNGGTNTCNAAGGATNNNNTTCATCCTCTTCTAAAGGCACTTCATCCGTATCNGCNTACGAAATCAGGGGGACGGAAAAGATGAGCAGTGAGAGCAATCGTCGCATAATGTCGTTGTTTTAAGTTGTTGTTTCGGATGCAAAGTAAATTAATTTGCCGGAAACAGCCAAAAAAGCGATTATGCAAAATTATGCAGGCGCAGAAATGATTGAATCTATTGGAATATAGTATGTTGAGAGGTCGGGTTGAAAGACGGTGTCTAAAGGGATTGAATGAATTCAACCCAATTTTTCGGCTTCTCACCATGTGCGATTTTATTCAAAAATCGTTTTCGGGNGCTATATACGTTCTGCAGCGTTGCCCCGAGGACNTCGGCGCAACGTTTTGTGGGGACATTTATTCTGGTCAGAAGAGCGTCAGTGTATAGTGCTTTGGAAAGGTTGAGCGCGTTCAGGGCTNCGATGAAGTCAGGGTGTGTCCTGGCGAAAGCTTTCTTAAGGCGTCTGATGTGGTCTTCGGTAGGGAGGGCCGGTGGTGAGGAGATAAGGTCAGTAATCTCGTCGATGATATTTTCAAGGGCGATGGCTGNTTCAAACTCATCAATCTGACGTTTTAGCTCAGCCGCCCGGGCTTCAGACTCTTCAATCTTTTTTCCCAGATNGCGGACNCTCCTGTTATCTTCGTTTTTGATAGACTCCACCTTNAGNTCNTGCCTGATCTTTGCAANATAAGACCTGTAGATNACTAATGCTAATGCGAGGCAGACAGCAACGACTATTACGGAAACGAGAATGATGTAAAGCTGATTTTCCCGGTTCTCATTCTCGAGGCGAATGTTTTTGCTCTCCAATTCCGACTCATATATTATTTTTTCCATCTCGGCAAGGGAGTTCTCGCTATACATCCTCTGCATCTGCTGCAGATCTTCGTAAGCGCCGGCAATATATTTCAGCGCTTCTTCAGGGTTGTCGTTATCCATAGCGCTTCTGGCCAGCCCAAAATTGCCGGAATATCTGTAACCCGGATTGTTGTTTTTTAGGAGAACGGCATAGTGTTCAGCTGAGACCGGTTTATGTAACTTTTGATTGATTCTGTTTCTGATAAAGTTTACAGACTTAGCTGTAATTTCAGTGGTTTTTATCGGATGCGCGTTAATGACGGAGTCAGCCTTCGCATATTCTTCACGGTAATAGTATAGGCAACCTAATTGATAATAAAAGTCGGTGNTCANCACAGAGTCGCCATACTCCTTCACCAGATTCTCTATACTGTCGTAGATGTATTTGGCCGAGTCGTTCTGATGTTTCCATGTATAAATACTCGCGATGTGGAGATTGCCGTCGATGATATCGACGGTGTCTTTGTTTTGTCGTGCAATTTTCAGGAAAGCCTTGAACTCCCGGATTGAGTGCTGGAATAATTTATGNTTTTGATATAAATCGGCTCTCTGGGCGCGTATNCNGCTTTCCAGGGATGGAATNTTGCATTTTGGGAGCTCATCGAGGGCTTTNCTGTAATAAGCGAGGGCTTTGGCGTCGTTGTTGAGATCNGAATTCACCCTACCNGCGTAGTAATACACGAGAGGATGTATTCGCGGGAGGTTGTTTCCTCCGATGAAATAGTCGAGCAGGGCATTTATCTCCGAGTCGTCTTTGTGGGGGATGAACTTCTTGTCTTTTGCCTCGAGAATCAGGAGGCGCCGGAGCATCATCTCGTCGGAGCCACGGAGGTGAGAGCTTGTAAGGGTGTCGAGGATTGAAAGTGCGCTGTCAGGGTCGGTTTCGGCGAGGCGCTCCGCCTCCAGAAGAATGGGAGTTGAGACGGAGTCTCCGCAGGAGAAAGCGAAGATCCCGATAAAGAGAATGGTTATGATGAAGAGAAGTTTTTTCATGTTTCTGCGCAGTGGTCGGGTGGAGATTCACAAAAATATCACAAATATAGACAAAAATCCTGATATTTTTACAATGACAGAGGAAAAACAATCCGGAAACGCTGATTCCAGTCTCCTTCTTTGAATTTTAAGGAAATATAGCAAGAGGTTTGTTGAAAGCCGGTGTCTAAAGGGATTGAATAAATTCGCTCCAGTTTTTCGGTTTTTCTCCATTTGCAATTCTTTTCAGGAATCGGTTTCGGGCGCTGTAGACGCTCTGCGGCGAGAAGCCGAGGATATCTGCGCAACATTTTGTGGGGATGTGTATTCTGGTCAGAAGAGCGTCAGTGTAAAGTGCTTCGGTAAGATTGAGCGCATCCAAGGCTGCGATGAAGTCAGGGTATGTCCTGGCGAAAGCTTTCTTAAGGCGTCTGATGTGGTCTTCGGTAGGGTGGGCCGGTGGAGAGGAGATAAGGTCAGTAATCTCATCGATGATATTTTCAAGGGCGATGGCTGCTTCAAACTCATCAATCTGACGTTTTAGCTCAGCCGCCCGGGCTTCAGACTCTTTAATCTTTTTTTTCAGATCGCGGGCTCTCCTGTTATCTTCGTTTTTGATAGACTCCACCTTGAGATCATTCCTGATCTTTGCAAGATAAGCCCTGCGCCTCACTAACACTACGGCGAGGCTGATAGCAACGACAATCACGGAACAGATTATTATATAAAGCCTTTTTTCCCGGTTCTCATTTTCGAGGCGAAGATTCTTGCTCTCCAACTCCGACTCATCGATTATTTTTTCCATCTCGGCAAGGGAGTTCTCGCTATACATCCTCTGCATCTGCTGCAGATCTTCGTAAGCGCCGGAAATATATTTCAGCGCTTCTTCAGGGTTGTCGTTATCCATAGCGATTTTGGCCAGCCCAAAATTACCGGAATACCTGTAACCAGGATGGTGGTTTTTTAGGAGAACGGCGTAATGTTCAGCTGAGACCGGTTTATGTAACTGTTGGTTGATTTTGTTTTTGATAAAGTTTATGTACTCAGCTGTAATTTCAGTGGTTTTTATCGGATGCGCGTTAATGACGGAGTCTGCCTTCGCATACTCTCCACTATAATAGTACAGGCCACCTAATTGATAATAAAAGTTGGTGATAATCACAGAGTCGCCATACTCCTTTACCAGATTTTCTATACTGTCGTAGATGTATTTGGCCGAATCTTTCTGATTTTTCCATCCATAAACATGCGCGATGTCGAGATTGCCGTTGATGATATCGACGGTGTCTTTGTTTTGTCGTGCAATTTTCAGGAAAACCTTTAACTCCCGAATTGAGTGTTGGAATAATTTATGGTTTCGATATAAATAGGCTCTCTGGGCGCGTATCCTGCTTTCCAGGGAGGGAATCTTGCATTTTGGAAGCTCATCGAGGGCTTTTCTGTAATAAGCGAGGGCTTTGGCGTCGTTGTTGAGATCGGAATTCACCCTACCCGCGTAGTAATACACGAGAGGATGTATTCGCGGGAGATTGTTTCCTCCGATGAAATAGTCGAGCAGGGCGTTTATCTCCGAGTCGTCTTTGTGCGGGATGAACTTCTTGTCTTTTGCCTCGAGAATCAGGAGGCGCCGGAGCATTATCTCGTCGGAGCCACGGAGGTGGGAGCTTGTCAGGGTGTCGAGGATTGAAAGTGCGCTGTCAGGGTCGGTTTCGGCGAGGCGCTCCGCCTCCAGAAGAATGGGAGTTGAGACGGAGTCTCCGCAGGAGAAAGCGAAGATCCCGATAAAAAGAATGGTTATGATGAAGAGAAGTTTTTTCATGTTTCTGCGCAGTGGTCGGATGAATACTCATGAAACTACTGCAAAGATAGGAGAAAAAATCATAACCTCAAGGGAAAGAGAGAGGAAAAATAAAATCCGGGGTTATTTTCCGAAAATTGACTTGATGATGATTTTTCCGATTTTGCGTTCAAGCCCGGCTTTTGTGGTCGGGATTCCGGTTTTACGGGCGAATTGCTGTTTTGCCTGAGTGATGCCGAGGGCACGCTTTGCCGAGAAGGATAGTCCGGGTATTTTCATAATTCAAGGTTTTAGATGGTTTGATACTATATAATCCCAAATGTTTCACCAAGGTAAATCTACTTATTCTAATTGTAGAGAGTAAGTTCCTTGATAAACATTAGAAATTTCTTCTTCAATTGATTCTAAACTGAGAGTGCCATTATCAATTAATTCACGATTAATAAGTACATATAGTGAAGAATCAAGGTCGTATCCATGGTAGAATGTCTTATTTCCGAAAACGGAAAGCATCATTCGCCTGTAAAATCTAAATCTTTTGTTAGGTTCTTTGTTTAATTTAGATTGATCTAAATCGGGGGCAGCGACAAAACCGAATGAACAAGTTGAATCCTTTTTGTAATAATCCAACATTATTTGGATGCAAGACATTATTATAGTGCGCGGTTCATAATCGTGAGTCAATAGGGAATATCTATTTTTACTATCTTTTACTCCTTTCCAATAGAATTTTATTCCCTTAAAACCTGAATCAAAATATTCTATTTCAACTATGAATCTTTTACCACTTTTTTCAGATTTAAAACTCCATAAATCAACTTTACGCAAGGAAGAATCTTCTTTACGCATTATGAAATTTGCTATGTAAAATTTCATTAATCAGGGCAGCAAGAATCCATAAGAGGGAATAGAATACTGAGCTCTCTCTTGTGATGAGATGAGTTTGATTCTTATTCTTCTTAATTCATTTTGTTGACCAATTTTATTTGTCGTGTCCTTGGTTGAACTTTTTATAGGTTTCATATGCATTTACTTTATGTTATAACGAAAAAGTTGGTCAATTAGTCTAAACCCAATTATTAAATTGGGAAGGAATTTATGGCGGAGATCACTGTGGTAGCCTCTTCATTTGAGAGGACAGGCGATATTGGGAGAGAGAGTTCTCGAGCATGTATCATTTCAGTCACGGGAATAGAAAGATCGTTCCATTCTTTATAACACTTCTGCCTATGTGGTGGAATAGGGTAGTGGACAAGTGTTTTTATCCCTTTTGTGGCAAGATATTCCTGAAGTTCATCGCGTCGGCAGCTTAGGATTGGGAAGAGATGCCAGACATGGCTATCCTTGTTGACATGAAGGGAAGGGAATGTTATATCGGGATGCTTTATATTGTCGCAATACATTTTTGCTATCTCCTTACGCCTTTCATTGTCTGTAACAAGGTGTGGGAGCTTAATCCGAAGGAAAGCAGCCTGAAGTTCGTCAAGGCGGGAATTTCGTCCTTGATAATCGAACACATATTTCTGGCTGCTTCCATAATTTGCCAAAGAGCGGATAGTCTCGGCAAGTGTCGGGTCGTTCGTAGTCACGGCTCCACCGTCGCCAAGAGCTCCGAGGTTTTTCCCAGGATAGAAACTATGAGCAGCTGCATGGCCAAGCGAGCCTGTGAGCCGATTTCCAAATTTGCATCCATGAGCCTGTGCGTTGTCTTCAATCACCAGCAGCCGGTTTTCATTTGTAATTTCCTCAATTTCTTCTGACCATGCACAGCGACCATAAAGATGCACCACCATTAGAGCTTTTGTGCTCGGGGTGAGTGCTCGGCGTATATTGTCGGGATCAATCTGTAGAGTGGAAGGATTTGGCTCCACCAAAATTGGAGTGAGCTTATTTTCTGTGATAGCCAGGATAGAGGCGATGTAGGTGTTGGCAGGGACGATAACTTCGTCGCCAACCTTAAGGAGTCCCATTTCCATCCAGGCGCGGAGGATAAGGGTTAATGCATCCAGACCGTTGGCACATCCGATGCAATAGTTTGTACCAATGAAGCGTTTATATTCTTCCTCAAAAGCTCTACTCTCTTTCCCGAGAAGATACCATCCAGAGTCCAAGACTCTCCCAACGGCTTCATCCATTTCCTTGCGGAAGCGGTTATTCACTTTCTTTAGATCCAGAAACTCTATCATATGTTGACAAATGGGTATGCGTCAAATTGTTATTATGACATGGGATTGATTAAAGGAATTACTTAATATCGAGAGCTACGTCAAAAAGATTCTCCCCTTTCTCTGAAATTCAGGGGTTCCAGAAGTGCGTTTGAATCCGTAGTCGGAGCACAGAAGGATAAGATGGAAAATATGGTCAGAGGGAGAGGGAATATGTGTCGTAGCAGATTGCCCGCGCTCCGAACCCCTCTTTCTGATAGATGAGGGATTCATTGAGATAACGCCCCCCATCTTCATTGGATGTGCCGAAGTCGAAATATTTGTAATCCTTGAAGTCGTGTGTGAGCAGTTGATTGAAAAGGAGATCGAGTGCTCCGGCTTCCTTCCCCTCCTTATCGGCGGATATATATTGGCAATGGGCAACCAGCCGGGATATGTACATTACGACTCCCGCTATCTCGCGTTCCCCTTTTTTGACTACATATAGTCTGATATTATCCGGGAAAATGCTGTTGAGACGGGAAATTTCCTGAAGAGAATGAACGGGGGCAGCGTCATATTTATTCCGCAGGTTCTCCTCAAGTATTTTCCAAAACTGAGAGAAATCATCCGTCTGCACAACATATAAATCTTCCTTTAACGCCTTCCTTATTCCCACCCTCCGGATGTCGCGCCAGCGCAGGGTGTTGGAAAGCTCTATAGCTGAGGCTATTTTTCTGGTAGAGAGGGTGGCTCCCTGTCGGAAAAGGGCATAGAGGTCTTCCTCGGAGGGGAGAGAATGATAGATATGTGGGGTAGGGGAGTAGACCATGCGCGAGAATCCCCTCTCTTTCAGAAAAACAGAAAGCGAGGAGAATAGCGTGAGAATGTCGGAGGCGGTAGCCTTGCGGTTCATTATTAGTCCGCCGAATGTCAGTCCGGCGTGAGACACGAAGTCGTGCCCCTGCGAGCAAGCCGGGAGCAGGGCATAGAGTCGGCCGTCGCGGAAAGCCATGAGGGAATAATCCGCGAATCTGTCGGAATGGTATTCCATGTAGTCGCGTTTATGGAGGAAAGTTCCGTTTTTGGAATCTTCCACAAACTTGTCCCAGGAGACCTTGTCGGAAGGGATATAACGGCGGAGGGAAATCATGTCAGAGGGATTTTTGTTTAAGAGCGAGGAAATCGTTGTAGTCTCTCACGTATTCCTCCTCGTCATATATGTCTGAGGCGAGCACCATACAGACGGCTCCGGAGGAGAAATCGTCGAGAGTGTTCCATATGCGGGGAGTGACGAGCAGCCCCTGGTAGGGATGATTGAGGAGGAAAGTGCGTCGGACATTTCCGTCGTCGAGAGTGACAGAGAAACTGCCGCTGACAGCCACAATCAGCTGATGTTGCTCGCGATGAGCGTGTCCACCCCGGTTTACACCCCCGGGGACATCATACAGATAATACACCCTTCGTATGTCGAAAGGAACCGTCTTGCCGTTTTCAACCACTGTCAGGTTTCCTTGCCTGTCAGTGTGATGGCGGTTTAGCTCGATGACCGAGCAATCATATACGGAAGTATCTTTCATTTCTTTGCAAAAGCCTGGAAGAGGTGGTAGTCGATGATATAATCGTCGGGGTCGTATTCCGTGGATGAAAGAATGAGCGCCAGGGAATTTGTGGAGAAATTTGTAAGGGTGCGCCATACCCCGGCGGGGACGTAAAGACCGTAGTATGAGCGATTGAGGGAATGACGCACTGAAGAATAGCCGTCATCCGTCACCACATCGAAACTCCCTGAGAGCGCCACGATAAACTCCCTGCCCCGATGATAAGCATGCCCCTCACGAGCCTCACCTCCCGGAACGTCGTAGACCCAGTATGCCCTCCGGATAGGGAAAGGGATATCGGAAGATTCCTCGATCACCGAGAGATTGCCACGGTGGTCGAGGAATCGGGGAAGATCTATAAGGCGGGGTGCGGAGTCGTCCGGCGGAAGATCACTGCTCACCATACCATTTAGAATACATCAGATAGTTGCGTGCGATTTTCTCATTCATCTCCTTGGCTTTTTCCGGCTCCACCATCTTGATGAATTTGGCAGGACAACCACCCCACAGTTCGTGAGGACCAATCTGAGTCTTGCTGAGCACCACTGAACCGGCGGCCACTATAGCCCCTTCACCGACCACAGCATCATCCATCACTACGGCGCCCATCCCCACGAGGGCATAATCGCGTATCTTGGCACCGTGGATGACAACGTTATGGCCTATGGAGACATCGTCTCCGATTTCTATGGTAGATTTCTGATAGAGCGTATGGAGCACACTTCCATCCTGGATGTTGACGCGATTGCCGATCCGGATGGAGTTGACGTCGCCACGCAGCACAGTCGAAAACCAGACGCTGCATTCATCGCCCATCACGACATCTCCGACGATGACGGCGTTGGCCGCGAGAAAACAGTCTTTTCCTATTTTGGGAGTGAATCCTCTTACTTCTTGAATGATAGCCACTTTTAAAATGAAAAATTTAAAATGAAAAATGAAAAACTAAAATGAAAACTAAAATGAAAATGAAAAATGAAAGATGAAAAATGAAAAACTAACGGGAGAGGGGTTTGGTCTTTTCAGCGAGCCAGGCTGCCTCTTCCGGAGAGAGGAGGGGAGTCAGACGATTGCGCACTTCCTCGTGGTAGGAGTTGAGCCAGGCGATCTCATCGTCGTTCATTATGGAGGTGTCAAAGAGGGTGAGATCAAACGGGAAGAGTGTCATTGTGCGGAACTCGAGGAATTTTCCGAATTCTGTCTCCTTCCAGGGCACAGTAGCTACGAGATTTTCGCAGCGGATACCGTATTTCCCTTCGAGGTATAGCCCCGGTTCGTTGCTGGTTACCATTCCGGGCTGCAGGGGAGTGGGGTTTTCATTGAGACGTATGCTCTGAGGTCCTTCGTGGCAATTGATGAAGAAGCCTACGCCGTGGCCGGTGCCGTGATAATATGCTTTCCCTTCATCCCAGAGATATTGACGGGCGAGCACATCCAGCTGAGCACCACGGGTGCCTTCCGGATATTTCACCTTTGCAAGGGCGATGTGTCCTTTCATGACAAGGGTGAAATCGTGGATCATCTCGGGAGTAGGGGTGCCGAGCGCTACTGTGCGGGTGATGTCTGTCGTGCCGAAAGTGTACTGGCCGCCGGAGTCTACAAGGAGAAGGCCGTTTCCTTCGATGGTCACGTCAGTCTCTGCGGTTGCCTCATAATGCACGATGGCACCGTGTGCGTTCCAGCCGAGGATGGGAGCGAAGCTCTCGTCGACGCACGATTTATCCGCAAGACGGAAATCACGCAGTTTCTTGCCGGCCGATACTTCTGTGAGGGTTCCGGTGGGATATTCCTTTTCCACCCACATGAAGAACTTGGTCAGGGCCACACCATCTTTTTCCATCGCTATGGCAAGATTGGCGAGCATTGTCTGATTCTTGATGCTCTTCAGTTTTGCAACGCCGGAGCCACCGAATACGGGAGTGCAACCCACATGGTCGTAAACACCGCGGGCAGTCTTCTCGGGGTCGAGGAGCAGACGAGTTGTTTTGGGGAGCTGAGCCACAAAATCGATCACCTTGTCGTAGGGGTGTATCTCAAAATTATATTTATCGAGATGGGCCTTTACTTCCTTTCCGATTTTCTCCTCGTCAATGAAGAGGACGCGCTTGTCATCATCGATATATAGATAAGCGAGGAACATAGGGGAGTAGGCGATATCTCCGGCGGCGCGAAGGTTTGTGGCCCAGGCTATGTCGTCGAGAGAAGAGAGGAGGATAGCGTTTGCAAGCTCACCTTTCACTTCCGCCATAAGACGTTTCATCTTGCTGTCGACAGTTTCTCCTACGATAGCCTCATCATGGATGAATAGTTTGTTGAGAGGTCTTGCGGGACGATCGGGGTAGATATAATCGAAGAGAGGGAAATCAGTGTTAAGTTTAATATTGTTGTCGTTTAGCTCTTGCTGGAGGCGCTGAGCATAGCTGACGGAGAAAGTCATGCCGTCGATACCGACAGTCTGCCCTGCGTTAGTGTTTTCGGTCACCCAGTCGATAAGGTTTACAGCGTCCGGACCATCCTCCTTCATCATGGAGAATCCGGTTCCCTGGAGCTGGTCGGTAGCCTGTATGAAGAAACGAGAGTCAGTCCAGCAGAGAGCTTTGTCGGCGGTGACCACGGCAGTGCCGTTAGTTCCGTTTTCGCTCCAGAAGCCGGTGAGCCATTCTCGACCCCTCCAATGAGCGGGGGGGAGCTCAGACTGATGAGGGTCAGTGCCGGAGATGATGCAAGTGTCAATTCCGTGTTCAGTCATGGCCTTGCGCAAGCGTGCAAGATATTCAAGGTTTTTCTTTTCCATAAGAATAAGATAATAACCTGTCGGGAAAGACAGGATTGTAATTAGAAAATATTAGACGTAAAGTTAGGAAAAAAAAGCTACAGGCGCAAAATAAAAATCAAAAAACGAAAAAATAAGGAAAAATAAAGAAAAGATATGGAGGTTTGGCGATATGAGATGAAAAATGTGAAATACAGAGAGATAAGGAGTAATTAAAATAAGGCGTGGTGATGATTTTACATTTTTTAGCATTTAAATCTTGTATTTTCTATAAATTAATTTTGCAGTTTAAAAAATTAGTAGTAATTTTGCATTGAAATTGTCCGCGAATGATTTCCGGAGCATCCGGTTTTCTGGAGCGGTATCAGAAAGAAAAATGGCAAGTCAAAAAGCTTTTTAAGTAATAGTGATATAAATTGTAAGTTAGTGGTTGAGTTAGGCAATTTACGCTTGTGAAAGTATGAAAGTCTAAATAAATCACATGGCGGCGGAATGTTGTGAAACAATCCGCCGTCGATGTTTTTACAGGGTTTCGGCTTCGTCGCACCTAACTTCTCATTTCCCGGGTGGAGTGGGATCTAAATAAGGAACCAAGGGCATTCGCCGAATGCCCGGGCGATGCAGGAAAGTATTATACACCTTCGAGCAGCAGGGGTAATAAATTACCTCGTCTCCGCCCGGGCATTCGGCGAATGCCCTGATTACCATATTTAGCTTTACCCTTATTCCTTATTCCCTTATTCCCTAATTCCCTTATTCCCTTATTCCTAATTTCCTTATTTCCTTATTCCTAATTCCCTTTAAATCCGGAGGCTATTTCGTAGATTTTCTCAAAGATGCGTTTGTCGGTGTCGTCGAAGTAGAGCTCGCGCCTGCTCATGACTCGGGAGGCGATGTCGTTGAATTTCTTCATGGGCACGCTGCTGAAACCCGCTACAGGGCTGCCTTCGCTGAAACTCGGGACGAAAACCCTGGGGAAACCCGCACCATGGATATTTACTCCTACACCAAGGACGGTGGCCGTATTGAGCATACAATTGACTCCCAATTTGGAATGGTCGCCTATGATCGGTCCGCAGAACTGAAGATCCGTACGCATGAAGGTGTGGAGGTAATAGTTCCACACACGTATCTTGGAATAATCGTTTTTCAGATTTGAGGCATTCACGCCCGCCCCGATATTACACCATTCCCCGACAACGGCATTCCCGAGATAGCCATCGTGAGCCTTGTTGCTATATCCGAACAGCACGGAATTGTCGATTTCTCCTCCCACTTTGCAGAAAGGTCCGAAAGTGCATCCTCCGTAAATTTTACTTCCCATCCTGATTTTCGCCCCTTCGCACAAGGCGAGCGGTCCGCGCACACATGCCCCTTCCATGATTTCCGCCTCCTTACCTATATATATAGGGCCCTCTTTAAGATTCAGGGTGGCTCCCTCCACACGGGCTCCCTCCTCGATGAAGAGCATTGGACGGCCGGATTTGTCGGTCAAAGCGCCGATGATGGTGTTTGATTCATCGGGAATGGCTGAGGAACGCCCGGCTGTAATACTGAAAAAGTCATTTACGATTTCCTCGGGATTGCGCAAGAATATGTCGAAAGTATATTTTATCCTTCTTATGTCAGAAGTCACTTCTTTGGCGTTCCATTCACCCTTCTCCAGCGCCTCGACACTTCCGAGGAAAACCATAGGTTCACCTTCGGTCAGGATAGCTTCGCCCGGGGCGAGGGTTGAAATTCGGGAGATAATGTCAGCATCGGGCAGCAAGGAGCCATTGATGAAAAGGGCTGTTTCCTCCGGGAGAGGGGACATTCCGAATTTTTCCCTTAGGTAGTCTACGGGGAGGTATGCGTATGTGCCCGGGAGCAGTCGCTCCCATTTCTGACGAATTGTGGAAATGCCGACCCTGAAATCCGCAACGGGTCGGGTGAAACTGAGAGGGAGAAGATTTCCGTGGCTCTGAACCGAGTCAAATAGATATATCTTAGGCTGCATTTTATATTTTAAGGATAAAATAAGGTAAGAGGGGAGGGGAATATGCGCAAAATCAGGAGAGCTGTGCAAAAGTAGTATAAAATACGAATGCGACAAATAAAAAAATGTTAAAAACTATAAACGAAGCAATAATAAAATGGGAAAGAGGGGAGGGATTAAAAAGGCACAACATTTTTTAAGAAATTTTTTTTGGGAGAAGTTTTGGTAAAAGTCTTATTTTCATTATCTTTGCAAAGAATTTCAGGGGGCTACCCTGCATGGACTGTCTAAGTGGCTGTGTTGCAGTCGTTTGGCGGTATTTTGTGTATGGAGTGGTATTTCTGGAATCGCAAGGAATAGTAACCAAGCAATATAATAAACCAATTTTAGAGACAAGAATGCCAACTATTCAGCAATTAGTAAGAAAAGGACGCGTAGCTCTGAAGGATAAGAGCAAATCGCCTGCCTTGGATTCATGTCCGCAGCGTCGTGGCGTATGTGTGCGTGTGTACACCACCACTCCTAAGAAGCCTAATTCGGCGATGCGTAAAGTGGCGCGTGTGCGTCTGACCAATGGCAAGGAGGTCAACTCCTATATTCCGGGCGAAGGCCACAATCTTCAGGAGCACTCTATCGTGATGGTGCGTGGAGGTCGTGTGAAAGACCTTCCGGGTGTGCGTTATCACATCGTCCGCGGCACCCTCGACACAGCAGGTGTGCAGGGTCGTACACAGCGTCGTTCGAAGTATGGCGCTAAGCGTCCGAAAGCCGGAAAGACCGCAGGTAAGAAGTAAGAAAGGATAATTCGTACAGGCGGTATCCACAAACATCAACCCCGTTTTTGATTGTTTGATGGCTTATGGTTGAGTAAACGGCGGCAAGAGAGCTGACGTTGAAGATTTCACAGAAAGCAACCGATCAAAAACACTAAACAAACAGTAATGAGAAAAGCAAAACCGAAGAAAAGGGTTACATTGCCCGATCCCGTGTTTCACGACGTAAGAGTTACGAAGTTTGTGAACCATCTTATGTATGATGGAAAGAAGAACACGGCGTATACGATTTTCTATACGGCATTGGAGGTCGTGAAGGCCAAGATGCCCAATGAGGAGAAGAGCGCGCTTGAGATTTGGAAAAAGGCGCTTGAGAATGTGACTCCTCAGGTGGAGGTGAAGTCTCGCCGCGTTGGCGGTGCCACCTTCCAGGTTCCCACCGAGATCAGAGCCGACCGCAAGGAATCCATATCAATGAAAAATCTTATCATCTACGCCCGCAAGCGCGGCGGCAAGACAATGGCCGACAAGCTCGCTGCGGAGATAGTAGACGCCTTCAACGACCAGGGCGGCGCATTCAAGAGAAAAGAGGATATGCACCGTATGGCAGAGGCTAACCGCGCATTCGCACACTTCAGATTTTAATATTGGTATTTAAATCATGGCTAAACACGACGATCTTACCTTAACCAGAAATATCGGCATCATGGCCCACATCGATGCCGGCAAAACCACCACTTCAGAGCGTATCCTCTTCTATACCGGTCTTACCCACAAGATTGGCGAGGTGCACGATGGTGCCGCTACGATGGACTGGATGGAACAGGAGCAGGAGCGTGGTATCACCATTACCTCTGCGGCTACAACCACTTTCTGGAACTATCAGGGTAAAAAATATAAAATCAACCTTATTGACACTCCGGGGCACGTTGACTTCACAGTCGAGGTGGAGCGTTCGCTCCGTGTGCTTGACGGCGCTGTTGCTGCCTTCTGCGCAGTAGGTGGCGTGGAGCCCCAGAGTGAGACTGTCTGGCGTCAGGCAGACAAATATAATGTGCCCCGTATAGGGTACGTAAACAAAATGGACCGTTCGGGCGCTAACTTCTTCGAGGTTGTGCGTCAGGTTCGCGAAGTGCTCGGAGCCACTCCTCTTCCCATCCAGATTCCTATCGGCGCGGAGGAGACTTTCAAGGGCGTTGTTGACCTCGTGCAGATGAAGGCAATCTTCTGGCACGACGAGACTATGGGCGCTGAATATACAGTCGACGAGATTCCCGCAAACCTCAAGGAGGAAGCTGAGGAATGGCGCGACAAGATGCTTGAGACCCTCGCTGAGTTTGACGAGGTGCTCATGGAGAAATATTTCGAAGATCCCGAGTCGATCACAGTCGACGAGATCAAGGCTGCTATCCGCAAGGCAACCCTCGCTATGGAGGTTAACCCCATGATCTGCGGTTCTTCTTTCAAGAACAAGGGTGTTCAGACTCTTCTCGATGCAGTTTGCGCATATCTTCCCTCCCCTGAGGATTCAGGCGTGGTTGAAGGTCATGCAGTAGGCGATGCAGACGAGATCCTCACCCGCGAGCCTTCTCCTGAGGCTCCGATGTGTGCCCTTGCGTTCAAGATTGCCACTGACCCCTACGTAGGTCGTCTTTGCTTCTTCCGCGTTTATTCAGGCGAGATTCAGAGCGGCAGCTACGTGCTCAACAGCCGTTCAGGCAAGAAGGAGCGTATCTCCCGTCTTTTCCAGATGCACTCCAACAAACAGAACCCGAAAGAAGTGATCGGCTGCGGTGATATCGGCGCCGGTGTCGGCTTCAAGGATATCCGCACAGGTGACACTCTCTGCGACGAGAACGCTCCCATCGTGCTTGAGTCAATGGAATTCCCCGATCCCGTCATCGGTATCGCAGTTGAGCCTAAGACTCAGAAAGACCTTGACAAACTTGGCGTGGGTCTTCAGAAACTCGCCGAGGAGGACCCGACTTTCCGCGTAGAGACAAATGAGGAGACAGGCCAGACCGTCATCAGCGGTATGGGTGAGCTTCACCTTGACATCATCATCGACCGTCTTCGTCGTGAGTTCAAGGTAGAGTGTAATCAGGGTCGTCCTCAGGTTACCTACAAAGAGGCAATCACCAAGCCTGTCGAGCTCCGTGAGGTATTCAAGAAGCAGACCGGTGGTCGTGGTAAGTTTGCGGACATCATCGTACGCATCGAGCCGGCCGACGAGGATTTCGAAGGCAGCCTCCAGTTTATCGACGAGGTTAAGGGCGGTAACGTGCCTAAGGAGTATATCCCCTCAGTGCAGAAAGGTTTCCAGACTGCAATGAAGAACGGTGTTCTCGCAGGTTATCCGGTAGAGCGTCTTAAAGTGACACTCCTTGACGGAAGCTTCCACCCCGTGGATTCCGACCAGCTCTCATTCGAGCTTTGTGCAATCCAGGCGTTCAAGAAGGGTTCGGAGAAGGCAGGTCCGGTTCTCATGGAGCCTATCATGAAGATCGAGGTTGTCACTCCGGAAGAGTCAATGGGTGATGTCATCGGCGACCTTAACAAGCGTCGTGGCCAGGTAGAGGGTATGGAGACAAGCCGCAGCGGTGCGCGCATCGTCAAGGCCAAGGCTCCTCTTGCAGAGATGTTCGGTTATGTGACCGCTCTTCGTACAATCACTTCAGGCCGTGCCACCAGCACAATGTCGTTCAGCCACTATGCAGAGGTAAGCAATTCAATTGCAAAGAATGTTCTTACTGAAGTGCAGGGCAGAGTTGATCTATTGAAATAAAAAAGCATCCAATTCACATATGAATCAGAAAATCAGAATCAAACTCAAATCTTACGATCACAACCTCGTAGACAAGTCTGCCGAGAAGATCGTGAAGACAGTGAAGGCGACAGGTGCTGTAGTAAGCGGTCCGATTCCATTGCCGACCCACAAGCGCATCTTCACCGTCAACCGCTCCACCTTCGTCAATAAGAAGAGCCGTGAGCAGTTCCAGCTTTCCTCCTATCAGCGTCTCATCGACATCTATAGCTCAACCAGCAAGACAGTCGACGCACTGATGAAGCTTGAACTTCCGAGTGGTGTTGATGTAAGCATCAAGGTGTAATAAGAAAAAAAGCGAAGCCCGGTTCTTCCCCCGGAGTGGGGGAAGAACCCGGGATTCCGAAAAAATAAACAGACAACAATCCAAAATCAAAGTAAGAAATGCCAGGATTATTAGGAAAGAAAATCGGAATGACATCCGTTTTCAGTGCCGACGGAAAAAATATTCCGTGCACTGTTATCGAAGTAGGTCCTTGTGTGGTTACTCAGATCAAGACTGTGGATAAAGATGGCTATCAGGCAGTGCAGGTAGGCTTCCAGGACAAGAAGGAGAAGCACACCAACAAGCCAGAGGCAGGCCACTTCGCCAAAGCCGGAGTAACTCCCAAGCGTCACTTGGCCGAGTTCAAATCGTTTGAGACCCTTCCCGAGCTCGGGGCAACTCTCACAGTGGATCTTTTCCAGGAGGGAGCTTTTGTCGACGTTGTCGGCACCAGCAAGGGTAAAGGTTTCCAGGGTGTTGTAAAGCGTCATGGTTTCGGTGGCGTTGGCCAGGCAACTCACGGTCAGCACAACCGTCTTCGCGCACCCGGTTCAATCGGTGCCTGTTCTTATCCTGCGAAGGTCTTCAAGGGTCTCCGCATGGCAGGCCAGATGGGCAATGAACGTGTGACTGTGCAGAATCTCCAGGTGATTAAGGTGCTTCCGGAGCACAATTTGTTAATGATAAAGGGTTCCGTACCCGGATCCAAAGGTTCAATCGTTATAGTTGAGAAATAATGGAAGTAGCAGTATATAACATCAAGGGAGAGGACACAGGTCGTAAGATCGAGCTTAAAGACGAGATCTTCGCACGCGACCTCAATGAAGGCAATGCTGAGCACACTCTTTGGCTCGACGTGAAGCAGTATCTTGGCAATCAGCGCCAGGGCACTCACAAGAGCAAGGAGCGCAGCGAGATTTCCGGCTCAACCCGCAAGCTCGGACGTCAGAAGGGTGGCGGCGGCGCACGTCGTGGCGATATCAACTCACCGCTTCTTCGTGGTGGCGCCACAGTGTTCGGTCCGCGTCCTCGCGACTATCGCACCAAGCTCAACAAGAAGATGAAACAGATCGCGCGCAAGATCGCTCTCAGCTCCAAGGCAAACGACGGCGTAATCTACGTGGTTGAGAATTTCAGCTTCGAGAAGCCGAGCACAAAGAACTGGGTGAACATCGCCAAGAGCTTCAAGGTGGCTGACAAGAAGACACTTCTCGTGATGAACGATCTCGACAAGAACATACTTCTTTCTGTTCGCAACGTGCCCAACGCGCTCATGCAGCAGGCAGCTGACCTTAATGCCTACACAGTGCTCAACAATGATGCTATCATCATTACAGAGAGCAGTGTGGCAATGATCAACGAGAACTTCTAAAATAAGGAGATATAGAAAATGGATATACAGATTAAACCGATCGTAACAGAAAAGGCGACAGCCTACAGCGAGAAGCAGAATTGCTACACATTTGCTGTGTCTCCCGACGCAAACAAGTTTCAGATCAAGGATATCGTAGAGAAGCTCTACAATGTTCGCGTCGTGAAAGTAAACACAGCCCTCTACGCCGGCAAGCGCAAACAGCGTTACACCAAGGGAGGGTTGATCCGCGGTCAGAAACCGGCATTCAAGAAAGCCTACGTGACTGTGGCAGAAGGACAAACCATAGACTATTATAGCAACATTTAAAAACGATGGCAGTAAGAAAATTCAAGCCCGTAACTCCCGGGCAAAGACACAAGATTATTGGTGTGTTCCGCAACGAGATCGCCATTGAAAACCCCAAAGAGGGAGCCGTGAAGGTTAAGAAAGTCTCGAAAATCACACCAGAAAAGTCTCTTACTGTGGGCAAACGTTCCACAGGCGGCCGCAATACTCAGGGTCAGCTTTCGACTCGTTACAGAGGTGGTGGCCACAAGAGAAAATTGCGTCTCATTGACTTCAAGAGAACAAATGACGATGTGCCTGCAACAGTTAAGAGCATCGAGTATGATCCTAACCGTTCAGCACGCATCGCACTTCTCTACTACAAGGATGGCTCGAAAGCCTATATGATCGCCCCCAACGGTCTTGAGGTAGGTCAGGTGGTATTGAGCGGCGAGAACGCAGCTCCTGAGGTAGGCAACTGTCTTCCTCTGTCGAAGATTCCTGTAGGTACACTCATCCATTGTATCGAGCTGAAGCCCGGTCAGGGTGCTTCCATGGCACGCAGCGCCGGCACATTCGCTCAGCTCACCTCCCGTGAGGGAGATTACGCGATAATCAAATTGCCTTCAGGCGAAACCCGCAAGGTGCTTTTGACTTGTCGTGCCACAGTAGGTGTCGTAGGCAACTCCGACCACGCTCTCGAGCAGAGTGGCAAGGCAGGCCGCAGCCGCTGGCAGGGACGCCGTCCTCACAACCGTGGTGTGGTAATGAACCCTGTGGATCACCCGATGGGTGGTGGCGAGGGCCGTCAGTCAGGTGGACATCCTCGTTCTCGCACAGGTCTCTATGCCAAGGGCTTGAAGACCCGTTCTCCGAAGAAGCATTCTTCGAAGTATATCATTGAAAGAAGGAAAAAGTAAATTTGATTAAAAGAAGACAATTATGAGTCGTTCGCTTAAAAAAGGACCGTTTATCAGTGTGAAGCTGGAGAAGAAGGTTGCAGCCATGGACGAGAGCGGCAAGAAATCGGTCATCAAGACCTGGAGCCGTGCGTCTATGATTTCTCCTGATTTCGTAGGCCACACTTTCGCAGTGCACAACGGCAACAAGTTTATCCCTGTCTATGTAACAGAGAACATGGTAGGGCACAAGCTTGGCGAGTTCGCACCGACGCGCACATTCCGCGGTCATGCCGGCAACAAGAAGAAATAAAAGCTTGCCGCGCAAATTTAAACAGTCTTAAAAAACAGCAAGAAAAAATACAATGGGTGTAAGAAAAAGAGAAGCAGCCAATGCCATCAAAGAGGCAAGGAAGAGCGAATATTTCGCCAAGCTGCATAACGTGCCGTCGTCGCCCCGCAAGATGCGCCTCGTGGTGGATATGATCCGCGGCCAGGAAGCATTCAAGGCGCTCGGCATCTTGAAGTTCTCCAACAAGGAGGCTGCACGCAGAGTGGAGAAACTTCTCCGTTCTGCAATAGCCAACTGGGAGCAGAAGAATGATCGCAAGGCGGACGCCGGCGAGCTTTATGTGAAGACAGTCTTCGTAGACTGCGCTCCGATGCTTAAGCGTCTTCGTCCGGCTCCTCAGGGCCGTGGCTACAGAATCCGCAAGCGTTCAAACCACGTGACATTGTTTGTCGACACTATTAATAATGAAAAAGCTTGATTGAAAGATGGGACAGAAAGTTAATCCAATCAGCAACCGTCTTGGTGTAATCCGCGGTTGGGACTCCAACTGGTATGGCGGAAAGAAATACGGCGAGACTCTTCTCGAGGACTCAACCATCCGTAAGTATCTCCGCACTCGTCTTGCAAAAGCAAGCGTTTCAAGAATCATCATCGAGCGTACGCTCAAGATGGTCACAGTCACAATCTGCACAAGCCGTCCCGGCATGGTGATCGGTAAGGGTGGCAAGGATGTTGACGTTCTGAAGGATGAGCTCAAGAAGCTCACCGACAAGGATGTTCAGATCAACATCCACGAAATCAAGCGTCCTGAGCTTGACGCTGAGATCGTAGCAACCAATATCGCACGTCAGATCGAGAACAAGGTTGCTTACCGTCGCGCAGTGAAGATGGCTATCGCCTCTACAATGCGTATGGGAGCAGAAGGTATCAAGGTTCAGGTCAGCGGCCGTCTGAACGGCGCCGAAATGGCTCGTTCCGAGATGTTCAAAGAGGGACGTACACCGCTCCACACACTTCGTGCAGATATCGACTACGCTCTTGTTGAAGCACTCACTAAGGTAGGTATCATCGGCATCAAGGTATGGATCTGCCGTGGTGAAATCTACGGAAAGAAAGAACTTGCTCCGGCTTACGCAGTAGGCCAGAAGGAGAACGGTCGTCCGCAGGGCGGCGGTCGCAAGGGTGGTTTCCGCAACAAGAAGAACAACAACCGTTAATAAAGCAGACAGACAATGTTACAACCTAAGAAGACCAAATACCGCCGTTCGCAAAAAGGCCGCATGAAAGGTGAGGCCCAGAGAGGCAACCAGCTTGCATTCGGTTCGTTCGGCATCAAGACCCTTGAACCCAAGTGGATCACCGGCCGTCAGATTGAGGCTGCCCGTGTGGCTGTGACACGCTACATGCAGCGTCAGGGACAGATCTGGATTCGCATATTCCCGGACAAGCCAATCACCAAGAAGCCGGCCGAGGTGCGAATGGGTAAAGGTAAGGGTAACCCCGAAGGATATGTTGCACCCGTGACTCCGGGCCGTATCCTCATCGAAGTGGAGGGCGTAAGCTATGACATCGCCAAGGAGGCGCTCCGTCTGGCAGCTCAGAAGCTTCCTGTGATCACTAAGTTCGTGGTTCGCCGCGACTATGATCCCAGCCAGAACGTATAATAATCCAAGAGATCAAAAACGATATGAAAAAGGAAGAAATCAAGGAATTAAGCATTCAGGAACTGCGTGCCCAGATTGAGGCAAGCGAGAAGGCTTATCGTGAATTGAAAGTAGCGCACGCGATATCTCCCATCGACAATCCCTCCAAGATAACCAAAGATCGCAGAGAGATTGCTCGTCTGAAGACTGTGTTGCGCGAGAAGGAAATCGCAGCTAAAGCTGCTGCTCCTGTAGTAAACAACTGATCCCAAAAAGTATTTGAAGAAAAATGGAAGAAAAACGTCATTTGAGAAAAGAAAGAATTGGGGTTGTTTCAAGCAACAAGTGTGACAAGACCATCACGGTCGAGATCAAGTGGAAGGAGAAGCACCCGATCTATGGAAAGTTTGTCAACAAGACAAAGAAGTATCATGCTCACGATGAGAATAACGAGTGTTCAGTAGGTGATACAGTACGCCTGATGGAGACCCGTCCGTTGAGCAAGACTAAGAGATGGAGACTTGTGGAAATCATTGAAAAAGTTAAGTAATTATGATACAGACCGAATCACGTCTTACAGTAGCAGACAACAGTGGCGCCAAGGAAGCGCTCTGTATCCACGTGCTCGGCGGCACAGGCCGTCGCTATGCGTCGGTAGGCGATATCATCGTCGTGACTGTCAAGAGCACTATCCCCTCTTCTGATGTGAAGAAAGGAACAGTATCTAAGGCTGTCGTAGTTCGTACGAAGAAAGAGATCCGTCGTCCTGACGGAAGCTACATCCGCTTCGACGACAACGCATGCGTGTTGCTTAACAACGCAGGTGAAATCCGCGGCACCCGTATCTTCGGCCCCGTTGCGCGTGAACTTCGTGCCACAAACATGAAGATTGTTTCACTCGCACCCGAGGTGCTTTAATGTCAATTTAAAAAAGAGAACAAACAATGGCAAAATTCCATATAAAGAAGGGCGACACCGTCTATGTCAACGCCGGCGACGACAAAGGCAAGACCGGACGTGTCCTTGAAGTGCAGGTGAAGAAACAGCGTGCACTCGTGGAGGGCATCAACATTGTCTCAAAGAGCATGAAGCCCAATGCGAAATATCCTCAGGGAGGAATTGTGAAAATGGAGGCCCCTGTCCACATTTCCAACCTTAATGTGGTAGACCCCAAGACCGGCAAACCCACCCGCGTGGGTCGCAAGCGCGACGAAGCCGGTAAACTGGTACGTTATTCTAAGAAATCAGGAGAGGAGATTAAATAATGAGCGAGACAACACTTGGTAAAGACTATAAGGAAAGAATAGTTCCCGAGCTCCAGAAGGAGTTCAACTATTCGAGTGTGATGCAGGTACCCCGCCTTGAGAAGATTGTAATCAATCAGGGTCTGGGTGGTGCAACTCAGGATAAGAAACTCATCGAGACAGCCATCAACGAGCTTACCGCCATCACAGGACAGAAGGCAGTTCCGACTCTCTCGAAGAAGGATATCTCCAATTTCAAGCTCCGTAAGAAAATGCCTATCGGAGCGATGGTCACTCTTAGAAAGGACAAGATGTATGAGTTCCTGGAGCGTCTTGTGAAGGTAGCGCTTCCCCGAATCCGCGACTTCAAGGGCATCAACTCCAAGCTCGACGGAAGAGGCAACTACACCCTCGGTATCACCGAGCAGATCATCTTCCCTGAGATCAACATCGACAATGTGCCGAAACTTCAGGGTATGAACATCACTTTCGTGACATCAGCCCCCACAGATGAGGAAGGGTTCGCTCTCCTCAAGAAATTCGGTCTTCCCTTCAAACACGAAAAATAAGCAGTATGGCAAAAGAATCAATGAAAGCCCGCGAGGTGAAACGCCAGAAGCTGGTTGAGAAATATGCAGAGAAGAAGGCAGCTCTGAAGAAAGCAGCGCTTGCAGACGCAGATGGCAACATCGACTACGAAGCGTTGACCAAACTTCAGAAGCTTCCGAAGAATGCTTCCAAGGTGCGTCTTCACAACCGCTGTGTGATCACCGGCCGTCCGAAAGGGTATATGCGTCAGTTTGGCATCTCCAGAATTCAGTTCAGAGAGATGGCATCGGCAGGCCTCATCCCGGGAGTAAAAAAAGCGAGCTGGTAAATACAATAAAGTTGCATTTGCCACGTTATAAGAATTGGTGACTGTCTCCGGAGCGGAAAAACCGCTTCGGGGGCGTTTCCAATCTTTCTTACATAGGAGCCCCTATGCAAGGGAGAGCAAAAAAGAGAGATAAATGAAAATTAAATATTGTTCGGATATTCTGAATCAATTTAACAATCAAAACAATGACTGATCCAATAGCAGATTATTTGACGAGATTGAGAAACGCCATCCATGCGGGTCACCGTGTGGTGGAGATTCCGTCTTCAAAAATGAAAAAGGAGATCACCAAAATCCTTTTCGAGCAGGGCTACATCCTGAACTACAAGTTTATGGAAGGTCCTACGCCTTCAGGCACCATCAAGATCGCCCTCAAGTATGATCCGGTCGACAAGGTGAGCGCCATCAAGAACCTTCACCGAGTATCCCGTCCGGGTCTCCGTCAGTACACCGGCTACAAAGACATGCCACGCGTATTGAACGGCTTAGGCATCGCCATCCTGAGCACATCTCACGGAGTGATGACAAACAAAGAGGCCAAAGAGCGCAAGATCGGCGGCGAAGTATTGTGTTACGTATATTAATAGAAGGAGGTATTCAATATGTCAAGAATAGGTAAAGCACCCATAGAGATACCTGCTGGAGTAACCGTACAGGTAAAGGACAACGTAGTTACAGTAAAAGGGCCCAAAGGCGAGCTTTCTCAGGAGATCAATCCCGCCATCACGATTGAGCAGGAGGGTAACCATCTTGAGCTTAAGCGTCCGAACGACGAGCGTGAGAACCGCGCGATGCACGGTCTCTACCGCGCCTTGATCCACAACATGGTAGTAGGCGTATCGGAAGGCTACAAGAAAGAGATGGAACTCGTGGGCGTCGGTTACCGTGCCACCTCAAGCGGACAGGTGTTGGAACTGGCATTGGGTTATTCACACGCTATCTATATCAAGCTTCCGAAAGAGGTGAAGGTAGAGGCAAAGACAGAGCGTAACAAAAACCCGCTCATCATCCTTGAGAGTGCCGACAAGCAGCTCCTGGGACAGGTATGTGCCAAAATCCGTTCACTCCGTAAGCCTGAGCCGTATAAGGGTAAAGGTATCAAGTTTGTTGGCGAGATTATCCGTCGCAAGTCCGGAAAGTCAGCTAACGCTAAATAATTAAATTAGGAAGACAATGGTATCCAAGATAGCAAGAAGAAATAAGATCAAAACCCGCATCCGCGGTAAGATTTCCGGCACAGCAGCACGCCCGCGTATGAGTGTGTTCCGCAGCAACAAGGGAATCTACGTACAGCTCATCGACGATCTCGCAGGGCGTACATTGGTAGCAGCTTCCTCCAAAGGACTTGAGGGAGGCACCAAAATCGAGGTAGCAGCGCGTGTAGGCGCGGCTGTAGCCAAGAAAGCGTTGGAAAGTGGAATCACAGAGGTGGTGTTCGACCGTAACGGCTACCTTTTCCACGGCAGAGTAAAATCATTGGCTGATGCAGCACGCGAGGCCGGTCTTAAATTTTAATCGAAAATCATGGCAAAGAGAAATAATAGAGTAAAATCTACAAATGATTTGGAACTGAAAGACCGCCTTGTAGCCATCAACCGTGTGACCAAGGTCACCAAGGGTGGTCGTGCGTTCAGTTTCGCAGCCATCGTAGTGGTGGGTAATGAAGACGGCGTAATCGGGTGGGGTCTCGGCAAAGCGAACGAGGTCACAGCAGCGATTGCCAAGGGTGTAGAGACAGCGAAAAAGAATCTCATCAAGGTTCCTGTACACAAAGGCACCATACCCCACGAGCAGAGCGCAAAGTTCGGTGGTTCACGTATCTTCCTCAAGCCCGCATCCGAGGGTACCGGAGTAAAGGCCGGTGGCGCAATGCGTGCAGTGCTTGAGAGCGTAGGTATCACCGACGTGCTTGCGAAGAGCAAAGGCTCATCTAACCCCCACAACCTTGTGAAGGCCACAATCGCGGCTCTCGATGAATTGAGAAGCCCGGCCCAGGTGGCACAGAACCGCGGGGTTGCAGTTGACAAAGTGTTTAACGGTTAAAAAGGAAAACAATGGCACAGATAGCAATCAAGCAGATCAAGAGCCGTATCAACTGCCCGGCAGTGCAGAAGCGTACACTCGACGCTCTCGGCCTGAGAAAAATGAATCATACTGTAGTGAAGGAGGATTGTCCTTCAATCCGCGGAATGGTTAAGGCCGTGAGTCATCTTGTAGAAGTCACACAACTCTAAACCAACAGCAAACAATGGAATTACATAATCTTCAGCCGGCTCCCGGCAGCAACAAGAGCAACAAGCGAATCGGCCGCGGTCCCGGCAGCGGTTACGGCGGCACTTCAACCCGCGGACACAAGGGTGCGAAGTCTCGTTCGGGCTACAAGCACAAGATAGGTTTCGAAGGTGGCCAGATGCCACTTCAGAGACGTGTGCCTAAATTCGGATTCAAGAACATCAACCGAGTTGAGTATAAAGCAATCAATCTTGATGCTCTTGAGGCCTTGGCAGCGGCTCAGAACCTTACAAAGGTTACTGTTGACGACCTTCGTGCCGCAGGACTTGCTCCCAAGGGCAAGCTTGTGAAAATCCTTGCCAACGGTGCAATCAGCCGTGCCCTCGAGGTACACGCTGACGCATTCTCCAAGAAGGCAGAGGAGGCAATCGCGGCTGCGGGTGGAACAGTAAGCAAAAACTAATTTAAAATGGGATTTACACAAACGATAAAGAATATCTGGAGCGTAGAGGATTTGCGCAAGCGAATTGGGATCACCCTTCTGCTTGTGATCATCTATCGCTTCGGGTGCTACGTAGTGTTGCCGGGTATTAATCCCGACGACCTGATGGCGCTGAAGAACTTCACTTCTGACGGCCTGATGCAGCTGCTCGATATGTTCTCGGGTGGTGCGTTCTCTCAGGCCTCAATCTTCGCCCTCGGTATCATGCCATATATCACGGCCTCGATCGTGATACAGCTTCTCGGCATGGTGCTTCCGGCCTTCCAGAAGATGCAGAGGGAAGGGGAGAGCGGACGTATGAAACTGAATCAATACACCCGCTACCTCACAGTTCTTATCCTCGTGCTTCAGGGTCCTGCCTATCTGATGAACCTGTCATATCAGGTTCGTGCGGCGGGAGGCTATGTGGAGATGGGACCCTTGACTGTAGCCTACATGACAGTAGTGCTCGCGGCAGGCTCAATGTTTATCATGTGGCTTGGCGAGAGGATTGACCAGAAAGGTATCGGCAATGGTATCTCTTTCATCATCCTTATCGGCATTATGGCGCGTTTCCCAGAGGCAATCATTCAGGAGTTCACCGGCCGCCTCATGAACTCGGCCGGCGGTGGTCTTGTGATTTTCCTCATTGAGCTCATCATCCTTGTCGCTGTAATCGCAGGAGCAGTGCTTCTCGTGCAGGGAACAAGAAAGGTGCCTGTTCAATATGCGAAGCGCATCCAGGGCAACAAGCAGTTTGGTGGTGCCCGTCAGTATATCCCGTTGAAAGTAAACGCTGCCGGTGTGATGCCGATCATCTTTGCTCAGGCACTCATGTTCATCCCAGTCACATTGGTAGGTTTCAGCACTAAGCAGACCGGATTCTTCGGCGCTTTTACCGACATGTATGGTTTCTGGTATAACTTAGTGTATTTCCTCCTTATTGTAGCCTTTACCTACTTCTACACAGCAATCACAGTGCGTCCCGCACAGATGGCAGAAGACTTGAAACGCAACAATGGCTTCATCCCCGGCATCAAGCCCGGCAAGCCTACCGTTGAATATCTTGATTCAATCATGTCAAGAATCACCCTTCCGGGCTCGATTTTCCTTGGCATCGTAGCCATCCTTCCGGCCATAGCCCATATCTGCGGTCTCAACCGTCAGTTTGCGGCATTCTTCGGAGGCACATCACTTCTGATTATGGTTGGTGTGATCCTCGACACCCTGAGGATTGTAGAAGGACATCTTCTGGTGCGTCACTATGACGGTCTTATGAAAGACGGTCGCATCAAGGGACGCACAACCGGAAGCGGAGCATTTTAACAAGTCACGTTCAGTACAGGAATGATCTATATCAAGACAGCCGAAGAGATAGAGAAAATGCGCGCGGCATGCGATCTCGTCAGCCGCACGCTCGGGGAAGTGGCCCGTTGGGTCGCACCCGGAATAACTACTCGGAAACTTGACAACATAGCAAGGGAGTTTATCCTCGACAACGGGGGTAAACCCGCTTGCTTAGGTTATCACGGTTTCCCGGGGACTCTCTGCATAGAGGTCAATGAGACAGTTGTGCATGGTTTCCCATCGGGGTATGAGCTCCGGGAGGGAGATATTATCGGCACAGACTGTGTTGTTGAGCTTGACGGATTCAACGGCGACAGCTGCTACACATTCGCAGTAGGCGAAATAGATGAGAAAGTGGCTCGCCTTCTCAAGACCACCAAGGAATCCCTTTATGTGGGAATAGAGGCGGCCAAGGCAGGCAAAAGGATTGGCGATATCTCCAATGCCATCCAGACATATTGCGAGCGCGCGGGATACAGTGTTGTTCGCGAGATGTGTGGCCACGGCATAGGAGCGAGCATGCACGAAGATCCGGAAGTGCCGAATTTCGGCAGACGGGGAATCGGACCGGTTTTGAAATCGGGGATGTGCATCGCCATCGAGCCGATGATCAATATGGGGAGCAAGAATGTCGTCATAGAACAGAACGGTTGGGAATGTCGCACACGCGACCGCAAGCCGTCGGCACACTACGAGCACACCATCGTGATTCGACCGGAGGGGCCGGAGATATTGACAACGTTCAGCTATATCGAGGCTGCGCTCGAAGGGAAGCCCCTTCGGGAAGAATAAATCAAACATACTGAAAACAGACAAGAAAAAATGGCAAAACAAGCTGCAATAGAACAAGACGGAGTGATTCTCGAAGCCCTGAGCAACGCGATGTTCAAGGTGGAACTCGGAAACGGGCATGAAATAACGGCCCATATATCGGGAAAAATGAGAATGCACTATATCAAGATACTTCCCGGCGACAAGGTAAGGGTAGAAATGAGCCCCTATGACCTGACAAAGGGACGCATCGCCTTCAGATACAAATAAAAACCGACACTCAATAATGAAAGTAAGAGCATCAGTAAAGAAGCGCACAGCCGACAGCAAGATTGTGCGCCGAAAAGGAAGATTATACGTAATCAACAAGAAGAACCCGAAATTTAAACAGCGTCAAGGATAATTTTATTACCTTTGCAAAAAATTTGTAACAACAAACTATGGCAGTAAGAATAGTCGGCGTAGATTTGCCGCAAAACAAAAGAGGAGAGATTGCCTTGACGTATATCTACGGCATAGGACGTAGCGCCGCCAACACCATTCTTTCCAAAGCAGGAGTTGACAAAAACATCAAGGTGCAGGACTGGACAGACGATCAGGCAGCCGCCGTTCGTGAGGTAATTCAGTCAGAGTATAAGGTAGAGGGTGACCTCCGTTCAGAGATTCAGCTCAACATCAAGCGTCTCATGGATATAGGTTGCTACCGTGGCATCCGTCATCGTATCGGTCTTCCGGTTCGCGGACAGAGCACAAAGAACAATGCTCGCACACGCAAGGGTCGTAAGAAAACTGTTGCAAACAAGAAGAAAGCTACTAAATAATAATTAAATATGGCAAAAAAGACAGTCGCAGCTAAGAAGAGGAATGTCAAGGTTGACGCACAAGGTCAGCTTCACGTGCATAGCTCTTTCAACAACATTATCGTTTGCCTTGCCAACAGCGAGGGCCAGGTTATCTCCTGGAGCTCCGCAGGCAAGATGGGCTTCAGAGGCAGTAAGAAAAATACTCCTTACGCAGCCCAGATGGCAGCGCAGGATTGTGCCAAGGTTGCATACGATCTTGGCCTGCGCAAGGTGAAAGCCTATGTGAAGGGACCGGGTAACGGCCGTGAATCCGCCATCCGTACAGTACACGGAGCCGGAATCGAAGTGACAGAGATAGTAGATGTCACTCCGCTGCCCCACAACGGATGTCGTCCTCCTAAAAGAAGAAGAGTATAACATAATCCGCCCTCACGCCCATCCCTGAATGCGAATAGAGCGCCCCAGCATCTTTCTCTCGGCGCTCGCGGCTGCGCTAAGGGGAGGGGTTAAAAGGACCACTTAAAAGACAGAAAGAAAAAATGGCAAGATATACAGGCCCCAAGACTAAAATCGCCCGCAAATTCGGCGAGGCTATCTACGGCGAAGATAAGGTTCTGGCAAAGAAGAACTATCCGCCGGGCCAGCACGGACAGAACCGCAGAAGGAAAACTTCCGAGTATGGCATGCAGCTCAAGGAGAAGCAGAAAGCAAAATACACTTACGGAGTGCTCGAGCGCCAGTTCCGCAATCTATTCGAGAAAGCGGCACGCACCAAGGGTATTACCGGTGAGGTACTTCTCCAGCTTCTCGAGAGCCGCCTTGACAATGTTGTTTATCGTCTCGGCATCGCACCGAGCCGTCCGGCAGCACGTCAGCTTGTACTTCACAAGCACATCACAGTAAACGGAGACGTAGTCAACATCCCGTCATATCATGTAAAGCCCGGAGATATCGTGGCAGTGCGTGAAAAATCCAAATCACTTGAGGTTATCGCCGATGCTCTTGCAGGCTTCAACCACAGCAAGTATCCCTGGATTGAATGGGACGACAGCAAGAAGGGGGGACGCTTCCTTCACGTTCCGCAGCGAGAAGACATTCCCGAGACTATCAAGGAACAGTTGATCGTTGAGTTGTATTCTAAATAATAAACAATAGAAACCCATGCCAATATTAGCATTTCAAAAACCCGATAAGGTCATCATGCTTGAAGCCGACAACAAGTTCGGCAAGTTTGAATTCAGGCCTCTTGAGCCGGGTTACGGCCAGACGATAGGGAATGCGCTCCGCCGCATCCTTCTGTCATCGCTCGAAGGCTACGCCATCTGCTCGATCCGCATAGACGGAGTGGCTCATGAACTTGACACGATTCCGGGGGTTAAGCAGGACGTCACCAACATCATCCTTAACCTCAAGCAGGTTCGTTTCAAGCAGACGACTGAAGACACCGAGACCGAAAAGGCGACGGTAAACGTATCGGGGACCGATGTTTTAAAGGCAGGCGACCTTGGAAAGGTGCTCAACGGTTTCGAGGTGTTGAATCCCGAGCTTGAGATTTGCCGCCTTGATCCTTCGGCTTCCTTCCAGATGGAATTCACTATCAACAAGGGTCGTGGTTGGGTTCCTGCCGACGAGAACAGAGAGCTTCTCAGCGACGCTGACCCCAGCGTCATAGCTATCGACTCTATCTATACTCCGGTGAAGAACGTGAAGTATGCAGTGGAGAATTATCGTGTGGAACAGAAGACAGACTATGAGAAACTGCTTATAGAGGTTACTACCGACGGCTCCATCATGCCAAAGGATGCCCTCAAAGAGGCAGCGAAGATTCTCATCCAGCACTTCCTTCTCTTCAGCGATGAAAAGATAGCGATAGAGGCTCCCAAGGAGAATGATGTCGATGAGTTTGATGAGGAGGTGCTCCATATGCGCCAATTGCTCAAGAGCAAGCTCACAGATATGGATCTTTCAGTCCGTGCCCTCAACTGCCTGAAGAGTGCAGAAGTGGAGACATTGGGCGATCTCGTGGTGTTCAACAAAAACGATCTGTTGAAATTCAGGAACTTTGGCAGAAAGTCACTCACCGAGCTTGACGATCTGTTGGCCGGCCTCAACCTGTCGTTTGGGATGGATATTTCAAAATATAAATTAGACAAAGAATAAACAACGATGAGACACAATAAAAAATTCAACCACCTCAGTCGTAAGAAGGGCCATCGCGAGGCGCTCCTCTCGAATCTGACCATTTCTCTTATCATGCATAAGAGAATATTTACGACTCTGGCAAAGGCGAAAGCGCTCCGTATGTATGCAGAGCCCCTTATCACAAGGTCAAAAACCGATGATATGACCAATCGCCGCCTCGTCTTCAGCTATCTCCAGAACAAGGAAGCTGTCAAAGAGCTTTTCGGCGTGGTTGCTGAAAAGGTTGCTGACCGTCCCGGCGGTTACACCCGTATCCTCAAGACCGGCCACCGTCTTGGTGACAATGCTGAAATGGCAATGATCGAGCTCGTAGACTTCAACGAGAACATGCTTGAGGCTGCAGCCGGCAAGAAGGAGAAATCCACTCGCCGCAGCCGTCGTAAGAAAGGCGCTGCTCCCGAGGCTGAGGCTCCTGCAGCTGAAGCTCCTGTTGAGGAAGCTCCGAAAGCTGAGTAAATCTCAAATCTCCTATATAAGCAAAATAGAGCGACTGGTTTCATACAGTCGCTCTATTTTTTTTGTTTTTCATTTTTTTTCATTAATTTAGCGAATTATTCCGGGGGTGGTTTTCGATAAACGGCCAACCCTTTTCAAGAACCAAAAATTATCTACCCATGACTCTCAACTTAGGAGACTCAATACTCATAGACAAATGGCTCCTGATAGTGCTCACATTAGCTTACGCTGCGATTATTGTGGCGGCGGTTATTGTGGTGCTCAGAGAGAACAGAAACCCTATAAGGGCGCTGTCATGGATCATTGCCTTGGTTTTTCTCCCGGGAGTAGGCCTTGTGTTCTTTATCTTTTTTGGCCGGAGTCTGCGCGGATTGCAACTTCTTACGCGACACAGCAAGCGAAAGATAATGCACAAACACAGTCCGCGAAGGGTAAACATCAATAATCTTCAGCTGCTGCCTGACCATAGGAGCATAATAAAACTATCTCATTCCCTTTGCCATTCTCCATTCACCATCAACAACGAAATAGAGATTTTTACTTCCGGAAAAGAGAAGTTTGACAGGTTTAAGGAAGACCTTCGAAAAGCGAAACATTCAATTCTTCTGCAATATTACATATTCCTCGACGACGAGATAGGACAGGAAGTGGCAGACATCCTGATCGAGAGGGCAAAGGCCGGTCTTAATATAAAGGTAATGTATGACCATGTGGGTAGCTTTTCGGCCAATAACAGTTTTTTCAAGCGTATGCAACAGGCCGGGATAGCCACACATCCTTTTTTCCGCGTAAATTTCCCACAACTCGCCAATCGGTTGAATTGGCGCAACCACCGAAAATTAGCCATCATTGACGGTGAAATAGGTTATATCGGCGGAATGAATATTGCCGACAGATATGTGAAAGGTTTGGGAAAAGGGAAAGTCTGGAGAGACACACATTTCAGAATAAAGGGAGACGTTGTTGAATCGCTGATTTATTCTTTCGCTATTGACTGGAACTTCCTCAAGAAAGAGCCGTATGTCCCGGAAGTGAAACCTGTGCATACGGGGATTCAGAACGATTGCGGCGTGCAGTTGCTCACGGGAGGACCGACAGAACGATGGAATAATCTTGCCCTTCTTTTTCTCAGAGCCATCGCCTCGGCAAAGAAAAGCATCCTGATCCAGACCCCATATTTCCTACCCACGGACTCATTGCACAACGCCCTTCAGGCCGCGGCTCTTGCGAAGGTGGATGTCAGGATAATGATTCCGGATCATCCCGACAGCCGACTTCTGAGGTATGCATCATTTTCCTACGTCACACAATGTCTGAAGGCAGGCGTGAAGGTTTATCTCTACGAGCCCGGAATGCTACATTCCAAAGTCATGATAATAGATGATGCGTTTGTCACGTCGGGGTCGACGAATTTCGATTTCCGCAGTTTTGAAAACAATTTCGAGAGCAATCTGCTGATATACGACCAGAGTGTCAACCGACAGATGCGAGATATATTTTTCGACGATCTCAAGCAATGCCGGAAGGTAAATATCGAAAAATGGCGTAAGCGACCGATCGGGCAACGCATTCTTGAATCGATATTCCGTCTCGTCTCGCCGATACTTTAAGACAGGTTTTTATAAAAATGAAGTGAGATCTTTCTCCGAGGGTTGAGTGTACCCGGGCATTCGGCGAATGCCCTAAACTCCATATTTTGCTGACCCCTGTCGCACCGGGCACTCACGGAGTGAGCGCCCTCCCGGTGAGATCTTTCTATGAGGGTTGAGTGTACCCGGGCATTCGGCGAATGCCCTAAACTCCATATTTTGCTCATCTCTGTTGCACCGGGCACTCACGGAGTGAGCGCCCTACCATTGAGCGCTCTCCCGGTGAGGGTCGATTGCCTCTTCTAAGTAAAAAAAGGAATTTATTTCTTTTGGGCAAGCCATTCCTCGGCGGTGCGTTCCAGTTCGGCATACCACTCCTCCCCGAATTTCCTGACAAGGGGTTCCTTGAGGAATTTGTAAGCGCGGATTCCTTTGGCACGTCCGAAAATCTCCGCAGACTTGCAAATCTTCCAACGGTGAAGGTTTACGGCAGTGCAATCGCCGACCTCTTTCAGTCTGACAGGATAAAGATGGCAGGAGGAAGGCTTCAGCTGAGGCAGTTTACCCTCCCGATAAGCCTTTTCAAGGGCACACAGACATTTTCCCCCCTCGGCATAGGTAGTGAAGACACAATCGCGACCTTCCACAATCTGGGTGACGAGATCACCCTCCTCGTCGATATATGACGACCCTTCCTGCTCCACTACTTCGCGAGCTTTAGGGTTAAGCAAGGGAAGAATTTCAGGGAGATGACGGTCAATCTCCTCTTTTTCCTCCGGGAGAAGAGGGGCACCGGCATCGCCGTCAATGCAGCACTGTCCGAGACAGGCGTCAAGATTGCAATGAAAATATCTTTCAACGAGGTCGAGAGAGACGAGAGTATCTTTAATGAGCAGCATTTCTAAATATTTAAGTTGCAAAGTTCGGAAAAAATACTTAACTTTGCAACCCCAAGAAATTAATATAGCTTCTTGAAAACTGTCTCCATAGTTCAATGGATAGAATATCGGATTCCGGTTCCGACGATTAGGGTTCGACTCCCTATGGAGATACAAAATTTCCCTTAATTTGCTTGAAAGGCGGATTAAGGGATTTTTGTTAAGTATGAATCTTGGGGTTATGTAGTAGAAGAGAATATATGGAAATGAAATTGAATCGAGCCATGAGGCTCAGAGGGGAAGGGTATAATTGCGCGCAGGCAGTTCTGATCCCCTTTTCGGAGGAATTGGGTATCGGAGAAGACACACTCGCTGTGCTCACGGCCGGTCTTGGGGGCGGCGCCGGACAAGGGGAGTTGTGTGGAGTGGCCAACGCCCTGGCCATAGCAGAAGGGGTCATACTCCACGATTCAACACCGGAAGGGAAGAAAAGGGCAGTTGCCGGTGCGTCAAGAATGGGGAAGGAATTTTCGAAACCCTATGGAGGATGCATCACTTGCCGCGACTTGAAAGGGAAATGCGGGAAAACGTGTCATGAGCTTGTTGGAGAGGGCGTTACACTTCTCTTCAAACGACTGGAAAATGAGGGTTAGTTATCTCAAATGTTAATATAGTTAAAATTATTAATTATTTTTTTAATTTTAAGCAAAAAAGTTTGCATATTGAAAACAATAATATTAATTTTGCTATGTAATTATTAGGTATCTATAATCCTAACATGTAAGAATTTATTTAGTTAAGCAAAAAAGAATGGTGGACTGATTGTGAAATCCGTCCACTGTTTTATTTATAGACCAACGACTTACCCAACATCTTAGGGGAAATGATGCGGTTTAGAGGAGGAATAGTAAAAGCAAAACCTATAATAAAAACAGCATGGATATAAGGATAGAAGAAGGGTGGAAAAACAATCTCAGGGAGGAGTTTGACAAACCTTACTTTAAGGAATTGACAGACAGGGTAAGGCGAGACTATGCGGACCCTACGGTCAGGGTATATCCCCCCGGGCGCGACATCTTTGCGGCATATGATGCCTCCCCGTTTGACGCCACTAAAGTGGTCATCATAGGTCAGGATCCCTACCACGGACCCGGTCAGGCACACGGTCTCTCTTTTTCAGTAGCTCCGGGAGTGAAGATGCCACCCTCTCTCATCAACATATTCAAAGAGGTCAGTGCCGACACCGGCGCCCCTTTCCCTCCGGACGGTAATCTATACCGCTGGGCACGACAAGGAGTGCTCCTGCTCAACTCATCCCTCACAGTGAAAGAACATCAGCCGAAGTCGCACTCCGGGATAGGATGGGAAAGATTCACGGATGCCACAGTGGAAGCCCTCGCAACAAGGCGCGACAATCTTGTTTTCCTCCTTTGGGGATCAGATGCAATCCGGAAAGGGGAAAAGATAGACCGCGACCGCCATCTTGTGCTGACCTCTGTGCATCCATCCCCGTTGTCAGCGCATCGCGGTTTTTTCGGCAATCATCATTTCACTCGTGCGAACGAATATCTCGTGAGCCATGGTAAAACCCCCATTGTATGGTGATTTCCTGGCTTATCTGGACCGGTCTGGCCATAGCAGGGATGCCGGCCATGTCATCCGACGGCACGGTGAGAACCGTGAAAATGGAAAACCCCGACTCCTTTATGGCGCCCCCCGTGATACGACTCGGGACGTCCGACCGCCTTCGGCTCAACTTTGACATCATCGGGGAAGACCGCGAATATCTCCGTTATCGACTTATCCACTGTAATTCCGACTGGACCCCTTCGAGACTGCTCGAACAGGAGTATCTTTCCGGATTCAATGAGGGGGAGGTCGCAGACATCGCTTTTTCCTCCAATACTTTCACCCACTACGTGAACTATAACATAGAGCTGCCTTCCGAGGAGATTGCGCCCGTAGTGAGCGGCAATTACCTTCTGCAGGTCTTCAGGGAGGATAGTCCGGAGGATGTCCTGTTTCAGACGGGGTTCTACGTATCTGAGAATATCGTCGGCATTCAAGGGGAGGCCACATCCCGAACCGACCGAGGATTCAACACCGAATATCAGCAGATAGAATTTACGGCAGACCTTGGGAGCGCAGGAAATTTGAATCCGTGGCAGGATATAAGGGTTTGTGTGGTTAAGAACAACGCCCCCGGCTCAACGGTCATGACCGGACACCCGCTAAGGGTGGAAAACGGGATAGCAACCTTCAGCCACGACCCTAACCTCATCTTCGAGGCCGGGAATGAATACAGGAGATTTGAGACAGTGCGCTCCGACTATCCCGGCATGGGGGTAGATTCAATCGGTTTTTATGGCGAACGGAGGCGAGCTTATCTGACTCCGGACCATCCGCAGAAAGGGAGAAGTTATGAATATGACCGCACCCAACACGGACGTTTCAAGATAGATGAATACAACTCCACCGACCCTGACTTGGGAGCGGACTATATCGTGACGAAGTTTTCCCTTGAAATGCCGGAGCAGCCGGGAAAGGAGATAACGGTGGAAGGGGAGCTTACGCGCCATCTTCCGGAAGGTATGGCTAAGATGAGCTACAATGCGGAGAGGGGAGCTTATGAGCTTGAGCTCCCTTTGAAACAGGGGAGCTACAACTACCGCTACGTCATGGGTGATGACTCTGGGAGAATTTATGATTCAGCCCTTGAGGGAAACCATTACGAGACGTCGAACGAATATCTTGTGCTTATCTATCTTCGACTCCCCGCCACACGAGGAGAGCGCCTTCTCGGGGCAACCGTTATCTATTGAGAAAAGTGTCCGTTTCATTAGGGGAATGGGTCTAATGTTGTGAAGAATAGTAAAAAATGAAGGAAAGGCTCTTAACAATATTGAAAAAGATAATCATCATTTCGTATTTATTTGGAAAAGCATTACAAAAGCATTACTTTTGTATTAAAGTTAAATAAGCAACCCAAAATTCTACTCTAAAACATACATGAACATAAGAAAACTCATAATGATGGCAGCCATAGCCAGCGGAGTAGTTGCCGCTCCCGGCAACCTTTTTTCCCAAAGTCTTTTCGATGAGCAGTTCTTCAATTATCCGACCTACAACGGAGAAGACCTTGAACTGAGCGTTGACGCACAAGGCACCCACTTCAAGCTCTGGAGCCCGAAAGCACAGGAGGTGATGCTCAATCTCTATGAAGACGGCCATACGGGCACACCCTACAAGGAGGTAAAGATGACCTTCGACCCCCAGACAGGAGTATGGAGCGCCAATGAGGCGGGTCAGCTTTACGGAAAGTTCTACACATTCAAAGTGAAGCAAAACGACAAGTGGCTTCAGGAGACTCCGGGCGTATGGGCCAAGGCAGTCGGTGTGAACGGCAGCCGAGCAGCCATCATTGACTTTTCCAAGACAAACCCCGAAGGATGGGCGCAGGACAAGGGCCCGAAGGTAGACAACTTCACCGATGTCGTGGTCTATGAGATGCATCATCGCGATATGTCGATGGATCCCTCCTCCGGGATAGCCAACAAGGGAAAGTTTCTCGCCTTGACGGAGAAGGGGACGACGACCCCGTCCGGACAGAAGACAGGCATCGACCATCTCAAGGAGCTTGGCGTGACCCACGTGCATATCCTTCCCTCCTACGACTATAACTCGGTAGACGAGCTCAATCTTCAGCAGAACACATACAACTGGGGATATGACCCCCTCAACTACAATGCCCCTGAAGGGAGCTACTCCACCAATCCTTCCGATCCCTCCACACGTGTGCGTGAGATGAAGGAGATGATCAAGGCTCTCCATGATGCCGGCATCGGTGTGATTATGGACGTTGTCTACAACCATACAGCTCAGAACGATGATTCAAATTTCGAGCTCACCGCTCCCGGTTACTATCATCGTCATTGGGATGACGGACGTTATTCCGACGCTTCCGGCTGTGGCAACGAGACAGCCTCCGACCGTCAGCAGATGCGCGACTACATCATCAACTCCACAAAATACTGGGCAGATGAATATCATATCGACGGCTTCCGCTTCGACCTCATGGCAATCCACGACACAGAGACAATGAATGATGTGGCGGCGGAGCTGAAGAAAGTCAATCCATCCATCTTCGTATATGGAGAGGGTTGGACCGCAGGGGATTCACCGCTCGCCGTAGAACACAGAGCCTTGAAGGAGAATGTAGGAAAGATGCGCGACATCGCAGTATTCTCCGATGACTTGCGCGACGCAGTGAAAGGGCATTACACCGATGCCTCCGACCGCGGATTCGCCACAGGTAAGCCCGGTCTTGAGGAGACAGTCAAAATCGGTATTGTGGCAGCCACCAATCATCCACAGGTGGATTTTGCAAAGGGAAACAATTCCAAGTTCCCCTATGCTAAATCTCCCGAAATGATAGTCAACTACGTTTCATGTCATGATGACCTGTCTCTGACCGACAAGATGCGTAAATCCATGGCCGGCGAACCGGAGGAGAATATGCTTGAGGCGGCCAAGCTGGCACAAACTATCGTGTTCACCTCCCAGGGCACACCCTTCATGTTTGCCGGAGAGGAGATCTTCCGCGACAAGCAGGGTGTCCACAACTCCTACAAGAGCCCGGACTCCATCAATGCGATCAACTGGGAAAACAAGGCTAAATATCGCGATCAGTTTGATTACTACAAGAATCTTATCGCCCTCCGCAAGAGTCATCCCGCATTCCGCATGACCACAGCGGAGGATATCGCCAAGCATCTCGTGTTTGACAAGATTGATTCCTCAAAGACACCGAATCTTATCTCCTACAGTCTTAAAGACCATGCCAACGGCGATGAATGGCAGGAAATAAAGGTGGTGTTTAACGGCGCGTCCAAACCTCAGACTGTCGACATCAAGAAAGGGAACTGGAAGATAGTGGCCAAGGATGGCAAGCTTGCTGCCGACGGCAGTCTTGGCGCGACAAAGGGAGGGAAAATCACCCTTGCACCTTACAGCGCATTGATTTTGGCAAAATAACTTTCGATTTAAAGTTTTCAAGAAATAATCGCCCCTCTTGCAGAAATATTTCCGCAAGAGGGGCGATTATTTCTTGAAAATAAAAAAGGCATAGTCAGAAACCGGTTTCAGACCATGCCTTTTATACTTGTTTTGATAATCGTTGAAAAGGGAAGAACAGAGGTTCCGTATCATCCACAGAAAGTGTATTTGAAATCCGCAATTCGGCTTCGCGCCGAGGGAGACTTCAATATGCCGGCCCTGCTTCCGATATCGGGAATCTGCTTGAGATTCCGACCCTTAATCGCTTGTCAACACAATTAAAGCTTTGTCTATATAACGTATAGTGTGTTCGGAAGGTTCATCTGTGATTGAAAGAAGCCTGTCAGAAATCCTGTTTCATAAAAATGATGAGAGGGGAGGAGAGAATCAAGGGGGCAATGCGGATCTGAAAGCGTCAGCTTCTCAATTAGGGAAGGGGAGTTTCGAAGTGAGCTTTGAGGCAAAAGATTTGGCGGTTACAAAAAAAATCAGTAACTTTGCAACGCTTTTCGCGAAAGGCAGGCGAGGGGGAGAGTCCCTGCGTCGTAAGCTTTTTAAAGAAAAGTGGAATAAACAAAATCATCAACAATCTAAACTCTCACAATCATGCATCTTTCATCAGAAGAAAAGCAGGCAATTTTCGAGAAGTATGGCCAGGGCAAGAACGACACAGGCAGCCCCGAAAGCCAGATCGCACTTTTCTCAGTACGTATCAAACACCTCACAGAACACCTTAAGGAGAACCACAAGGATTACGCAACAGCGCGCGCCCTTAAGGCTCTCGTAGGTCAGCGTCGTTCACTTCTCGACTACCTTATCCGTAAAGACATCAACCGTTACCGCGCGATCATCGCCAAGAAAGAGCTCGGTATCCGTAAGTAATTATACAGGAACGGTAAGTCAACCACAAAAGGGAATCTTCAGACAACATTCTGAAGGTTCCCTTTTTCTGTTGGGTCAATACAAAAAAAATTTGTAACTTTGCAGCCGAATATCAACGACTTTTTATGCAAGACATCCGTAATATCGCAATCATCGCGCACGTCGACCACGGCAAAACTACCCTGGTGGACAAAATGCTTCTCGCCGGCCATCTCTTCAGAGACAATCAGACCACCGGCGAACTAATTCTCGACAACAATGACCTTGAGCGGGAAAGAGGCATAACGATTCTGTCGAAAAACGTATCAATCAACTATAAAGGCACAAAAATCAACATTATAGACACTCCCGGACACGCTGACTTCGGCGGAGAGGTGGAGCGAGTGCTGAATATGGCCGACGGATGTCTGCTCCTTGTGGATGCTTTCGAAGGCCCCATGCCACAGACCCGTTTCGTGCTTCAGAAAGCAATTCAGATGGGGTTGAAGCCTGTGGTGGTGGTCAACAAGGTAGACAAGCCCAACTGTCGCCCCGATGAGGTCAACGAGATGGTCTTCGACCTTATGTTCAACCTCAACGCGACGGAAGACCAGCTCGATTTCCCGACAATCTACGGTTCGGCAAAGAACAATTGGATGAGCACCGACTGGCACACCCCGACCGAAGACATAACAGCAGTGCTGGATGCAATCATAGAGCATATCCCGGCTCCCGTGAAGAACGAGGGAGATGCGCAGATGCTTGTGACCAGTCTTGACTACAGCTCCTACGTAGGGCGTATCGCAGTTGGGCGCGTACACCGCGGCACATTCCGCGAGGGTCAGGACGTGGCGCTCATCAAGAAAGACGGGAGCATCGTTAAACAGCGCATCAAGGAGGTACATACCTTTGAAGGGATGGGGCGCAAGAAGGTGGCAGAGGTCAGCTCAGGCGACATCTGCGCCCTTGTGGGTATCGACGGATTTGAAATCGGCGACACTATCGCCGACCTCGCCAATCCGGAGTCACTCCCCCGCATAGCCATCGACGAGCCCACCATGTCGATGACGTTCACCATCAACGATTCCCCCTTCTTCGGAAAAGACGGGAAATATGTCACCTCCCGCCATATCGCAGACCGCCTTGAGAAGGAGCTTGACCGCAACCTCGCGTTGAGAGTGGTGAAAGGTGAGAATGAAGATAAATGGAGCGTTTATGGCCGAGGCGTGCTCCATCTTTCTATCCTTATCGAGACAATGCGTCGTGAAGGGTATGAGCTTCAGGTGGGTCAGCCACAGGTCATCATAAAGGAAATAGACGGGAAAAAATGTGAGCCCGTTGAATCACTCACCATCAATGTGCCGGAGGAATACAGCTCAAAGATGGTCGATATGGTGACACGCCGCAAAGGTGAGATAGTGTCTATGGAGACTCAGAACGACAGGGTCAACATCGAATTCGTAATCCCCTCACGCGGCATCATCGGCCTGCGCAACAATGTGCTGACCGCCACAGCGGGTGAGGCTATCATGGCTCATCGCTTCCTTGAATACCAACCCTGGAAAGGAGACATCGAGCGACGCACCAACGGCTCCCTTATCGCCATGGAGGCCGGGACCGCCTACGCCTATGCCATAGATAAGCTTCAGGACCGCGGTAAATTTTTCATCTTCCCGCAGGAGGAGGTATATGCCGGTCAGGTAGTGGGAGAGAACGCCAAAGACAATGACATAGTCGTCAACGTCACCAAATCGAAAAAGCTCACGAATATGCGAGCTTCCGGTGCGGACGACAAGGCCCGCATCGTTCCCCCGATTGTTTTCTCTCTCGAGGAAGCGCTGGAATATATCAAGGAAGATGAGTATGTGGAGGTCACTCCCAACCATCTGCGCATCCGCAAGATAATCCTTGACGAGAACGAGCGTAAACGTGCGAACCGGTCCTGACGCGCCGGCGGCAGGACGCTGCAAATGAAAATAAAACAATGCACAGCCAGCTGACAATAAACATAAAGGGACGACTGATGGATTTCCGCATCCCGAAAGTGATGGGAATAATCAATGTCACGCCCGACAGTTTCTATAGCGGCAGCCGCACGCCCGGGGATTCGGAAATCCTTGGGCGTGTGCTGCAGTTGAAGGAGGAGGGAGCCGATATTCTGGATCTCGGAGGTTACTCCTCGCGCCCCGGAGCGGAAGATGTCTCTGCGGAGGAGGAATATTCCCGTCTGGCACGAGGTCTTGAGATAGTCAGGCGCGAATGGGATGATGTGCCGGTAAGCATCGACACGTTCCGCGCCTGCGTAGCTCGCCGATGTGTTGAGGAATGGGGAGTGGATATAATCAACGACATAAGTGGAGGCACCCTTGATCCCGCCATGTGGGAGACAGTGGCCGACCTGCGTGTGGCCTATGTCCTTATGCACATGAGAGGCACTCCGGCCACGATGCAGGAGCTCACCGATTATGCCGACGTCACTGCTGAGGTCATCACCGATCTTTCACGCAAGGTCTATGAATTGCGCGGTCTCGGGGTGAACGACATAATCATAGATCCCGGCTTCGGTTTCGCCAAGACTGCGAGTCAGAATTTCCGCCTGCTCAATGAGCTTGGAGAGTTCTGCCGGATGGGTATGCCGGTTCTCGCCGGCATATCGCGGAAAAGCATGATATGGCGCACCCTCGGAATCACGCCCGAAGAGAGCTACGAAGGGACCGTGGCGCTCGATGCGATAGCGGTAGACCGTGGGGCTGACATACTCAGAGTGCACGACGTGCGCGCAGCGCGTCAGACCGTTGAGCTCCTATCCCGGCTCGGCTGAGATATGATAAATCAGAAAACTCGACATCAATGATAAATTTCGGAATAAAGGATATCATAGACATACTCATCATCGCCCTGTTGCTCTTCTACGTCTACAGGATGATGAAGAACAGCGGCACACTCTCGCTCTTCTACGGCGTGCTGGTGTTTTTTGTCGTGTGGGTGATTGCCTCTGAGATTTTCGACATGCGGCTGACCGGATCGATTCTTGATAAATTCATGAGTATCGGTCTGATAGTGCTCGTTATTCTTTTTCAGGACCAGATAAAGCGTTTTCTTATAGATATCGGTTCGCAAGGGAGGCTGAGCAATTTCCGGCGTTTCTTCAAGCATGACAAGAGTGACGGGGAGGGTCATGCACGTGTGATGGCAGTGGTCTATGCCTGCATGAGCATGAGCAAGAGCAAGACGGGGGCCCTGATAGTGTTCCAGCGCAAAGTTCCCCTGACGGATTATGAGAAGACGGGAGACATGATAGACGCCAACGTCAACGTGCGTCTGATAGAGAATATATTTTTCAAGAATTCCCCGCTGCATGACGGAGCCATGATCATAGCCGACCATCGGATAAAATCAGTTGGATGCATCCTGCCGGTTAGCCATGACATGAACATCCCTAAGAATCTCGGTCTTCGCCATAGGGCCGCCTTAGGAATGAGCCAGGCTACGGACGCTGTGTGCGTCATAGTGAGCGAGGAGACAGGGGGTATATCCGTAGCCAAGGACGGGACGATAACGACACGCGTGAGTGCGCCCGACCTTGAGCATATCCTGTCGGAATCGCTTGTGGAGGCATAGACAACCGGTGCGAAATACAACAGGTGCAAAATATGGAGATTAGGGCATTCGCCTCTCAGAAAGGCTTGCGGTATTTGTCGGCACCCGCCTCTTCCGACGCTTCCTCAAGAATCGAGAGATAAGAATTGTAGCGACTCTCGGCTATATAATGATTTTCTACAGCCGGAATTACGGCACATCCCGGTTCACCTGTGTGTTTGCAGTCGCTGTAGCGGCAGTCTTTGGCAAACCGGAAAATGTCAGGGAAGAAATGCCCCACCTCCTCAGGTGCGAAATCAATAGTGCCGAATCCCCTGACACCGGGAATGTCGATAATCGCCCCTCCACCGGGAAGGTCGATCATTTCGGAGAATGTGGTGGTGTGGGTTCCGGTGTGATGTATGTCGGAAATCGCACCGGTTCGGAGGTTAGCGTCAGGGACGAGCGCATTGATAATCGATGATTTCCCGACGCCGCTGTTTCCGGCGAGAAGAGTGATTTTCCCGGTGAGAATTTCCCGAAGCACCTCAATCCCCTCCCCGGTGGCAGCCGAGAGGAAGAATAGGGGATATCCGATAGAAGAATAAAGATTCAAGAGAGCATCGGCGAGTTGACGGTCATCGTCATCCCACATATCCTCTTTGTTGAGCACAATTCCGGCGGGGACGGAATACGCTTCGGCCGTAGCAAGGAATCGGTCGATAAAAGTGAGTGGAGTCAGAGGGTCGCGGAGAGTGGCTACAATCAAAGCGCGGTCAATATTGGAGGCCAGGATATGGCTCTCCTTGGAGAGATTTGACGCACGCCTAATGATATAATTCTTCCTGGGCTCGATTGCGGTGATGTAGTCGGCGTCGTCAGCGGCTTTGACAACGGAGACAATATCTCCGACGGCCACAGGATTTGTGGTCCGAATCCCTTTTATTCTGAAATTTCCTTTGATTCTGCAAGGAATTTCCACCCCGGAGTCCAGACGGACAATGTAGGAGCTACCGGTGTTTTTTACGACCCTGCCCATAGCTGCGGGAGCTTGAGGGGTTATTTCAGCTTTCTTTTTCTTGGCCATACTGCAAAGTTAGTGAAATAATAACAATTTGAGGGGCCGGATTGTTAAAAATATATATGGAAAGTGTTTCCGGAGAGCATTGATAAGCGGGGTGCGAAGAGAGAAAGAGGGAGAGGAAAGAGTCAAAAAGAGAATAGAAAGGGGGGATAAAATAGTAAAAAGAACACAAATTCAAAGAATTATGATGAGAATTGAAAATTTTTTACTATTTTTGCAAAATAAAGTTTCGGGGCCCTTGCAGGATACGCTTTTCCTGGCGAAAGGAAAATAGATACGAAGCTAAAAATCTAAGTTTAATTTAAATCATTTATAACGATGACTATTGAAGAAATTGGAACATGGGCTGGAGAGGTTTATAAAGCCCTTGAGACCTCGACAGAGAAAATGCTTGGCATGAAGCAGCTCAAGAAAGTCACAAAGCTAAAGAAAGACCAGACAATGGCAGCCCTCGGGTGGCTTGGTCGCGAAGGGAAGATTGTCATTACAGAGAATGACGAGGAAATCGTTGTGAAACTTGTCTGAACGGTCCTGTTCCTTTCCCGGCAGTGGGAGGGGATGGATATCGCTGAAAAGATAAAAAGGATTGGCCTCACGGTCAATCCTTTTTGGTTGCTAAAAATCAAAACTATTCAATTTAACTGTTTATAACCTTTATAACTTATACAACTCTGTTTCGACGGAAGGAGAGGAGTCTTATTTCCGGAAAGGGACTGCGCAGACCACTCTGACAGGAACAGCCTGACCGCTGATAGAGCCGGGTTCCCAAGAGGGCATCTTGGAAATAATCCTGACGGCCTCCCTGTTGAGTGAAGGCTCCACGCCTCGGAGCACACTGATATGGGAAATGGCACCGTCGGGGTGGATTACGAACGAACACATCACCCTTCCTTCAATCCCCCTTGCGTAAGCCTCGGCGGGATAACGACGGTGTTCGTTGATGAAGCTGACCATTTTCTGTCCTCCGCCGGGAAACTGGGGTTTCTTCTCCACGAAATCATACTCATACACCTCTATATAGTTGGGGTTCCCGTTAACGCTGATGCCTGTGGTGACGCGGAAAGTCTGCGCCTCGGCAGCCGGCGAGAACGGGAGGGAGAGGGAAGCCCCGAAAAGAAATAGGAATGCTTGAGTCTTCATTTTTCTTGTTTGGAGGTTTTTCATGTTGCAAATATAACTCCTAATATTGAGATGTGCAATAAAATAACCTAAAGAATTAGTATATTTAAACTTGTTTTACTTTTTTTTACATTAACGCCTGAAACGGTGATTATTAATGTAAAATTACTTTTTTAAATAATAGAAAGGGGATAATTTCGTTATTTTAATGATAAATGAAACTAATGCGGCGAACAATATTGCTATTGGCGGCAGGTGCCGTTCTTACCGTTCAGGCCCAGACCGGACGGTCGGCCTATGATTTCCTGACAGTTCCTACCTCGAGCCATGTTTTCGGTCTCGGGGGCACCAACATAACCGTCATAGACGACGATGTCACCTTGGCAGAACAGAATCCCGCTCTGTTGGGTCCGGAGGTGGAGAAGCAGCTGGCCGTAGGATACATGCGCTATCTGGGCACGGCGAATTTTGCCGAAGTCCGTTACGGGCAGGGAGCCGGGGAACACTCAGCCTGGAGCGCAGCCGTGCGTTATCTTAATTATGGAGAGATGCAGGGATATGAGGCCGACGGAAGCTCCATAGGGTCGTTCACTCCGTCTGATTTTGTGTTTGAAGGCACTTATTCCCATGATTTCACCATGCGTCTGCGTGGAGGCATCAATCTGAAGATGATCTACAGCAGCTACGAACAGTATTCCGCTTTCGCTATGGCTGCCGATGTGGGTTTGAACTATTATGATGATGAGCACGATATGTCGTTGTCGGTCGTGTTCAAGAACATGGGTGGGCAGCTGAAACGATTTAACAGCAGTTATGACCGTCTTCCGTTCGACATACAGTTGGGATGGATGCAGACGCTCGGTTCCTCCCCGTTCGCGTTGAGTGTGACGGCATTCAATCTCACCCGCTGGCACCTCAGCTATTACGAGCATACGGATGAAGAGGGGGTTCAGGAGAAGAAGATAAAATCTACTTTCGCGAAGGATTTCTTCCGTCATTTTGTTTTCGGCATTCAGTATCAGCCGTCAGACCGACTTTACGTAGATTTGGGGTACAATTACAAGACACGGAGCGACATGAGCGCCTATCAGCGAAATTTCTTTTCCGGTTTTTCCCTTGGCTTCGGCTTGAAGACGCGCACCTTCAGTGTAGGTGCATCCTACGCCATGCCCCACAAAAGCGCCTCTACGCTCTTGATCAATCTTGGGCTGCAGATTTCCGAACTCCTCTGACAATGCGCCACCGGGAGGGCACTCACTCCCTGAGCGCCCGGAGCGACGGTGCGTGGAGCAAATAAGGACTTTAGGCCATTCGCCGAATGGCCGGGCGATGCAGGAGGGTATTCTCAACTCTGGCGACCCTTAGGAAATTACCTCAATGCTTCGTGCGAGAAGTTACCTTATTGCT
>JAAVDJ010000017.1 GCA_014801875.1 Bacteroides sp. | reverse complement strand
ATGTTTTGCCATATAGTAGACTCCTTTCCGGCAGTATGATAATCTGATTTGTATCTGTAAAGATAGTAAATCCCGATTATTTTTTTACCATTTCGTGTCTACTTTTCGTGGGGCAATAATGAAGGCATCAAAATTATTTTTTATAATAATTTTATCAATTCTATATCTCTCGATAGACCGGATTTCCGCACCCGATTTTACTCACGTCTTTTTGAGCAAAGGCGTTTATGTCTGAACCAAAGAAGAAAACAGATGTCTGTCTGTTCACCCTTTGTCCCCTTTTTTTCAATTTTTAAGGGCTTACAAGAGGATGGTTACGGTAAAAATGACTATATTTGCAGATTAATAGTGTTATACAAAACCGGATGTCAGAGAAATGACAATAGAATCAATAATATCAGGCGCTGTAGCCAAAGCGATTAAGGAGCTTTACGGCGCAGAAATTGACGCGGCATCGATAGTGCCGCAGGCTACCAGAAAAGAGTTCGAGGGAAATCTTACTATCGTTGTTTTCCCATTCCTGAAGGCTTCTCACAAAAGCCCGGAGGCTACGGCAACTCAAATCGGTGATTGGCTCCTCGCCAACGAACCGGCCGTGGCTAAATTCAACGTCGTTAAGGGTTTCCTGAACATCTCTATAAATCCTGCTTTCTGGCTCGATATGCTCCACGAAATTGCAGAAGACCCTCACTATGGCATTCAGGAACCTACTGAGGATTCGGAGCTGGTGATGGTGGAATATTCCTCCCCGAACACCAACAAGCCCCTCCATTTGGGCCACGTCCGCAACAACCTCCTCGGTTATTCCCTTTCCCGTATCCTTCAGGCTAACGGCAAGAAAGTGGTGAAGACTAACATCGTCAACGACCGTGGAATCCATATCTGCAAATCCATGCTCGCATGGCAGAAATGGGGCAACGGTGCCACTCCCGAATCTGCCGGCAAGAAGGGTGACCATCTCATCGGTGACTTCTATGTGGAATTTGACAAACACTACAAGGCGGAAGTCGCTGAGTTGATGGAGAAGGAAAATCTCACCAAAGAGGAGGCGGAGGCTAAATCACCCCTGATGCTGGAAGCTCGCGAAATGCTCCGCAAATGGGAGGCCGGCGATGAGGAGGTGCGTAATCTCTGGAAGACAATGAACGGATGGGTCTACGAAGGGTTTGACGAAACCTACAAGAAAATGGGGGTTGATTTCGACAAGATCTACTATGAATCAGACACCTACCTCGAAGGTAAAGACCTCGTGCTCGGTGGCATAGAAAAGGGGATAATGTATCGTAAGGATGACGGCTCCGTCTGGGCTGACCTCACTCCCGATGGTCTTGACCACAAGCTCCTCCTGCGTGCCGACGGAACTTCTGTCTACATGACCCAGGATATAGGCACTGCCAAACTCCGCTATCAGGACTACCCAATCGACAAGATGATTTACGTCGTGGGTAATGAGCAAAACTACCATTTCCAGGTGCTTTCCCTCCTGCTTGACAAATTGGGATTCAAATGGGGTAAAGACCTCACTCATTTCTCTTACGGAATGGTGGAGCTCCCGGAAGGAAAAATGAAATCAAGGGAAGGAACAGTCGTGGATGCCGATGACCTCATGCAGCAGATGATCGACTCCGCTCGTGAGACTTCCGCCGAACGCTTCGCCGACATGCCCGCCGAGGAGGCTGCCGAAGTGTCGCGTATGGTGGGTCTCGGTGCGCTGAAATATTTCCTCCTGAAGGTAGACCCTAAGAAGAATATGCTCTTCAACCCGAAAGAGTCTATTGATTTCAACGGAAACACCGGTCCATTCCTTCAATACACCTATGCCCGTATCCAATCTGTCATACGCCGTGCAGGGGGTGTCGACATGGACAGCAAACCCGCCTCAGAACCCAATGAGAAGGAGGCTACACTGATTCAGAAAGTGGCTGATTTCCCAACTGTGGTCAAGGAAGCCGGACGCACATACTCCCCCGCGTTGATAGCAAACTATTGCTACGACCTCGCCAAGGAGTATAACCAGTTCTACCACGACTACTCCATACTCAAAGAGGAGGACGAACAGAAGCGCCGCCTCCGTCTTTTGCTCTCCGCCGTCGTAGCCCGCACTCTTAAAGAGGGTGTCGCTCTTCTTGGTATGGAAATGCCGGAAAGAATGTAAGCCTGCAGCCGTTTACTTTCTTCCATTTTTCGGTATATAGAGTTATAATGGGAACTCTGAGCCCTCCTTTGCAAGAAAAAGGGGGTGTTCGATGTTATAATCTAAGAATAAAAACTAAAATAATACATTTATGGATTACAATAATCAAAATGTGACTCCCCCTCCATATTATGGTGGAAGCGGGACGTCGATAGTAGCACAGACCAACGCTGTTATGAAGCGCGTGTACGTGAGAATGTTCGTAGGGCTTCTCATATCTGCCTTCTGTGCTTTAGGTATTGTTTCAAGCCCGGCAGCGATGAGCTTCTTCTTTGGTAGCAAGCTCGTATTCTGGGGTATGCTTATTGCTATGTTCGCGATGGCTTGGATTCTTCCGGCACGCATGAACAGGATGTCGTCTACCGCGGTCTTCGCCTGCTTCTGCCTCTTCTCCGCTCTTATGGGAGTATGGTTGGCACCAATTTTCGTGGTTTACCGTATCGGAACTATCGTCTACACCTTCTTCATCACTGCAGGCACTTTCGGCGCGATGTCGGTCTACGGCTATTTCACCAAGACTGACCTCTCGAAGATGGGGAGCTATCTGACTATGGCCCTGATTGGTCTTATCATAGCAAGCATCGTCAACATCTTCCTCAAGAGCGGCACAATGGAATGGATAATCTCCATCATCGGCGTGCTGGTGTTCACCGGTCTCACTGCATGGGACACTCAGGCTGTAAAGCGCATGGCAGCTGCAAACCTTGACCCTCAGATGGCCGACAAACTCGCCACTATCGGCGCGATGAATCTTTATCTTGATTTCATCAACCTCTTCCTCTTCCTTCTCCGCATATTCGGAGGAAACCGCAACTGATTTTAAACAGCGACTCAGCAACTGAATACTGAATACTGAATCAATCCCCTTGACCGATCATTCGTCAGTCAAGGGGATTTTTGTATGTTGTGTTTTATTAACAAACGGGTGCCGTAAGTTGGCAGTCTCAACAACTAATTTTGTAGCGTAAAACAATTTCAACAACCAGACCGGTCACTGCCATTCCGGTCACAACGCCAAAACAATTATGAAAAATCTTTCTTCCAAGAAGCGATTCCCTAATATCGGGCTGATTGCAATCTACGCAACCGGACTTGCCATCATGATACTTCAGCTTCGCAGTCTGCTTAGCTGACCGAAAGACTTCACTTCTTGACTTGCCGACGGCGGAGCATCTTTTCCCTTTCCGGAAAATGCTCCGCTTTCCGTTTTTCCCGCAATTAACGCAGTAAGCTTCCCCCTGTGCCTCGCGCACAGGGAGGGGACCGCACTCCATGCGTTCCAATCGAGTCCATCCCTTACGAAGCAAATACACTATTCTCTCATTCCCTCTCCACTAAGGTACCAAGGGCATTCGCGGAATGCCCGGGCTTTGCCGGTAGTCATTATACCCATTCCTCACTTCTTATTCCTCGTTCCCTTTTTCCTTATTTTCTTATTCCCTTATTCCCTTATTTCCTTATTTTCTATTACCTTTGTGCTAAAATATTTCAATATGAATACGGAGAAATATCCCATTGGAGTGCAAACCTTCCAAAAGCTTAGAGAGGANGGTTATACATATGTTGACAAGACATCCTTCATCCCTTTACTTCTTGAAGGTGGGAAATATATATTTCTGAGTCGCCCAAGGCGCTTCGGGAAAAGTCTGTTGCTCTCAACCCTACACTCTTTCTTCGAAGGTAGGCGTGAACTGTTCTNCGGTCTGGCTGTTGATTCCGCGCCTGTAGATTGGACGTCTTATCCAGTAATTCATATCGATTTCAACACCGGCAACTATACCATGGAAGACGGGCTTGAAAGGAGGCTTGACGCCACCTTGGAGNAATANGAAATAAAGTATAATATTACAAANCCCAAAGATGCACCTGAACTTAGGTTTGAATATTTACTTAGAAAAATTAATGAANAGTCCGGAAAGAAAGTTGTTATCCTCGTGGATGAATACGATAAACCTCTCCTCAACATTGAAGACAAGCCAAAAATATTCTACAAAAACCAGGCTATTCTGAAAAGCTTTTTCGGGGTGTTGAAATCAATGGATCNNCACATTCATTTCGCAATGCTTTCNGGAGTAGCTCGCTTCAACAAGGTCAGTATATTCAGCGACCTTAACAATCTTCAAGATATCTCTCTATCCAATAAGTTCGCTGACATATGTGGCATTACGGAGAAAGAACTGTGTGAATATTTTCCACAAGGGATTATGAATATAAGGCGAAATAACAATCTCGAATATACACAGGCCATCCAGACGTTACGCTACTATTACGACGGGTATCTCTTCGCCGAGGAAGGCTCACGGCTTTTCAATCCCTGGAGCCTGTTCATTGCCCTGCAGGAGGGGAAATTCGGATTCTACTGGTTCGAAACAGCTACTCCCACTTTCCTGGTGAGGAGAATAAAGGAAAACCGCATTCTTCTGCCTGATTTGAACAACGTCAGAAGTATGGAATCCGACCTCGTTTCTGTCGGTCCNGACGACAATAACCCGATTCCTCTCCTTTTCCAGACCGGCTACCTCACAATCAAAAGAGTCAACGGCCGCCGTTATGAACTCCATTTTCCAAATCATGAGGTGGAGTGTGCTTTCGCTGAAAAACTGCGTCCTCTNTATCTNCCNCAGATGGACGACCTTAACGGAGATTTCTCCCTTTGGGATTTNCAGGATGANATTCTCGACGGTAAACCCGAGGCCTTCATGCGCCGCTTGCAGGCNATGGTTAAGGCNGTCCCATACGAGCAACANAANGAGAAGTTCTACCAGAATCTGATNTANCTCCTTTTNACNCTNNTCGGNATGGANACNCGNGTTGAAGAGCATACNAACATCGGNAGGACCGATTTAGTGGTTCGCACAAAGGATTATNTCTANATATTCGAGTTCAAATACGATGGTTCCGTGGAGGATGCTATACGCCAGATCGAGGAGCGGGANTATGCCGGGCGTTTCGCAACCGACACAAGGAGAATATTCCGCATCGGNGCCAACTTCTCCTCTTCNTCCCGCGGTCTCGATGACTGGAAAATTATATAATTCTGTNGCAGAACAGTTATCTACAGCTTATAATTTTGGTTATTAATAAATTCTACATTTTATTTACAACTNATTGGTNTCTCGGTTATNTTCATCCCTACTTCTTCGNTGNCGATAAAANCGNGGGCGTGCCTTTTTCTTGTGGGGNTGNTTGAGCCGGAGACTTTGCACATCACAAACAGGAAGAAACAACGCGCCTCTCCCCGCTCGGATAAAGGCCGTGTCCCCTTTCNCAACCTGCTTNTAGACCTTGTAGGATGGTTGAATTTCAATCTCTCTCCCGTCGGCAAACTTCAATTCCAGATAATAGACATGATAGGGAGCTCCTGTCGAATATGAATGTCTTCCGCTTTGCTGCGTCCTGTGGCGCGTCTTGACTATCTTACGCTCCACTACCACCTCCCTTTCCTCATATTTCGTGCTGTCGCCACACAAAGAATTCACCAGCAGGATTCCTCCACCCGTAATTGCGGTAAACACTATGCCNATAAACAGAATATTCACCCANTCAGGCATCCCCGGCCATGCTCGGCAAAGAAGGGTTCGCCTGAACAGACGCCCCAAACCGAGGCCGGCCATAAACAGGAGTATAAGGAATATCCANATATTGATAAAGGTTATTTCGCTCTCTGCCATTATCGCNCCGGCNCCNCANATTGCCACACCGGTCAGCAAGCCGAACAACACCGTGTTCCACCCTTTCGTCATATTCTCGCTGCCCATTGTTNTTTTAGTGTTGGAGAAAAACAACGGCACCCTCCGGAAGTGGGGGCACCGTTGTTTACTCGGATTGTCATACCGATTTTGGGTTACTTTGCAATGAATTTATTACTTGCCAAGTTCGGGAGTGGGTTTGAATTTTACTGTCTTGCGTGCTGCAATAGTAATCTTCTCCTTTGTCTGAGGATTAACGCCTGTACGCTCGGGTTTCTCCACTACAGAGAAGGTGCCGAAACCGATAAGCTGAACCTTGTCATCGTTGGCAAGTGCCTGTTCAATCGATTCCAGACATGCATCAAGAGCTGCTTTGGCAGTCTGCTTGTTGATACCCGCTTTTGCAGCGATTTCGTTTACAAGATCTCCTTTGTTCATAGTTATAACTATTCTTTTATAATTTTAACATTTTGCGACGGTGAAACCGTCTTCTTTATTATTCAACAACCAAGAAAGAAAAAATATCTTGCAAATATCCTTTTTTTTACAAAAAACCACCCTTTTTACTCTATAAATACATTTTTAATCATCCTTCCCCTGACTAATCTTGCAACTATCATCTTCTCAATTGATCTACTTCATCCCAATATGTCTCTCCCTCTTACCCCCTTGACTTCACTCCTCTCTCCGCTCATCCATTTGCGTTTTACAATATACTTTTGTAATTTTGCAACATGTTTTCATCCAATCGGGGTGGCTTCCTGGCGAATATTCCGCCCGTCACCAAAAACCTCATAATTATAAATCTCCTCATATGGCTTGTCGAAGCGCTTTACCACCGCTTCGCAAATATCGTCATCGACTATGGTGGACTGCATCTCTTCTCAGCCTCCGGTTTCAATCCGGCGCAGCTGATAACATACATGTTTATACACGCCCCAAAAAATCCCGCTCACGTGTTGTTCAACATGTTTACCCTCTTCATGTTCGGGTCTACACTCGAAAGAGTCTGGAATTCCAAACGTTTCTTCATCTATTATATGATCTGCGGGATAGGCGCTGCGCTCGTGCAGGAAGTGGTATGGCTCCTTACCTATATGCATGACTATATCTCGGAAATCTCCCGACAGAATCTCATCACATACGACAATGCGAAGGCTCTAATCGACAGCGCTATCGCTGCCGGAGACAGCGGATGGTTGCAAAATATAGAGATGTATAAGAACTTTATGGTGACTATCGGAGCTTCCGGAGCGGTCTACGGTGTGCTGCTCGGATATGCTTTCGTTTTCCCAAACCAGCCTCTCTATCTCTTCTTCATCCCCGTCCCCATCAAAGCCAAATACATGGTTATCGGATATGGCGTGATTGAATTTTTACTCGGTCTCGGAAATTCTGACATGATCGCTCATTTCGCCCACCTCGGTGGTATGCTCTTCGGTCTGGTGATACTATTGTATTGGAAAAAGAAAGGCACTCTGCATGGAGGATATTTTTGACAGATGGACGCGATATTGTGGCTCCCGCTCCCTCGCTTGGCTGATAGCGATTAACACTGCTGTGTTTATTGTCGTCTGGGTTGCCACTCTTATAGGAAATTCCACCGGACTGTACGGCAATTTCACGATGCCGTGGCTATGTGTCTCGGCTGAAATAAAAACCACCCTTTTCCATCCCTGGACCGTGGTCAGCTATATGGTGACTCAGTATTCATTCCTGCATCTCCTTTTCAATATGCTTTGGCTGCTGTGGTTCGGGAGATTCCTTATGACTACGCTCGCCGACCGGCATCTCCTATTCCTCTATATCGGGGGAGGTCTCACCGGGGCAATCTTCTTCCTCGGCATATCGGCGGTCGCTTCCCCCTCGTCTGCTTTTCTATCGGGAGCGTCTGCATCTGTGCTGGCTGTCATAACCGCGTGTGCCTTCCGCACTCCTAACCTCAGGCTGATGATGTTCCTCTTCGGGGAAGTGAAATTGAAATGGGTGGCACTGGCCTGTGTGGTCCTCACTTTCGCCGGCATAGGTGGAGGGAATCCCGGGGGACAGGCGGCTCATATCGGAGGGCTACTTTTCGGACTCCTCTTCTCACTGCTTCTCCGACGCGGCACAGATTTATCCGCCTGGTTTTCCTTTAACAGAACCCAACACTCCTCCCCGCGAAAACCTCGGAATGTAAGACGCGACCCGCAGGCTGTGGCACGCGCGGCCGCCGGAAGGGTTTCTGACATGGAGCGTCTTGACACTCTTCTCGATAAAATCCGCCTTTCAGGCTATGCCTCCCTCACCCCGGCCGAGAAACAGGAACTGAACCATCTCTCGCGAAAAATCGACAAATGACGCCCCTATGATCATCCCTTGATATTTTTCATAATTCGACAAACATTCTATGATATGATGATACCGCTTTTAAATCCAATATTCCGCATGGTGATGAGAATTGTCTCAATCATTGTCTTCCTCCTCACCATCATCTCGGCTTATGGAGGGAAGATGAATCCGGAATACCTTACCGTGCCCTCGGTGCTATGCCTCGCTCTACCCTATTTCGCCATCCTGACAGGGATTCTCATATTGTTCTGGGCACTGACCAAAAGAGTGATTTTCACTGTTCTCGGTGTGCTGACTCTCGTGGTCTGCGCCGGTCCGCTCTCCCTGGCCTTTCCTCTCCACTCCGGCTCAACCCCATCACCCGGAAACCAAACATTCAAGATTATATCATGGAATGTGCTCCACACTGACGATATCCGAAAACCGGAATACGGTGGAAACAGGGCTGTGGAGTTTATGCTGAAATCGGATGCCGACGTCATATGCCTTGCCGAATTGCTGAATTTCAGTCCTCAGGAGTTGAAAAAGGCAAGTCCTCAGTTGATCGACAGTCTTATTCGCAAGTATCCATTCCGCGCAGGTCTTTCCTCTACGGATATAAAGGTTATCTCGAAATATCCTGTCTCTCACCTTGGCATAACAGATAAAACCGGTGGCAACCAACCTCGCTTCGATTTCTTCAAGGTAAATTTCCCGGGAGGAAAACTGCTGAACATCGGAATGGTGCATCTCTATTCCTACGACCTTTCCGAAGAGGAGCGTAATGTAATGAAGGAGATGAAAAGCGTAGGCGGCGCGAAAGAGAGTGTGAAGGAATTCAAAAGCACTATCTTCTCCAAGCTGCGCAATGCGTTCCGCCGACGTGCGCAAAATGCTTCTTCCCTGCGCCAGGCGATTGACTCTTTCCGCCCCTCCCAACCTCTCATTATCTGCGGCGACTTCAATGATGTCCCAGCTTCATGGGCCTACAATATGATTGTCGGGGATGACATGAAAGACGCTTATGTAGAAACAAATTTTGGTCCGGCGGTAACCTATAACCTCCACGGCTTCTACTTTCACATCGACCAGATGCTTTATCGGGGCAACCTGAAGGCGTTGAAAGTGAAAGTAGACAAAATAAACACATCTGACCATTATCCTCTGGTAGGCGAATTTGAATTCACCACACCCCGGTGATGCCCGGCGGCTTACCGACCGGAAAAAATTCAACGAATTTTTATAACTCAAATCAATAAATCATGCGACATCGTTTCTTAAACCTGGCGGCTACCCTTCTGTTGGCAGTTGCCCCAATTCAAGGAATTATGGCTGAAAATCACGTAAATCCTTTCCTCCAGGAGTATTCCGACAAATATAGGATTCCTCCCTTCGAGCAGATTCAGATTTCTGATTTCATCCCGGCAATCAAAGCCGGCATCGAAGAGCAGAAACAGAATATGTTCGCCATAACCGCAAACAGGGCTGTGCCCGATTTTGACAACACAATCCTCCCTCTTGAGAATATCTCCCCTATTCTTGACCGTGTGGCAGGTGTGTTCTATCATTACGACAGCGCACTCTCTACCGATGAGTTCGCCGCGATGGCCGAAGAGGCAATTCCCCTTCTGAACGAGGCGTCAAATCAACTCAATCTCAACGATGCGCTTTTCGGAAAAATAAAGGCTGTCTACGACTCTCGCGACCGTCTCGGCCTTTCTCCGGTGCAGAAGCGTGTGGTGGAGAAATACTACAAGGAGTTTGCCGAGCGTGGTGCGGCTCTCCCCGCCGACAAGAAAGAGGAGCTTATAAAGGTTAACGATCGCCTTTCACAACTCTTTATCCAGTTTAACAAGAATCTTCTCAACGCGACAAACTCTTTCTTCGTGACTGTCTACGATGAAGCTGACCTCGCGGGTCTGCCTGAGTCATCTGTGTCTCAGGCAGCCGATGCAGCAAAAGAGCGTGGCCTTGACGGTCTCTGGGTCTTCACTCTCCATGCTCCAAGCCGTCTTCCCGTCCTCCAGTATGCCGACAATCGCGGTCTGCGCGAGGCTATCTACAAAGGATATACCACCCTCGCCTCCTTCGGGCAGAACAACAACTACCCCGTTATCGAGGAAATCGTGAAACTCCGCGCCGAGAAAGCTAAAATCATGGGGTTCGATAATTTCGCTCAGATGATGACCTCCCGCGTTATGGCCAAGACTCCGGAGGCTGCCACAGATCTCCTCCTTCAGGTTTTCGAGCCGGCAGTGAAACGCAGCCATGAGGAAGTGGCAGATATGCAGGCTTATGTGGATGCCAACAACGGGGGATTCAAAATCGCTCCATGGGACTACTATTACTATGCTGAGAAAGTGAAAAAGCAAAAATTCGACTTCGATGAGTCGGAGGTGCGCCCATATTTCGCGCTTGACAATGTGCTCAAAGGTCTTTTCGATTGCGCCGAGAAACTTTATGGCATAAAGATGGTAGAGATGCCTGACGCTCCTAAATATATGGATCAGGTCACTGTCTATGAGGTCGTGGACAGCAAGACCGGTGAACACGTGGCTGTCTTCATGACTGACTATTTCCCTCGCGCTTCGAAAAGACAGGGGGCATGGATGGAGCAGCTCCAGAGCTGCGGACTCTATGAGGATGGCAACCGCCGTCCGATTGTCTATAATGTCGGCAACTTCACTCCCCCCTCCGGCGACCAGCCCGCTCTCCTGACCCTCGACGAGGTGGAGACCACTTTCCATGAGTTCGGACATGCTCTTCAGGCTATCCTCTCCCAAGCTCCCTACCGTTCTATCGCCGGAACTAACGTTGACCGCGACTATGTGGAACTTTGCTCTCAGATGAACGAGCATTGGGCGTTCGAACCGGAGGTGCTTAAATCTTACGCTAAACATTACAAGACAGGGGAACCCATTCCTGACGAACTCGTAGCCAAACTTGAGGCCTCATCCAACTTCAACCAGGGATTCATGGCTACTGAACTCGCCGGAGCCGCCCTTCTTGACCTTGCCTGGGGACAGACCGACGGCTCGAACGTGAATGTACCGGAGTTTGAAATGGAATTCGCAAAGAAAATCGGTATGCCTGATGAAATCACCTACCGCTATCGTTCCCCTTACTTCAAACATATCTTCGGCGACGATGGCTACGCTTCCGGATATTACACATACCTCTGGAGCCAGGTGCTCGAGGCTGATGCCTGGGAGACTTTCAAAAAACATGGCATCTTCGATAAAAAGACAGCTGCATCTTTCAAGAAAAATATCCTTGAGAGTGGCGATACGGAAGACCCCATGGTGCTCTTCAAACGTTTTACCGGCCATAACCCCGATTCAAAGGCTCTTCTGCGCCTACGCGGACTTGACAAATAATCTGAAATGGATGAAATTTATATGAAACGCGCCCTTCAGCTCGCCTCCGGCGGGGAAGGGCGCGTTGCTCCTAATCCGATGGTAGGAGCTGTGATTGTGGCTGACGGAAGAATAATCGGCGAAGGGTTTCACCGCACTTTCGGCGGACCTCACGCTGAAGTTAATGCCATACGTTCGGTCAAAGAGACTGACCGTCATCTCCTGAAAGATTCAACCATATATGTCACTCTCGAGCCTTGCTCCCACTACGGCAAGACTCCCCCTTGCGCGAAACTCATCGTCGACACAGGCATACCTCATGTAGTTGTCGGCGCTCCCGACCCCAATCCCCTTGTAGCCGGGAGGGGCATACGTATGCTGCGTGAAGCCGGAATTGACGTCAAGGAAAACGTATTGCTCGAGGAGTGTCTTGAAATAAACCGCCGTTTCATGACTGCTCAGACAGAGAAACGCCCATGGATTCTTTTGAAATGGGCTCAGAGTGCCGACGGCTTCATGGCAACTACAGATGCCGAGGGTAACCCTTCCCCTGTGGCATTATCCACTCCCCTTTCCTTGGTGTGGATGCACCGTGAGAGAGCTTCCGTGCAAAGCATAATGGTTGGGAAAAACACCCGCCGCATAGATTCTCCGCGTCTCGATGTGCGTTATTGGGCCGGGAAGAACCCGAAAGTTATTGATTGCAATTCGTCAACCGATTGCCGTCAACTTGTAGAGAATCTACGAAAAGATGGCATCGATTCCCTGATGGTGGAAGGGGGTCCGACTTTACTCCGAAGCTTTATTCAGGAAGGTCTTTACGACGAGATACGTGTGGAGACAGCCCCCTTCTCTTTGGGTCACGGACTACGCGCCCCGGAGTTGCCGGAGGGTTTACACCTCATTAGTGCGGAACGTTGCCGAGGGAATGAAATAACTTTATTCAGACGTTAAAAAGCTATAAAAAAGTATTATTTGTAAAAATGACGGGTATTTCTGTTCATTTTTTTCCCAAGAAATACTAATTTTGCAGATTGTATGAAAACGTCTTATAAAATTCGAACTTCCTTGATTGTCTCCTCCCTCATCCTGATGGGGAGTGTGGCGGTATCATGCAATAAGGAAACAACCACGTCCGAAGATGAGATATACGTGACCTCTTCAACAGTGGCGATCAACAGTTTCAAACTGAACGCCAACAAGAATGTCGCGCCTTCGCTTGACTCGGTATTCTTTTCGATAGATCTCAACAATGCGGTGATTTTCAACGCCGATTCTCTTCCCAAAGGCGCTGATGTCTCTAAGTTGGTGCCCGTAATCACCTTCGCTTCCTCTATGAGTAAGGCGGAAATTGCAGTGCTCGGCGAACAAGGAGACACCATCAAGAAGGTCAATTACCTCACAACTACCACCGACAGTATAGATTTCTCTAAAAAAGTGGTGCTGAACGTGACTTCATACGACGGTCTCAACTCTCTTGAATATCGTCTGAAGGTAAATGTCCATCAACTCGACCCCGATTCAATAGGGTGGGAAAAACTTGAGGTGGCTCAGATTCCTTCTCGCCTTGATACGCCTGTCGACAGCAAATGTGTTGTGCAGGGCGGAGTCCCCGTCTCCCTCGTCAAAGAGGCTGACGGCTCATTCACTCTTTCTAAGGCAACTGACATTTTCAGCAATGAATGGACATCATCGGAGATTTCACTCCCCTTCACTCCGGTTATGGAAAGCCTGACAGCGTCAGATTCTTATTTTTACATCCTCTCCGATGATGACACTCTTTATTCCTCTCTCGACGGTTCCTCCTGGACGGCGTTGACTTCCGGATGGAAATCAATCATAGGGATATATGGAGATGACACTGTCTTGGGTATAAAGGAGATCGACTCCGAATGGCACCACGCCTCATTCTCCGATGGGACTGAGAATGTGCAGGGGCTTATCCCGGGCGACTTCCCTGTCTCAGGGCGTTCTCCGTTCGTCCTTATCGAAAACAAATGGGCTGAAGAACCGACAGGGTTCTTCGTGGGTGGAGTGCTCAGAAACGGCACTCTCTCAAATACGACATGGGGCTACGACGGCGCGTCGTGGGCAACATTGAGCGCAACGACTCCTCCTATGGAGAATCCGTCTCTGGTGCATTATACAATGTACCGCAATACGGGTTCAGCCTCGAAGATTCGCGATTTCGATGCATGGCTTTTGATAGGGGGTGTGCTGACTGACGGTACTGTAAATCGAGCCACCCTCGTCTCATACGACAACGGCGTGACATGGCAACACACAAACAGCGCGATGAATCTCCCCGAAGAGTTCCCTTCCATCTCAGGATTCAATGCCTTCACGGCAGACCTGACTCTGAATGCTGATATGGCGGAGAATTGGCAGAATGTCGTAAGAAGCCGAACCAGAGCGTCATATGATATCGACGGCACTGTCATCTCATGGCAATGCCCCTACATATTCCTCTACGGAGGAAAACTTCCTGACGGCTCTCTCTCCACAGAACTGTGGCGCGGGGTGCTGATGAGACTCAACTTCACCCCGATTATCTGATGGGGTGGCGTGTCTTTCTCCTCTCTCTTGTCTTCTTGGCCTTTTCCCCGAGGGTCAAGGCTCAGGAAGATTTCAGGTTTGACATCGGGGGTGGTGTCGGAATGACCGGATACCTCGGCGATGCCGACACTTCCAATCTCTGGAGTCATCCTTCCTGGGATATTGAAGCTCTCTTCAGATATATCTTAAATCCAAGATGGGCGCTCAAGACGAATCTGTTTGTCGGCGCGGTTTCAGGAAACACTGCCGACATGACAAACATAATTCCCGACCTCGAAGAGTATTCCTTCTCAACGACCTTCTATGAAGTGGGGGAATTGGCGGAATTCAATTTCTTCAACTATGGAATGGGGGAATCCTACCGTAAGCTGAAACGCATATCCCCTTATATCACCGGGGGACTTGGAGTGACATTATGGAACGCTGACGGAAAGACAGGGGCTGCCCTGACAATTCCGTTTGGATTCGGAGTGAAATACAAACCCAGCCGCCGGGTGAACCTTGGTCTGGAGTTTCTCATGAAGAAGACTTTCACCGACCGTCTTGACGGCGACCGTCTCAAAGACCCTCTCGGAATAAAGAGCAGCTTCATGAAGAACACCGACTGGATTTCGACTCTTACCTTCACCATAAGCTATGAATTTAGCAAACGTTGTGCTGCGTGCAACTATAAAGACTGACTATCATGGACACAATTCAAGATAAAATAACCCGCCTCGACCGAGACCGTATGCCGGTCCACGTGGCGATGATCATGGACGGTAACGGCCGTTGGGCGAAACGCCAGGGTTTTATGCGTAGCGACGGACACGCCGAGGGGGTGTCTACCGTGCATCGTGTCACAAAGCTTTCTTCTGATCTCGGAATAAAGTATCTCACACTCTACGCCTTTTCTACCGAGAACTGGAACCGCCCCGCTGAGGAAGTGGCTACCCTGATGTATCTCATCGGGTGGGCCATAGAGCGAGAGCTCCCCGAATTGTTGCGTAACAACGTGCGTATAAACCTCATCGGCGATATCGAGCGTATTCCTGAGGATGCACGCAAACGTCTCTTTGACGCTCGCGATGCGACAGCCCATTGCACGGGGCTCCAACTGAATATGTGTCTCAGCTATTCCTCTCGCTGGGAGATAGCCGACTCCGCTCGCAAGCTCGCTCGCCTCGTCAAGGAGGGGAAAATCTCTCCTGACGATATCACCGAAGAAATGTTTGCCGACCATCTCGCAACTGCCGGAATCCCTGACCCGGATCTCCTTATCCGTACCGGCGGTGAAGAACGAATCTCCAACTACCTGCTGTGGCAGATTGCCTACAGCGAACTATATTTCACTCCTGTGCTTTGGCCGGATTTCTCGGATGAGCATTATGTCGATGCCATTCTTGATTTCCAGAACCGCGAACGCCGCTTCGGTAAGACAAGCGAGCAAGTGCAGAATGAAAATTAATTTATAATTCCATCACTTCAAGAATGAAAAATCTGCTGAAGTTTTCATTGATGGCTTTCGCTCTATGCAGCCCCGGGGTGCTTGCAGCTCAAGACATTGCCGCTCCCCTGCAGACCGATACCATCTATAATCCTGACATCATCTATTCCCCTATCCCGAAAGCCTACGAGATTGCCGGCATTAAGGTCGAGGGCATAAGCCATGTCGACGACTACATAATCATCGCCAACTCCGGTCTTTCCATCGGTCAAAGGGTGGAAGTGCCCGGCGATGCCCTGACTCTTGCCACAAAACGCCTCTGGCGTCAGGGGCTTTACTCCAAGGTGAAAATCTCTGCCGACAAAATTGCCGGCGACAAAATCTGGCTCGTCATCTCCCTGATGCAGCAACCCCGAATGACTGAAATGCGATTCTCCGGTGTCAAGGGGGGAGAGAAAAAGGATATTGAAGAGCGACTCTCTATGGTGGAAGGGCAGCAGATCACCCCCAACATCGTCGCTCGTGCCACAAAGTTAATCAAGGATTACTACAGCGCGAAAGGGTTCAAGAATGCCGTGGTGAATATCAGGCAGGTGCCTGACCTCTCTAAGGAAAACCAGATTTATCTCGATGTGGATATCAACCGCCACAACAAGGTGAAGGTGCACAAAATCTATATCGACGGCAACGAGGTGCTCTCCGACCGTAAGGTAAAGGGCGCAATGAAGAAAACGAATGAAAACGGCAATATCTTAAATATCTTCAAGCAGAAGAAATTCGTTGATTCCGACTATAAGGACGACAAAAACCGTATCCTTGAAAAATATAACGAGNTGGGATATCGCGATGCACGTATCCTCAAGGATAGCGTCGTNAAATATGACGACAACCATGTGGATGTCTATATTGATGTCGAGGAGGGTAAGAAATATTATATCTCCGACATTGACTGGGTGGGCAATTCCGTTTACCCGACCGAAGTGCTCAGCAATGTGCTCGGCATTTATCCCGGCGACGTCTACAACCAGAAGCTNCTTGACAAGCGCACACGCACTGACGATGACGCCGTCAGCAACCTTTACCTTGACAACGGCTATCTTTTCTTCACGCTCGTCCCCATCGAGGAGAATGTGAAGGGAGACAGCATCGCTCTTCAGATGAGGGTCATCGAGGGTCCGCAAGCNAAAATCAACCGCGTGGTGATTAANGGNAACGACCAGCTCTTCGAGAAGGTTATCCGTCGTGAACTCCGCGTGCGCCCGGGCGANCTCTTCTCAAAATCTGACCTGATGCGTTCTGCACGTGAAATCGCNGCTTCCGGACATTTCAACCCTGAGACAATGGACATTCAGCCGCAGCCAAACGAAGACGACGGCACTGTNGATATTATCTTCAATCTCGAGCAGAAAGCTAACGACAAAGTGCAGCTATCTTTCGGNTGGGGTCAGAGTGGTGTGACGGGCCAGGTGGCGCTGTCGTTCTCCAACTTCTCCATCAAGAATCTCTTCAATCCCGGTTCGTATCGCGGCATCATTCCGCGCGGCGACGGACAGACCTTCTCGATCGCNGCCCAGACCAATGCAAAATATTATCAAAGCTACAGNATNTCGTTCTTTGATCCATGGCTTGGTGGGAAACGCCCCAATTCTCTCTCCGTCAGNCTGGATTACAGCCGCTCCACCGGTATTAACTCCAGCTACTACACCGATTCTTACTACCGCAACGGTCTCAACTATCTCTACTATGGAGGCAGCTACAATCAGAACTATGACTCGGGCTACTATTATCAGAATGCCTATGACCCCAACAAGGTGCTCCAGATGGCCGGCGTGAGCGTCGGTTTCGGCACNCGACTGACTTGGCCCGATGATTACTTCCANTTCCAGGCNTCCCTCGCATATCGTTGGTATTATCTGAAAAACTGGGAATACCTCTATTACATGAACAACGGTGTGTCGAACTCTCTTACCCTCGGCCTCTCGCTGTCGCGCACGAGTATCGACCAGCCCATTTATCCTCGCCGTGGTTCATCCTTCTCTGTAGACGTGACCTTGACTCCTCCGGCTTCCCTCTTCAACCGCCATCAGAANTGGGAGCAGCTCGCCAAACTTGCNGCTCGCTCNAACACAGACACCGAACAGCGGGAAGCGGCNGCCAAGGAACTCTACAAATGGATTGAATATTGGAAAGTCAAATTCAAGAGCCGCACATACACTCCTCTCACTGACCCTGACGGACAGTGGACTCTCGTGCTTATGACCCGTGCTGACTTCGGACTCCTTGGCTCCTGGAACAAACATTTCAAGACTCCGTTCGAGACCTTCTATTTCGGTGGTGACGGTATGTCCGGAAACTATACTTATGCCACAGAAACAATTGCCATGCGTGGTTATGAGAACGGCCAGTTCACCCCCTGGGGCTACGAAGGTTACGCCTACGGACGCTTCGGCATGGAGCTCCACTTCCCCTTCATGCTCCAGCCTGCGACCACCATCTACGCCCTTGCGTTCGCCGAGGCGGGTAACTGTTGGACCTCTGTCAGTGATTTCTCCCCCTTCAATCTGAAGAGAAGTGCCGGTGTCGGAGTGCGTCTATACCTCTCGATGCTCGGTTTCCTCGGTATTGACTGGGGATACGGTTTCGATAAAGTATGGGGCACTCGCGGAGGAAGCCAGCTCCATTTCGTGCTCGGTCAGGAGTTCTGATTCTTTGGTCTGTTCAACTCTTTATGTCTTTCAGTCGTTTAAACTATCGGGAGGTCTTGATGTCTGTTTAGATGGAGTCTCTCCCGAAAAATGACTCGGTAGATTAGTAACCATAATTTGATTATAGATATGAAGAAGATACTCTTTACCCTTGTGCTCGCCCTCGCGGCGGCCGGAATNGCTTCGGCTCAGAAATTTGCTCTCGTCGATATGGATTATATCCTGAGGAACGTCCCTGCCTACGAGATGGCCAACGAACAGCTCAATCAGGTTTCCCAGCGTTGGGAAAAGGAGGTCAGCAACCTCTCNAAAGAGGCTGAGACTATGTATAAGAATTATCAGAGCGAGATGGTTTTCCTCACCGACGACCAAAAGAAAAAACGCGAGGAGGAAATTGTGGCCAAGGAAAAGGAGGTCACTGACACCCGTTATAAATACTTCGGTCCGGAAGGTGAACTTTTCAAGAAGCGTCAGGCTTTGATGAAACCCATCCAGGAAGATGTCTACAATGCNGTCAAGGCNGTAGCCGAAGAGAAAGGGTATCAGACCATTTTCGACCGCGCTTCTTCCCAAAGCATCGTTTTCGCATCTCCCCGTATCGATGTCAGCAATGAAGTGCTCGCAAAATTGGGTTATTCAAAATAAATTACTTAATTTTGCACATAAATCTGCAAAACCAAAATTAAATAAAGAAAATCCGTAATGTTCAAAAAAATTTTATTAGTGGCTGCCCTCATCCTCCCGATGCTGGCTTCCGCACAGACTCTCAAAATCGGCCTGGTTGATACTCAGGATATTGTAACCAAGCTCCCGGACACAGCTGCTGCTCAGAAGCAGATAGACGAAACCTCTAAAAAATATGAGGAGGAATATCAGAAACTCGGCGAGGAAATGAAGCGTCTCTACGANGAAATCCAGAATATGGGTGAAACCGAGCTTCCCGCAATCAAGGAGCGCAAGACTCGTGAGTTTACTGACCATCAGCAGAAAGCTCAGCAGTTTGAGCAGAATGCTATGCAGCATATCCAGAAGCTTCAGAACGACCTCATGGCTCCCATCATGCAGAAAGTGAAAAATGCCATTGANGCCGTGGGCAAAGAGGGTGGTTTCTCGATGATTCAGGAGATGCAGACTCAGATATATTATGCTGCTCCGGTCGTTGACATCACTCCTGAAGTGAAGGCCAAACTCGGCATAAAATAAGGAAACAAGAGGAAATAATGAAATGAGGAGGCTGTCGGGGGATTCCCTTTATGCTCCTTCTCAACTTTCAGATATAAAAAGCGGAGTNTATACTCCGCTTTTTTAATCTTGACTTCTCCCCCTATTTTGTCAAACCTTCTCCTCCAACAGCTTTCATGCTCCCATAATCTTTCATCTTCCAATTCCTTTATATGATCGGCATATTCGACTCCGGCTACGGCGGACTGACAATTCTCAAGGAAATTAAACGTCGTCTTCCCGACTACGACTACCTTTATCTNGGTGACAATGCCCGGGCTCCCTACGGCTCGCGCTCTTTCGATATTGTCTACGATTTTACCCTCCAGGCCGTAAAAGCTCTCTTCGACAGAGGGTGTCCTCTNGTCATATTGGCTTGCAACACTGCTTCTGCCAAAGCCTTGCGGTCGATACAGCAGAACGATCTCCCGCACATCGACCCCTCACGCAGAGTGCTCGGAATCATACGTCCTACTGTGGAAGTGCTGCCTGAATATACCNCCTCCGGTCATATCGGCCTCATCGCCACTCCGGGCACTGTCAACAGCCACTCCTACCGGATGGAGCTTGAGAAGATGCATCCCCGGATGATCATNACCGAACACGCCTGCCCCATGTTTGTGCCCCTTGTGGAAAATAATGAAGCCCACTCTCCGGGAGCCGATTATTTNGTCAGGAAATATATNGACGAGATAATGAAGATTGACCCNGAAATAGACACTCTCGTGCTTGGCTGCACTCATTACCCTCTCCTTGCTGAGAAGATAAAAAAATATCTCCCCCCACACGTTCGTATCCTCGCGCAGGGAGAGATCGTGGCCGAGAGTCTCGCCGACTATCTCCGCAGGCATCCCGAAATGGAAATGAGATGCTCACGAAATGCAACCACTAAGTTTCTCACCACCGAGAGTCCTGAGAAATTCGATGCTCTCGCATCAATCTTTCTCGGCTCGGCAGTAAATTCAGAGAGAATTATTCTCCCTTCATAAACGCAAAACAGTTTATCAGAAAAATGGCAGACATAACTCTTGCAGAACTGAAAAATATGCTTCCGGCAGAGGCTATCCCNGCGCTCGATGACTATATCGTCCGTCATCCTGAATCGGATGAAGCTTTCACCATCCGCGGGCTCAAACATTGGGCTCTNGACCATCGTGCCCAAGCCATNAAAGACTATCATTCGGCAATAGCCATTAATCCGGACTCCGACGCACGAAANGCTCTTGAAATTGCCGATTCCATCCTTTCCTTCTATAACAAAGACCTTCTCAATCCTTGATTAGGCTTTAGGTTTTAGGCTCAAGGTAGAAGGTGTCAGGAGGAAGCCTGTCTCCAACCTCATGACCCGACCCTTNATCCTTAATCCTTATTCCTTATTCCTTATTCCTTATTCCTTATTCCTTACCCCTTATTCCTTACCCCTTATTCCTTATTCCTTATCCCTTATCCCTTACCCCTTATTCCTTACCCCTTATTCCTTATCCCTTATCCCTTATCCCTTATCCCTTATTCCTTATCCCTTATCCCTTACCCCTTATCCCTTATTCCTTATTTCCTAATGCGTCTCCCAAGGNGCCANCATCCTCCGCTCCGTGCGCGGGGCATAATCGTCGAAATCGAGAGGGAGTTCTCCNTATCTNACCGCACTCTGTCGCAAAGATCCCTCNTGTGAATAGACCATNAGCCCGCGGTCAATGCTCCACCCTTGGGAATGATTGCGGATATAAAGTTTTGCAAGACCTCTGACTTCGCCACACATGCGACGTAGTTCAGCTATAACCTCTCCTACGCTCCCTACCCCGTTCATCATGAATTCTACTAAAGTGCGACCTCCCATACTCAGACGTGCGAATATTTTGTCGCTTTTATTTATCTGATATTTTTCCATTCCTATATCGTTTAATTCGGTTCTAATTAATATTCTGATGCAAAATTACCGCATATCACTGCCAACTTATTGCATTAATATGTTAAATATATTTTAATTCGCTGTTCTGTCTGAGAAAACTATTAATTTTGCAACAGATATAGGCCGCAGGAATGGTGGAATGGTAGACACGGGGGACTTAAAATCCCCTGGCCCTTACCGGCTGTGTGGGTTCGAGTCCCACTTCCTGTACTTAGCTTCAGGGCGGCAATCTTTTGATTGTCGCCCTGTTATTTTTATAATTTCAACTTCTCTTCTTTGTATTCTCTATGCCTGCCAAACGTATAATTCCCTGCCTTGATGTTAAAAATGGCAGAACGGTGAAGGGTGTCAATTTCGAGGGGCTCGCTGATGTCGGCGACCCTGTGGAGCTCGGGGCGCGTTATGCCGCCGAGGGGGCTGATGAACTCGTCTACCTCGACATAAGCGCTTCCCGCGAGGAACGGAACACTTTCACTGACCTCGTGCGTCGTATTGCCGAAAGAATAAACATCCCTTTCACTGTGGGCGGAGGAATTGCCTCGGTGGAGGATGCCGCACGTCTTCTGGAGGCCGGAGCCGATAAAATCACTGTCAACACTGCTGCCGTCAATAATCCTCAGCTCGTAGCTGACATCGCTGCAAGATATGGCCGACAGTTTGTCGTCGTGGCTATCGACGCAAAACAGGTTGACGGCTCCTGGATGGTTACGACGCATGGGGGCTCAAGAATAACCGACAAAGAACTATTCTCTTGGGCTAAAGAGGTGGAAAATCTCGGAGCCGGGGAAATAATGTTCACCTCCATGGACCACGATGGAACAAAAGCCGGCTATCCTTGCGAAACATTCGCTCGCCTTTGTGATTCTCTTTCAATCCCGGTCATTGCCTCCGGAGGGGCCGGGTCTGCTCAAGACATTGTCAGGGTGCTCGATGAGGGTAAGGCGGACGCTGCCCTCGCCGCCAGCATTTTCCATTATGGTGAGACAACTGTCGGAAAACTCAAAAAAGAATTAAAAGAAAAAGGTATCGACGTCAGATTATGAACAATATTTCTTTCGAGGATTTCAACCTCTCCAAATGTGCCGACAATCTCCTCCCGGCAATAATTCAGGACGCTGTATCGCTTAAAGTCCTAATGCTTGGATATATGAACCGCGAGGCGTTTGAGAAAACGAAACAGACCGGGAAAGTCACTTTCTTCAGCCGCACGAGAAACACTCTCTGGACTAAAGGCGAAACTTCCGGAAATTTCCTCAATGTTGTGGAAATGTATGTCGATTGTGATGGCGACACTTTACTCATAATGGCTAACCCGGTTGGACCTACGTGTCATCGTGGCACTGAAGCCTGCTTCGACACTCCCTCCGAAGAGGGGTTCGTGCGCAAACTCTCTGCTCTCGTGGAACGCAGGCATCAGGAAATGCCCGATAATTCCTACACAACTCGCCTATTCATAAAGGGAGTGAAGAAAATTGCACAGAAAGTGGGTGAAGAGGCCGTCGAATCGGCTATAGAAGCCGTTGATGGAAACCGCGCACGTTTCATTTATGAGGCTGCCGATCTGATGTATCATTACCTCGTATTGCTTGAACAGATGGGAGTCTCCATCTCCGACATAGAGAAAGAACTTCTGTTCCGTCATTCATAAGGTTACACCGCGTCCTACTTCTCTCATAGCTTTTCAATAAAGGGTTGATTCCGCCGTCAGGAACCAACCCTTTTATTTTACAATCTCACAAAGGAACGCATTTGTCTACTTTTTAGACCGGTACACTCTTTCATAGGCTCCAAGATTGGGAGACGCCTCACACCAAATGCAATTATCAATGAGATACGTCGCCGTGAAACCAAGGCGGAACATCAGCGCACATTCCTAACAATAGGCAATAGAAATCTCTTAGAAGACTTTATCACCGTTATTTACGGGCATTGAAGGTTGAAGTAGAACGCAAGCTCCGTTAGTTTCTGTTCCGAGGATACGCACT
>JAAVDJ010000016.1 GCA_014801875.1 Bacteroides sp. | reverse complement strand
GAACCCTCATTTTAGCTTTTATCCAAAATATATCTCGGGAGTGGCAAATGCAGCCTGAATCTTCCGATTTTGTGTATAAAATAGAGACTGCCTAACTTTGGTTGTTAGACAGCCTCTTTATTTTTGAGGGTATAAGTAATCATTCCCACTCGATAGTTGCCGGTGGTTTGGAGGAGATATCGTAGACTACGCGGTTTACTCCGCGGACCTTGTTGATAATCTCGTTGCTGACTTTGGCGAGGAATTCGTAGGGGAGATGTACCCAGTCAGCCGTCATGCCGTCTGTTGAGACAACAGCGCGTAGGGCCACACAGTTTTCGTAAGTTCTTTCGTCACCCATCACGCCAACGCTCTGCACAGGGAGGAGCATAACACCCGCCTGCCACACCTGATCGTAAAGCCCGGCCTCACGCAGACCGTTGATGAAGATAGCATCCGCTTCCTGGAGGATACGCACTTTCTCCGGGGTAACCTCCCCGAGGATACGAATGCCAAGACCCGGTCCGGGGAAGGGGTGACGGCCAAGAAGACGCTGATCCATATCCATAGCCTTACCCACGCGGCGCACTTCATCCTTGAAGAGCAGACGAAGAGGTTCCACAATCTTTAGATTCATCTCTTTCGGGAGACCGCCAACGTTGTGATGGCTTTTGATTGTGGCGGAAGGACCTTTTACGGAGCAGCTTTCAATGACATCAGGATAGATTGTGCCCTGAGCAAGCCAGTTGGCATCCTTGATTTTCTTAGCTTCAGCATTGAAAACCTCCACGAAGTCGCGACCGATTATCTTACGTTTCTGTTCAGGGTCAGTCACGCCTTTAAGGTCGTTGTAGAAACGCTCAGACGCATCCACTCCGATTACGTTCAGACCCATGTGTTTGTAAGAATCAAGAACGTCGTCAAATTCATTCTTGCGGAGAAGTCCGTTGTTGACGAAGATACAGGTCAGACGGTCGCCAATAGCTTTGTGAAGAAGCATTGCAGCTACGGAAGAATCGACACCACCTGACAGCCCGAGAATCACTCTCTCTTCGCCAATTTTCGCACGCAGGTCTTCCACTGTGGTTTCAATGAAAGAAGCGGGGCTCCAGGTGCCGGAGCAGCCGCATATGCCGAGTACGAAATTGGAGAGGATAATTGTGCCGTCGGTCGAATGATATACTTCCGGATGGAACTGAATGCCCCAGGTCTGCTCGCCTTCGATATGATAGGCAGCGGCCTTAACGTTTTCAGTGGAGCCGATGATGTGATAGTTTTCGGGCAGACGTGTGATGGTGTCGCCGTGGCTCATCCACACCTGTGTGGGGGAGGGGACATTGAGCATCAGGGGATCGTTGGGAGCAACTACGGTGAGCATGGCGCGACCGTATTCGCGAGAAGGGGCACCTTCNACNTCACCGCCNAACTCATTGGCGAGCAGTTGGGCGCCGTAGCAGACACCGAGAAGAGGATAATGTCCCTTGATTGCAGACAAATCCGGCTTCGGAGCGTCAGCATCGCGCACCGAAGAGGGGGAACCTGAGAGGATGACGCCTTTTATGTCGGCATCAAGCTCCGGGATTTTATTGAAAGGGTGGATTTCGCAATATACATTCAGCTCACGCACGCGCCGTGCGATTAGCTGAGTGTATTGAGATCCGAAATCCAGAATAAGGATTTTTTCCATTTTTTTCTTTTTTGGGGCTTTTGGGAGCGCTGTGAGCGCTGGGAGTTTTGGGAGCACTGGGAGCACTGTGAGCTTTGGGAGTTCTTGGAGTTCTGTGAGCTTTGGGAGTTCTTGGAGTTCTGTGAGCTTTGTGAGAGTTGGGAGTTCTGTGAGCTTTGGGAGCTCTCAGTTCTCTCAGTTCTCACAGCTCTCACAGTTCTCACAGAGCTCTAAAAGCTCCCAGCTCTCACAGAGCTCCAAAAGCTCCCAGTGCTCTAAAACTGCTTTATGAGCGGGAATAGTTGGGTGCTTCCTTGGTGATTGTTACGTCGTGGGGGTGGTTTTCGATAACGCCGGCAGAGGTGATTCTCACGAAGCGTGCGTTATGAAGCGCATCAATGTTTTTCGCACCACAATANCCCATTCCGGAACGTAGACCTCCGAGAAGCTGATAGATTGTCTCTGCGAGAGTGCCCTTGTAGGGGACACGGGCTACAATACCCTCCGGCACGAACTTGCTACTGTCGGAAGTGCCGCTCTGGAAATATCTATCCTTAGAGCCGGCTTCCATAGCTTCGATGGAACCCATGCCACGATAGGCCTTGAATTTACGGCCATTGTAGATGATGGTCTCGCCGGGGCTTTCCTCTGTGCCGGCAAGCATGGAGCCCATCATAACGCAGTCTGCTCCCGCAGCGATTGCTTTCACAACATCGCCTGAATAACGGAGACCGCCGTCGCCAATCACGGGCACACCATGACGAGCAGCTACCTTAGCACAGTTGAAGATGGCGCTCAACTGAGGCACACCAACACCGGCAACGATGCGGGTGGTGCAGATGGAGCCCGGACCGATGCCCACCTTGATGCCGTCCGCACCGTTCGCGATGAGATATTCGGCAGCTTCAGCAGTGGCGATGTTTCCGACGAGCACATCAATCTGAGGGAAGTTGGCCTTGACAGCTTTGAGCGTGTTGACCACATTTGCAGAATGGCCGTGAGCAGTGTCAATGACCACAGCATCAACCCCTGCATTCACGAGAGCCTCCACACGTTTGAGAGTATCGGCCGTCACGCCAACACCACCGGCAACGCGGAGACGCCCTTTATCATCTTTACAGGCATTGGGATAATCCTGAATCTTAGTGATGTCGCGGTATGTTATGAGGCCGATAAGCTTATTGTTGTCGTCCACAACCGGAAGCTTCTCGATCTTATGACGGAGCAGGATGTCGGAAGCTTCGGCAAGACTCGGATTTTTAGTTGTAATGATGTTTTCCTTAGTCATTACCTCGTCGATAGGAAGCTCCATATCAGTCTGAAAGCGGAGGTCACGGTTAGTCACGATACCCACCAGTTTACCTTCACCATCCACAACAGGGATGCCGCCGATATGATTTTCATGCATCATGCGGAGCGCATCTCCCACAGTCTGGTCAGGAGTGATTGTGACAGGGTCGAAAATCATACCGCTTTCCGCACGCTTCACTTTTCTCACCATAGCAGCCTGCACATCGATAGGCATATTCTTATGGATAACGCCTATACCACCCTGGCGAGCAATTGCGATTGCCATAGCAGCCTCGGTCACAGTGTCCATAGCAGCTGAGACAATAGGGATGTTGAGAGTGATGTTGCGTGAGAAACGGGTCTGCACATTCACCATGTTCGGAGTTACTTCCGAATATGCCGGGACGAGGAGGACGTCGTCGAAGGTCATCCCTTCCTCATTGACTTTTTCAGTTAAAAATGACATTCTAAATCAGTTTTTGTTTGTTGAACGGAGAGCTTGGAGAAGAGAGGAAGATGATCAGAAATGTTTCAGTTTTTCAGAGATGAGCACAGTCTGGGATCTGTCAGGACCAACGGAGATAACACCGACGGGCACTTCAGTCAGTTCCTCAACTTTTCTCACATACGCCTTGGCAGCCTCGGGGAGCTCGTCGAAACTCTTGATACCGGTTATATCCTCTTTCCAGCCATCCATCTCGATATATACCGGCTTGCAGCGAGCGAGTTTGGCGATAGTGGAAGGGGGAGTATCGATTATTTGGCCGTCAAGTTCGTAGTGAGTGCAAATCTTCACTTTGTCAAGACCGGAGAGGACATCGAAAAGCATAAGAGCCCAGAAATCGATTCCGGCGAGACGGCTTGTATAACGAGCCACGACAGCATCAAACCAACCCACACGACGCGGGCGACCGGTCACGGTGCCGTATTCATGACCACGCTCACGAATTTCATGAGCTATTTCATTATGAAGCTCCGTAGGGAACGGACCTTCACCAACACGTGTGCAGTAAGCTTTGGCCACGCCGACTACATTCTCAATCCATTTCGGAGAGATGCCGGCACCGACCGGAACACTTGCCGATGAAGGAGTGGAAGAGGTCACGAACGGATATGTGCCGTGGTCGATGCAAAGCATCATTCCCTGCGCGCCTTCGAAAAGGATTTTCTTACCCTCTTCACGGAGAGCCTTGTTGATGAGGGCAGAAGTGTCGACGATTCTTGGCCCGAGAATAGCGGCGATTTCCATATATCGGTCGTAGACGGTCTGGAAATCATATTCAGGCAGGCCGAGAGCCTTGAGTTCGATATTCTTCTGAGCAAGCGCATCGCGGAGACGCTCAGCGAAATATTCCGGTTCGAGAAGGTCTCCCATGCGGAGGCCAATGCGGCTGTATTTGTCGCAATAAGCCGGACCGATACCCTTTTTTGTAGTGCCGATAAGCTTTCCCCCTTTGAGGCTCTCATAAGCTCCGTCAAGGTCAGAATGCCAAGGCATCACCATTGCCGCGCGGTCAGAAATGTAGAGCTGATAATCAGTGATGCCCTGATTGTGCAGTTTTTCAAGCTCCACGAGCACACTCTCAGGATTCACCACCATACCGTTGGCCATGACATTGACCGTCGCGGGGTTGAATATGCCGGATGGGATGCTCTGCAGGGAATACTTATGGCCATTGAACATCACGCTGTGGCCAGCGTTGTTGCCACCCTGATAGCGAACCACCATATCGGCTCGACATGCGAAATAGTCGGTAATTTTTCCTTTACCCTCATCGCCCCACTGAGAGCCGATGACTACTAATCTTTCCGACATTATTATTCTAAGTTATTGCGTTTGTAGATATGGTCGATATTTTTGAAATAATAGTCGAGCGTGAAGCAGTTGTCAAGTTCTTCCTCGCTGAGGGCACCCATCACGGTCGGATCCTGCTTGAGGAGGTCCTGATAACTTGCGCCGATGCTCATGGCCTTCATTGCGATAGGCTGCACGGTGTCGTATGCCTTTTCGCGAGCGAACCCTTTGTCGATAAGGGCGTTCATCACACGCTGAGCGAAGATAACGCCGTTTGTGCGATAGATGTTCGCCATCATCTGATCTTCAAACACGACTATATTCTCAAGAATCCCTTTCATGCGGTTGAGCATATAGTCGAGGAGGATAGTAGCATCCGGCATGATTATACGCTCTGTGGCAGAATGGGAAATGTCGCGCTCGTGCCAGAGAGCCACGTTCTCATAGGCAGTGACCATGTATCCTCGGAGCACACGGGCACAACCGCAGATATTTTCGCTGCTCACCGGATTACGCTTATGAGGCATTGCGGATGAACCCTTCTGTCCCTTTCCGAAAGCTTCCTCCACCTCATGCACCTCAGTGCGCTGGAGGTTTCTCACCTCAAGAGCCATCTGTTCGAGGCTTGCACCGATAAGTGCGAGAGTGGCCATATAATAAGCATGGCGATCACGCTGAATCACCTGAGTGCTGACCTTGGAGCTTTCGATTCCAAGTTTTTCGCAAACGAAATCCTGCACGAAAGGAGGAATGTTTGCAAAGTTGCCGACAGCACCGCTGATTTTTCCGACTTCCACACCCTTTGCGGCCTCCTTGAAGCGATCGAGGTTGCGACGCATCTCAGCCAGCCAGAGCACCCATTTGAGCCCGAAAGATGTTATGTCGGCATGGATGCCGTGTGTGCGCCCTATGCAGGGGAGTTTCTTGAAACGAATAGCCTGTTTCTCAAGCATGGATATGAACTCCTCGATATCTTTGAGAAGAATCTCATCCGCCTGCTTGAACAGATAGCCGTTTGCAGTGTCAACGACATCCGTTGAGGTAAGGCCATAGTGTACCCACTTACGCTCCTCGCCAAGACTTTCGCTGACAGTGCGGGTGAAAGCCACAATGTCATGGCGCGTCTGGAGCTCGATTTCCTTTATGCGGTCGATGTTGAATGTGGCGTTCTCATTCAGTTTCTCCACATCTTCGCGGGGAACTACGCCGAGCTCCATCCAGGCTTCCGCCGCGAGGAGTTCCACTTTGAGATATGCACGGAATTTGTTTTCTTCCGTCCAGACCTCACGCATTATATCTCTTCCGTATCTTTCGATCATTGCTTTAGAGAAATATTTGAAGTTTAGGGGTTCGAAATTTATTTTTCCATTTTACGGAGGAAACACTCGAGAGTGTTTTCCATGAGGCAGGCGCGAGTCATTGGGCCAACACCACCGGGCACCGGAGTTATGACACTCGCCTTGTCTTTTACTGCTTCGAAGTCGACATCGCCACAGAGTTTCCCTGTTTCAGGATCGCGGTTCACACCAACATCGATAACAGCCGCTCCTTCACCGACCATGTCGGCAGTGACAAACTTGGGACGCCCAATGGCCACCACAAGGATATCAGCCTCGGAAGCCACTTTGGGAAGGTCTTTCGTGCGGCTGTGGGCGATAGTGACTGTCGCATTGCGGTCAAGCAGCAATTTTGAGACCGGGAGGCCCACAATGTTGCTACGGCCAATGACCACAGCTTTCTTCCCCTCAATCTCGACTCCCGCCTTGTCAAGGAGCTTGATGATGCCCTTGGGTGTGCAGGGGAGGGTGCAGGGGAGTTTCTGCCAGAGAGCGGCCACGTTGGCAGGATGGAAACCATCCACATCCTTTTCCTTAGCGATTGCCTCGATGACTTTATCTTCATCGATATGCTTGGGGAGAGGAAGCTGCACGAGAACGCCGTCTACCGAGTCATCCGCGTTCAGTTCGGCAATCATGTCGAGAAGTTCTTTCTCGGAAATATCAGCCGGGCGAAGGATAGTGGTGCTTTTGAAGCCGACTTCCTCGGCATCGCGCCCTTTCCCCTTCACGTATGATTGGCTGGCCGGGTCTTCACCAACGAGGATAACCACGAGGTGAGGAGCACGGCCGTATTTTTCTTTAACTTCAGCCACACGCTGAGCAACATTCTGCTTCAGTTCTTTGGCTAATTGAGTTCCGCTTATAGTCATTTTTTAGTTTTTTAGGCTCGAGGCTTTAGGCTCGAGGCTCGAGATTCAAGAGTTGGAAATCAAGGACATTTGACCAATGCCCGGGCGGCGTTGGAGGTAACTTTAGGCATCAGGCATTATTTCTTGAGCCTTGAGCCTTGAGCCTCAAGCCTTATAATGATGCTTTCCCGATGTCGGTGCGATGGAAAAGGGTAGGGCAGTCGATTTTCTCGATTTCCCTCTTTGCAGCTTCATTAGCTTCCGCCACAGTCTTTCCTTTGCCAACGACCATCAACACACGCCCTCCGGCAGTCAGGATTTTATCTCCTTCACGCTTTGTCCCCATATGGTAGACTTCAGCATCAATCTTGTCCAGATTCTTTATTTCCTGACCTTTCACATATTTACCGGGATAACCTTCTGAGGCGAGCACAACGCCCAGATAAGCGTCGTCGCTCCAACGGGTTTCGCAGTCGCGTCCTTCCACGGCAGCCTCAAAAAGGTCATATATGTCGCTCTCAAGGCGAGGGAGCACGACCTCAGTCTCGGGATCACCGAAACGAGCGTTGAATTCTATCACCTTCGGACCCTCCTTTGTGAGGATAAGGCCACCGTAGAGAACCCCTTTGAAAGGCACACCCTCCGCCACGAGAGCATCGGCAGTGCGCTGCAAAATCTCATCGAGAGCCTGACGGCGGATTTCCTCAGTCACAAAAGGGACGGGAGAATACGCACCCATACCTCCGGTGTTGGGACCCTTATCGCCATCGAATGCACGCTTATGGTCTTGCGCCACAGCAAGGGGGAAAACCTTGTTGCCGGACACAACACACATGAAAGAGAATTCCGGGCCGTCAAGGAAATCCTCGACCACTACTCGTCCTTTGCCAAACGCCTCGTCAAGAAGCATATCGCGCAGTGCAGCTTCCGCCTCTTCATAAGACGTCGCTACAACGACCCCTTTTCCGGCAGCTAATCCATCATATTTGATGACAGCAGGGAGGGGACGGTTTTTCACATACTCCCATGCTTTCTCAAAATCATCGAATGCTTCGTAAGCAGCTGTCGGGACATTGTATTTATCCATTATCTGCTTGGCGAATTCCTTGCTGCTCTCAATTCTTGCAGCAGCCTTTGTGGGTCCGAAGGCTTTGAGTCCGGCAGCCTCCATAGCGTCGACCACACCTTTGGCCAAGGCCGCTTCCGGTCCGACCACGGTGAGGTCAATGTGGTTTTTCTTGGCAAAATCCACCAAGGCCTCCACATCTTCCACGCCGATAGCCACGCATTCGGCATCCTGAGCTATTCCGGCATTACCGGGGGCGCAGAAAATTTTCTCCACCTGCGGGGAGCGGGACAGAGCCTTCACGATAGCATGTTCTCTTCCCCCGCTACCGACTACAAGCACTTTCTTATTCTTTTCCATTCTTCAGGAGATATGAGAGGGGAATCAATGTTTGAAGTGGCGCATGCCGGTGAAGAGCATTGTAATGCCCTTTTCATTAGCGACACGGATTGAATCCTCATCGCGGATGCTTCCGCCGGGCTGCACAATAGCAGTCACACCATATTTTGATGCAAGCTCAACGGTGTCGCCGAATGGGAGGAAACCATCGGAAGCAAGCACGAGACCTTCGGTAATACCGGCAGCCTTAGCCTCTTCAAGAGCAATCTGGGCAGAGCCGACACGGTTCATCTGTCCGGCGCCGACGCCAGCTGTCGCGCCATCTTTCACTACAACTATGGCGTTGCTCTTGACGTGTTTGACGATTTTCCAACCGAAGTCCATCTCCTGAAGTTCCTTCTCTGTGGGCTTACGCTCAGTGACACACATATCGGGAGTCACTTCTTTGCATTCAACGTCTGAATCCTGCACAAGGAGACCGCCGTTGACACCGACATACTGTTTCTGCGGTTCGCGCACATTGTCCATAGTGACCTCAAGGAGGCGGAGATTCTTTTTAGACGCGAGCACCTCAAGAGCCTCCGGCTCGAAAGAGGGAGCCATGACAATCTCAAGGAAAATCGGTTTCATCTGGCGAGCCACTTCCGCCGTCAGCGGACGGTTCATGGCCACGATGCCACCGTAGATGCTCACTTTGTCAGCCTCATAAGCACGTGTCCACGCTTCAAGAAGATCCTTGCCTATTCCGGCTCCGCACGGGTTCATATGCTTGAGGGCGCAGCAGAAAGGCTCGGCGAACTCACGCACGATGTTGAGAGCGGCGTTCGCATCCTGGATATTGTTGTAGCTGAGTTCTTTTCCACCGAGCTGGCGAGCATGTGCAACTGAATAAGAAACTTCCTTCGGCGCACGGTAGAAGGTGGCAGCCTGATGAGGGTTTTCACCGTAGCGGAGGGTCTGGATGGCATCGAAACTGAGGAAAAGTTTCTCATCAAGCCCGGCCTGACGGCGCATATATGTAGCGATACAGCTGTCGTATAGAGCTGTGTGAGTGTAGGCTTTCGCCGACAGTTTGAGGCGAGTTTCAGGAAGAGTGTCTCCATTAGCTGCAATCTCCTCAAGCACCATTGCATAATCAGCAGGATCACAAACCACGGTCACATCCCTGAAATTCTTAGCCGCACTGCGCAGCATAGAGGGACCGCCTATGTCGATATTCTCGACAGCATCCTCCATGGTCACACCCTCCTTGGCGATTGTAGCCTCGAAGGGATAAAGGTTCACACAGACCATCTCTATTGTCTCGATGCCGTTTTCTGCAATCTGGCGAAGATGGTCTTCGCTGTCGCGGCGGGCAAGCAGACCGCCATGCACTTTGGGATGGAGGGTCTTCACACGACCTTCGCAGATTTCCGGAAAACCGGTGATATCCTGGATATCTGAAACCTCCAGGCCGCTTTCACGGAGCACTTTGAGAGTGCCTCCGGTTGCTATGAGTCCCCACCCCATATTCTTGAGGGCAGTGGCAAACTCCACAATTCCGGTTTTATCGCTTACACTGATTAAAGCTCTCATATATTTATTTCTTCACTTGTTGTTTTAAAATTTGAAAATCCGGGAGACGGAGGTTCAGACAAGAGGAAGCACCTTTCTTATCGCCTCCGGATAGATGATATGCTCGCGAGCATGAATCATCGCTTCAAGGTCGTCGCGGTCTGACCCTTCGTAGGGAATCGCTGCCTGAGCAATTATCTTTCCGCCGTCGAGCGAAGCATCCACATAATGCACCGTCACTCCGAACACTTTCACTCCGTAGGCCAGAGCTTGTCCTACTGCGTCAGCTCCTTTGAAGGCAGGAAGCAGAGAAGGGTGGATGTTTAGGATGCGACCTGCGTAAGCTTCCAGCAAGGTCTCACCGATAATCCTCATGTAGCCGGCCAGACATATCAGTTCCACTCCCTTTTCACGGAGATGGGAAAGAAGCATTGTCTCAAACTCCTGTTTGGATGCATAGTCTTTCGGGCGGAACTCAATGCAAGGCACTCCGGCACGAGAGGCACGCTGTGTGACGTATGCACCCGGACGGTCGGTCACGCAAAGCACCACTTCGGCATCAATCTCACCCTCCACGCAAGCCTTGACAATGGCTTCGAAATTGGAGCCATTGCCGCTTGCGAAGACTGCTAATCTTTTTTTTGCCATCATTGAAGGCTTATTTTATGGTGACGCCGTTTCCCTCAACAATCTTGCCTATGACGGAAGCCTTCTCACCGGCATTTGTCAGGATTTCAACCACCTTGGGAGCATCCTCTTCATTAACAGCCAGAACCATGCCGATTCCCATGTTGAAGATGTTGAACATCTCGCGGTGAGGCACTTTGCCATATTTTTCCAGCAGACGGAACACCGGAAGAATCTCCCAGGAGCCTTCCTTGACCTCCACCCCTTGTCCCTCTTTCAGGATACGGGGGATATTCTCGTCGAAGCCGCCACCGGTGATGTGAGCTATTCCGTGGACATCTACCTCCTTGAGGACATCATGCACCTGTTTGCAATATATCTTTGTGGGAGTAAGGAGCATTTCGCCGAGAGTTTGGTCGCCGGTTTCCTCAAGTTTTGAATTGAGGTCAAGATTATTGTCAGCAACAATCTTGCGAACAAGGCTGAACCCGTTGGAATGCACACCCGAAGAGGCGATACCTACAATCACATCACCGACCTTTACCTTAGAGCAGTCGATGAGATTATCTTTCTCTACGGCGCCGACAGTGAATCCGGCGATATCGTAGTCGTCTTCGTCATACATACCCGGCATCTCGGCGGTTTCACCCCCGACAAGAGCACACCCGGCCTGGCGGCATCCCTCAGCTACGCCGGCCACGATAGCCTCCACCACTTCGGGATGGTTTTTCCCGACAGCGACATAGTCGAGGAAGACAAGGGGCTCAGCACCCTGGGCGAGAACATCATTGACGCACATAGCCACGGCGTCGATGCCGATGGTGTCATGTTTGTCAAGAGCGAATGCAATCTTCAGTTTCGTGCCGACACCATCAGTGCCGCTGACAAGAATCGGATGCTTGTAGCCGAGACTGCCGAGGTCGAACATACCGCCGAATGCGCCGATATTGCCCATGCAGCCGAGTCGGTTTGTGGAAGCGACATGCTTCTTGATACGGCTCACTACTTCGTAGCCGGCCTCAAGATTCACGCCGGACGCTTCATAACTTTTAGCCATGTTTTATATATGTTGTATTATTTGTTTTTTCTGAAATAAGCCACTGCATTGGCAAACAGGTTCTGACGCTTGTTGCCGGATATATTCTTCATCAGGCCGTCTTCATAACGTTCTGAATGCCCCATTTTTCCGAGGATAAGACCATCAGGAGAGATTATGCCCTCGATAGCTTCCACTGAACCGTTGGGGTTGGCCGGAGAATCCATAGTTGCGTCACCCTCGCTGTCGGCATATTGGAAGGCGATCTGTCCGTTCTTGCGGAGAGTGGCAGCGAGAGCGGCATCAGCCACAAACTTACCCTCACCGTGAGAGGCAGCAATAGAATGGAGGTCGCCTAACTCAAAACCTGCCAGCCAAGGTGAGGCCACGGAGCCGACGCGGGTGGTCACGATCTGGGAAATGTGGCGGTTTATATCGTTATGGAAAAGAGTCGGAGACTGAGCAGACAGCTCGCCGATTTTTCCGAACGGGAGGAGACCCGATTTCACGAGAGCCTGGAAGCCGTTGCATATGCCGAGAATCAATCCACCTCTTTCGTGGAGACGCTCGATAGCAGCCTTCACCTTGTCGTTCATAATCACTGAGGCGATGAATTTACCGCTGCCGTCAGGCTCGTCACCCTCGGAGAAACCTCCGGAGAACGCGAGGATATCGCAGGCATCTATGTGGGCGGCCATGTCAGACGTAGACTTCTCTATGTCTTCCGGAGAAAGATTGATGAATACGGAAGAGGTCACCACCGCACCCTCCTTCTCAAAAGAGGCAGTCATGTCATAGTCGCAGTTTGTGCCGGGGAAGATAGGGAGATAGACCACAGGATGCTCCTTGGGCTCACCGGGATATACGGCTACATTATTGCCCGAAGTTGCATTCTCAACTTTTCCGCGAACGGATGTTGAATCCGGGTAAACGGCAGTGAATCTGTCACGGTTAGCTTTAAACGCCTCCTTGATTGAGAGGGTTTCGCCGTTGACACGGAGTTCCGGCTCCGCAATTGTCTTACCGATGAGGTCAAATCCGGGAAGCTCAAGGATTTCAGTGCTTTCCACTACTATAGACCCGTTGCCATAGTTGAAGAGGTCATCCTCCTTCACCTTAACCTCGACGCCAATCTCATTACCGAAGCTCATCTTGGCGAGCGCTTCAGTCAGACCACCGAAGCCAAGAGCGTAAGCCGCCACCACAGTCTTCTCTTTGATGAGACGTTTGAGGAGTTTGAAATTCCTAATCAGAGTCTCCGTGTCGGGCATGAGGGAGGGGAGGGGAGTATGACGGACGACGTAGAGGAAGTTATCCTTCTGCTTAAATTCGGGAGAGATGACATCACGGGCATCCACAGGAGCAACGCCGAAAGCTATCAAAGTTGGAGGCACGCTGATGTTGGCAAAAGTGCCGCTCATGGAATCCTTTCCACCGATAGAGGCGAGTCCGAGCTCGAGCTGCATACGGAGAGTTCCGAGCAGGGCAGCCAAAGGTTTACCCCATGACAGACGAGAGTTCATGCGCTCAAAATATTCCTGATAAGAGAAACGCATACGCTCGAAATCAGCACCCGCGGCGACAGCCTTAGCGACAGCTTCAACTACGGAGTAAGCCGCGCCGTGATATGGGCTCCACGAGGTGAGGAACGGATTGAAGCCGAAAGCCATCATTGATGCAGTGTCAGTGTAATGGCTTCCTACGGGAAGTTTCTGCACAGACACTTGTGCTTCAGTGCGCTGGGTTTTACCTCCGAACGGCATCAGCACAGTGGATTTTCCGATTGAAGAATCAAAATGCTCTATAAGGCCTTTCTGGGAAGTGACATTGTCGTCAGCGAGGAGATTGAGCATTTTTTCCTTGACATTCGCCCCCTTTACCTCATGCACGAAAGGATCGACCGGTTCGATTGTGCCGATGGTAGCCTCAGCGAAATGGCGGGCGCCCGCAGAGTCGATAAACTCACGGGAGAGGTCTGCCACGATTTTATCGCCGAAGAACATACGCATACGCCCCGAGTCAGTCACATCTGCCACATGGTTAACCTCAAGGTTTTCCTCATGGCAATATTTCATGAACTCCTCCATGTCTTTGGCCTCAACCACCACTGACATTCTCTCCTGGCTTTCGCTGATTGCGAGTTCTGTGGCGTTCAGACCTGAATATTTTGTCGGGACACGGTCAAGATGAATGTCGAGGCCGTCGGTCAGCTCACCGATAGCAACGCTGACACCGCCCGCGCCGAAGTCGTTTGATTTCTTTATGAGACGTGTCACCTCCGGACGGCGGAAAAGACGAGCAATCTTACGCTCCTCAGGAGCGTTCCCTTTCTGCACCTCGCTGCCACACTCCTCAAGGGAAGAGGTGGTGTGCTCTTTTGAAGACCCTGTGGCGCCTCCGATACCGTCGCGACCTGTGCGGCCGCCGAACATGAGGACGACATCCCCCGGAGCAGGGCTTTCACGACGCACGTCTTCAGCCTTCACGGCGCCGACGACGGCACCGACCTCAAGACGTTTAGCCACATAATCGGGATGATATATTTCGCGGACGTGGGTTGTGGCCAGTCCGATCTGGTTTCCATAGGAAGAATAACCCGCACAAGCTCTCAAGGAGATTACACGCTGTGGAAGTTTCCCCTCCATAGTCTCGCTGACAGGTTTGTAAATGTCGCCGGCGCCGGTGACGCGCATTGCCTGATAGACATAGCTGCGTCCGCTCAACGGGTCGCGAATAGCTCCGCCAAGACAAGTGGAGGCACCGCCGAAAGGTTCAATTTCCGTGGGATGGTTGTGTGTTTCGTTCTTGAACTGAAGGAGCCACTTCTCGGTTTTTCCGTCGACATCCACATCCACATATATGCTGCATGCATTGTTTTCTTCGCTCTGCTCAAGGTCATCGAGTTTTCCGATTTTCTTGAGATATCGAGCTCCGATAGTGGCAAGATCCATGAGGCAGAGAGGTTTATTCTCGCGGCCGAGTTCCTTGCGTATTTCATGCCATTCCTTAAGCGACTGCTCAATGTCGGCGGAAGCGAAAGAATCGTCCACTTTTATGTCGGTCAGTTCGGAGGTGAAAGTGGTGTGTCGGCAATGGTCGCTCCAATAAGTGTCAAGGATTCGCAACTCAGTCTCGTTGGGGTCGCGCCCTTCGGCAGAGAAATATTTCACCACTTCCATCAGGTCGTCGCCATTCATTGCCAGGCCGTTATCCTTACACCATTGAGCGGCCTCTTCCGGTTTGATTTCCCTGAAACCATCAAGGACAGCCACCGGTTTTGCCGCTGCTCTCTCGGGAGCGGCAAGGATGGAAAGGTCTTTCTTACGGCTCTCCACCGCGTTGATGCAATAGTGTTCGATTTTCTTCATCTCCTCCTCGCTCACTTCCGGATTGAAGATTAGGAGTTTGGCGCTTCTGATTTCTATGTCGGCATCAGGTTGGATGAGTTTCACGCATTCTTCGGCAGCGGCAGCCCGCTGGTCGAACTGTCCCGGGAGAGACTCAATTGCGAGGAACGACTTGCCGTTGAGATCTATTTCACGAGCAACGGAATCTGTGGCGGGCTCTGCGAAGACCTTTTCAGCGCTTTTCTCCACAAGTTCGGGAGAGAAACCGAAAAGATCATAGACACAGATAAGGCGGAGATTCTTGATATCAAGACCGAGATTGGAATTAAGCTCCTCGCGGAGGCTATCAGCCTCCACGCGATAAGGCTCACGTTTCTCGACGAAAATTCTGTAAGGAGTCATTTTCAAATGGGAAATTGGAAGTTGAAATTTGAAAATTAATCAAGGGTTGAAGCCAAGACTTTGGCAGCCTGCTCTTTTCTGAAGTTATCCATTTTCTCCTTGAGGTCAGCGTCTGTGATGGCAAGCATCTCAATAGCCAAAAGGGCAGCGTTCTTAGCCCCGTCGATAGCCACGACAGCCACAGGGATTCCCGAAGGCATCTGAACCATGGAGAGGAGTGAGTCAAGCCCGTCAAGCGTCTTAGCTTTGATAGGCACTCCGATAACAGGAAGAGTTGTGAACGCAGCCACGACTCCGGCGAGATGAGCGGCGCCCCCGGCAGCCGCGATAATGGCTCCGAATCCGCGTTCACGGAGAGAGGATACCCATTTTTCAAGTTCAGCCGGAGTGCGGTGGGCACTCAGCACTTTAGTTTCACACTCGACGCCAAACTGAGCGAGAGTCTCAGGGGCGGCTTTCATGACTCCCCAATCGGATGTGGAGCCCATAACAACACCTATTTTCACGATGTAAACGAAGTTTAGAAAACGAAAAGGGCGCCAAGATTGCTCAAGGCGTCCTGTCCTGTTATATTGTTATTGTTTTTTACCTGCATGGCGCCTCCCGGAAAGACATGGCTTGATGAAAAAGCGTGAAGACACGAAGAAGCCTTGCTAACGACACGCGAAACCGATAAGCCGGCAGAGGAGCCGCGCTTTCGTCGCATTGATGTTATGTCGTCAATATGCCATTTCATACGGGAAACGAATACTTACCCCGCCGAAGGAGGGTGTAGGGGGTTGTGTGTGCAAAATTACTAAATAATTTTGAAATATGCCACTAATTTCAACGTTAGTTTTTTGTTAACATCCTCATATATGAAATTCCGTACAGAAATCAGAGTTGAAAAATCCCCTTTTTTGCTGAGCCCGGAGCGCCCTGCCGTATTGTTGGGGTCTTGCTTCGCCTCCAATATGCTTGAGCGTATGAGGCGTTGCGGCTGGGAGGCGGTCAATCCTTTGGGCACTCTCTATAACCCTTTCTCAATTCACCGTTCCCTTGAGATTGCTCTTGCGGTGGGGAACGGGGAGTGTGTGGAGGCAAGACGCAGTGTGGAGGAGTCGATGTTTTTCAGCCTGGGGAAATGGAGGTCGTGGCTCCACGACACGTCGTTGGCGTCTTCGGAGAGGGAGACTACTGTATCGGCATTCTTGGAAAGGGGGATGGTATTGTGTGAAAAACTGAAGGCCGGCGCACCACTTTTTGTGACGTTCGGCACGTCGTGGTGTTATGTCCTTACAGGGAGAGAGGGGGAGTATATCGTGGCGAATTGCCATAAGCAGCCGGCAGGGATGTTTGAGCGAATCAGGGGAACTGTGGGGGATATTGTCCGAAAATGGATTGAGATGGCCGACAGACTGAAAGCTTTATATCCGGGTATAGAGATTGTGTTTACAGTTAGTCCGGTGCGTCATGTCAAAGATGGATTGGAAGGGAATGCGGTGTCAAAGGCGATTTTGCGGCTGGCTGTAGAGGAAATCTGCGATGCGAAGGAATGGTGTCACTATTTCCCGGCCTATGAGATTGTGAATGATGATCTCAGAGATTATAGGTTCTATGCCTCCGACCTTGTTCATCCATCCGAACAGGCGGTGGAATATATCTGGGAAAAATTTCGCGAGACATATCTGGATTCCCGGGGAGAGGATTTGCTCCGCAAAGGAGAGAAAGCATGGAAAGCAGCTCAGCATCGGCCACATCCNACTCTCTGAGAAGAAAATCATTAATTGAATTACGGCTAAAAATGGGAAGCCCATTTTTAGCCGTAATTCAATTNATATGGAATATCTCTTTTGTTAGAGAATAAACCGTGCTTTGTTACGGTCTATTGTTGCTGAAACTTTAGCCCTGGGGCTACAAAAGGGGCAATAAAGNCCGTAATTATGATGATAAATACCGGGATGAAATATTCCATATATCCGGAAACATCAATCAATCGGTCAAGAGAGCCAACGAACTCGCGATTGCCGGTTTGTTGACACAATCCTATCTCTCGCAAGTACTGTTACTAACCATCAGCAATACCCAGCGCACCTTGTCAACTTTTCACGATGAATTGTTCAAGGTATCAAAGAAAGCAGTCAAATTGAGATGAATCGGCACTCTAAAAACAAGTAAAAAGTCTGTGAAGAGAAGTGAAGCTCTGGCAACATTGTCGATAGCTTCACTTCTAAATATTATTAAAGTCTATCTATTTCATCTTGACGAGACACTTTACCCTTATATTTACCTTTCGCTGCATTCAATATATAGCGTATAGTAAGAGAGATTGATCGTGATCCTCCTTTGATGTTTGAGGAATATTCAACGGTATTTGTTACTGTGTCAAATTTCTGTCGCCANGTGTTGAATATNTCGTTTGCCGAGAGNGTGAATGTCCAGTTTTTCAATGTTTTATTTAATGTCACTGACGCTTGCCATGAACCGTTACTATAAAGTACATCCTGATTGCCTGTCCCGAGGCCAAATATATTGAGATAGCCATAGAAACCTCCGGGAATATCAAAACGATTATTCATAGAAAGGGTATATAATGGCTTATTATATTTTCTTATAGGAGTTCCATACTTCAAATTTTGGACATAGAATACGCCTTGTAGAGTAGGATGCCAGAAGCTAAAATCGAACCGTTGAATAGCTACGAGTTGAAGTGAATTATAATCAGGTAGATTAATTGGCTGGTTCAGATTTATACCGTCATTACTGTCATGTNTGTANATNGANGCNANGTTACGNTTNCTCCTTGTNANAGANCCTTGAAGTANAAATTTCTTATANTATATATTCAAACCNATTTTATGACGGAGGGTTGAGCGNAGTTCAGGATTTCCTGTTTCCCAAAGTGTAGGTGTCACATATACATATGTATTATCCAAAGACTGATATCCCGGACGGGATATGGAAGGTCTGTAATAAAGGGTCATTTGAACTGACGAATTAAACGAAACTCCAAGATTTGGCAACAAATCAGTATATGATTTTGACAAATCTTCTTGGTAAACATCGTTCTGTCTAAAATCAGTTTTTGTTGATTCAAGTCTTAATCCTCCATACAAGTTCCATTTTTTGTTTGGGTTCCAATCGAAACTTATGAATCCTGCATAAAGATTTTGCTTTACGTTATCAGTTTCAGGCTTGATGAAATCCGGATTGGCCGTTGATCTGCCCATATAATCCTGAGTGTTGTGAGTATATGAGACTTCAGTGCCTGCTTCTAATTCCATATTGTGGATATTTTTCGATAGCACCAGTTTTCCAGACCACAAATTTCCATTGCTGGCATTGGAATTTACCACCACATTTTCCGATTCATTTTCATCGACATTAGAATTAGAACTGTTCAATGATTTGACATAGTCTGCATCTATTCTCAATACGATCTCTTCGGGAAGAACAAAGTTGCCGAATGTATTTATATGGTGCATGGAATACTGCGTGTATAGGTTGCTTAAGGAAGCTATCACATCTTCAGTTTGCCTGTAATCGGTTGTTGATTCAGCGAGGCCTGTATAATGACTTTTTGGAGTACGGTGGAAGGTATATTTTAATCCAACAGAATTTTTCCCGAAATCATAGTTCAGACCGCCATCAGCCATAAGCGACTGGCTTCTGCTTCGTGCTTTGGCATAAGTATCCGTATAATATGCTGGGTTAGTAGTATTGTCAGAGAAAAACAATTCTGAATAATGCCTGTTCTGTTTGAAGCTGGAAAACCCATAAGAGAAATCACCAAAGACAGTCAAGCCACCCTCGGTATGATAGTTCAAGGACACTTCAGCGGATTCAGACCATTCCTCACTGGCAGAAATATTACCAGCTGCTACAGTATGAAATCCCTCATTTAGTTTTTTTGTCCTAATAAGAATCACAGACGAAACATCTGCTCCATATTTAGACGGAGGATTGGTTATAATTTCCACATTGGATATATCCTCTGCTGATAGAGTAGATAACTCACTCATTGACCTGACCAGTCGATTGTTTACATATATGATAGGCGTACCGTGACCGAAAACCGAAATCCCACCATTGGAGGAGTCAATCATCGGAAGTTGTTTTATCGCGTCCATAGCATTCCCGAGTTTTGAGACAGGATTATCCTCCATTGAGATCTGCAATCCTCTTGACGTTCCTTTTACATACTTCTTGCTTCCACGTACAATAACCTCTGATAACTCATTTGAATTTTCAAGGTAGATAACCGAGTCACATGGAAGAGCAACATCAAGACTTTTATATCCCACTGAAGAAATCGTTAGATACATTCCGTTATATATTGGAGCATCAAATTTGAAGATTCCATTTTCATCGGTAAGAGTTGCGTTGACCATTATTGAGTCTCGCTGCATAAGTTTTATCGTTGAAAATTCCACCG
>JAAVDJ010000015.1 GCA_014801875.1 Bacteroides sp. | reverse complement strand
GAACCCTCATTTTAGCTTTTATCCAAAATATATCTCGGGAGTGGCAAATGCAGCCTGAATCTTCCGATTTTGTGTATAAAATAGAGACTGCCTAACTTTGGTTGTTAGACAGCCTCTTTTTTGTAGCCCCAATATTATGTTACCAAAATACAAAAGAAAACAATCCCTTTCATTTTTTTTCACTATTTTTGCATTGTAATCTCAAAGTTAAGACAATATGATGGAAGAGAGGATCAAATATCCCATCGGGGAACAAGATTTCAAAAATATACGAGAGGGAGACTTTCTGTATGTTGACAAAACGCGCTTCATTGATAAGATTATAAATGGAGGAAGCAAGTATTTCTTTCTTGCTCGTCCGCGAAGATTCGGAAAATCACTCTTCCTATCAACTCTGCAATATTTCTTTGAAGGAAAAAGGGAACTGTTCAGAGGTCTTTACATCGACTCCTCAGATTGGGAATGGGAGCATTATCCTGTGTTACGCCTTGACCTTAACCGAGAAAGATATGCGGATCCGGGTTTTCTTGACCCTGTGTTGGACAAAATATTCAGAGGCTGGGAAGAGGAGTACGGGGTGATTCCAAAAGATACCAACTTTTCTCAACGTCTTGAAACCATAATTGAAACAGCGCATAGGAAGACAGGAAAGCAGGTTGTGGTGCTCGTTGATGAGTATGACAAGCCTTTGGTTGGCAATATCAACAAAGATGCAAATTTCGAGCACTATCGCGCACGATTAGCATCCATCTATTCAAATTTCAAAAGCAGCGCTGAGCATCTCCGTCTTGTGTTTCTTACCGGAGTAAGTCGTTTCAGCAAGCTATCTGTATTCTCCGATCTAAATAATATCAACGACATTAGCTTCGACAATGCTTTTGCCGATATCTGCGGAATCACTGTGGATGAATTCTTGAATAATTTCAGTATAGGCATTCAGGAGATGGCTGATCAGGAGGGTTTGACTTTTGATGAGATGGTTAATGAATTGAGAATAAACTATGACGGTTATCGATTTGCTCAAGCAGGAAGCGATTGCTTCAATCCATGGTCTTTATTAAATGCTTTGGATAAACTGAAAATCGAGAATTTCTGGAATGAGACCGGACTGCCTACCATCATAGCGGAAACACTCAAGAGAATTAATGCCGATCTTGAAAAGACTTTCGACACATTCTGCAACGAAAGCGACCTCAAAGGGCTTGACTTGTTAAATCCTGACCCCATATCCCTTCTATTTCAGACAGGATACCTTACAATCAAGGAATACAACAGAAAGATTAAACGCTATCGACTCGGGATACCTAATAAAGAGGTCAAATCCGGCCTATTAAATGTTTTACTTCCCTATTATGTCAAAAGTAAGTCGGCAACAGCCAATAAGCTGACCGATGATATTGTGATCTCTTTTATTCTCGGCAAACCTCAACAGGCAATGAAAGCTATGCAGGCATATTTTGCAGGAATAGACTATGCCCTACGGATGGATAACGAGAATAATTTCCACAATGCATTTTTCCTACTGATGGATCTAATAGGTTTGGAAACAAAGGCTGAATCTCACACCTCAGATGGCAGCATTGATATTGAGATAAAGACCGATGACTTCATTTATATAATCGAGCTAAAGTATGATCATTCGGCGGAAGATGCGTTACGTCAGATTCAGGAGAAAAAATATGCAAGGAAATTTCAAAATGATTCAAGGAAGATTTTTGAGATAGGGGTAGAATTCTCTTCAGAAACAAGATGTATTGAAAGATGGATTATCAATCATTATAGTTAATTCTACTTTCTCCTCAACTTTTTCTCACTAACCGTTGTTATAATATCAGAAAATCGTTTCATGATGTTAGGTTAGTTATAAAAAAATTCTGAAAGCGGTCGATGTGAATCGGCCGCTTTTTATTGATATTGTTTAGACCCTTAGATCGGTGGTGATTTCAAGCTTGACCGAAAAGGGCTTTCTTCATTGCTCCGGGACTGATGACGCCTTGGAGCGCGGTAGAGTTGTTGAAGAGCATATACGGTATGAGGTCAAAGTCTTTGCGTTGGTCAATCTCGTTTTCTTCCGCTTTAACCTGTTCGCCATAGGCATCGCTCTCAAGGATATTCTTTACGGCTGTGGTGTCCAATCCGCATTTCCCGGCAATTGAGAGAAGCACATCATGGTCAGAAAGCCGGAGGTTCTCTATGAAGTTGGCATGGAAAAGAGCGAAGTTTAATTTGATGGCGGTTTCCTTTGACGTATTCTCTTGCGCGTATTCCATCAACCTGTGAGCGTCGAATGTGCTGCAGACCTGTGTGGTGGCGAGTTTATAGTCAAGACCTACACGCGCCGCCATCGCTGTTATTCTTTCCATTAAGTGTTCGGTTTGTTCCAAGGTGAATTTATGCCCGTCCATAAAGTGTTGGGTCATAGATTCAGTTGGAATTACAGGTGCATTCGGATCAAGCTGATAAGACAGGAAGCGGATGTTCACATTGTCGGAATCTCCATGCTGCTTGATGATTTCCATGAGTTGAGTCTCTCCTATATAAGAGTAGGGACAGGCGAAATCCGCCCATATTTTGATTTCCATAGCTTTGAGCATTTATAACGAAATAAAACGTACAAGGAGAGTGGGTGGCATCACTCTCTTAATTATATAACATTCAGGATAATTCTAAGTTTAGGAGCACCGGGAGCCGGGTTAGGAAAAATTATCCGGAATGGTAATTCATTGTGTCATAAGCATTCTTTATCCCGCTTCCCACAAAGACTATTAACGCAGGGAGGCGAAATTTACCGAAAACATAGGTATCTTCATTTCCAAAACACTCAGTGCGATGGGGTTGAGCAAAATATGGAAATTAGGGCATTCGGCGAAAGCTCGGGTGTTGCCGGAAGGTATTTATGTTCGGAGAGGGAGTGAGCTAATTGCTACGTCCGGGCATTCGGCGAATGCCCTGGGTACCCTATCGCCTCGGAGAAAGGGCTCACCGGGAGAGCGCTCTCTTCGTGACAAGACCCCATTGTTGGCATTGAAAAATGAATAAAAACTGACATTTTTTATTATTTTATAAATATTATTTTGCAAAATGTTGCAAGTTTAAAAAATTTGTTGTTACTTTGCAACGAATTTAAAACCGACGCTATCTTACCCTGTCGAATGGACACGGCAAAGAGTTATAAAAATAGAGTCGGATGCTTTTCAGGTAAAAAATCAATAACAACAAAAGAAATAATAACGCTTATGAAAGCAACAGAAGTAATGGCGGATCTCCGCCGCAGATTTCCCAACGAACCGGAATACCTTCAGGCTGTAGAGGAAGTCGTGACCTCAATCGAGGATGTCTACAACGAATACCCCGCTTTTGAGGCTGAGAACCTTATCGAACGTCTCTGCATCCCTGACCGTATTTTCTCATTCCGTGTGAGCTGGGTTGACGATAAGGGTAAGGTCCACAACAATATGGGCTACCGTATCCAGCACAACAACGCCATCGGTCCCTACAAAGGTGGTATCCGTTTCCACGCTTCTGTCAACCAGTCTATCCTCAAATTCCTCGCTTTCGAGCAGACTTTCAAAAACTCTCTCACCACACTCGCAATGGGTGGCGGCAAGGGTGGTTCCGACTTCTCTCCCCGCGGAAAGAGCGATATGGAGATCATGCGCTTCTGCCAGGCTTTCATCGCTGAGCTTTGGCGCCAGATCGGTCCTGACACTGACGTTCCCGCAGGCGATATAGGTGTAGGCGGTCGTGAGGTTGGCTATATGTATGGCTACTACAAGAAGATGGCTCGCGAATTTACAGGAACATTCACCGGCAAGGGACTTGATTTCGGCGGTTCTCTCATCCGCCCCGAGGCTACAGGCTATGGTAACTGCTATTTCCTTCTCAACATGCTTGAGACCCGTGGCATCGACATCAAGGGTAAGAAAGTGGCTGTTTCCGGTTCAGGCAACGTTGCTACATATACCACCCGCAAGCTTACCGAACTCGGTGCGAAGGTTGTCAGCATGAGCGATAGCGGCGGCTCAATCATCAAGCCCGAAGGCTTCAGCGAAGAGCAGCTCGAATATATCTTCGAACTCAAGAACTATTATCGCGGCCGTATCAGCGAGGTTGCTGAGAAGTATCCTGACGTGCAGTATGTTCCCGGTGAGCGTCCCTGGAAGCTCGTGAAATGCGACATCGCGATGCCTTCTGCAACTCAGAACGAAATAGATGGCGACGACGCACAGGCTCTTCTCGATAACGGCGTAATCGCTGTCAGCGAAGGCGCAAACATGCCCTCTACTCCCGAGGCTATCAAGAAATTCATTGATGCTAAGATTCTTTATGCTCCCGGCAAGGCAGCTAACGCCGGCGGTGTGGCTGTTTCAGGTCTCGAGATGGCTCAGAATTCACAGAAGCTTTCTTGGAGCGCTGAGGAAGTGGATGAGAAGCTCAAGAGCATCATGAAGAACATCCACGAGCAGTGTGTGAAATACGGCAAAGAGGAAGGTTCTGACTTCATCAACTATGTGAAGGGTGCCAACGTAGCCGGCTTCATCAAGGTAGCTCGCGCAATGATGGCTCAGGGCGTGCTCTAATCCAAGAAATTACATTTCAATTACTCTAACCCAAAACCAATTGTGATTACTTAATCACAATTGGTTTAAATATAGTAGCAGGAATGGCTATTGTAGGTGGTATGACTAAAGGAGCAATGTCTAAAGCAGCACTAAAAGCTGTGTTAAAGGTGGTAGCTCGTGTAAGCACCAGAACCTTAAACGGTGTTGGCTTGGCTCTTTTGGCTCGTGAAATTGCTTGGTGTTTGTGGTAACGTATTATGCTTTCAAAAAATATATACATACTATATAATAGTTTTTTCTATAAGACTATTGTCTCAATAGGCTTTATAATAGGAATAGCAGGTATATCGGTCGATAGTATGAGAGGAACCTTTGAAGATACAGGGTTAATTAAATATTTATCGTTAATATGTATTTGTGTTATATATTATGGTACTATTAAGAATGTTAGAAAAAGCAAGTATGTATACATGTGGTGTGTTATGTTTACCCAAATAATTTTAGCTTTAACACTAAAGGGACTACTATAATATTCAAAACCAGCTGCTATTACACTAATTGAGATAATAGCAGTATTTCAATTACTCTAACCCAAAACCAATCCATGTCTGCCGTGAGGCAGTAGAAAACACAATAAATCCACGAACGGGTATGTGCCGGCGGCACATACCCGTTTTTTTTAACAACGTGTAAAGATACTTGGCCTAAGTCCTGTGGTGCGCGCAGCGCAATAGGTGCGTCAGCCACACAGTGCGAAGCTTCGCTATTCTTATTCCGGTTTTGAGAGAATGCGATTGATTTCCTGCAAGAGAATATGATGGGCCGGAGCCGCCATGTCTCCATGGTTATATCCGTCAAGCTTGAATATCTTTACATCCGGATGACCGGTCAGGCACATCATTCTCCACATATATAGGTTTTCTTCATAACGACCATACAGTTCCTGCTCCGCGTCTCCGGTGATTATTATATATGGTGGAGCATCTTTCCTGACATGGAACAGAGGGGCATTACGGTCAACCCACGGGGTAAGCTCCCCTATTCCCTGCGACTTCCGGTCGGAAAAATGCGTGATCACCTGTCCGCTATATGGAATCAACCCCTTCAATGAATCTGCATCCACTCCATATTTCTCAAGTCTGCTCTTGTCAAGCCCTATCATGCTCGTCAGGAAACCACCGGCTGAATGACCCGACACGAATATCCTTGAAGGGTCTCCCCCATAATTCTCTATATTATCAATTACCCAATCTACCGCTTCTGCCGCATCATCAATACATTCCGAGACAGTGACATCAGGGATGAGCCTATAGTTAGGCGCTACAACCACATAACCACGATCCATTAGTTCCGGAGGTATGGATTTCTGTCCGCTCGTCAGTCCACCTCCATGAAACCAAATGATAACCGGAAGACCCTTGGCATCGCTATGATGATGAATATCGAGATTGAGCCTACGTTGCGACAAGGAATCCTGCTTCTGAGAGAAATGGATATCATGTTCTGTAATGTAGGGGGAAGAACCCAAACATGTGAACACACCCGACATTATACCGGTCAACAGAATGACAAATTTGAACATCTGCCGGGAACAAGCTGTGATATTACGTAATAGATTCATTGGGAAGTAATCAAGTGAGGTTAATATTAATCTTCATAGTCTACCGTTTGCCTCATAGTAAACAAGCGACTCAATAATTTAGAGTCATCCACTGACAGTTTTCCGTTACGCACAAATTCAGAACCAATCATTCTCACAACACCATTATGTGTGGAGGCTTCTATACCGGAATGTATCAGGAGACTAATTGATGCATAATATGTTGCATAGTAAAGACGGTTAGCTGCTATAGGCACTTACAGCCTTAGCCTCATCCAAGGTCTGGACAGCCTTTTCCAAGCGATAGATAATAATGTTTTTTCGGTCTTTTGATTTAAGTGTCATATTTTAACCTTGAAAAATGATGATTTTATCTTTCTCCACATTTTTATAGAATGGCAGGAAATTTCGTTTTATCCATCCTTTGAATGAATACACCCTTGGACTAATCCATTCGCCAAAAGTCCATCCAAGTTGTTCAAAAGGCCACCCATACTCATCCCATTTGGAAAGATCTAATTTTTCTTCCCCAGGAACAAGGATATGCAAGTCCCAATCGGAGTCAGGACGAGCGTCACCACGAGCACGAGAACCGTAAAGAGCCACTTGAGATCCGGCAGGCAATATCTCTGCCGCCTTTGAACGGATGGCCTCTATCAGATGTGTACTTTTTTCTTTTTCTAACATTGGTATTACTACGCTCCAATAAGTTTTATAATAGGGTTGTAGGTGCAAATTTAAATAGATTTTGCCGTTTTTCCAAGATAGGGATTGTCAACTCTATTAATTTCAAACAAAATAATCATTTAGGATTCCAAGAGGGTGAAATTATGTTTTGGATAATTAAAATTTTATTTATAACTTTGCCAGCAGTTGGAGATAGCTCTGACAGTACTTATTAATTGAAGCGTTTCATGCTTTATCCTTTCACGAAAATCGCCAAATTTAAGTCTACGGGATATAGCAGTCAAGAGAACGCTCATGCTTGTCGTGTATCCACTCCCCGACAAGGGGATATCGATATCCGATTTGGCGTGGGAGTGGACTGTTTATTGTAGACAAGGCGTTTGGCGATGCCCCGTGAAAATAAACTGAACATCGTTCCACGCTTTTATTATTCCCTTATATTTTTTTCATCTTCCCGATTGGAACGTAGCGGGCTTTATAAATAGCAAAATAACTAATCATGTTATTAACAATAGTTCCTTTCTTAGGAACCCTAACAATCAGATAAGATGAAATTAAATTACTACCAATCGGGTTTTTTCAATAATTTTTGGAGATTCCCTACCACCTGCAAGTTTTTCTTCTTGCTTATTTTAGCTTACTCCCTTTCTTCTTGCTCCGCCGGAAAATTACAAGTTAAAGGTGTGGCGTATCAATCGTTAAATACTACTTGTCCGCACAAACAGGGAACCACAAAGCTATCATCAGACAGTCGGATACTCCTTACATTTGCCATTGACCAGGATGGTAAAATAATAGTTTTTGTGAATAACCTAACAGATGAAATATTAACAATAGACCAGCAACTTTCCTTTTTGATTGACACGGATGGACAATCTAAAAGTTATTATGACAATACAGTGTATGCTTCCACTCATACCAACTATAATTTCTCCACTAAATCATTCAATATGAATTTGGGTTCTCTGGCTTCTACTTTAGGAGTAGGTGGGAGGTTAGGCACTTTGCTCGGTGGTATGAATATAGGAAATTCCTCGACCGCAGGTTCATCTGACTCTCAAACCTCCATTATGCAGGACGAGAAGAGAATTAATTTGGGTCCACGAGGGTGTGGAGTCATGTCAAAAGTGTTTCCAGTCAAAGGTATTGGTCGCTCAGCTTTAGATAAAGCTTTCTCTTCCACTGATTATAAGTTAATTAAACTTGATCAGAAGTCTTCCCCCCTCCAATTTCAAGTATGTATTTCATATTCCTTTGATAATGGTGAGACTTTCTCTCGGTTAGATACAAAATTCTATGTAGATTCAATGTTTGCCGAAAGCGTTCCAGACAAACATAAAACGGGAGATGCAGTGAGAACAGTTATTTCTTCAAAACCCGATCTTTTGGGTGAGCCCTGGTATCTTATTTCCATAATGGATAATATCCCAGATAATAAAGATAATTATTGGGGTTTAGCTCAGAGTAAGAAATCAAAAATATATGATTTTATCGTTAACGGTTTATTATTTAACTATGAATAAATTATCTTTTATAGCTCTTTTATTGGCTCCGATATTTTGGATAATGGTTACTGGGTGTTCAACCTCAGAAAAACTCACAATTACAGGAACACCGGGTACGGTTGTTTATAGTCCACAAAAGGAGCCGTTAGGGACGATTAACAGCGATAGTAAGCTTAGGCTTAAACTTGATTCGGATGCATATTATGGTTATTTATATACTCGCAATGACAGCTTGGATTTGTGGGTTCCTTTTGGGTTAAATACAAGATATGACAATCATAAGGCAACTAAACTTTTAGGTCCGGTAGGTTCACCGCTTGGTCTTGCACTTGGAGAGGGGGCTGCGATTGGAATTGGAATGTCTTCACTGGTTGGAGGATTAGTAACGGGCATTGGTATAGGTTTAGCTGGGTTGGTAACACCTTTTTTAGTTCAAATTGAACGAATGGATCAGGTGAGTTACTCTTATAACTTTTCTTACGAGCCTTATCAGTCCACAAATCAAGATATTAGATTGGAAAAGTTTATTGTGCCTCAAATAGAGGAAAAAAATACTACTGATAGTGACCATTCGCAGAAACAGTCAAATCTTAAAATCGACAAAAGCCCTGTAAAAGCTAATGTATCAAAAACAAATAAAAAAGGGAATAGATCCAAGAAATCAAATTTAAAAATCACCTCAGGCTTGGACACGTATAATGGAACCTATTCTTGTAATGGAGAGATTCTTCAGGATAAGAGAGTGGTAACATTATATAAAGACATATCATTAGTTTTAACCTTATTAAATTCTAAGGAGGTGGAGATATCCATTTATATTGACAGTAAGACTAAAGTCTTTGATATTCCGGAAGTGTTTGTGCTGAATAAGACTCAATCAACTAAAAAAAGTGTGGTGTTGACTTTAAAAGATAATCCGGCTTGTAAGATAATTTTGTCAGGAAAAAATATAAGCTATTTCAATCCTAATGTTATGATTGAAGATGACATCTACATTCTGTCTTTGAAGGGATCTAAAGATCAATAGTTTACTCCTTATTTAAGTCCATAAATAATAAGGAGTGTTATTGGTTTTATTTTTACTTCCGGAGTCATACCTAATTTTATTTGGAAGTATTTACGGAAAAAATAAATCCTTTGGTAATTAAGCATAAAAATGAAATTATTAAATTTGTGTCCAATACGAATAAGGATGATACAGGAGATAAGAACCTTTATATCATCAATAGTATTTATTTTGGTTACGTCTTTTACCTCTCACGCTCAACTAAACGGGCAATTTGTGAAAGGTCAAGATGGCCACATATATTTCCAAGCAATTAATACTACGGGTTATGCTTTCCCAGTTACTATAACTGCCACATCGTCTGATAGGACAAATTCAGAGACTTTTACTGTTGTGCAAGGGTTTATACTTGGACCTTCTACTCCATGGGCATGGTATTGGAAATCGGGAGATAGGATAAGTGTTACATATCCAAATGGTCAAGGCGTCTATTGGCAATGTAATATGACAGATGGCGCTTATAATTCATCTTCTCCTTCTTTCCGAGGTACTGATTCAGATGGATATATATTTCAAGGCACTATAGAGCTTATGCGTGTCGGTTCTGGAAATGTGGATGTATTTTACCACTTCAAGAAAGGAACTATCAGTTACGTCTCTACTTCTAAGTCGGGTCCATATATCAAATTGAGTAAGAGATTGAAAATAAATAATATTGACTATATTTGCAAATAAATTAGTCTGTTCATGAGATACTGTCCTCGAAAGCGAGCATCAGCCGTATGGTTGAATGTGTGAGAACTCAGGTCAACGAGTGACTTGAGCGTGGTCTGGAGAGCTATTATCCGGTGTTCGTTGACTGCATGCACATCAAGATCCACCGTAAACACTGCCAGTGAACCATCTTAACAAGTAATGCTTTATATATGAATGATAAGGTAATTTATTAATATTGATAGTCAAGAATTATGGATATGGATTCATTATTTGACCTTACCGGGAAGGTAGCGGTCGTGACAGGTGGAGGAGACGGCATTGGGAAGGGATGTTGTGAAATATTAGCGGCTGCCGGTGCGTCGGTGGTGGTTAGTGATCTTTCCTTGGAAAAGGCTCAGGATGTGGCGCATTCTATTGAGGCTGCCGGTGGGAAAGCGGTGGCAACCGGTTGTAATGTCTTGCAGAAAGAAGACCTTGATAATCTGATTGCTTTTGCAGTAAAAAATTATGGTACGGTAAATATTCTCGTAAATAACGCCGGCATGGGCGGGGGAGGCCGGGAGAACCCCTATAATATAGATCTTGCCTATGTAGAGAGAATATATGCAATCAATGTGTTCGCTCCGTGGCAACTGTGTAAACTAGCGGCTCCATATATGAAAGAGTCAGGCTACGGCAGCATTATCAACATAACCTCAATGAGCAGCATCAACAACAGTCCGGCCATGGCAATCTACGGCTCGTCGAAAGCTGCGCTCAATCATCTTGCCTCCAATTTAGCATTTGATTATGGACCGATGGGTATCCGAATCAACTGTGTAGGTCCGGGTGCCACACGCACACACGCCCTCTCCACAGTGCTCACACCCGAGATTGAGGAGCGAATGCTTGCCCACACACCCATCAAACGGCTCGGTGAAGTGTCTGACATAGCCGGAGCGGTGCTCTATTTCGCATCTCCTGTTTCAGCATGGGTGAGCGGTCAGGTGCTGATGGTGAATGGTGGAGGGGTTCAGACCCTCGATTGATATGCAGTCTTTAGTCCGGCGCCTCGTCCATGAATCATAGTCTTAAGATACTTGCTGAAAGAGGATCCGCACTCCGTACATAGATTAAGACCTTTCATTAATATTTTTTGAGGGAACCGATCTAAGATCGGTTCCCTCAAAAATGTTAACGCAGGACACGGGTAACTTCATTTCCAAAACAATAGGTGCGACGGGGTTGAGCTAGATAGGGAAATTAGGGCATTCGCCGAATGCCCGGGTGTTGCCGGAGGGTATTTAAGTTCGGGAAGCAAGTTAGCTAATTGCTATGACCGGGCATTCGGCGAATGCCCTGGGTACCCTATCGCCTCTGAGTCAGGGCTCACCGGGAGGGTCCGCACTCCGCGGGCGCTCATCGAGAATTCTTCTAAATATGCTGTAAGATAACGGTATAGAATCATATGGAATAATATGTTTACGCAAATTTACTCATAGTTTGCCGTTTTTCCAAGGTGTTTTTACCGTTTTTTGCCGTTTTTCCAAGATTTCTTTAAAATGGAGACCTCTTTGCCCGTCTTCAGCCATTTGAACTGCACCCCAAAAGTTAGACACAAAACTTTTGGGGTGCAGTTCAATATAGCGACTTTGTGACATCAGGTAACTATACAACGGCAAATCTATTGATATTTTGCCATTATTTAGTTTCTGATTGGGGGTGCAATGGTAGAATGTTATCCATCATCCACCAATAATAGAAGCCATCGGGGCGTTGCTTCTTGAGCTTATTGAGACGTGTCGGAAGTACGCGTCCGATTTTCATATCAGCAGTCAATTTGATGCCTTCATATTTCTCAATCTCTATTATTCCGTTCTCTATACAGGTGGCAACATAAGCAGCCTTAGCAGAATCTACTATCGCATCCTCGATGAAATACTTTTCCTCGTAGATAAATGAACCAAGCCGCTTTATACCGTCTTGCAATTGGATGAAATCACCTTGCCCTTCCAATCCTCTTGTCGCAAGCAGCAAGGCGGTCTGGCGAATATCCTCATATATTACAGATACATCACTACCGAGGTTTCTGTAACCGAGTTCCACGAGTGCTATCCGGTGGAACGACTTTGCTGTGATCTCAAGATTATCTACTGCATCAAACAGACGACCTATGTCATAAGCCTGTTTCATTATCTCAGTAGAGTGAGGATTCCCGTTTTTGTAATAAGGGATACCGGTAGTATTCGGAGCAAATGCAGTGAGTTTATCTCCCAAAATATCTCCAATAGACGGCACTTTTACGATTGAGGGAGCCTCGTCAAGTTCAATGAATTGATTCTTCACTTCCACATCATTCACCTGATTGTAATGTGAATCTTCATACAGAACATCAAGCAGTATGTATGATTCCTGATTTGACCTGTCAGTATAGGCTATTCGGTAGAAAAACTTTGAGTGAGTCTTTGGAATATCCTTGCCGGCTTGCCTCCTTTCGGCGAGCTCAGTCCTTGTAAAACCGAAGTCCGTGATCCTACCAAGATACTCCTCTACATTTGTTCCCGGAGGACAGATTATGTCAATGTCTATTGACAATCGCTTTGTATCCTCTCCAAGAATCAGACCCACAGAAGTACCTCCCTTGAAAATATAAGGACATCCCGAACGCGCGAGCATATCAAGCAGCGAGTATGCCCTGACTACTTTCTCAATTATACCGAGATCGTTGTATCGATATTTACGAGACATGGATACAAACCATTCCTTCGTAAAGCAATGTTCTTTAATCATAAGCTTTCAAGTTTTTAAGTGCTTTAGCGATTTTTACCTTTGCATTACGCCGGGAAGCATAGCGCAGGAGAGTTGAACGGTTTACGGAATATGTATTGATGACATGATCAAAGATGTAGTGCCATTCCGAACCGTGCAAATAATCCATATCATCATCACAAAGAATATCAACGAGTATCTTCTCTAATCGTGGTGTGTAAATACCTCGAACCTCTGTAAGAGGGGATTCTGAAATGAGGGGTTTGACAATCAAAGCGTCTTTGGAAATATCAATATTATCATACACAAAATCCTTATTTGGATTAAGATAGACCGAATAACCCTCACCTTTCAGCCAGTGAAAGACAGATTCCATCGCCTCACGCTCTACCTCAATGTAGATGAGATTATTTGATGATATGTGATGTTGGAAATCGGCAAGAACCTGACCATCAAAGATACTGGTTTTTATAAACGGAAAGGCTGGGGCTATGAGTTTTCCGATTTTTATCGCTTTGTCTCTCAGTCGAGGAGTATAGCACATTGTCTGTTGCTGACGGCTGGTGTAGATGCCACGTCCAAGTTTGAACAGGAGATTCTCTTTCACCATATCTCTGAGATACCACGAAAGGGTTACTTTGGATATGTTAATGATGCTGTTTAGATATGAGTATAAATCAGCGAACTGAAAGGACTCCCGATTCTCTACATACGTCAGTATGGCTGCTCTCGTCTCAATCATCGATTATATTCATTTACTGCTGCAAAGATAACTAAACAACGGCAAATATACAAATAATTTGCCGTTATATAGTATCACAATACCATACATTCCAACATAATTATTCAAGATTCTCTTTTCCCTATTGTTCTGAGCGAACCTCGTCAGGCACCGTTTTTCCGTGCAAAGTTACTGCGCCCGGGAGCAACGTCAAGTGCCGCTTCGCTTTTCGCACATCCGGCTCCAAATGCACTTGCGGAGACTGCGGACACAGATTCCACTATGAGGGAAAAGGAAAGAATATAAAAATCACCTCCGAAATTCGGCTAAAGAAAAAGTTTAAACAACTTCATAAAAAAGGAGATGCTGAAATTCAACATCTCCTTTATATTTTACATATTCAGATTGACAGATTGATTACTGAGCGCTTGCCTGGGCCTCTGCTTCCTGAATCATCTTTTCGTTGGCGTAGATGGTGATTTCCACACGACGGTTGAGGGCTCGTCCCTCCGGAGTGTCGTTGGAGGCGATATAGTCAGCCATAGGAATACCTCGCGCTACCAGACGAGTCGCACCTACCCCATCCTCAATCAGATAGTTGCGCACTGCATTTGCACGTTGCTCTGAAAGAGTGGTGTTGATGGCCATAGAACCCGTATTGTCTGTGTAACCGGTGATCAGAACGTCCGTGTTCGGGTTTCCGATAAGGCTGACAGCAAACTTGTTGAGGTCGGCCTTAGCCTGAGTGTTTAACGTGTATTTGCCGGTCGGGAAAAGGATTCCACCGTCAAATGTAACTTTGATGGCACGAAGACCATTGGAGTCAGTGGTCTGCTCTACTTTCGCCTGCTGAGCAAGCTGCTCCTCAAGCTCTTTCTGCTGCTTATCCATCTTCTGCCCAATAAGCGCACCGGCACCGGCACCTACCGCTGCGCCAATAGCCGCACCGATTCCGGCACCCTTGCCTCCACCTATCAAAGCGCCAATACCTGCGCCGAGAGCACCACCACCACCGGTACCTATCAAGGCACCTTTACCTGTCTTGGTCATTGAGCTACAACCGGAGCCACCAATGAGCATCGCTGCCGCGAGTGTGGCTAATGTAATCTGCTTTAATGTCTTCATATCTTCACCTTTTCTTTTTGATGTTTTCTTTTATTTGAGTCCAAGATTGTCTCTCGGTTTAATTTATAACCTCTCCAACACTATTTTTGTTTAAATTCCCTCATAAAGCAGAGAGAGAACCGACCTCCCGTCGCTTCCCTCTCTTTCCCATATTAAAAGTATGTTATATATTATTTTTCCGGTTAAATTATCGTCAGAAAAAAACTTCAGGGTGCCTGTGTGGGCACAGACTTCTTAGTTTTCCCTTTCGTCGTTTTCTTCGATTTCCAATTCCAACTGCTTGAGCTGCTTGAACTACTTGAACTGCTCGAACTGCTCGAACTTTTTGAGCTGCTGAAACTTTTCGAACTACTGCTTGATGAAACCGTTTTGCCATCATTAATCTTGATCTTTCCTACTCCGGATATATCCTTGTTCCATGTGTTGGAGTGACCCCAGACAGAGATCGTGGCCTGACCTGAAACATCAAGGTTTGCTACTTTGGAATCAATGTGACCAACTTTCAATACAGAGGCTCCCGAGGCATCCAGATTTATCAAATTTGCATCGGTGGTATTGATCTCAACCTTAGATATCCCTGAAGTGGTGGCATACAGTTTCTCTCCGCTGTAGTTCTTTAGATTCAATGAGGCCGTACCCGAAAATTCCAATTGTAGTTTAGGGGAAAGAGCATCAACCACCTTCAGTACGCTTGCTCCAGCACAGTCCATCTGCAATGCCGAGCTCTCAATCCGGTTTATCTTTACTTCCGAGGCTCCGCTTGTTTCGAGCTCCAGTTCAGATGTCCGCAAGACGGGTATCGTCAGCTTCCCTGCCCCTGACGTCTCGATACTAAGATTTTCCTTCATATTCAACTCCCCCTTCACCTTGAATGTCGTCGCTCCTGAGCAGGAGATGAACTGTAGGGAAGGAGCCTGTACTGTGATAGTAATGTTGCCTGAATTGTGATGATTATCTTTGGGTTTATAAGAAAGCCTCAGTTCCCTGTCCTTTACCTCCACTTTGACAAAAGGCATTGAAGCCGAAGGCGCGGAGACCTGCACCTCTCCTGTGGCTTTCCCCTGGATAAAAATAACATTCACGATTGATGACATAGAGATTTTGTTGAAACTCCCCACTTTAAAGGTGCGGTTTTCCCTCTTTTCTCCATAGTTCAGCGTTTTATGAGAGACTGTTGACGGCGCTGAAAAAACACTTCCCGTTCCTCCGAATGCAAGAAGGAGCAACAATAAAGTAAATATCTTTTTCATGATTCTGATGTATTTTACGGTATATTGACAGAAATTGAAGTTTTTGGAGATGAATTACTCTCTTTCATATCCTTGCTGACGTAAGACACCCCATCCTCAATCAATCCCTTGGTGTTTATCACTCCCTCATTGATAAGGACTATATTCTTTTTTCCACATCTTCCGGATAGATTTATGACAGAATTATCACCGGCTACGGCATCCACCTTTCCACACTCCAAACCCGATATATCCATACTACTGTTTCCTGTAATAGAGAGTCCCAGATCGCGGCAAACCAACTTTCTCATCTCGATTGAGGATTGCATGACAAGAGAGACTGTCACATTTTCAGCTTTAAGTCTTGGAATTTTGAAAGTGCATTGATCCGCTCCGGACAACACCAGATTCTGTGCCTCAATCCCCCCCTCGGCTATAAGAGTGGCATTTGCTGACAAACTCACCATTGACAGTTTGTTGGAGGATATCCTGATTGCCGTGGGAGGATTGCCGTTCACCACAAGAACCAGGTTGGAATCACTCCAGACACTTGTGATGCTTTCGTCCGGACCCTCCACATCAATATAACCGGGATAATCATCCGAAGCCAGGAAGACCGTGGCATTGCCAGCCACTACAAGGGAATTAAACTCCGGCATCTCCTTTCGCCCGGCTTGCGCAGCAAGCCCTAAAGCAAGGAAAATGAGAGTGGCAGTATATTTCATCGATATTTTTTTCATATGTAATCTTGTCTATATGAAGATTTAACCTGTGCAGGCACCGCCCTTACTTATAAGCATTATATTTGTTCTATCCCAAGACAAAAGCTCAAGGCTGAGTCACCGGAACGCTTTTTTTGCTATTATTGCCCCTTGACTTCCTGACACTGCCCGAACCAATCTTTTTCGAGGCAGCAGCATTGCCGGAAGTCTTTCCTGTCTTCACCGACTGCTGATTGGTGCCCTTATTGTCCGCCTCTTCCCTGAGAGCCGAATATTCCACAATTCCCTCATTGACCATCTCGATACTACTCTGCCCGCATATTCCGGATAGAGTGATGACAGAGCGATTCCATGAGCTCGCATCAACAAGATTCGCATCAATACCCTTCACAGTGAACTTACCCCCTTTAAGGCTTTCCAGTCTGAGCTTCCGAGCCTTTACTGAACCGACATTCAGCACAGCCGATTCATATGCTTCAATCTCAATGGTATTCGGGCTTGACAACGACACTATGTCAGCAGTAGAATTTCCAAGCAGTTTCAAAACGAAAGAGTCGTCGAATGCCAGCTTCCCGGCTTTCATCGAACATCCTGAGACTGACACCTCTTTCAGCGTATTGGAGGTGATTCTGACTTTAAAGGTAGCAGAAGAGCCATAAATGTTCAATTTGCCGTTCTTCCAGCTGAATGTAGGAGTATTGTCAGTGGCGCTCTCAAACTCCACATATCCGGGATAATCGCCCGAAATCAACTCAACCTCTATATCGCCGCTGACAAATAGCTTTGAAAAATCCGGCACCTGCCGCTGCTGCATGCCGGTAGTGCCTGCGGACGGTGTCAACGTTATCGACTGCGGTGTCTGGAGCGAAAGGGAAATCTCTCCATCATTCGAAGCGGCGGATGTAAGGAAAAGTCCGAACATCGCTGTGAGGAGAGAAAGGCGGTGACGAGTTATATAATTCATATCAGAATCAGTTTTTATCATTTCTTTAAAAGACAGCTGAAACGGTGTCGCTTCATTTTAGTGACACAAATGTAACCAAATTTGTTACACTATCATGTAAAAAAAGTTTTTTTACCCCCTGAAATTGCAAAAACCGCATTTTTACTGTATTTTTGCAGATTAAAAGCAGACGTATATGAAGATGCGCCTGCCATTATTTCTGTCGCTGCATCACACGGTAACGGCAGCGACAACTTCAGAACAATAAAAACCTACCGACTATATGAATCTCTTTGATCAGATAAGCGAAGATATCAAGAAGGCCATGCTTGCCCGCGACAAGGTGCGCCTGGAGGCTCTCCGCGGTGTGAAGAAGGAGTTTCTCGAGGCTAAGACCGCAAAAGGAGCCAACGGAGAACTCTCGGATGAGAATGCCACCAAGATTATGGTGAAAATGGTGAAACAGCGCAAGGAAAGCGCTAAAATATATGAGGAGAACAATCGTCCCGAACTCGCCGTCAACGAGCTCGAGGAAGCGCGAGTGATTGAGGAATACCTCCCTGTGCAGCTCTCCCCCATCGAGCTTGAAAACGAGCTCAAGGCAATCATAGCCGAGACAGGAGCTTCAAGCATGAAGGAAATGGGAAAGGTCATGGGAGTGGCCTCAAAGCGTCTTGCCGGGCGTGCCGAAGGTAAGGCCATCAATGCCAAGGTAAAGGAACTTCTCTCTTAATCACATTATAGAAAATGCTGACACTACAGACTATTAAGGCCGACCCCGATTTCGTGGTGCGTCGCCTTGCCGTGAAAGGGTTCGACGGAAAGGCCGTCATTACTGAGATTCTTGAGATTGACGCAGAGCGTCGCCGTCTCCAGCAGAAATGTGATTCCGACGCCTCCGAGCTGAAGAAACTGGCTGCTTCAATCGGCGCACATATGAAGGCCGGGGAGAAAGATAAAGCTGAGGAGGCTAAAGCGAAAGTCGCTGAGCTAAAAGGGGAGGCCAAAGGGCTCCAGGACCGCCTTGAAGACTGCGAGCAAAAGATGCTCCAGCTTCTCCTCACCGTCCCGAATCTCCCTAACGAGAATGTGCCTGAGGGTCTCACTGCCGCTGACAACGTCGTGGAGAAGACCGGAGGGGAAATGCCCGCGCTCGCCCCTGATGCCCTTCCTCATTGGGAGTTGGCAAAGAAATATAATCTCATAGACTTCGAACTCGGTGTGAAGGTGACCGGCGCCGGCTTCCCCTTCTATATCGGGGAAGGGGCGCGCCTGCAGCGTGCCTTGATTCAATTCTTCCTTGACGAAGCCTGGAAAGCCGGATACACTGAGGTGGAGCCTCCCTTCGTGGTCAACGAAGCTTCCGGTTATGGCACAGGTCAGCTCCCCGACAAGGAGGGACAGATGTATCATGTCACTCTCGACAACCTGTATCTTATTCCCACCGCAGAGGTGCCCGTCACCAACATATATCGCGATGTGATTATCCCGGGAGCCGAACTTCCCAAGAAAAACTGTGCGTATTCCCCCTGCTGGCGGCGCGAAGCGGGAAGCTACGGAAAGGATGTGCGCGGTCTGAACCGCTTACACCAATTCGACAAAGTGGAGATTGTACGCATAGAGAAACCCGAAGATTCATATGCCGCTCTTGAAGAGATGAAAGACCACGTCCAAGGGCTGCTTGAAAAGCTTGGCCTTCCCTGGCATATCCTGCGTCTTTGCGGCGGCGACATGTCGTTCACATCAGCCATAACATTCGATTTCGAAGTGTGGAGCGCTGCTCAGCAACGCTGGCTCGAGGTGTCGTCTGTCTCAAATTTCGAGACTTATCAGGCAAACCGTCTCAAATGCCGCTACCGCGACGAAGACAAGAAGATCAAGCTCTGCCACACACTCAACGGCTCCGCTCTGGCTCTCCCCAGGATTGTGGCTGCCCTGCTTGAAAACAATCAGACTCCGGAGGGCATAATCGTGCCGGAATGTCTGAGAAAATACACAGGCTTCGATATCATCAACTGATTTTTTAACCTCCTAACCCGCCCCCGAAGTGAGCTATATAAGCAAAGAGGAAAAAAATATTCCTATCAATGACCCCTCAGGAAAATGGTCTGACCTCTATCTCATGCCAGAATGGGAAGAGAAGTTTTATGATGTCTATACCGTCAAGAAGCACGGCAAATGGGTCATGCTGAAGGCTCTCAAAAAGGAGTATGCCGACAAACCCGAATTTCAGGCAATGCTTGAGAAGGAATTTGACGTCCGGTATAACCTTTGCCATCCCAACATCGTGATGGTAAACGATCTTGAGATCGTGCCGGGGGTGGGGAAGGCGATTATCACAGATGATGTCTATGGCTACTCTCTCCGCCGGCTGATCGACGAGAAAAGATTGACCCCGAAAATCGTTCACCGTCTGGAGACTCAGCTTCTCGACGCCATGGAGTATATTCAGGAAAACCATATCAACCATATTCCGATTACGCCGGATTCCATAATCTTTACGGAATATAACGAAAACCTGAAGCTCACCAACGTCGGGTTCGACCAGTCGGGCAGTCTTTCTGAGCAAGACACACGCGCCGACATCGAAAGCTATGGAAGGGTGCTTGAAGAAGTGCTCGACAATCTTCCGACTTCTCTTCCTCGCCTGAGGAAAATTGCCAATAAATGCTCCGACAAGAAATCTTACCGCACTGTGGCTGACCTCAAGCTCGCAATAGAGCGGCATTCCTCAAGCCAGCTATACATAATCATCTGCATTTTCATTCTCGCGATGGTTGGTCTTCTGATCTGGCTCACCTTTAAGGAATGATTCTTTCTCCACGTTTCACTTAAAATTCCACCGTAACATTCACCAGATGATAGAGATCAAGACTCTCGAACCGACCAAGGAGAACCTGAAGGCTTTCACACAATATCAGATTGACCTTTACAAGGAAAATCCGTATTATGTGCCCCCTCTCATCTCCGACGACGTAAACACCCTGTTGCCGGGGAAGAACCCTGCATTCGATTTCTGCGAGGCAATNTATTTCATGGCCTACCGCGACGGAAAACCTGTCGGACGCATCGCCGGGATAATCAACAAGCAAGTCAACGAACATCATAAAACCTCNAATGCAAGGTTCGGNTTCATNGATTTCATNGACGATCCGGAAGTNTCGAAGGCTCTTCTCTCAGCCGTGGAAGACTGGGCAAGGGAAAAGGGTCTGAAAAAGCTCATCGGTCCTCTNGGCTTCACAGACCTTGACCATGAAGGGATGCTGATTGAAGGTTTTCAGGAAGAGGGCACCATGGCCACCATCTACAATCATGCCTACTATGCGGAACATCTTGAGCAGCTCGGTTATAAGAANGATTCCGATTGGGTGGAGTTTCTGATCGACGTGCCTGAAAAGGTGCCTGAAAAGATGTCGCGCATTGCTGAAATCGTCAAGAAAAAATACGGTCTGAAAGTGTTGAAATACACCAGCCGAAGCCGTATTAAGAATGAATACGGACGTGCCCTTTTTCATCTTATCAATGATGCCTACGACGGATTGTATGAGTATTCCCACCTCTCGGAGCGCCAGATAGAATATTACATCGACATATATCTGGGGCTGCTGAATCTCGACCTCGTCTCCATCATCGTCGACAAGGAGGGTCATCTCGTCGGAGTGGGCATATCGATGCCTTCAATGAGCAAGGCCCTGAGGAAAAGTCGCGGCAAGTTGTTNCCATTCGGTTGGTATCACCTCCTGAAAGGGCTCAAAGGGAAGAATGACAAGGTTGACCTCCTGCTGGTGGCGGTGAAGCCGGAATATCAGAANAAGGGGGTAAACGCTCTGNTNTTTACCGACCTCATACCGGTCTATCAGAAATATGGCTTCAAGCAGGCGGAATCTAATCCGGAGATGGAATCCAACTCAAAGGTGCAAAACCAATGGGAATATTTCGATTATCGCCAGCATCGCCGCCGCCGCTCATTCTATAAGAATCTCTGACGTTTTAATATTACCGCTATCTGAGGATGGATAAAAATAAAAATAAAAATAAAAGTGTCGGCGCGCCTTCCCGTGATTTTGGGAAAAGGGGCGCCGAACGCATCAATCCCTACGACAATTCAAGAGAAAAGGGGGAACAGGTGGAGGAGATGTTCGATGCGATAGCTCCTGCCTACGATTTCATGAACACGGCCATGACCTTCGGGCTTCACAAAGTGTGGCGCGACTCGGCTCTTAAGGCTGCGGTAAAGAGGNTGACTACCACAGCTCCTGACGTGCTCGACGTGGCCACCGGCACAGGCGATGTCGCCTTCCGCCTTCANGATATGCTCCCTCTTGCCAAAATCACAGGAATAGATCTTTCAAAAGGGATGCTCGAGGTCGCTCGCAAGAAGCTGGCGGCCCTTCCCGATAAGGAGCGTGCGCTTATTTCTTTCGGAAAGGCTGATTGCCTTCACCTTCCGTTTCACGACCGATCGTTCGACCTCATCACCGTGGCTTACGGTGTAAGNAATTTTGAAAACCTCCTGCAAGGACTGAAGGAAATGAAGAGGGTGCTACGCCCTAATGGATGGCTTTGTGTCATAGAGCTTTCCGTCCCTCAGGGGAAACTCACGGGGATGGGCTACCGCCTCTATTCCCGCCGTCTCATTCCNCTGGTNGGGAAAATGGTNAGTGGCGACAGCCGGGCATATACATATCTTCCGGAAAGCATCGCNGCCGCNCCCCAGAGAGAGGATATGGCAAAAGTGATGAAGGAGGCCGGATTCACCGACATCCGTTGGAAAGGACTCACATTCGGCACCGTCACCTACTATCTCGCTCGCTGAGCATCCGGCAGCCTGACCCATTTCATCGGAGCAGGNACCATAATCCNAAAACCTTCCAATTGACTATTTATTCGACAGTGGATAGAAAAGATTTTGAAATAATGGCTCCCGTNGGGAGCCGCGAGTCGCTGGCGGCAGCTCTTGCCGCAGGCACAGACGCCGTCTATTTCGGCATCGAAGGGCTCAATATGCGTTCTCGCTCAAGTTCGAATTTCTCGACAGACGATATGCGCGACATTGTGGCGCAGTGTGACGCCCTCGGGGTNAAAACATATCTGACGGTAAACACAATCGTCTACGACTCCGATATGCCCCGCATGAGGGAGATTATCGACGCGGCCAAAGATGCCGGAGTTTCAGCAATCATCGCCTCCGATATGGCGGCAATCCTTTATGCNCGTGAAATCGGACAGGAAGTGCATATCTCTACGCAGGTGAATGTCACCAATATCGAGGCCGTGAGATTCTACAGTCAGTTTGCCGACGTGATGGTGCTGGCGCGAGAACTCAATCTTGACCAAGTGAAGGAGATACACGAGGCGATTCTCCGCGATGGCATAACAGGCCCGGGGGGNAAACCGATACGTCTTGAGATGTTCTGCCACGGCGCGCTCTGCATGGCTGTGAGCGGGAAGTGCTATATGAGTCTCCATGAGATGAATTCCAGCGCCAACCGCGGGGCATGCAATCAGATCTGTCGCCGTTCTTATACGGTGCGCGACCGCGAGACCGACGAGGAACTTGTGGTTGACAACAAGTTCATAATGTCGCCCAAAGATCTCAAGACCATCCATTTCCTCGACCGTATGGTTGAGGCGGGAATCCGTGTCTTCAAGATAGAGGGGAGAGCGCGGGGGCCGGAATATGTGCATGAGGCCGTGCAGTGTTATTCAGAGGCACTTCAGGCGGTGTGCGACGGCTCCTTTTCGGAGGAGAAAGTGTCNGTCTGGGACGAACGCCTNGGAAAAATATTCAACCGTGGTTTCTGGAATGGATATTACCTCGGGCAACGGCTCGGGGAATGGAGCGCGAAATACGGTTCTTCNGCAACTCGCACGAAAGTTTATGCCGCGAAGACNATGCGNTATTTCCCGAAGATAGGTGTCGGGGAATTCCGTCTGGAAGCCGGATCCCTTAAAGTCGGNGAAGAGGTGGTCATAACCGGACCCACCACCGGCGCGCTCATCTTCAAGGTAGAGGAGNTGAGGGTGGATCTCAAACCGGTNGATGAGGTCAAGAAGGGGGAACTGTTCTCGATGCCNGTCCCGGAAAAAGTGCGTCCCTCCGACCGTCTTTACCGTTGGGTGGAGGCTGGAAAGTAATACGTTTATAGCATAGTCCTTCCGACAGCCGCCGTGCCAAGCAGGGCNGCATCGGCTTCCGGAAGTGTGGAATGAAAGAAGTCTGCCTGGCCTTCATAGACCCAGAGCAGATTTTTTTTATACGTTTTCCGCATCTCCTGTTCAAACAAGGGGAATGCATTGGCCACNCCCCCGAAGAAGAAGAATGCCTCGGGTGAGGAGAATGCCGTGAAATCGGCGCAAGCCTCTCCGAGAATCCTGCCGGTAATCTTCAACGCCTCGACAGCGAGAAGGTCTCCTCCGGCGGCTGCTTCCCCTATATCCTTCGCTTTAAATCCGGAATAATCCCTGAGGACGGAGGGGAGGTCGGTGGTGGCTATAAGTTCTTCAGCAGTTTTCACCANTCCGCGNGCTGAGGCGTAAGCATCNAGACATCCACGGCGCCCACAGTTGCATAATCTTGCGTTNTCCCCCTGTATGACTCTTATATGCCCCATCTCTCCGGCAAGTCCGCGTTTCCCATGAAGGAGTTTTCCGTCACATACGATTGCCGATCCCACTCCGGTTCCTAAAGTGAGCATGATGAAATTGCCACACCCTTTTGCCGCACCGTAGCACATCTCCCCCAGAGCGGCAACATTAGCGTCATTTTCCCCTTTAGCCGGAATGCCGAACACCTCCGAAAGGAGAGCCGTAAGGGGTAGTGGNGAGGGCCAGGGAAGATTGACCGCACCCTCTATCACGCCTGTCTCGGAATTAAGACAAGGGGCTCCGACTCCTATGGCTCCGATAGAGTCGTAGTTGANTCCNCCCTCTGCCGCAGCTGTTTTCACGGCTTTATGCAGAGTCTGTATATAGACCGGAAAGNTGGAATAAGAGNAAGTAGGGATACTTNCTCTTACCAATATGTCGCCATCNGGGGAAACCACACCGAAGATAGTGTTTGTCCCGCCGATATCTATGCCGAGAGTGTTTTTTTCCTGACTTGACTCCTNCATCTTCAACCGGGTGTTTGTGAGTGGTTGAGATAGTCATGTATGGCTTTGGCAGCCTTGCGTCCGGCCCCCATAGCGAGGATTACAGTCGCCGCCCCCGTGACGGCATCTCCCCCCGCGAAAACTCCCTCACGGCTGGTGCGTCCGTCTTCATCTGCCACNATGCAACCCCGGCGGTTAGTTTCCAAACCTTTGGTNGTGGATTTTATCAGTGGGTTAGGACTCGTCCCGAGAGCCATTATCACTACATCACAGTCAATAGTGAAATTGCTCCCCTCCTTCGCCTTCGGACTGCGGCGNCCGCTCTCGTCCGGTTCTCCGAGTTCCATCTCGACACACTCCAGACCCACAACTTTCCCCGAGTCATCACCGAGCACTCGGACCGGATTGGTCAGCATACGAAACTCTATACCCTCTTGCTTGGCATGATGAACCTCCTCCACACGTGCCGGAAGTTCNGCTTCGCTTCGACGATAGACTATCACGGCATCCGCCCCCAGACGTTTTGCCGTGCGNACAGCATCCATAGCCACATTTCCTCCTCCGACTACCACTACCCTGCTCCCCTGATATATCGGAGTGTCGTAATGAGAATCGTAAGCGTGCATGAGATTGGCGCGTGTCAGATATTCATTTGCGGAAAAAACTCCATTGAGGTTTTCCCCTTCAATTCCCATAAAGCGGGGCAANCCGGCGCCGGACCCTACAAAGACTGCATCGAATCCTTCNTTATCAAGAAGATCATCCACCGTCATCGTGTGCCCTACGATAACATCCTTTTCAAAATGCACTCCCAACTTGCGCACAGATTCCACCTCCTTGGCCACAATCCTCTCCTTAGGAAGACGGAACTCGGGTATGCCGTAGACCAACACACCCCCATATTCATGGAGAGCCTCGAAGACAGTGACGTCATACCCCAGCTTCGCAAGGTCTGACGCACAGGCGAGACCGGCCGGACCGGAGCCTATCACNGCCACTCTCTTNCCGTTGCGCTCAATACNGGGAGCCGGGATGGCATCCTCATTCTCTATTGCCCAATCGCCGACGAAACGCTCAAGCTTTCCGATTGCTACCGGCTCGAACTTCACACCCAGCACACAAGATCCTTCGCACTGGCTCTCCTGCGGACACACACGTCCGCACACACTCGGCAAACTGCTGTCGTTGGCAATAACCATTGCGGCCTCACGGAATTCACCGGCAGCCACCTTGCTTATGAAACCCGGAATATCGACATGCACCGGACAGCTCTCTACACAACGGGGCTTCTTGCAGTTAAGACAACGGGATGCCTCCAGCTGTGCCTCCTCGGCATCATAACCATAGCAAACCTCTTCAAAATTAGCAGCCCTCTTCTCGGGGTCCTGCTCCCGCACGGGGACTCGTGGTATTCTGTTAGCCATTACACTTGCAGTTTTCTGTTTCCGGATGAGTTTTCTTATTATCGCGATACATATTCTGACGACGCATAGCTTCGTCAAAATCCACCTTGTGNCCGTCAAACTCCGGACCCTCCACACACGTGAAGCGAGTCTCTCCATCGACCGTCACACGGCAGGCTCCACACATTCCTGTCCCGTCNACCATCAAGGCATTGAGNGAAACAACCGTAGGTATGCCATATTCCTTTGTGGNCAGGGCTGCAAACTTCATCATGATCATAGGTCCGATTATGACACAATGGTCGTAGCTTTTCCCCCGGTTGTCGATAAGGTCTTTCATCAGACCGGTGACCATCCCATGAAATCCTTCCGACCCATCGTCGGTGCAGAGATAGACGTTTCCCACGCTCTTCATCTCATCGACATANGTGAAGAGTTCCTTCGTCTTGGCTCCGATAACGACATCGGCCTCCACGCCCTGCTCCTTCAGCCATTTCACCTGCGGATAGACCGGAGCAGTGCCGACACCTCCGGCCACAAACAGGATTTTCTTCCCTTTCAATTCCTCCGCGGGAAGNTCAAGAAGATCTGACGGACGCCCGAGTGGGCCGGCGAAGTCGGCGAACGCATCCCCGACATTCATATCGTTGATCTTATGGGAAGAAAGCCCTATTGACTGGGTGACGATAGTCACAGTCCCTTCTCCGGCATCATAGTCGCANATGGTGAGCGGTATGCGCTCTCCGAATCGGTCGGTGCGGACAATTATGAACTGCCCCGGTTTGGCGGATTCCGCCACACGAGGTGCATGCACCTTCATCTCAACAATGTTAGGAGCAAGCACCCGCTTGCTGACAATTTCAAACATATCTGGAAAAAATATTGTATTTTTGCCAAAATTAAGCATTTTTCAATAGATACGCAAACAATTTCTCATTTCCTTATTCTCCCCCCCTCCCTGCCTTGCGAATCCTCCCCGGNAGAACCCGCACTNCGTGCGTGCCCATCGAGCAACCTGTTCACTTCTTCCGGGAAGGGGTCTTAACAGCAATAAACAATTATCATGCGCCGTTAAATATTTATCAAACTCATTTTNTAACCGCTTAAATCAGTCATGCTCAATATAGACGAACTAAAGAGAAAGGTGCTCGGCGGCTCTCCNCTTTCCCNCGAGGAAGCCCTCTCTCTCGCGGATATTCCCGACAACCAACGTGAGGAACTCTGGAATGCTGCCGAAGAGATAACCCGGCAATTATGCGACAAGACATTCGATTCCTGCTCAATCATAAACGCACGCTCGGGNCGTTGTCCGGAAGATTGCAAATGGTGTGCCCAATCGGCTCATCATAAGACNGACATCGAAACCTATTCTCTTGTGAGCCGCGCTGATTGCATGAATATGGCNGAAATGAACCGAAAGGCCGGTATCAAGCGTTTCTCTCTTGTAGCAAGCGGGAAAAAGATGCAAGGGAAAACTCTTGACACNGTGTGCAGCTATTACCGGGAACTAAAGGAAAGGGGAGGATTGAAACTTTGCGCTTCCTTAGGTTTACTTGACCGTGATGAGTTGCNTAAACTGCATGAGGCGGGGGTCTCCCGCTATCATTGCAANCTTGAGGCTGCCNCTTCCTTCTTCGGAACCCTCTGTTCCACTCACTCTGTGGAAGACAAAATCCGAACCATNCTNTTTGCCAAGGAGATAGGTATGGAGGTGTGCAGCGGAGGAATAATCGGGATGGGCGAGACNCCACGTCAACGCATAGAGCTTGCTCTTGAGCTTCTCAGGGTGGATCCCGCATCAATACCCATAAATCTCCTTTGTCCTATCCCGGGCACCCCTCTGGAGAAGGCCNCTCCCCTCTCCCCGGAAGAGGTGCTTGACACAATCTCCTTCTTCCGTTTCATTCACCCGACAAAGACCCTGCGTTTCGCAGGTGGTCGCGCCAAACTTCCAAGGGAGGTGCAGCTGCGGGCAATGAGAATCGGCATGAACGGAGGTATCATGGGAGATATGCTCACNACTATCGGCTCCAAAGTGGAAGAGGATAAACAACTCATCCGTGAAGGGGGTTATGAATATTAACTTCAATCTCACATACTCCATCCCTATGAAAAACACATCCTTCCTGAAAATCATCGCCCCCTCGCTGACGGCTATTCTCATGGCTGCCCCGGCTTATGGCGCGCCCTCACCCGACAATCGCGACTTTCCGCAATCTTATTCAGGCACCATGCTTCCTTATGATTTCTCCCGCACGGACAACGTCGTTCCCTGGNNTCCGGAAATGAGGCCTGTCTATATTAACTATGTCGCCCGGCATGGTGCTCGNTTTCTGTCGTCTGAAAAGAAAATCGACAAGATGCGCCGTGNCCTTGAAGAAGCGCGCAAAGAGGGGCAACTCTCAAAAAAGGGGGAAGCTTTCCTCCGNCTCATTGAACGTGTCGATTCCGCGACTGACGGAAGATGGGGAGCGCTCAACCGGGTTGGTATAGCGGAAGAGAAACGTCTTGCACGGGAAATGACTGAAATAGCCCCGCAGCTGCTGGAGAAAGGTAAAATCAAAGCCATCGCCACATATGTGCCCCGCGTGGTCTTGACAATGTATGAATTCTGTCATGAACTGGCCTGCATATCCTCACAGCTGGAGATTTCCACTTCCGAAGGGCATCAGTTTGACCCTCTGCTTCGTTATTTCACGACGGATTCAGCCTACGTCAGCTTCCTGAGCAATCCCGATTGGAAAAATAATTATAAAGCCTATGCCGNGCGTATGCTTCCCACTTCTCCCGCTGCTTCAATGTTCACAATCGGGAAAGAGAACAAAGAATTGCAGAAACTCTCGCTTGATGCCTATGGCATCCTGCAATCCCTTGATGCGGCCGGACTGTCGGCTGACATAGGCGAATGGTTCGACCCCCTCGAATATCGCCATTGCTGGGAAGTCAGCAATCTTGAGCACTACTACGAGAGGTCAGCAAGCAGATTCTCCGACATACCGACCAACAGCGCCAAGCCCCTTCTGAAATCAATCATCGCGTCGACAGACGCTCATCTGCAGGGTAGAACGGATGAGGTCGCCTTCCTCCGTTTCGGCCACGCCGAGACCCTGCTACCCCTATTTGCTCTCATGCGTCTCCCGGGTGCATACGCTCCCGAAGCAGACCCCGACGATCTCGCGAGGGTATGGAATGACAGCGACATTTCCCCTCTTGGTGCAAACCTCATGATTGTGGTTCTTAAAAATGAGGATGGGGAGAATTTTGTCGCCATGAGGCTCAACGGAAAATGGGTGAAGACCGACGGGAAGGAAGTGGTAGGCTGGGGTGCGCTCAAAGACCTCTGGATTTCTTATCTGAATAATTGACGGATTCATCCCGTGGCGGGAAACAGCTATTTCTCCGCCTGCCTGACCCTTGAAAGGGAATAAAGGAAAACCATCGAATATGCCACAGCGGGCACGATGAACGAGGCTGCAATACTGACAGCATCGGCCACCGTGCCCATTATTAATGTGCCTACTGCACCTCCGAGAGGNGTCATCATGAGGAGGGATGAGGCAAGTTTGGTGGNGCNTCCGAGGCCTCGGACGGACAGGGCGAANATCGTCGGGAAGATGATGGCCTCAAATGCGTAACATCCGAAAAGGGCTATGCGTGAGAATGTNCCGACATTGGCCATGACTGTCAGGGCACACACCACAGTCATCCCCGCACTTATTGCAAGCACTTTCTCNGCCCTGACCTTGCTCATCACCGCGCTTCCGGCCAATCTCGCCAAGAGAAAGAGACCGAGTCCTCCGAATGAAAGCACCACTGCNGCGGTTGAGGGAGAAAGCCAACCGTCTGACGTGACATAATTGATGAATAAGCTATTGATTGATATTTCCGCTATCTCGTAAAAGAAAAGAGCGGCTACCCCGGTGATAAATCCCCTGTTTTTCATCAGTGAAAGCAGGGTGCGCCCAACCGGCATCTTCTCTTCATCCTNCGTCCGGTCTCCNCCAATTTCGGGGAGACGGACTCGGGTGAAGAGCACGGCCACACACACCACCGCNCCCCCCATTATCGCATAGGGGACAGCCACACTACCCTCTCCGTCCGGAGCAAGCAGNAACTGCCCCACGAGAGCCGGGGCAAGGAGACATCCGAGGCCNTTGAAGGCCTGTGCGAGGTTCAGGCGGCTCGCAGCCGTGGATTTATCCCCGAGTTCAGTGATATAAGGATTGGCTGCCGTCTCCAGCATGACAAGTCCGCAACCTATTATGAAAAGTGCGAACAGGAAAAATTCAAAACCTCCGATTATGTCGCCGGGAATAAACAGAAACGCTCCCGTTGCAAAAAGNAGCAGACCNGCCACCACCCCTTTGCGGTAGCCGTAGCGAGTCAGGAAAAGTCCTGCCGGTATGGCCATCAGGAAATATCCCACATANGTCGTGGCCTGTATCATNGANGAGCGCGCGATGGATATATCCATCGTCTGCTGGAAATGTTTGTTNAGCACATCAAGAATACTTCTTGCGAATCCCCAGATAAAGAACAGGGANCTCACAAGGATGAAGGGAAGGAGATACTNTCTCCCCACAAGCGGGGTTTTGGAAGTCTGCATATCAGTCCGGAATTAAGGGTTGCGCAAAATTACGTCAAAACTTCCGGACTGCAAAACTATCACTCAGCTTTCACAGCTTCTCAATTCGCCTCGCNTACCCCGGCCCGCGTCGTTGCCCCGANGCGGTAGGGTACCCAGGGCATTCGCCGAGTGCCCGGTCGTAGCAATTAGCTAACTCCCTCTCCTAACTTAAATACCTTCCGGCACCACCCGGGCATTCGCCGAATGCCCTAAGCTCCTTATTTGCTTCCCCCGAGCCCCACTGGGAGCCGAGGCGGTAGGGTACCCGGGGCATTCGCCGAATTCCCGGTCGTAGCAATAAACTAATCAAAAAAATTGAATCGGCAACTTTCTAAGACCGCTGNCGATTCAAATTTTTTGAGTATTTCTTATCCCTAACTCGTNTTATTCCTATGGATTCATGCGGGTAGTTCCGATACTTGTCTTGCTCTCTNCGGCNCCGGATACGTCGATATATCTGTCAATCTTCTTGCCGTAACCGAAAGTATACGTAAGCTGTACAGAAGCGTTCCTCCCTGTTTCAAAGGAATTGTAGTTCGTGGANTAGTAGGGTGAGGTGTATTTGACTCGCTCCCGCTGTTTGTNATTGAAAATATTGCTCAATTTAAATTGTATGTACAGATCGCCGGTGCCNTAGGTAAGNCCCACATTCCAGCCCCCCNGTCTCCAATATTCCTCCCTTCCGCCTTCATCAAGNCNCTTGAAAGGTCCATCGTACTCCACCTCCAGATCGACGTTTCCGATAGTGTAGTCGACACCTCCGGANAAAGTGAAGTAATTCCGGTGTATCCGCCAATCCCCCTCCGTAGCTGTGTAGNNCCAGTNCGGAGTCAATCTNACGGAAAGGTTACGGTCGAAGAAATTTCCCTTTATCGAAAGACTACCCCTAAGACCGTGGGTANGNGAGATATTGACTTTCTCCATTATNAGACCACCCATTTCCCTGTCTGNAGGANGATAGTCTGTCAGAATACGGTTATTCCAATATAAATATCCCAATCCTACTCCAAAAGAGAGCCAGCTGTTGGTCAGGTAGGTGGTATAAAGATACGTATCCCATGCGTTGTCCTTCTTCAGATAAGGATTACCCACACTCCATAAAAGTTCAGAATTCTTGACCAATACCGGATTTGACTCGCTTGCCGAAGGGAAGTAAGTGCGATACTTAACTGTCCCACTCATCATAAATTTCCTTGAGGGATTCCAATCGACTGATGTGGAGAATGTGGGGGAAACGGAGTGTTCCCTTATATCTCCTATTTGCCATAAAGAGGCATTTAAACCGGGGTAAAATGTCATACGTAAGTTTTGTGACACCTTCCAGTTGATGATTAATTCCGAGACCACCTCCTGACGTGTCTGTTTACTTAGGGTGTTTGCAGAGCCGACATAACGGGTGGAAAACCAGTCAAGCGTCCCTACCAGATTAAGGTAAAACTCCAATCTGTCGGATGGCCTGAAAGTAGGGAAGATTGTAAATTTCAATGTGTTGACATCCTCCTTCGTGCTGTTGTAAATTGGAGTGGTTTCACCCGTTTGGCTTGTAGACCAATTGTCGTTCCTCGCATAATTATAATTCCAGACGGCCGAAAGCGTCCATTTTGGATTAAACCGGTAGAAGTAGTTACCGCTTGCCTGGGGAGACAGACTCCGCGATGTGGTCGTGAAAAAGGAATAATCAGAACCGAAAAGATTCTCTGACCATGAACTGACGGAGGTAGACCCACTCCCCGGGTTTCTGACCCAGCCTAAGGCGAAGGTATGGGTCATCCGGAAGTTTTTATTTATATATCTCGCATAAAAGCCTGAATCAAAACCATCCAGACGATTATAGGATGAACTCTCCTCTTCCTGGATTATCTCATCATACTTCCGGTCGTTGTAATAAATATCGTTGTAAGTGGTCGTGGCTTCCTTCGAAGAGCGATGGTCGCGCTCATATCTTCCTCGNAACATTGCTCCATAGGTCATTTTCTTATATACGAGTTTGGAGGATAATTCATAAAATCCGTTATTGGGCACGCGCTGAAANAGTGATACTTTCGTNACTCCACCCGCCTCATATTCCGGCATAATAAAGTTTACCGCATATCTTACTCCCTCATATCGGGGATCGGTCGGATTTTGNATACANTCCACCCTCTTCACTTCCTTCGGCCAGAATGTGGCGATGTCNATCCCCTCNGCCCTGATTCCGTTGATGAACACGACAGCCGTTTCACCACCGGGAGTTACGATTATACCATCCTTTTCCTCAAGAAAAGGGAGATGCATAGCCTTTATCAGAGTGGCCGGGGACGTGGAAAGTTTTTTCTCACTTTTTGTAGGTATAACGTTTATGACTCCATTTTCAATCCAGCCCCTCTCTGCCTGAATGACAACCTCTTCCAGCTTATTGACCGGAATAGTGTCATCAGACAGAATATTGAAAACACATCCGAATATAAAAATAGAGAATAACTGAGATCGTTTCATTATCATTATATATTTTTTAAAAAGGATAAAGCATCTGATATCGCAGACCACTTTGAAGTTGACCCTATCCCCTACCGGACAAAGCCACAATCAAGAGCATATCGACCACGGAGACTCCCGGAAGCGAACACTGCAAAGTTAACATTTTTTTATGGTGTATATCCCTTATATAATATGCATAATCATTTTACNAAAATTTACACTATTAATAATCAATAATATACAACAATAAAAGTGAATTTTGCGTGAACTTTTTTATAACTATTGGAACTGAGTAAAGAAAAAATTTATCGGTTTTTTTATTAATTAATTCTATTTTTATCGCATAATTATTGTATATGTTGAAGTAGTATTTCCTACAAATTCTGCTGATTATTATACTAATTCAAAAAATTTATATAATTTTGAATAATTTTATAAATATTGATAATGAAAACCTATATGATATCACTATTCATGGTGCTGATGGGACATATATTCTGTAATGCCACCATATATAATCGTGTCCTCCGGGACGATGTCGCTATGTCTGAATCGAATATCCATTCCGATTTATACATATCAGACTCAATATGTCATGACAAAACCACTCTCTATACCGAATATATTGATAAATCAATGACCGATGGGAATAATGTGGTTAAATATGTAGTAATTGACCTTCCGGACTTCTCTACAGATAAAATGAATGCAAGAATATGGATAACTATCCTTCTCCCAATCTGTCTCATTTTAACAGGAGTTATTATCCTGTGTCTCAATAAAATAAAATNAAGGAAAACAAATTCTGAGGAAGACGGTCGATGTTTGAAAGAATACGATTACGAAATAACCTCCGACCCGGAAAATAACCTCCGACTCCTCGCAGAATCTATTGGAATTGAGCGGCAGAAAATTGCATTTGCTCAAACAAGACTGGAACTTGAACGTAAGCAATTGGCAGAAAGAGAAAGATTACTTGAAATCGAACGCCTTTTGTTCAATACCGAAAAAGAATGCTGGAGAAATAAAAAGCAAAAATCACAACTCAAGAATGATCTGAAACTATCAAATATCATCTCACATATTATTGAGCAACTTTCAATCCCTGACGGTAAAATTGCAAACAGCGATATAGCTCTCTTAAAGGAAACACTCTCTTTAACGTATCCCAATTTTATCTCCAACCTTAATGAATTAGGATTAAGTGAGCGAGATTACATCGATGCATTGTTCATAAAAGTAAGCATTCCTCAAAAACTCTGTGCCTCCTATTTCCACACCTCTCCCTCTTCTCTGACTAATATAAGGAAAAGGCTCTTCCTTAAACACTGCAAGGANNCAACTTCAACNTCNTGGAAACATTTTATCCTAAACCTATAAACCTCTGATGATAAACCCCTGCAAATGTGTTCNGTANCAACACGNGTAAAGTTTTTTNACTTTACCAAAAATCTCAATTAATCTNACTNGGAGCATCCAATAACACGGGTAAAGTTTTTTTTGCTTTACCAAAAATCTCAATTAATCTCACTCGGAGCATCTAATAATACGAGTAAAGATTTTTGCTTTACCAAAAATCTCAATTAATCTCACTCGGAGCATCTAATAATACGAGTAAAGTTTTTTGCTTTACTCAAAATCTCAATTAATCTCACTCGGAGCATCCAATAANACGAGTAAAGTTTTTTTGCTTTACCAAAAATCTCAATTAATCTCACAAAATCATACCACTAAAAATCACTATCCGTTCATTAAGAGAGCCGACTCTTTTAGGAGTCGGCTCTCTTAATGAACGGATACGTAAGACTAACGTTTCCTTAACTTCCGCAAAACAGGACTTAAAACGGGAATCTCCTCAAAAGCTCCCACTATCCCTATATAAAGAAGAAGAAGCACTACTCGCAATCCGTAGCTTCCCCATTGCGGAAGAATAGTTCCACCCCAAATCCCCACGATATAGATCACTCCCGCAACAAGACAATAGCAAAAAATCCTTCCTGTCTCATAAGGAAGCGGATAATAATGCCGCCCGACAAAATAACTCGCAACCATCACTACAAAATAAGAAATCAAGGCAGCCCAGGCTGACCCCATGTACCCGTCCGGAATTCCGATCGCCGGCACAAGCCAGACATTAAGGCCAAGCATCAGCACGAAACAGAGCAACGAAAAATACATCCCCCATTCTGTCTTGTCTGTAAGTTTATACCACAATGACAGATTGAAGAAGACTCCGAAACAGAGTTCTGCAAGCATCATCAGAGGCACTACGCGAAGACCCGACCAATACCCCTCCGAAATGAAATGCTTGAGGACCGGTAGGAAAAACATCACTCCAAGAAATATCAGCAAGCCGAATATCACGAAATATTTCATAGCATCGCAATATGCCTGTTTCTTCCCTTCCCCCTCTCCTTTGGCCTGAGCGAAAATGAAGGGTTCGTAGGCATATCGGAAAGCTTGTGTAAACATCACCATGACTATCGCTATCTTCATGTTCGCCCCGTAAATGCCGACCATAGATCGCGCCTCCTCCTCATGTCCGCTGAAAAGGTAGGGGATGATGAGCTGACCCATGTTCTGGCTCAATATCCCGGCCACCCCAAGAATCAGCAGCGGCCAACTGTAGCGTAGCATTCGCCTGAGAAGTTCGCCGGAAAATTCATATCGTCGCCCGGTCAGTTCCGGTATAAGGCAGAGAAGAACTATAAGAGTAGAAAGGATATTGGCCACAAAAATCCAACCTATCCCGAAGGCCGAACCTCCGAGTGGGGTATAAAACCAGCTGATCGCTCCGGGACAATGCTTCATGACCACCGGACAACCCAAGAGGAAAAACAGATTCAATCCGATGTTGACCCCGACATTGAGGAGTTTTATCCCGGCAAACCGCCAAGCCCGGTTCTTGAAACGGAGATAGGCGAACGGTAGATTTGAAAATGCATCTATCGCAACCGTCACTCCCATCAGCCATACAAACAATTCCATCCCCGGAAGCTTGATGGCTCCGGATATCGGGTGAAGAAACAAAGAAAGGAGTGCGATGAATAGCAACGAAGTGGTCCCCACTGATATGAGACTCGTGGTGTAGACCCTCTCCGCATTCCCCTCCCTGTTGGCGAATCGGAAGAANCCNGTCTCCATACCATAGTTNAGAATCACAAGCGCCACTGCCGTGAATCCATAAAGATACGTGACCACACCATACTCCTCCGAGGGGAAGAGATATACATATAACGGAACCAGACACCAATTAAGGAATCTCCCTATGATACTGCTCAATCCATAGACGGCCGTATCCTTAGCCAATGATTTTATTCCAGCCAAAACATGTTGATTTAAAGATTAAAAAACCGCTCCGAATCCAACCTGANCATCCCNCNNTCNACTNGATACCTTCTCACACCTCATCTCCGAAAATACTTCCCGGGAGGTTCGGTCTTCTCCTCCCCAGATGCCCGTAGGCNAGGTCTGTCGCTTCCCGACCTCGTGGTGTACGCTTCAGAAAACCTTCCTTTATCAGGAATGGCTCATAGACCTCCTCCAATGTGCCCGAATCCTCTCCCAGTGCTGTAGCGAGGGTGGAGAGTCCTACGGGGCCTCCCTGNAACTTATCTATNATCGTGACGAGAATCTTGTTGTCTATCTCGTCAAGACCGTAGCGGTCTATGTTGAGAGCCTCCAGGGAATATCTTGCGATTTCCATGTCGATGAAGCCGTTACCCTTCACCATTGCGAAATCTCTCACCCTCCGAAGAAGGGCGTTGGCAATTCGGGGTGTGCCTCGGCTGCGGAGTGCAATCTCCAGGGCTGCCTCGTCGGCTATTCCGACTCGGAGAAGACCTGCCGAGCGGAGCACGATCCGCTGGAGAATCGTGTGGTCATAATATTCCAGATGGCAGTTGATGCCGAATCGCGCTCGAAGCGGNGAGGTGAGGAGGCCGCTCCGGGTCGTGGCTCCTATGAGGGTGAACGGTTGGAGAGTGAGCTGCACACTCTTCGCCCCTGGTCCCTTGTCGAGAAGTATGTCGATGCGGTAATCCTCCATAGCAGAATAAAGATATTCCTCCACGATAGGGTGAAGACGATGGATCTCATCAATGAATAGAACGTCATTCTCCTCAAGGCTCATGAGGATGCCGGCAAGGTCTCCCGGTTTGTCAAGGACCGGACCGGATGTCACCTTGAANCCCACCCCGAGCTCATTGGCCACGATGTTGGAGAGTGTGGTCTTTCCAAGTCCGGGAGGACCATGCAGCAAGGTGTGGTCAAGCGATTCCCCCCGCAGGCGGGCTGCCTTGACAAACACCCTGAGATTCTCTATTATCTTCTCCTGCCCGCTGAAATCATTGAAGGCAAGCGGGCGGAGGGCTTTCTCTATATCCTTGTCGCTGTCGCGCACCTGACGGTCGCGTATGTCGAATTCTTCTGCTTCCATATTCTGCAAAGTTACTAATTTGCCGCTTAAACCGCAATTATTATTGCACACTCTTAATTCTTGCCGTGCAATTATTGTCGCCATACCGATTTTATGCGCTAACTTCGCGACATTCATTAAAACAAATCATTATGGCCAAGCCTAAATTAGTTATATCCAGTGGCGCGGGAATAAGCGCCGAAAGCGGTATCTCAACTTTTCGCGACGCGGGAGGTCTATGGGAAAATGTGCCGGTCATGGAGGTAGCCTCTGCCGACGGCTTCCGGAGAAATCCCCAAAAGGTCCATGAATTCTACAACAAACGCCGACACGATCTCCTCAAAGCGCACCCTAACGCCGCGCACAAAGCTCTTGTGGAGCTTGAGAAGGATTTCGACGTATATGTAATAACTCAGAATGTCGATGACCTCCACGAACGGGCCGGTTCAAAGAATGTGCTCCATCTTCATGGCGANCTGATGAAGATACGTTCCGTNTCCGACCCGGAATATATAGAGANCCTTGACATCGACCATCTCGATACGACNCCNGAGACCCGCGGNAAACGCGGCGACCTTATGCGGCCGCACATCGTCTTTTTTCAGGAACCGGTGCNGGAAATCGAGCGTGCCGTGGAAATTGTGCATAGTGCGGATATTTTCGTCGTCATAGGNACGTCGCTGGTGGTCTATCCTGCAGCCGGACTGATAGAATGTGTGCGTCGCAATGTCCCCATCTATTATATAGACCCTAACCCCGCGGCGGCGGCTGAAATGATGCCGGGAGTCACCGTTATCAAGGCCACCGCCACCGAAGGTATGGAGCGTCTCAAGAAAATACTCCTTGAACGACGACAATGAATTTTCCCCGGNAATTCANTNCATTTTTATGTTGTATAACATAAAATATGTTGTTCAACATATAAAAATACCCATTTTACAGAAAGTTTTTTACTACTTTTGTAAAATCAATCAAACATAATTCTGACATGGCAAAAATAAAAGGTGCTATCACGGTCAANATTGAGCGCTGCAAGGGGTGTAACCTTTGCGTGGCAGCCTGCCCGACCGACACCCTGTCGCTCCAGCCCAACGAAGTAAATGACCGCGGCTACCACTACGCCTATATGTCGAATCCGGATGCCTGCACCGGATGCGCTTCTTGCGCCTGGGTATGCCCGGATGCCTGTATCGAGGTCTATCGGGTGAGGGTTGACCAATGACCCCCTAAGACCCGATTGGCAAGTGAATGAAACAAACCTATTATGAAAGAAGAGGTAACGTTAATGAAGGGAAACGAGGCTGTAGCCCATGCCGCCATACGGTATGGATGCGACGGCTATTTCGGATATCCCATAACCCCGCAGTCAGAGGTGCTCGAGACTCTTGAGGCTCTCATGCCGTGGGAAACAACCGGAATGGTTGTGCTTCAGGCTGAGTCGGAAGTGGCTGCCATAAACATGGTTTATGGCGGAGCGGCTTCAGGAAAGGCCGTGATGACTTCATCATCTTCTCCCGGAATAAGCTTGAAGCAGGAGGGCATTTCTTATATGGCCGGTGCTTTCCTCCCGGCTCTTATCCTTAATGTCATGAGGGGCGGCCCCGGACTCGGCACAATCCAACCCTCTCAAGCCGATTATTTTCAGGCCACCAAAGGGGGTGGCCACGGCGACTATCATCTCATTGTCCTTTCCCCCTCTTCTGTTCANGAAATGGTGGATTTCGTGGGCCTCGGATTCGATTTGGCTTTCAAATATCGTGTCCCTGCTATGATTCTTGCAGACGGAATCGTCGGTCAGATGATGGAGAAGGTGGTGCTCCCGCCGTTCCGTCCCCGCCGTTCGGATGAGGAGATAAGGAAGCAGTGTCCATGGGCTGTCACCGGACGAGTGGGNAAACGGAAAAGGAATGTCGTAACATCCCTTGAGCTGGAATCGTCGCGCATGGAGGAGGTGAACCATCGTCTCCAGGCCATCTACCGTGTCATCGAGGANAATGAGACACGTTGGGAGGAAATTGACACGACCGATGCCGATTATCTCATAGTGGCNTTCGGGTCTATCGCCCGAATATGCGCCAAAGCTAAGGAAATCGCCCGGGAGAAAGGGATTAAGGTGGGTATAGTTCGCCCAATNACTCTCTGGCCTTTCCCTAAAGAGGGTGTCCGCAAGGCTGCCGTGGGNAAGAAGGGTATTCTCTGCGTGGAGCTCAACGCCGGGCAGATGATTGAGGATGTGCGCCTCGCAATCCATGACCGCATNCCCGTNGAACACTACGGCCGACTCGGTGGNATTATCCCCAGCCCGACAGAGATTGTCGAGGCGCTGGAAAATAAGATTATTGACAAATAACCCGCTTGGAAATGGAACTCAAGGATATCATAAAGGAGGAGAATAAGGTCTACTCCAAACCGCAGCTTCTGGACGATGTGCATATGCACTATTGTCCCGGATGCAGCCACGGCGTGGTGCATAAGCTCCTTGCGGAGGTGATTGACGAGATGGGGCTCGCTGAGCGGACCGTCGGCATCTCCCCTGTGGGNTGCGCGGTGTTCGCCTACAATTATGTAGATGTGGATTGGGTGGAGGCGGCTCACGGAAGAGCTCCGGCTGTGGCTACTGCCATAAGCCGTCTGTGGCCGGAAAATGTTGTCTTCACATATCANGGCGACGGAGATATGGCCGCAATCGGAACTGCCGAAACTATACATGCGGCTAACCGTGGNGAAAATATTGTTATGATTTTTATTAACAATGCTATCTATGGAATGACCGGCGGACANATGGCTCCGACAACCCTTGTCGGCCANAAAACAGCCACCACCCCCTACGGGCGACGTGTTGATCTTAANGGNCATCCTCTCGAGATAACCGACATCCTCGCGACACTCCCGGGGACTTGCTACGTGACCCGTCAGTCTGTACACACTCCGGCGAGCGCGCGAAAGACCAAGGCGGCAATCCGAAAGGCTTTTGAGAATGCTCTCGCCAAGAAGGGAACTTCGGTTGTGGAGGTGGTCGCAAGTTGCAACTCCGGTTGGAAAATGTCTCCCGTAAAGGCCAACGAATGGATGGCGGAGAATATGTTCAAGCATTATCCCCTCGGAGACCTCAAAGTGGAATAAGCCTTTGTCCGGATTCCCCGGACACAACAATCTCTGATAATGAAACAGGAAATTATAATAGCCGGATTCGGAGGACAGGGTGTCCTCCTGATGGGGAAGATTCTCGCTTACTCCGGACTCATGGACGACAAGGAGGTCACATGGATGCCCTCTTACGGACCGGAGCAGCGCGGGGGAACCGCGAACGTGACCGTAATCCTTTCCGACGAACGAATATCTTCTCCCGTGCTTGACTCTTACGACGTCGTCGTAGCCCTCAATCAGCAGAGCATCGACAAATTTTGCGCCGCTGTCAAACCGGGAGGAATACTCCTATATGACAGCAACGGAATCCATAATCCCCCGACGCGCGAAGATATCCATGTNATCCCGATCGATGCCATGGGTGCAACCTTCCGAATCGGNAATCCGAAAGTTTATAATATGGTGGTGTTGGGGGCNCTCCTGGAGGTGTTGCCTTACAGGATACCGATGGAGAATGTCTCGAAAGGTCTCCANAAGTCTCTCCCCGAACGACACCACACTCTCATCCCCCTTAACCTCGAAGCTATAGAAATGGGTAGGAAATTACTCCCATGATAAAGTATAATTATTAACTACGGGCCCCGGGAGGGAGCGACAGACTCATCGCCTGTCGCTCCCTCCTTTTTGAACCTATCTACCCCTGCGCAGGTTATATAATATAGGAGTGTCCCGAGGGGCATTCCTGACGTAAAAGGAATCACCTTTTCGTAACCTTGATGTTGCGGAGAAGTCTCGGCTGCGGCCTTGGCTTCTCCGCTTTTTTTGCCCAAAATCATCCGTCATATCCCCTTTCCGTTNGTCTTCCTGACTCTTCGCAGGAGTATGCCTGCGGAGCCCCCTCCTGTCAATAACTTGTCAATAACCTGTAGGAAAGTTGTAGGAAAGGGGTTGATATGTCGTTCAAAACTTCTTGATAACTATCCATATATCGTATTGCTTTTCATAAAAATGTTTTGAGAAGGCCTCTCTTATCTTTGTTGTCAAATTCCCTCATAAAGTTGTCAATAGTTATTTTCAGGATTGTCTACACCCGGAGGGTGGGTTTTCTACAGTTTTCGACACCCTCATCCGGCAAAATTTATTAACTTTGCAGTTATCTACAGGGTGTAGACAAAGATTACAATTTAATGAAAATCATGGATACCCCCTGTAGATAATCTGACAATAAACCGGCCTCAGAATTCAATAACTCATATTTCCAAATTTTACGCCGAAAAGTTATTGTGGGTTATTGACACCCTTTATTGTTGATGTTTATTTTTTTATTAAGATTTAAATATTTATTAAATAAAAAACAAAAATGACAACAACCGATTCCACCCTCAGCTCCGACGGGCTCAAAGAGGAAATATTGCGTCTCAAGAAGGAAAAGAATGCTCTTATAATGGCTCACTATTATCAGCGCGACGAGATTCAGGAGATTGCCGATTTCATAGGCGATTCCCTCGCCCTGGCGCGTCAGGCTGCCAAGACGGATGCTGATGTCATCGTGATGTGCGGGGTGCATTTCATGGGGGAGACGGCCAAGATTCTTTGCCCGGAGAAAACTGTCCTGGTGCCTGACGCGGCGGCCGGATGTTCCCTTGCCGACAGTTGCGACCCGGAGGAGTTCGCCCGCTTTATAAAGGAGCGTCCNGGACATACGGTGGTGAGCTACGTCAATACTTCTGCTGCTGTGAAAGCCGTCACCGACATTGTNGTGACCTCCGGTAATGCGAGGAAGATAATAGAGCAGCTGCCGCAGGAGGAGAAAATAATATTCGGACCTGACCATAACTTAGGGGAATATATAAATAGTGTGACAGGGAGGAATATGGTCTTATGGAACGGTGCNTGCCATGTTCATGACCGTTTCTCGCTCGAGAAAATCCTGGAGATGAAAAAGGAGCATCCGGAGGCCAAGGTGCTTGTCCATCCGGAGTGCAGGCGTCCTCTCCAGCTTATCGCAGACAAGGTGGGGAGCACGGCCGCTCTCCTGGAGTTTGCCCGCACTGATGACGCGCCGGAATATATAGTGGTCACTGAAAGTGGCATTCTTTTCGAGATGCGTCGGATGTGTCCTGAAAAGCGTTTCCTTGCTGCTCCNGCTGAGGATGCGGAGTGTCAGTGTAACGAATGCGATTATATGAAGATGAATACTCTCAGGAAGGTATATGAGGCGCTGCGCGATGGGAAGCCGGAGATTGAGGTTGACCCCGAGATNGCAGCGAAGGCTATTCGCCCTATCGAGAGGATGCTTGAGATGTCGGTGTGATGGAAGACAGAGCGAAAAAGAATATCATCGAGCTTACGAATTGTTCCGTCAGGCGCTATCGCGAGTTGGAGAAGCAACCCATAGCCGTCATGACGGATAATGTGCGTTCGATGTATAATATAGGAGCAATCTTCCGCACNGCCGATGCTTTTCTTATATCGGAGGTGGTTCTGGCCGGAATCTCCGGCTGTCCCCCTCATCCGGAAATAACGAAGACCGCCTTGGGAGCCGAGGAGAGTGTATGCTGGCGTCATGTCGACGANGCTCTTANGGAAACTGAGAAGATGAAGAAGGAGGGTTGGACTGTGTGTGTGCTTGAGCAGACTCACAACAGTATGCCGCTTGGAGANTTCAGGATNAAGGATGGAAAGCGTTATCTGCTGGTGGTCGGCAATGAGGTGAAGGGNGTGGATCAGAGGATAGTCGATATCGCCGATGTTGTTCTGGAGATTCCGCAGGGTGGGGTGAAACANTCTCTCAATGTCTCGGTCAGCACCGGCATAGCCCTCTGGCAGATGGTTTCGACCGAGCCGGGGAAGTCCTCTCATCCGGCGTAGATGATCTTTGAAAATTTTTCAAGCAGAGAGCGTCCTCCGATATAGGATGCGAGTATTCCGAGCTTGGTCTTTAATCTTACAGAAGGGTTGCGCAGAGCCTCTCCGCGCAGCTCTTTTATTTTATTCCAACAGCGGTCGGCTAATAGCATTGCTTTAATTTTTTCATTCTCTTTTATACCACTTTTTTCATCGGAGGCATCTTTAAAATTGGCGGCGATGAGACCGAGTATATTGAAGTTGGCATTCAGTTCGCGGGCTCGGGCTCCTTTCCCGAGAGTGTCATCTCTCTCTGTCATCCATTCGGTGAGCTGTGACGTTACGTCAAGCACATCGGCGCGTTTTAGAGAGAATGTGTGGATATAGCTTGTGGGATGCTGGCGGTAGAGATACGTGATATTATCCACGCGAGTGATTCTCTCTGCCATTGTAAAAAGGCGTGGAATCAGATCAAGGTCCTCATATCTCATCCCCTCCCTGAACCGTTGACCTCTCCATAGGGATGTCCTGTAAAGTTTCCCACATGCGGAGCAGTCAATGTTTTTTTGATATAATATCTGAAGTGTGGCTGACTGTGGCGAATAACAGGTGGAGTGGAATGATTTGCTATCCGCAGTTGTTGATTGGCCGGAGGCTTTCATCTCATAATCCTCCCCTATCTCCTTTATTCCTCCACAGACAATATCAGCATTATCTTTATCGGCGTAACCGGTCAGGACAGAAAGGGTCTCCGGGGGAAGGAGGTCATCTGCATCCAGAAACATTATATTGCTTCCCTGTGCCATATCCAGTCCGCAATTCCTTGCAGCGGATACGCCGGCATTCCTATTATGGAGAACCCTTACCCGGTCAGATTGATTTCCTGCAAGTTCGCATATCTGCGGAGAGGCATCTGTCGAGCCGTCATCCACCAGAATCAGTTCCCAATCGAGAAAAGTCTGCATGAATACGGAATCGATAGTTGCCTGAAGATATTTTTCAGCATTATATATCGGAATGATGATGGAGACCATTGGCATTAGGCATTAGGTGTTAGGCTCGAGGGTGACGCACTGGGAGGGGGGTGTGCGACGCAGGCCAGGAGTCAAGGGCATTCGGCGAATGCCCGGTCGATGCAGGATAGTATTATCAAGGGGCTCCGGACGTATGTCTGAAGCCCCTTGATGTTGAATTTGGAAGATTTGAAATTCAGACAGTGAGAATTTCTTTCTCCTTGGCGGCGAAAATCTCGTCGATCTTCTTCATATATTTGTCGTGGAGCTTCTGAACATCATTTTCAGCATCTTTCTCCACGTCTTCGCTCAGACCTTTCTTTATCTCTTTCTTGAGACCTTCGATGGCTTCACGACGGGCGTTGCGCACGGATACTTTCGCATTCTCAGCCTCTCCCTTGCTCTGCTTCACGAGCTGCTTGCGGCGGTCTTCAGTGAGGGGCGGAATGGAAAGACGGATCACCTCTCCGTTATTTTCGGGTGTGATGCCAAGTTCTGAGTTGATGATGGCTTTTTCAATCTCCTTGAACATGGATTTTTCCCACGGAGTGATGGCTATCGTGCGAGCATCGGGAACGGAGATGTTCGCCACATTAGAAACCGGAGCCATTGACCCGTAATAATTCACTCTGATAGAATCCAGCAGCTTGGGCGAAGCCTTGCCTGCGCGGATATGCGAGAGAGTCTCGTCGAGATATTCAACCGCGAGCTCCATGCTGTCTTTCGCATTGTCAAGATATTCCTTTACTTCCATATGTATATTTTAAATTGTTTTTCAATACTGCATTTAATTTGTGAGCATTCCCGAAGGATTATTCATTGCTGACGAGAGTTCCTACATTCTCCCCCTTTAGCATCTTTGCCAGATTCCCCTCTTTGTCCATGTTGAAGACATAGATAGGCATATGGTTCTCCATGCAGAGAGCGGTAGCCGTGATGTCCATCACCTTCAGTTTGCGAGCGATTACCTCGTTGTAGGTGATATGGTCGAATTTAGTAGCTGTCGGATCTTTCTCCGGGTCCGCAGTATACACCCCGTCCACGCGAGTGCCTTTCAGCATGACGTCGGCTTCGATTTCAATAGCGCGGAGTGCGGAGCCGGTGTCGGTGGTGAAATATGGGGATCCGGTTCCGCAGCTCATTATTGCCACAGAACCCTCCTTGAGAGTTTTAATTACTTCCCATTTTGAGAATGGGTAGCCGATTGGAAACATAGGTATGGCGGTGAATACCTTCACGGGCTGTCCTATGGCTTCAAGGGCGGAGCTGAGGGCAAGGGAATTGATGACGGTGGCCAACATACCCATCTGGTCTCCCTTCACTCGGTCGAACCCCTTGGAGGCCCCTGATAGACCTCTGAAGATGTTTCCACCCCCGATTACGATTCCCACCTGCACACCATTATTGACAGCTTCCTGAATCTGAAGAGCATAGGAGTTAAGTCGTTCGGTGTCTATACCATGTCCCTGAGCCCCCATAAGAGACTCGCCGGAGAGCTTCAGGAGTATACGGTTATATTTCATTTTCTGACAGATTTTGATTGGAAATGTCCCTGCACGGCTTTCCCGAGCAGTTCAAGACCCAAAGTTAATAAAAACTTTGAATAATGTGGCTGTTTTAGATAAAAATGGTGTAATAAAAATTTTTCTGCAAAAAATTTGCGTAATAAATAAAATTGATTTAACTTTGCAGTCGCTAAGAGGGAAGTATCCCGGTTAGATATTCCCTTTAAGGCTAATTCAGACAAATCCCTGGAGAGGTGGGTGAGTGGCTGAAACCACCGGTTTGCTAAACCGACGATGGGAGCAATCCTATCCACGAGTTCGAATCTCGTCCTCTCCGCAAAAATCGCGTAAGTAGTAAAAAATATTACTTACGCGATTTTTCTATACCCTTCAACCTTGCCTGAAAGTTCCTTTATCTGGGTCAATGTAAATATCCGGTTGAATTGTTAATATAGTCAGATTGAATGTTAAAAGATCAGGCAGTGAGTTTAGCAAGTCTGAAAAGGAAGAAAGGAATGTCTCTGACTCCACGGAACTGATTGCGGAAAGCCTTCACCTTGGCATTGAATGATTCTGCAAAAGCGTTGGTGTCACGGTTTATGAAGAAATTGAGGATTGTCTGATAGTGATTATGAAATGTGTTCAGGACAGTCTGAAATACCCCATAGTCCATCTGCTGCACTGCATCATACCATCGGGCCAGTCTGGTACGCGCCACATCCACCGACAGCCTGCTGTTATATATATCGGTTAGTTCCTGGGCCAACTGATAGGCATGCCGCAGATCAGGGTAATTCTCGAAAATTATCTCTGCCCTGAGGCGCTGGGTATCCGACCAATTCACTGAGTTCCTTGTCAGTATATGTTTTGCCCTTGCAAGAAGCTGCCTCCTGGTATCCCCGTTGCGGTAGCGGAACGCAGTATATTCAGTGTTGCTCGCCCTGCATTTGCACATCTCCTCGTTTTCAAGATCACGAGCCATCCAGCGGTAGGTGATTCTCAGATCGTCGATGGCCTCATAGAACAGCCTCTGGACATGGAACCGGTCATTGGTAAGGTAGGCTTTGGGAAATACCCTCCGGGCTATACGCATCATTGTGGGAGAAAGATCCAGTGTCACCTCCCTGACTGTATGTCGTTTATTGATCCCGATCTTTTCCAGTACCGATATCACTGTTTCTGAATCCGTTCCCCTGATCATTGCTATAAGGGTTCCCTTGCCTCCATGCCCGGCCGGATTTGTGACCACTGTATACAACTCCCCGCAGCTCAGGGCCGTCTCGTCTATGCACACGACCGGACCAAGATTTTTCTTATAGAGGATCCAGTCCTGCGCATGGTCAAGCTGATCCCACTGCCTGTAATCACTGAAAACCTCCTTATACTGGCGCGACAGATTGCCGCCGTTGACTCCGTAATGTGAGCCGATGGAGTTTATGCTCTCTGCCGTGGTATCAATCCTCTCCTTTTAAAAAAGCCACGAACTCTGGGGTGAGACGTGTTCCTTCCTCGGTCAGTTCATAATCATAGGTGAAGACACTGCCGTCCTCGGTATCACGCCACCTGCGTCGCCTGACATGGAGATAGACAGACTTACCCCTGATCGGAAAATCCTGTATGATGCGTTCATCGGTGAACCCGTATTCACGCACGGTGCCCTTTTTATAATCATCCCGTGACATATAGCCCCGCTCATCAAGCCAGTAATCGAGCCTGTCTGACTGTTCCTCGAAATTTACAAACTCAAAGTTATCCGTGATTACCTCCGGAAAGACCGTTTTCAATACCTGCCATTGTTTCATTCCACAAAGTTAACTATATTTGCATATATTTTAACAACCGGATATTTACATTGACCCCATGTTCCGATAGCCTATGGTCAATGCGGCTCTCCATAGGCAGTAACCGCTGGTTTACGCTATAACCACGTAGCAGATATTCTTTCAATATCTTGTTAGCCCATTGGCGGAACAATGTGGCATTTTACTATTACCTCTGTAACCTACTGACAATATAGCATCTAAGTTATAGAACTTAGTTCTATAAGATTTGCCGTCAGCGGCAGTATATTCCAAAATGGAATGAACTGAAGCCTCGTCCAGTTCTTCACTCTCGAAGATATTTTTCAAATGCTTTGAAATGGCCAGCTGCTTTACTCCAAATCGTTCACGTAGATACTTTCCGTAACGGTATTCTGATAGGCTTGAAGATACCGTTTTAACCAAACAGTTCGGAATGGGAGCCGAGACGCACCAAGCTGATAACGTCACTGTGAGGATCAAACCATATAAGAAGGAAATCCCCCTCTAAATGACATTCCATGTGTCCCGCATAGTTACCTGTCAACGGATGTGGACGGTTTTCTTCAGGAATCGGTTTCTCCTGACGTAACAGTTCAAGAATGGCAAACAGCTTCTCCATCTTTTTCGGATTGTTCCGAAATCGCTTGTAATCCTTCTTATATTGCGATGTGGGCTTAAGCTCCTTCATAGACCCATTGATTTTTCCATGGCCTCAATAGATGACATATCCAGAGACGGTACGTCGTTCATCGCATCGCTCTCGGCCTCCTTCAGAGCGGCAAGCGTCACTGCATTGGGTTCATGATAGGCTGCATCAAGCAGTATAGTCTCCACATAGTTGTTGAGACTGCGGTTCTGTCGTTTTGCAAGTTGCTTCAAACGATCAATAAGTTCCACTGAAAGGCGGAAGCTCTGATTTTTCTTTAATGCTATCTCCATTTCAATATTATTTTATACTGTAAAGTTAGTGTAAATATATTACAAAAACAATATTTATAAAATATTTATAAGTAGCTGTGCCCACACCGGGAGAGCAGGCACTCCGTGCGTGCCACATCGACTCACCTCCTCCGCGCTCCTCCGTAGCGCGAAGCTCGTCCCTGCCGTGGCTCTGCCGCCAGACACACGTTTAATACCCATTTGGATTGTAAAGACCCTTATTAAGATTATTTAGTTTTATAATAATTGATAATCAGTTTATTATATAGAGAGGATTAAGACTTTTATATTTGGTGTTAAGATTGGGTAAGCACTAATTTTGCGGTATGAAATCAATAAAAACATATCGCAATATGAGACCGACAATCTTCAGAAAAATCATGATGGCCGTGGTTGCACTCCAGCTTCCGGCTGTCGTCTTCGCGCAGGAAACTGCCGATACCCTCACGACCCAGGACTTTGATGAAATCGTAATTAAAGCACCTAAGGTGATACGCAAGCCTGACATGGATGTTCTCTATCCATCGGAAAGTGCTGTCGAAAACTCCAAAAACGGGATGCAACTGCTCACCCACCTGATGATACCCACCCTTACAGTAAATGAAGTGATGGGGTCAATCTCAGCAAGCGGACAGGATGTTCAGCTACGCATAAACGGTCGTGAGGCCTCTGTAGAGCAGGTTCGTTCCCTTTTACCTGAATCGATAAAGCGTGTGGAATGGATTGACAACCCCGGCCTACGCTATAACGGAGCTACTTATGTGCTTAATGTCATCACATCCAATCCCTCGGCGGGTGGTTCGCTGATGCTCTCCGCACAGCCGGCTCTGACCACTCGCTTTGGTAATTATTATGCCGATGTGAAGCTGAACAGCGGCAAATCGCAATGGAGCCTTGGCGCAACCTACAAAATGACCGACAATATCAAAGCCCATCGTGACTACAACGAAACATTTTTCTATCCCGACGGAAATTCGCTGACCCGCACAGAGAAGCCGCTCGGAGGCGCCGTTGATGATAATAAGGCTTCAGCCTGGCTCTCTTACAGTTATATAAAGCCTGACACTACTGTGATTTACGTTTCTTTACAGGGATTTAGAGACATATCGTCTAAGGAAAGATATGAAGGATTGCTCAGCCTCAGCAATGAAGGGAGCGACATTTATCTTGATAACGGTAACGGTTCGCAAGGCACTACCCCTTCGTTGTCAGCCTATTTCGAACAGCATTTCCCTCACAGGCAGACTCTTGTGGTTGATTTTGGTGCTTCCTTTTACAGAGGACATTCGTTTTCTAACTATAGAGAACTTATGCCGGAAAGCGGAAATGTACTGACCGATGTTTCCACCTACATCACTGACCGAAATCAGGGTTATGCAGTCGAAGCCGATTATATCAAGCAATGGAATACGCAGCGTCTTACAGTCGGGGCGTCTTACAACGCAAACCGCAACCGGTCCACATATCGCAATCTTGACAACAGCGTGTTTCATCAAAGGCAAGACAAAGCCTATTTCTTTGCCGAATACTATCAGCGCATAAATAATTTTACATTCACAGCCGGTGCGGGGGCTCAATATACCTCATTCCATTTTCGCGAATCCAATCAGGGAAATCATTCATGGAATTTTCGCCCTCAGGCATCACTCTCATATTCAATCAATTCAAACCACCGCTTGCGCTTGGGTTTCTCTTCATGGCAAACGGCACCTTCGTTATCTGAAACAAACATAGCACCGCAACAAATCGACGGCTTCCAGTGGCAGATCGGTAATCCTAATCTGAAAACCTCTAATTCATATATGTTGAGTTTTCGCTATAGTTTCAGTTTTCCGCGAGTAGACGGTACATTCGGTATCCGTGCCTTCTCTTCGCCTGACGCTATCGCTCCCCGCCTCTATTGGGAGGATGAGCGTCTGATCACCACATTTGAGAACAGCCGGGGTCTTAAAAACATAGTGTTTAGTCTGTCGCCACAGGTGGAGGTCATCCCTGATTGGCTCGCTGTCGCGGGAAGTATAGAATATCGTGCCGAGCGTATGGAAGGCTCCGGCTACAAATTATATAATCACAACTGGAGCGGAAACGCACAGCTGATGCTAAGCCATTATGGGTTTGTGCTTTCTGCCCAATACTCTAAGTCTGCACGAACTCTCTTCGGAGAAAGACTATCATGGAATGAGGATTTATCTATTATCGACTTGTCATATAACTGGAACAAATGGCAGTTTGGAGTCGGTATGATAATGCCTTTCGGCAAGTATGACCAAGGGTCAGAGCTACTCAGTAGATATAATTCGAATGTAAAGCATATGCGTGTAGACCTTCGGATTCCATATATATCCGTGTCATACAATCTGCAATGGGGGCGTCAGAAAGGGGGTGCCAATAAGCTCATAGATGTTGACGCCAATGCTGACCGTTCATCCGCAAGCGGACGATAGATGGGAGGGTAGGCCAAGATAATACCAGGATTCAATACAAAAATAAAGGGTTGCATCAAAATGCAACCCTTTATTTTTGTATTATATGATTGTTGGTCTATATTCAAATCAGTTGAGACCGATTTTCTTGGCTACCGCCTGAGGAACGGCTTTCTTGTTGACCATGACATTGATTGTCTTTGCAAGAAGGAAAGGCTCGGAAACGTAGAAGTAGCCATCGTAGATCTGATTGGTGTCCCAAGAGTTCTTCACCTTATAGAAACGGTTGCCGTTCTGGTCTTCCGCGATTCCGACGATTACCATGCCGTGGTCGTCAGTGGTCTGATAGTTGTCGAAACCTTCCTGACGGTTTTCCTGAGTCACAACGATCTCTTTCACCGGGCCATTGATGTCTGAGTTGGCTTTCTCACGATCTTTGTCTGAAAGTTTCACCCAGCGGGAAAGCTCTGTGCCCTCAAGGTTAGCCTCCGATTTTGGCTCCGGAAGCACAGCGAAACCTTTGGCCCATTTGAAACCGGGCTCTGACACGTCTGCACCCCATGCCACGGTATAACCGTTTTCGAGAGCATTGTCGATTGTGGCTTTCATCTCGTCGAGAGGCACATTCATGCTCTCAGCCCAAAGCCAGTTGTCGGGAATCTCTATGGCGAAAGGCTGATAGAAAGGATGATGGTTGAAGCTGGTGATGCTGATGAAGTCATCCCCTTTCAGACCGAGCTCCTTGGCATAGCTCTGCGGAGTGTATTTCTTGCCGTTGATGGAAAATTCGGAGGGTTCCGGACCGAGATAGGCATCAAGGATACCGATGAAGCCGGGGAGCCATGCGGTGGAAACTTTGCGATTGGGGTTTTTGAGGACAGCATTAAGATATGCTGTCAGGGCATTGTTGAGCTCGCCGTGTACATGCTTGTCCTCACCGTAGTTGAGACCATCGTAAACTGCCTCCGGAACGATTCCATATGTGTCGATGACATTGATGACGTCGGCAAACGATCCGCCGGGAGCGAAGTTGACGTTGCCGTGTGTGCGCATATATTTCTTGGCCTTGTCAATGTAACATTTGCGTACCACATACATTTCGGACAGATCCAGATTCTTGTCTCCACCACGACGCAACACGTCGTCCTCGAGGAATGAGATTCCGGAGAAACTCCAGCATGTCCCTGATTTGTTCTGGTCTTTTACGGAAGTCGTGGGATTGATCTTGATGTCTTTGAAAGTGAATCCGGTTGAATCCGGCTTAGCCTCGGGAGCCGGAGCTTGCATGTCGGTTGCTGCGGCAGTAAGAGGGCATACGAGCGCCAGAGCGGCGGCATAGATTAGATTTTTCATCTGGTTTTCGGGTATGTCTGGTTAGTATAAGGGTTTGTCTTGTCTCTCGACATGGAAGCCGGGTTTGACACCTGCAAACTTACTAAAATAATTCCATATCCACAAATCAAAGCATGATTATTTCCTCCGGATTTTCCGGATGGGTGATATCAAACGTTTTTGTCACCTATCCGTTTATATAATGTGGTCCCTCCGCAAAGGGGGCGATCAGTTAAATCTTTCGTTCATATATGACCCAAGTTAAAGCAAAAAAAGCCCTCGGCCAGCATTTCCTCACCGACCTTGATGTCGCCAAGAGGATAGCCGACACAATACAGCGTCCCGAGCTTCCCGACGATGCCAAGAAATGGAGTGATCTCCCCGTGCTTGAAATCGGACCGGGAATGGGAGTGCTCTCCCAGTTCATCCTTAATAATGGCCGCCGGTTGAAAGCGGTGGAGATTGATTCGGAAAGTGTGAGGTATCTCGCCAAGGTCTTCCCCTCGCTTGAGGTGACTGAGGGAGATTTCCTGCGCCTTGATCTTAAAGAATTCTTTACCGGGCAGTTCGTCCTCATCGGAAATTATCCATATAATATCTCTTCCCAGATTTTTTTCAAGGTGCTCGACTATAAGGAGGATATTCCCGTGGTGGCCGGTATGCTTCAGAAGGAGGTTGCGGAAAGGATATGCAGCAAGCCGGGAAGCAAGGTCTATGGTATTCTCTCAGTCCTTCTCCAGGCGTGGTATGACTGCGAGTATCTCTTCAATGTGCCTCCGACGGTCTTCTCCCCCCCGCCGAAGGTGATGAGCGGAGTCATCCGGCTGACGCGCAATTCACGCACGGAGCTTGGATGTGATGAAAAGTTGTTTAAGACAGTCATAAAGACTGCCTTCGGACAGCGTCGCAAGACTCTCCGCAATTCCCTTTCCGGCCTTATCCCTCCCGACTCTCCACTCCGCGAAGACCCCATCATGGCCTTACGCCCGGAGCGCCTTTCAGTTGAAGATTTCATTCGTATCACCCGGACTATAAGACAATGAAGATATGTGTGCTTGACGGCTACACCCTGGCTCTCGACGATCTTTCGTGGGATCCTCTCCGCGCCCTCGGAGAAGTGTCGATCTACGATCGCACTTCTCCAGCAGAGCTTCATGAGCGGGCGCAAGGGTGTCAGGCCGTGATAACAAATAAGACTCCGCTTGACGGAGAGACAATCCGGAGTCTTCCGGACCTCCGATATATAGGTATTCTCGCCACAGGATGTAATCTCGTGGATCTCAAGACTGCCGACGAACTGGGAATCACTGTCAGCAATATTCCCGCATACAGCACGGACTCTGTCGCTCAGATGGCGATTGCCCTCATTCTGGCTGCGACAAACCGTGTGGAGAGCTACACTCAGCTCAACCGGGAGGGTCGCTGGAGTGCGTCCGCTGATTTCTGCTATACCGTGGCTCCCATTATAGAGCTTTCAAATAAGACTATCGGTATCTTCGGTTTCGGGCATATCGGCAGGAAAGTGGCTGAAATTGCTCATGCTTTCGGAATGAAGGTAAAGGCCTTTACCTCCAAGAGTGCCGACCGACTCCCTGATTGGGTGGAGAAGGGTGATGAAGAGGAGCTCCGGGTGTGTGATGTGGTCAGCCTGCACTGCCCTCTTACCGATGACACCCGGGAGATGGTAAACCGCCAATGGCTCGATAAATTGAAAAAAGGGACAATCCTTGTGAATACAGCCCGCGGGCAGCTTATGGATGAGGAGGCCGTCTGCGAGGCGTTGCGCGACGGCAGGCTCGGAGCTTTGTGTACGGATGTACTTCCTGAAGAGCCTCCACGTGAAGATGATCCTTTGCTGAAGGCTCCGAACGTATTCGTCACTCCCCATATCGGGTGGGCTTCCCGGGAGGCTCGGCAAAGACTTCTTGAGATTGCTGTGGAAAATCTGAGTGCTTTTATAGACGGACATCCGCAGAATGTGGTGAAATAAATTCGGTTTGCCAACTTTCGGGCAATTCAAAAGGATTTTAAGGAAAATTTTGCTAAATTTGCAGTTTTATGGCAAACAGCGCCATTTTCCTCTCGTGCAAGAGAGGTCTGGACAATTATAAAGATAGAAAAATAACCCTATATGGCAAATCAGGAACTCACAGAACAGGAACAGGTGCGCCGCAACAGTATGCAGGCGTTGCGCGATCGTGGCATCGAGCCTTATCCCGCGCCTGAGTATAAGGTGACGGGACATTCCGTGGAAATCAAGGAGAATTTCGTAGACGGTCAGGAGCCTCCGCGCGAGGTGACTGTCGCAGGGCGTATCATGAGCCGCCGCATCATGGGAAAGGCTTCTTTCATGGAGCTGCAGGATGCCGACGGCAGAATTCAGGTCTACGTCAGTCGTGACGACCTTTGCCCCGGCGACGACAAGGATATGTATAATGTCGTCTTTAAAAAGCTCCTTGATATAGGTGATTTCATCGGCGTGAAAGGGTATGTGTTCCGCACTCAGATGGGTGAGATTTCAATCCATGCGCAGGAGATAACGGTATTGGCCAAAAGCCTTCGTCCCCTCCCGGTGGTAAAGATGAAAGATGGAAAGGCTTACGATGCTTTCACCGATCCCGAGCAGCGTTATCGCCAGCGCTATGTTGACCTTGTGGTAAACAAGGGTGTGAAAGATATTTTCATCAAGCGTACGAAGATGTTCAACTCAATGCGTGAATATTTCAATTCTCACGGCTATATAGAGGTTGACACTCCGGTGCTGCAGGCTATTCCCGGCGGTGCTTCCGCACGCCCTTTCATCACTCACCACAATGCCCTTGATATCCCTCTTTATCTTCGTATCGCCAACGAGCTTTATCTCAAAAGACTTATTGTAGGCGGATTCGAGGGTGTCTATGAATTTTCCCGCAATTTCCGTAATGAGGGTATGGACCGCAGTCATAACCCGGAGTTTACGGCAATGGAAATCTATGTGGCCTATAAGGACTACAACTGGATGATGGATTTCACCGAGAAGATGCTTGAGAAGATATGTCTTGATGTCAACGGCACGACCGAGGTGACAATAGGCGACCATACAGTGTCGTTCAAGGCTCCTTATCCGCGTGTGACCATGACGCAGGCTATTCTTGAGAAGACCGGTTTCGACATTACCGGAAAGACCGAGGATGAACTTCGTGCTTTCTGCAAGGCGAATGGCATCGAGGTTGACGAATCGTTTGGAAAGGGAAAGCTTATCGATGAGATTTTCGGCGAGAAATGTGAGGGAAGCTATATCCAGCCAACTTTCATAATCGACTATCCCATCGAGATGTCTCCGCTGACAAAACGTCATCGTGAGGATCCGCGCCTTACCGAGCGTTTTGAGCTTATGGTCAACGGTAAGGAGCTTGCTAATGCCTACTCCGAGCTCAATGATCCAATCGACCAATATGAGCGTTTCGTGGAGCAGATGAAACTTGCAGATAAAGGCGACGACGAGGCTATGATTATCGACGGCGACTTCATACGCGCCCTTGAATACGGAATGCCTCCGACCTCAGGCATGGGAATCGGCATGGACCGCCTCGCTATGCTTCTCACCGGACAGAACACAATTCAGGAAGTGCTCCTTTTCCCGCAGATGCGTCCGGAGAAGAAAGCGCAGAACAAACAGGAGGAGGATAACGAGAAAACCGAAGAATGATGGCCGGACGTTTAGGCAAGATCGCAGTCGTGGGGGCCGGCAGTTGGGCCACTGCTCTCGCAAAGCTTCTGCTGAATAACAACGACCGTATAAACTGGTATGTCCGCCGGCCTGAAAGAATCGAGGAGTTTATCAGAAGGGGGCGGAATCCGGTCTATCTGAGTGACGTCACTTTTGACACCGCGCGTATCGATTTCTTCTCAGATATCAACGAGGCGGTAGAAGGGGCGGACACTTTGGTTGTGGCAATACCTTCACCTTATTTCAAGGGAGAGGCTTGCAAAATTGAGGCTAATCTTTCGGAGAAGAACATTGTGTCGGCTGTGAAAGGGCTCGTCCCTGATGAAAATCTGATTGTCACTCAATGGTTCTCCCGCCATTTCGGTTGCGCCGACTCCAATCTCCTCGTCATAGGGGGGCCCTGTCATGCAGAGGAGGTGGCTCTTGACCATCTCAGCTATCTGACCATTGGCTGCCATGATCTTGAGAAGAGTCTTGAGTTTGGCCATGCAATCGCAGGACACAACCTGCGCACAATCCATTCGGAAGATGTAGCCGGGATTGAATACGGAGCGGTGTTGAAAAATGTCTATGCCATCGCCGCCGGAATTGTCGACGGAATGAAGGGGGGCGATAATTTCAAGGCTATGCTCGTATGCAATTCGATAAGGGAGATGCGTCGTTTTGTGGACGCTATAGCTCCGATGGAGCGAGACATCTGTCGCTCGGCTTATCTGGGCGATCTCCTCGTGACAGCCTACAGCCTTTTCTCCAGAAACCATAATTTCGGTTCGATGATCGGGAAGGGCCACAGTGTGAAGGCTGCCAAGATGGAGATGGAGATGGTGGCCGAGGGTTATTATGGCACACGCTGCATGCATGAAATCAATGACTCCACGGTCAATGTTGACATGCCGATTCTCGATTGTGTCCATAATATCCTTTACCGGGGAGTCAAGCCGCGCGATGCTTTCGCCAGGATTGAGAGCACTTTCTCATGAGTATAAATTAGACAAGCGGAGAGCCGGATAGTTTTCTTTCCGGTCTTTCCCCTATCTCAGATTATTACAATTAAATTATAAAAAGAAATGAAATCTATTGAAATCAACATTCAGGATGCTGTTTATTTCGCTGAAAAACAATTTCAGGGAAATGAAGCAGCCGCAGTAGAGGCAATGGCTAAATTGCATGAGGGAAACGGTGAAGGTGCTGACTTCCTCGGTTGGCTCAACCTCCCATCTTCAACCTCTCAGGATCTTCTCGCACGCATCAACAAGACAGCTGAGCGTCTTCGTGAGAATTGCGATTATGTAGTGTGTGTGGGTATCGGCGGCAGCTATCTTGGCGCAAAGGCTGTCATATCCGCGCTTTCAGATAATTTCGCAGACTTCTACGGTCCGCAGCCGAAGAATCCGAAAGTGCTTTACGCAGGACAGAATATAGGCGAGGAATACACTGCCGAACTCGAGAAGCTTCTGACAGGTAAGAAATTCGGTATCGTGGTTATTTCCAAATCAGGCACAACCACAGAGCCTGCGATTGCTTTCCGTATTCTTAAGGAGCTCCTTGAGAAACAGGCCGGAAAAGAGGCTGCCAAGGATCTCATTGTGGCTATAACCGACGAGAAGAAGGGTGCGCTCCGCACTCTCGCCACTCAGGAGGGTTATGAGACTTACGTAATTCCTGACAATGTAGGCGGTCGTTTCTCTGTTCTTACTCCCGTCGGTCTTCTTCCTATCGCTTGTGCCGGTTTCGATATCGTGAAACTTGTGGCCGGAGCTGCTGAAATGGAGGAGACTACAAAGCATCCGGGTGCTGAGAATCCTTGTGAAATCTACGCACGTCTCCGCAATGCTCTCTATCAGGACGGTAAGAAAATCGAGATTCTCGTGAATTATAATCCCAAACTCCACTTCTTTGCTGAATGGTGGAAACAGCTCTACGGCGAGAGTGAGGGTAAGGATGGAAAGGGCATCTTCCCTGCATCTGTAGATTTCACTACAGACCTTCACTCAATGGGTCAGTGGATTCAGGATGGCGAGCGCACAATCTTCGAGACTGTGCTCTCAGTAAAGGAGCCGGCTATCACACGTCGTATTCCTGAGGATGCCGCTAATCTTGACGGTATCAACTACCTTTCCGGCAAGCGTATTGATGAGGTGAACAAGATGGCTGAGCTCGGCACCAAGATCGCACACGTTGACGGCGGTGTCCCCAATATCAAGATCGAGCTCAACAAACTTGATGAGCACACACTTGGTCAGCTTATCTATTTCTTTGAGAAGGCTTGCGGCATCAGCGGCTATATGCTCGGCGTGAATCCGTTCAACCAGCCCGGTGTGGAGGCTTACAAGAAGAATATGTTCGCTCTTCTTGAGAAACCCGGCTACGAGAAGGAGACCGAGGCTATCAAGGCAAAACTCAACTGATTGAATCATACTTAGCTTATAATAGCTTTCCCATCCGGAGACGGATGCATAAAGAAACAGGGCGACCAAACGGTCGCCCTGTTTCTTTATGGAAGGGAAGAATTAGAGTGCGCTAAGATTAAACTTAGAGAACACGAGGTTCTTCTTTGCCTTTTCGATGATTGACTGGTCAAGGCTTGCTGCCTTCTGGAGATTGCTGATCACGCCGCTCTCGTTGTTGGTGTTAGCTGCCACGATAGCTGCGAGATAGTAAGTCTCTGCGTCAGGATTCTGGATTGAAGAAAGGATTGAAGTGGCTGCTGAATAATCCTTGGAAAGAATCTTGGCAAGGGCAGAGTTGTTAGTCTTGGAATTGCCAAACGCTGTGTTTGCCTTAGCTACTTCACCCTGAGTCAGATAGTAAACACCGAGAGCGTCAGCTGCCTCAGGCACACCTGCGGCTGCACCGAGAAGTTCGTTAGCCTTATTGTAGTTGCCATCGAGAAGGTTTACAAGACCGAGGTTCATGTCAACCTCTTTAGAAGTCGGGTCAAGCTGTTTTGCCTTCTGGAAAGAATTCTGGGCAGCTGCATAGTCGCCGGCCTCATACTGAGTAAGACCGAGGTTGTTGTATGCACGGTAGCTCTTAGGATAGATTTCAGAAGCCTTCTTGTAAACCTCCATCTTGCGGGTGTTGTCGTTGGTGAGGGTTGCTACGTAAAGGATTTCATCCTCTGTCAGAGCCTGGGGATCAGTGTTGAAAAGCTGGATGAGCTCTTCGTCGCTCTTACCGATTACGTTGATTGACGCCTGGATGCGAGAGTAACGGAGCTGGGGAAGAATCTGGTCTGCGAGTTCGTCGAATACGCTTGAAAGATTGCGGATCTCCTGTTCGCGCTGCTCGGGATCTTTATACATCTGGAGCACCTGAAGGATAAGGTCTTTATCCTGGATATTGCTCTTGGATACGAGTTCCTGGAAACCTTCCCAATCCTCCGGAGTGAAAGAAGAAGTGAGCTCACCGAATTCAGTGATTTTGTCTTTCTTCAGCTGGTTCTCCATGAAACGGGTGGTGTTGGTCTCACGCTGCTCTGCGAGTTCGGTATTGAAAGCGAGAGTACCATCGGGAGAAGCGTATGAATTGATGTTTACACCTGCGATTTCCTGATTTGCAGCTGCGTTAGCCTCAAGAAGACGCTTGTTGAGGTCTACGTAATCGGGAGCGTCAATCTGGTTCTGGCGGATGTTGGCCTGGTTGATGAGGAAGCGGATGTCGGCGTTATACTTCTCGTTGATTACGCGCTGGAACTTGTCTTTTGCGATTGCGGGAGTCACGGAAGCCGCAGAAGCGAGAGTAGAGGTAGCGATGATGCCTTCGCCAACTTTCACACGGGGAAGACCGTAAAGCTTGCCGTTCTGGTCTACCTGAAAATCAAGGTAGAGGTCAGACTGAGCCATTTCGGGTTTATACTCTGTGTTGAAGGGGATAGTGAAAGTGCCGCCATTGTTATAGCTGATGACCTGACCGTTTGCACGCACATTCTCACCCTGAATGACAGCGGGAGTGCCTTGGAATTCACCACCTTCGTAAACGAGTACGGGAGTTGCGGTTACCTTGGCATTCTTGACCATGAATTTAGCCGGAACTGTGCCGGTGATGGTTGCAGGCACATTCATACCCACAGTCTCCAGAGGAGTCGGGGTAGTGTTGAAATAATTGCTCTGGAATTCACCAACTTTCTTGGAGCAGCTGGCAGTTCCGAGCAGGGCTACGCCCAGTGCAAGATAAAGAACTTTGTTGTTCATAACTTGATTGATATTAAGGGTTAAATATTTAAGTTTTTGGGGAGGGCACGGCAGGATGGAAGCCTCCGGGCGCCCTCGAGTCAGATATAGTTTTGGAAATAATGTGTAAAGATAGATAAAATTTAGGAGAGCAACATAATAATTAGTGAAAAAACGAAGTAAAATTGGTAAAAAAGCTAAATTATAGGGTTAAAACATCGTTTTTTTCATTTTTTTTAAATTTTTCTTGTTAAAAATTTGGCTGTCTCAAAAAATCATCGTAACTTTGCACTCGCAAACGGGACAAACACCAACGCTCCCGATTGAAAAATGACTCCGTGGCTCAGTTGGTAGAGCAAATGACTCTTAATCATTGGGTCGTGGGTTCGAGCCCCACCGGGGTCACTTAACAAAACGGCAGAATGCCGCAGATCGCTGAAACTAAGACAGTTTCAGCGATTTTTGTAATACCCCTATCCGGCAGAATTGTGAACATTGTGAGGTTGCCGGGTGTACAATTCGTGAACAAGCGTTGCCGTGAACAGTTTTGTTCACGATTTACGTTCACCTGACGTAACTTTCTAATCTTCTGTGTTTTTCTGCGATTTACAGTTCACAATGAGGGGCTTTCATACGCTTCAACGGGTTCAGAACCCCACTTTTAATTGAAATCGCCCTCAATTTTAACTTCTTTTTAGTTTTAATGGCGATTATGCTTGATTATACATATAATTTAACACTTAAAGATTGATTTGGGGTAAATTGAGGGTTGGTAATCGTGAACAGAAACTGTAAATCGCGGAAAAACGATGAAATTCACGGAAGGTGGTTAGTGAACAGAATGTACAGAAGTGTGAGTGTTCACGATTTTGTTCACGAATATCGACATACGGTATTGATTTTCTTGCTCTTGCCTATTGCAAAATTGGGGAATAATGATTATATTTAAGTAACCATTAATCCACAATTAAATTATGTTACACGATTCTTATTTCACTCTCTCCTT